>JAZDOW010000033.1:0-30710 GCA_043798185.1 Pseudomonadota bacterium | reverse complement strand
GCAGCCATTTCCTCAATCCATTTTTCTAAGAATTTACTGGTCTTTTTGTTCTTTGAAGCAAAGTGCATACTCATTGATAAAATAAATCCTGCACGACCCCCTTCGTGGAACACATCGCTGTAGATAAATCCTTTCCTTCTGCAATAATCTTTCAAAAAATCTTCAAAGTCTTTCGTTTCTGTATATTCAAATAAAACTGAAAGTAATTCTTTATTTCCTCTTCCCAACACTTCACTCCAATTTTAAATTTAAAAGGGCAACATAATTCCAAAAGATCATAACCGATGGAGCTAAAAGCAGATAGACAATAATTCCTGAATCTCCGAGGGCAACAGTATGGAATGAGTGACGAAAAAAGAGTCCATTCCCCTTTTTGCACCGGGTCAAGCCTGACCAGGTTCCTGTTTTTTCAACAAAAAGCCAGGTGGAATAAGGCTAAAAGCAACTATCCCAGCCAGACTTGCCATAATGTCATTAATATCAAAAGTGCGGCCAGGCATAAATTTCTGACTTACTTCTTCAATAACAACGACAACAAAAATCACGATTGCTCCGTAGAATAGGTTAATATTGCCGATTCTCATGCCGCGAAGCTTGAAAACGATATTTGCCCCCAATGCAAGAAATCCAAAGAGCAAAAAATGTCCTATCTTATCTCCGAAAGGAATCATTTTTACGAGGTCAAAGAAAATACTTTTTTGCCCAGTATCAGCCATATAAACTACCCAACCTATAAAAAAAGCAAATATCGCTGTTGAAAACACTGCGAGTTTGTACATAATGTATTTAATCCTCCATTTGGATTGCCCAGCGGTTTTATCCCATGGGCCGACGACTAACATGAAAATCGACGGTTTAACCGATGCATTTTTTTGGAATTTTCTATGCTAACTCCCTCAATATCCCTGAGAAGAAACTTTGACCGGCTTTGGCTGGCTACCACCTGTGATACCGAAGCCGACTTTGCCGGCAAAGTCTAATCTCGTTTTGCTTTTGTCCAAAACGCTGCGATTGAGTTCACCTTTCATATCTGCGCGAAGCACTGCATACATTGCCCGAAAGTACTGATCCGAATCGTAACTTATCAAGATGAGATCGACACCGGCATTGAGCGCCTCAATAGTCGCACCACCGATGCCCTCACTGCTGTTTTGAATGGCGCGCATACTAAAGTCATCTGTTATAAGCACCCCATTAAAACCCCATTCCCCTCGGAGAAGTCCACTTACCACTCGATGCGAACAAGAAACCGGATACTGTTTGTCCAATTCCATCAAGCGTACATGGCTGAGCATAACGAATGGAGGTTGTTTTTCGTCCATAATCACTCGAAAAGGAACCCAGTCGGATTGGGTCAGTAGCTCTGCTGGTGCATCCAGACTTGCGCTTTCGACATGGGTATCGTTAATTACACGACCAATTCCGGGAAAGTGTTTAAGGGTACACTGGACACCGGTAGTGGCTAATGCACTGCAATAGGTCGATCCAGTTGCAGCTACCAAGAATGGATCTGAGTGAATCGCCCTCTCAAAAATTCGCGTGTAGCGATCATTGGGACCGACGGTCTGGGTTTTGAGATCGACAACCGGTGACAGGTTGAGGTTGATGCCGAGGGAGGCCAACCCATTGCCTTGGGCAATAGCATAGGCTCGAATCGCTTCAATACGTTCGCCGCTGTTCTCATGGAACGCGACTATGTTGGACAGGGATTGCTGAGGTGGCAGCGGTGGCGAAAGGCGAGTAACGCCACCTCCTTCCTGATCGGAAGCTAGCCATAAGTGGCGGGTTTCGTTTTCGGGCACAAGCGCCTTCAGCTTATCGACCTCCTTTCGAATAGAGGCAATATCTTTGCCGACCACATTGTGGTGTGTGACAAAAAAACCACCCACAGCCCCACGCGAGGCTAGCTCTTCTGCGAAAGAAACATCCCAATACCCGACGATGAAATGGCGCCCGAACGTGGTCAATCGTGCTTGGTCAGACGTTAAAACCCAGTGGCGCATCCACTGGAACCTTGCTTCCATTATTCCCACCGCCAGCAACGCGACAAATGCAACTATTGCGGCAAGTCCAGCAGCATATGCGTAATGTGGGCGGGTTTTTGCAAACCCTGACGATCGCCAGATTGCAATACCTGAAAAAATCACCAGCGCTGAGATTACAACAAAGGCAAGATGCACTTCCATCCGGTAAGCGACAAAAAAAGGCGACCGCCAGTCGTACGCCACCGCCGAGAGGACCAACGCTGCAAAGATAAGTAATGGATTGTAGAAAAGCGGTCGTATTCGCATGAATGCACTATTGTGAATTTGTTTTAGCACCTTACAGATAATTTAAGTCGAAAGCAAGAATGTTGCCTTGAAGGTTTATCCGAAGGCCGAACCTCCCAGATAGACACTGAATCTCAAGGTTCCCTCCCGTTGCGAAAAGGACCAAGTCTTCGCTCCGTTGCTGACATCGACTGTGAACGTCCACCTCAATACAATGCCAACAACTCATATCTTCATGTTGAACCAATCGACCTTTCGGGTGAGGTACATGATGGTGGCAAGTAGCAGGAAGAGACCTACCGATCCGGCCAGAAGGGCGTAGTCCTGGTTGACCAGCAGAGTATAGAGATACCCATAGAGCAGGGCAATAAAAGATCCCAGGATAACTGACCGTTTTGGCGACTTCAGAATTACCAGGCAATAGCAGCTTTCCAGCAGGACTATCGAGGAGGCGGCAAGAAAATAGGCGATAAAAAAACCCAAATGTTCGGCAAGGGAAAGCTCGAGAAGAAAAAAGAGACACATACCGCCACCTACCAGCAGGTAATGGAGGGCGTGCAAGCGTACCTTGGCAAGTACCTCGAAGAGCCACAAGGTAACGAAGGTCAGAGCCAGAAAGAGAAACTGATATTTGGCACTCCGTTCGGCCATGCGATAGGTATCCACCGGACGGATAAAATTAACCCCGAAGAGTTCCGCCGGGGTCTGCTGGCTCGTCTTCTGATTTTCTATCCAGCGCTGCGAAAAATTTCTGCCGAGCGAGGTGATCTGCCAGTTGGCCCGAAAGCCGCTGTCGGCAATGGTCTGTTCGACCGGCAGCCAGTTTCCTTGGAAGCTCGGGTCCGGCCAGTTTGCTTCGATAGTGGCTGAAGTCGTACGCCCCGTCGGTGCAAAAAACAGCCCGCGGCTGCCTTGCAGCGCAAGTGGACACGAGAAGGTGAAGGATTCGGCCTTGAGCTGGTCCTTCAACATCACTTGAATACCCTTGCTGGCGGGCATAAAATCTCCATTTTTGGGTTGGAATTCAATTTTTTCGTTATTCCAGATGAGTTTCGTCTGATCGGTGATGGCCCGCGGGTCGGAGATCAAAAGGGTTAGAAAGGCCCTTTCCCAGAAGATCTTTTTAGGGGTCACACCAAAATCGGAAAAATCGGGGCGATTGAATCGGCCGGAAAGTGTCAGTGCCAGCCGATAGACCGGTATTTCGAAGATACCCCGATGCCTAAAGAGGTTTTCGGTCTTTCCTTCAATTTTCAGCTCCTCAGCTAAAAAATGGGCATATTCGACCACGACGGTGGATTGGCGGTTTTCGATTTGGCCGGCAGTCTGCTGCACCTGCACCACCTCCCTCTCAAACGGCACCGTGATAAACGGCCCGATGATGCTCTGCTCTCTGCCCCACTTGGAGGCGATCTCATCGACTGCCTCGTTACTCCGCAGCTGTCGTTCACTAACCGTACTGCTGATCATCAGAATCGGGATCTGCAGCAGCAGGGTGAGGAAACTGATCAAAGCGATTTTCAGAACCTGTGAACTGCGAATGATTTCCAAAAGACTGGATCGACTTACGGGGTGGTCTTTAGCGTGTATCGGTTCAATCTGCTCGGTTTGCTGATTAGTGGTTTCCATGACATTCTTCTCCATTTTTTTTATCATTATTACCGCTCCCTTGTACGACTTGAGAGAAGGGATACCAGGAATTTGTGAAAGAAATTTGAAGAGAAAGTGAACGTTCTATGAAAAAGGTAGAAAGTAAGGCGGAGGATGTCGATGGCGAGATCTGACTCATGTTCAGGTGAGGCCGGTGAGGCAGACTCAGTTTGATTACTAGCTAAGTAAATTCAATAATATTGACGTTCGGAACGGGAGAACTTCCCTCTCAGGTCACACTTAGGCCTGCTGGGTCTGCAGCTGGGTCAGCTCGGCAGTAAGTCCGGCCATCTCCTGCTGTTTGGCTGCCATCTCGCTTTTTGCCGTTTCGTCAGACAGGGCCTTTGCGGCTAATGATGTAATTTCATTCTGCAGGGCTTGGATCTCTTTTTCCAATTTGGCTATTGCATCTGCACTGCTCGTGGACGTACTGCTTGTAGATCCTGATGAGGCGGTACTCGCACCACCGCTTTTCGCAGGGGCTGAAGCTCCACTTCCGCCGGAGGAGGCTTTTCCGGTTGTATCGGACTGAGCAGTATCAGTTGTATCCGCCGTATCCGTTGAGTTAGCAGCCTGAACCGATTGCAGACGGTTTTGTGCTTCAGCTGAGATATTCACCGTATCGCCAAATGCAGTCGAATTTGCCGAACTCTGCGTGTTTTCCGTTTGGGACTTGGTCGTATTGACCTTAAGAACAAACTGGTTAGTATAGATTGCATTGCTGCTTATTGAAGAGATGGCCATGAATGTGCCCCCCATGCAAAACAAAGACAGTCCCTTTCACAGGGATACGAATATTCTACCTTCCCAAAATATATTTTCTCTTAAAAGAATAGGACTTTTGCCGAAGAGATTCAAGCCATTCTCCAGAACCTGAAGCAAAATTTACAATTCTTTACAAAAAAGGTGGATCAATCATATCTGGTTCTCAATAATTATTTTTGATCATGACAGAATTTTCTGACGAACGGCGCCCCTTTCCTTCAACAAAAAAATTACATCCAATCCAATTTCTTTTTAGACATTCCGGAACAAATTATCAGGAATAATATTATATACTAATAAGTTAGTTCATATCGTAACACTCCAAGCCATTAATTTGAATTTCACCTTTCTCAGAGCTACCGTCCTAGTTTCTCCAACCTTGATCCAATCATTGAAGGTAGCCACATACTCGGCGTTATGGTTTGTATTTGGCCCAATATAGCGGGCACTACTGACCCGGATCGATGCAAGATGCCAGCCATCGCCAAGGCCACCGCCGTCGTTGTGTATGGTGATCGAAGAGATCAGCCCCAGGTCGGCGCTAGGAATGGTTACATAATCGGTATTCCCACGTTCCATTCGGCTGTTCTCGTAAACCAGGTTAATCTCCCCAGTACTCACCGTTATTGTGGCTTGGGAGCGTTCTCCTATAGCGAAAATAACATTCACATTCACACCATCAAAATTGAGATGTTTATGTATGGAATCCAGGAGTTGCAAGCCATATTCTGCCTGTGAGGCGGAGGTCGTTATATCAAAAACAAGCAGGGCGAGATGTGGATGATCTATCGCCAACCTGTGAATTCCGTCGAGGTATTGATCGAGAGTTGAGGGGACACGAGGAGTGTACGTCGGATGATCGTGATATACTACAATTCCGGTTGGGTTAGGGGTAAAGGGGGCATGCCCCAGACGAGAACCGGATGGCAGGACCATAAGATCAGGTTCGAGGGCATTTGCGCCATGTTTTAAAGCCAGTTCTGCTTCCTCGAGCGTGTTGGGATTATGGGCAAACACGTAGAATGGTCGTGGCATAGAACCGTTCAGTGGGGTGTTCTCCGCCAAGGCAAGGTCGGGCCGCGAGCACAAGAAAGCTCATCATTATAGGCACGATACCCCGTCGTTAGTATTGAAAGAGCTGATTCGCATTCATCTTTTTTTCGACAGGCGGTAGAGTGGAGTATTTTAAATTTTACATGGCTTATTGTCGGTTCTTGCAACACCCTTTTGTACCCTACTCAAAACGAAAATCGTCAACATTGATATGACCCCAACCTTCACTGGAGCGGTCGACGATATGGATGGTGGCTTGTTGGCCACGGAGATGGGCAACGTTCCAACGGAGTCGGTGCATGGTCTCAGAGCAAGCGCCGGTCACCCGCATTGCAGATCTTCCCGCCACTCGCAGCTCCACATGGTTGCGTTCCGCCTGGCAGCCGCCGCCGATAAGGAAGCTGATTGTTTCTGATTGGATGAAAAAAGGTTTTGAAATCAGTTCACCTTGCGGTTCATCGCCTTGGATGCCGCCGGGCGGGGATGCGGGAGTTGGCCGGTTCTCAAACGATCCGATCCAAAAATTGCCCTGGTGGTTGGAGGCTTGGCCCCGCCTGCGGGCGGTGGGATTGTCGCCATAGGTGGGTTGATGGAGGAAGGCATCCCCCTTCCGCTCCCAACCGGGCAGTTGCGGATCTTCGAAATCCCAGGTGATGCCGGTGCCGGATGGAGATGGCGGTGTCGCAATCGGCGATTTTTCCTCAAAGCGCAGGTCGTCGAAGTTGATATGATCCCATCCACCGCTGCCAAGATCCGCCACGCGAATGCGGCCCGTTGCTCCCAACCACTGGCTGATCTCCCACCGTTCGCGGTGCATTGTTTCATCGCATAACCCGGTGGCACTGCGGACCACCTGGTGATTGACCAGAAGATCGACGTGTACGGTGGAGGAGTTGCAACCACCGCCGATAAGAAACGAGAGGGCTGGGGTACGGATGACGAAAGGTTTGGACAACAGAGTTCCCTGTGGCCCGTCTCCTTGTGTGGCACCGGCGGGTTCGCCTGAGTTGGGCCGTCTTTCGAAGGTGCCGATCCAGAAATTGCCTTGGTGCTGCGATGGTTGACCGCGTCTCCGCGCTGTTGGGTTGTCGCCTAAGGTGGGTTGGGTATTGAAGGCATCGCCGCTGCTTTCCCAGCCTCGCAAGTCGCCGGTTTCAAAGTCCCAGGTGGTTGTCGCTCCCGGATCGTTTGTGGCCTGGGGGTGGAGGGCGGCAGTCTGTGGCGGATTGACGGCCGGTTGCGGGGAGGATGTTGGAGCTTGCGGCGGGGCCGGTATCGTGGCAGGCAGATCCCCACCGTTTCGCTTCTTGGCTGTGCCGAAAAGGCCGTCGATCAACTCCCGGCTGAGGCTGGTCAAGAGATTGAGGTCGGTGCCGGTGGCGTTGCGGCCGAGTTGTGCCTCCCCGGTTTTGACATCGATCATCCGCGAGTTGACGGTATAGGAATTGCCGATTTTTACCACCGAACCGACGATAATCAGGTCGGCACCGAGGAGTTTGCCGATCTTGACCGCATTCTGGGTATCGGTCGCCCCGCTCATCTGCAGGGCCTGCTCCTGCAAAGCCTGTTTGATTTGTGCCCGTTCCACCACGCGGAAGCGATCCGCACCCACTAACTCGGTGCGCATTATCTCGGCAACGGCTTTTCCCAGGTGTTCTTCTGAGCCGATACTCTCGAAGTCGAGGACGGCAACCGTCTGTTTTGCGGCGGCCCCGCAGGTGCAAGTGGTGAAAACGAGCAAAAGGATGGCGTACCGGCAATACCTGATGCAGATGATTCGATTCCCCATAATCTCACCTCGGTTTGTTGTTACTTCAACGGTGAAAGACGCCAGTCGTTGAGCTAAATTGGAGCCTGTGGTGCTTTAATTACGCTCTGTCTCCTTACTCTGCCGTCTTCGCCAGCGGTGCAAACTCGATCGGCACCCAGCTGTAACTCCCCTTGCCATCGGCTCGGACATGGCCAATACCGGGAAAAGGAAGATGCATCCCAGCCACCAAAAATTTATTGTACGCTGCCAATCTCATGATGCTGCGCCGGGTGGCGATGGCCTGCCGCTGATCGACATCGTACTCAATGGAAACACCTGGCTGGGCAAACTGTACGGCGTGAGCGTGTACCAAATCCCCCCAGATGAGCAGCTTCTTCCCATCGGATTCAACGGCAAAGGCGGTATGGCCGGGCGTATGGCCGCTGGCTTTAACTGCGGTGATACCAGGCACAAGGACGCTCCCTTCGGAGAAGGTTGCCCACTGTCCACTGGTCTGATAGGGGGCGGCGCTGTCACGAGCCATCTTGAAAAAGGGTTTCATTGCCTCCGGCGCCCCATCGGCGACCTTCTGTGACAACCAGAAATCATTGTCCGCCTGAGACACAAAAATCTTTGCCTTCGGAAAAAGCGGTTGACCACCGGCATCATTCAGCCCACCCATATGGTCGGCATGGAGATGGGTGATAAGGATCGTATCCACCTGAGTCGGTTCATAACCGGAAGCCTTCATGTTCTGCAGTACAAAGCCCAGCGAAGGACCAAACAACTTCGCGGCCCCGGCATCAACCAGTACCAGGTGACCGCCGGTATTGATCAGATAAGCGTTCACCGCCGTTTGCATCTTGGGATTACCTACGAACATGCGAGACAGCAGACGTTGCAGATCGGTGGCCTTGGCATTTTTCAGCAGCTTGGTATCGATCTCAATTGCGCCATCGTAAAGGGCGGTAATTTCAAACTGACCAAGCTGGATGCGATAATAGCCGGGCACCTGGGTTTGCACCTTGGGAGCTTCGGCTTGAACGAGGGATGTAAAACTCATAAAAACCGCAGTTCCGAGAGCGATAATATACAGGAAGACTTTGTCCATGGGTGAATCTCCTTTTTAAAATGTAATCAGGCGAAAAATGTTTCCATTACATTTCGTAACAAACCCAAAAATAGCCGCTAACGCAAGTTTTTCCCAGCAGCCGCAGAAGAATTCTCCGCCAGGAATTTGCGTTCCCAAAGGGATTTCCGTACAATAAGGTCGGGCAGCACACTTGGTTATCCATTTGCTACTTACACCTAGATAAAACTGGCATGGTGTCGCCATTTTTTTGAGGTTGAGGATTGCGGGAGGGAATGAAAAGAAAGGTGCAACTGTCGCGGCGGAGCAAAGGTTGCCTGGTTACGGTTACAGCTTTCTAATTTGTGGCATCTTGCCTTTTTTAGAAGTGTGGTGCGGGGCTAAGATATTTCATTGAGTTGAATCTCTATTTGTGAAGAGACGTTATACCCAGTGTAAGGTATCATAAAGAAATCCGTTTATCGTGGCTAGGGATTTATCTCAATAGGCGTTCGTCGCATCAACCAGTAAGCTGTTGTTATTTTCTTTTACAAACAAATACCTGGCATACGGATCAATCACCGGCCATCCAGCAATCAGATATAAGAGCCGCGCATTCATATCCTCATCTTCGTCGAGATTCAATGAACAATAGCGGTCATCATCAGGTCGCATGGCACTGAAGCAATGTATGGCCGCCGCAGGAGTTCCCAAGGCCGCAAATGCAGTCTGGAATGGCATTGAAATCACTTGAGCGTGCCTTTACCCACCGCGTAGCATAATTGACGTCAATCACTTGTGAAGGATATGTGTACCTAGGCGACTTCCGGCATTCGATAGCGATAGCCGCAAGGCCGTTCTCTGCTAATGACAGGTAATTATTCACCGAGGAAGGCGGCACAGACAGCATCCGGTCCGCAATGGGTCCCGATTGTCGGCCCGATGATTGACTCGAAATAACCGGGATCTCCCTTAAGAACATCGGTAATCCTATGCGCCAGGATGTTTTTCTCGATATCGGCCTGCATGCCTGCGTAGGCAATGGCCAAGTGAATTTCCGGAGAACTGCGCAGGTCGCGGTTGATTTCCTTGACAATAGCATCAGCAGCATGCTCAACACCCCTGACGGCAGCAAATTTCTCCATCGTTCCGTTGGCCACTTGAATGAGGGGTTTTAATCCGGCCAGATGAGCGATGAGGTACTTTATGCCTGTTAATCTTTTCGAGCGATGGAGATATGACAGATCCTTCGGCGAAAAGATGACGCGTAGCCTCGCGGCACAATCTTCAAGGGTATCAACGAGGTCTGTTGCATCAGGTTGTTCTTGCAGTAGCCTCGCCGCCTTGACGACCAGGAGCCCGACACCGATACTGACAGTCTTGCTGTCAATAATCGATATTTTAAAGGGTTTGTAGAGCTTTGCCTTAAGACGGGTTTCAAAAAACCGTTTTCGCCCCCGACTGACGGCGGCACCGGCGTTTTGCACAGTTTGCGAAAAGGCCGACCCGACGTGAATGCTGATAATGTGGTCATATTGCAACAACATTTCCGCATAGCGATTGATAAACTCATCAACGCTCGGCGGTTCGGTTTCCGGTCGGTCACCAGCGATGAGCAACCGATAAAATAAATCTCCGCTGAGAGTTATCCTGTCAAGGTATTCCTTCCCGTTCATGCGTATCGTCATGGGCAGGATGGAGATATTATACCGGGAAATGAGATAAACAGGAAGATCACAGGTGGAGTCAGTCAGAATGCCGATCATGGAAGTACACCTATTGCCTATTTATTTTGTGCGGTGACGTCGAGTAGACCGGGTTCTCCGACGGAAACAACGCATCCACAGCTAGTCTTTTATTGACGCCTTGCCGCACGCAGCTACTGCGTGCCTGCTGTATTTGCCTTGCCTTCACCGTTGTCGCCGGCCCCTCTCAGAACCGTGCTTGCGCTATTTACGCACACGGCTCCTCACATAGTCAATTCACAGAAAAGTCAAACATATTGACCATGATCCGTGGTTTCGGCAGTGGAAATCGCTTCAGCATTTCATTGAACTTTTCCCAATTAAGACAGTTCTTCTTCCCCCTACGGTTCAGCCACTTAAACAGCAGCTTCTTCACTTCTTCGCCAAACCGCGCGATCCCTCGCAGATTGTCGGTTACACCGTAGTAGTTATAATGGCCTTTCAATTTGGCCTGAACTGTTTTCCAAAGCTCTTTGGTCTTCAGTATCCTGGCCTTCTTCAGCCACTCTTTGAAGATCTTCAGCTTAGCGATAAACTTCTTGCGGGATGTTACCCGCTTCATCCGAAAACCTGTACCGTCCTTCCTTGTTCCGCAATAGTGAGTCAGGCCTAGAAAATCAAACCTCTCGGCTTTTTGCCCCCTTCTTTTGGCATTTTGGACGGCGAATCTGCCAAACTCCATCACCTTGGTCTTTGTTGGTTCCACCTCAAGCCCGAACTTGCCAAGCCGTTTCCCGAGTTCTGCACGAAACCTTTCCGCGTCCGGCTTATACTGAAAGCAGACAACGAAATCATCGGCGTAACGGATCAACCGGGCAAAGCCAGTACAACTCTTTCGGTAAACCTTTTCAAACCATAGGTCCAGGGCATAGTGCAGGTAGATGTTTGCCAAAATTGGTGAAATTACACCACCTTGTGGCGTGCCATCATCACTTATCGTGACGCTGCCATCCTCCGACACCCCTGCCTTGAGGAATCGTTTCACCATGCGCTGAATTCTCTTGTCCTCTATCCGGTGCGCCAGAAATTTCATCAGCCATTCCTGGTTCACATTATCAAAGAAGCCCTTGATATCCGCCTCAACAATGTGATTGGTCGGATTGTTCTCGACTGCCTCGCTCAGTGCCTTGAGCGCATTATGGCAGCTGCGAGCTGGACGAAAACCATACGAATCTTCTATGAAATCCTGCTCATACACTGATTCCAATATCCGCACGAGTCCCGACTGAACGAGTTTATCTTCAAAGCATGGTATCCCCAAGGGGCGTTGTTTGGTACTGCCCGGCTTTGGTATGTATTTACGCCGGACAGGTTGAGGCTTGTACGCCATCCGGTGCAGCCGATCAGTCAAATTTGACAAATTGGCTTCCAGATTCTCGGCGTACATATCCTTGGTCATTTTGTCGATACCCGCAGCTGCATCCTTCCTCAGCCGCATAAAGCATCCCCGTAACAGTTCCTCATTCATCAGATGATACAGACTGGTGAACTTGAATCCCGGCTCTTTACGGGCCTTCTCTGCTATGCGGTGCAGTTTCGTTGCCACCGGTTCTCCGCTGCTGTGAACGGCCGATGTCTCCTCACTCCGCGCTCCCATGTGTAGCCTCCTTTCCTCCAGCGGCATTACCCACCTTCATTGGTACTACGAGGCTATCCGACTCCCTGCGCCTCATTTGCCTTCCTCCCTCTTCGGTTGTCCGGCATACTCTCTACTTAGAGAGACACACAGGGTCTCCCGGGTTACCGCACATTCTCGATGTCCAACATGCCATGGTCTTAGACCCCGGGGAGGTGAACACCAGCTTGCCATTGACGCCAGTATCCATATTGACTTCCGTATTACTTACTACGTCGTCCCTCCCGACTAAGCATTTCGGGGCTCGTTCCCTTCAGCCTTTCGGTTTACGGCCTGCTGTCTTGCTGTCCTACGCTTAATCTCAGAAATTACTCTCTTTGATCCAAGGACTCGCTACCCGGTGGCTGGCCAGCCTTCCGGGACGGGATTCTCACCCGCTAGAATGTACAACCTTGCCCGGCCGCACAAATAATCGCTTTCTTCAGGCCTCTTTTAAAAAAGCCCTTTCCAAAAAAGAGCCACAGATCCAATGTGTTAAAACTACTTTTTCCCGACAGCTTTCGCAATTATTTTTGCGCTGAAATCAGTAAATGACATTTGGCCAATGTCACAACGACATTTTTTAGCAAAACAACAGTACTATCTCTTTACCAGGATGAGTTTGTCGGATTGGCTCGCCCATGAAGAGGTGTCCTTTAGGTGTCCAGGGCTTCTCTTGTCTTAGCAGCCAGTTCATGTTTTGAAAAGGGTTTCTGGATGAAATGCACTTCGTCATCCAATACTCCCTGACTGGCGATAATATTGGCCGTATAGCCTGACATGAACAGGCATTTTATCCCCGGTCTGCTTTTTCGGAGTTGCTCCTCAAGATCCCGACCGCTCATTTCGGGCATGATCACGTCAGTTATCAGCAAATGGATCGTTTCCGGGAAATCTTCGACCAGCAGGAGAGCTTCCACCGATCCGCTTGCCGAGAGTACTTTATAACCCAAATTTTGAAGAAGTATCTTGGCCATTTCCAGAATCGCGGGTTCGTCCTCCACCAGCAGAATAGCCTCATCGCCACCCACCGCGAGTGCCGGAATTCCCTCTGATCGTACCAGGCAATTGGTTCCAATATGCCGGGGCAGGTAGATTGAAAAGGTCGCACCCTGTCCCGGTTCACTGTAGGCATTGATAAAACCATTATTTTGTTTGACTGTTCCATACACTGTTGCCAAACCAAGTCCAGTTCCCTGGCCGACACCTTTCGTCGTAAAAAAGGGTTCGAAGATGTGCCTTAATGTCTCTTTGTTCATGCCATGGCCATTGTCACTTACGGTAAGCTTTACATATTCTCCAGGCCGAAAACCCACGTGATTTATGCAGTATCCCTCGTCCAATGTACAGTTTGCCGTCTCTATAACTATTTTGCCGACACCTGCGATAGCGTCCCGCGCATTGACACAGAGGTTGACCAAGATCTGGTTGATCTGCGATTGATCTGTTTTTACCGACCAAAGTTCATGTGTCGGAAGCCAGACGAGATCAATATCTTCGCCTATTAAACGCAAAAGCATTTTGAGCATGCTTTGCACCGTAATGTTGAGATCAAGAACAGAAGGGGCAATGGTCTGTTTCCGGGCAAAAGCCAGCAGTTGCTTGGTGATTTCGGCTGATCGTTCGGCTGCCTTGCGAATTTCTCTCAGGTTACCATAGAGAGATTGGGACGGATCAACCTTTTCAAGGGCCATTTCCGAATGTCCTAAAATGACACCAAGCATATTGTTGAAGTCGTGTGCAACACCGCCAGCCAGTTGGCCAATGGATTCCATTTTCTGAGCTTGCCTGAGCTGTTCTTGAAGTTTTTCTTTTTCTTCTTCAGCTCTTTTGATTGATGTGATATCGCGTGAAATGCCAATGAGGCCGTTTATTTCATGTGCTTCGTTAAAGGACGGGCTTTTATTAACCAGCCAATAGGTCGTTCCATCGGTGGTTTGCAGCTTTTCCTCGGCGAGGACTGTTTTGCCTGTCGTCATGACCTGACGGTCTATGGCATTAATGATATCCGCCGAAGCTGCAGGGAAAAGTTCACTGTCGTTTCTTCCTACTATATCTTCCGGGTCCCGACCAATGGCTTTACAGGTTCCGGAGTTCACCAGCAGATATTTACCATTCTTGTCTTTGACGAATATGGCATCGGTTGTTCCTTCGAGGACGGAACTGAGGAGTGTGTTTGCCTCCAAGATTTTTTCTTCGGCCTGCTTACGTTCTGTAATGTCGGTGCAGAAGCCAAGAAATCGACTGTCGGGAATTCTTACAACGGTCAGAACCCACCATCGCCGATCACAGTTTTTGGGGCGAAAAAGCATTTCACCTTTATATTTTCCTTTTAGTACAGCAGTTTGAAAAGGCTTTGCACCTTCTGGGGCATTGTCCTCAAAATATAAATCCGAGATGCCCATTTGGAGGAGTTCCTGCTCCGTATATCCGGTAATATTACAGACGGAAGGATTGACTTGCAGATATCGACCCTGTTCATCGGCTACAAACACGCCATAAGGCGCAGACGTTATGTATCTTCGATGTCGCTTTTCACTATCTCGCAGCGCTTCTTCAGCCTGCTTGCGCGACTTTATTTCTTTGGTGAGTTGTCGATTCCACAGAAGCAGCATGAGAAGGATTACCACAAAAGCAGATGCTATTTTCCAGAAGAGGATATAATCGAATCCGTGCTCATAACGAACAGGTAACCATTTGCGGTAAATCTCCTTGCGTTCCTTTTCAGATATCGAGGCGAGCGCCTTCTGCAGTATTCCGGCCAAAGGTGCCCAGTCTTTACGAACAGCCATGCATTGCGCGTTTGTGTACGGAGTCTGTCCGGCAATTTTTATATTGCTGACTTTAAATTTTGCCTGGAAATCGCCGATAATAAGCAAATTGTCGAGGTAGGCGAAAACCTCACCTCGCTGTAGCATTTCAAGACCATCCAGGGTTGATTGAGCGCGAATCAACTCAATTTCAGGAAAGTCTCGAGTTACCCAATCTTCAATGGCATATCCTTTCACTACAGCAGCTTTCTTATTGAAAAGTTCTTTTATGTCAGCAAGGTACGTCACATTTGATTGCGTGGCTATGACAATGGGAATATTTAAATAAGGCTCGGTAAAGGCCCAAATATCAGAGCGTTGCGGGGTTAAAGCAACACTGGTTGTCATGTCAATTTCCCAATTTTTCAGCCCTGCGTACGCCTCCTCCCAGCTCTTTACCGGCACCCGGTCAAAGGTTATGCCAAGCCGTTGTTCGACGAGATGTAAATAATCCGCACTCATCCCAGACGGCTCACCTTGATCGTTAGTGAATTCGACTGGGGCCCATCCTGGATCCTGGGTTACTCTAATTACCGGATGGGCCTGCAGCCAGGCTTGTTCCTCCGAAGAAAGGGTTGTGAGGAATTCATCTGAAACACGACTTTCTATGGATTTATAATTAGACTCACCTTCAGTTTTCGTTGTTAAAAAAGAAGTGCCTGTTACGAGCACGATCAAAAATACGCAGAAACACAGTACACCGGTTTTTTGATATGAATTCATTCCAACAACCGTATTAGCTTAAAAGGGGATGAGGAGAGAAATGCAGCGCTATGAATTAAATTCTCTTTAATGGTTATCACACATTGGAGCAGCGTGCAAAAAAAATAGGCGGGCGGGAAAGAGAACGTTGTCATGCAAAATGGGCAGGTGTGCGACCCTTTGGGAAATGTAAATCAAATACTTGGTACGGTCGGTTGGGACTCTTCCTGAGTCAGTCAGCGCCTCCTGTCAGCCTATCCGCATAATGATATATAACTTTCTTAAAAATAGTAACTTATGCTGAGCGTAACAGAGCTGTCCTTATGGTAAAAATAGGCAGGATCGGTTTGATCGATGGCGGGAAAGCAGATGGCGGAGGTCTCCAGTTTAAAGGCCGTACCAAGCCGCTGACTGTACTCCAGTCGCAACACGGTGGAGTTCCGTCTGGTATCACGGACCACTCCCACAAGCAATTCCTTCGAATGAAGATCATTTATGTTGAGCCGGATTCCCGACATAATATCGTTGTCGTAGAGTGAAGTCTTCGCGGTCTCACGGCTGTCGTAGATATATTCCCCGATCAAGCCCACATCCATTGCGGTGTTGGCGATGGCAAAAAAGGTATATTCAAACCCACATGTTATCGCCCCACCATCGCCCCGATTGCTGGTCTGATACAGCGTTTCCAGCTTATACAACCATTGATCACGGGTGTACTGCAGATCGCTTCCGGTCTGAGAAATCTGTTGATAGTACGGAACAAGCAGGTCTTTGTCCTCATCGGTTTCGAGAAAGAGCGGATCTCGCGAGGTACCGCGAAAGTGATAGATGCCAAAGTCCCAGTTACCAAAGGCATTGCTGTAACGCAGTGCCAGGTCGAGATGGTTTTTTCCTGCCCCGCTCTCGAACTGCGTCTCAGGAGTATCGACGACAAGAGGACCACGAAAGCGGCCCGCCCTGCCGGCAAAGGTGCGTTCCCGAAAATACGGCAGTAGAAAGGCGTCAACCGTGCCCCAATAACGCTCCGTCGTCAGGTGCAACATGGGTTGGCCAAGCTTATCCTCCCCATCAAGGGACTCGACCAGATCGGTCTGGTTGATGATATCCACCAGATGAACAAATTCAGTGACGCCCCAGAACACCTTGTCAAAGCCCGCAACAATCTGACCGCCATCAAAAGGGACGAGGAGGCTGCAGCGGCGCAGATCCGCATGGTTTCGCGCGCTGTCTGAGGAATCCAGGCGAGCGAAGGGTTTAATGGTCACACTCGCCCCCGAGGGGAAGCTGTGGAAAAACTCCGCCTCCAGGGCAAGAGATCCAAGACCGTCCTGCTGGCCGGGGTAGGCAGACGACGAAAAGAAATACATTCCTTCCGCCTCCACCCTCCCCTGCAGATCGGTCGGGTGAGCCGTTACGACACATGTCAGCAGATGCAACACCAAAAGGAGGGTGCCGACTGCGGTTTTCATCGAGACTGTTGCAGACTGGTGCGACTGAAATCATCATCCGTGAGACCGGTGCCAAACCTGAGATTCGAGAAGAACAGCTCGGTTTCCCTGCCGTTATGATGATTCATCATTTTCAAATGATGGGCTCGCCAGAGAAATCCCAGATATATTCGGTAATCCTCCAGTTTGAGTGTCTTCAACAATCTGTTTTTCTGATCGTAATACTCTTCCTTGAGCGGCCGGTATTCCTTTTGATCCAACCAGGAAACTATTCGACTGTACCCGGAATTTTCCCGGTCCTTCGGCACCAGTTCGATCATATAACAGCTTTTGCCATCCACCTCCCCATCCATGAGATAACGATAGGAATATTTCTCCACCTCACGGCTGCCCAAGTCTTCATAGGAAAATTCGCTGCCCATAAAGGATCCGGACTTGTTGCTGGAGCTGATACGCTTGACCCGCCGCAGGGCCGGAAGATACAGCCATTGATCGTCATCGCCTGCTTTATGGGAAGAGGTAAGCAATGCGGTTTCACGTACGTCTGGCGGGGTATCGAAGATCGTTAGGGATTTGTCCCCATCGTCCTTCACCTCCAGCAGGCGACTCCTCATGAGCCGTACACTTTCCTGCTTCTCTCGGTTCCTGAGAACCATTTTCATATCCGCCACACAGTCGCCAAAACCATTGGTACGACGATCCGCCTCCACTGCAATCTCATAGCCCCTCTGCTCCAGGGGACCGGCTATTGCCTGAACATAGCTCAGCAGCAAAATCAATCCACTCAATAGGAGAATTCTCATACGCTCACCTCAAGGCTGTTAGTTGCCTGTATTTTTTTACCGTAAACAATGGAGAGAAGGGCGGGAGTCAGCAGAAAATCACTGACCAGAGCTATAAAAATGGTGGCGGCGATGAGAAAGCCCGTGTACTGATTCAGGGTGAGTCCGGAAAAGAGATTACAGAGAAACCCTCCCATCAACACCACCGAAGTCGCCAGCATTGCCCGGCCTGCCGTTTTCAGAGTTCGCAAGGTTGCACTCTTCGGATCTTTGGACTCTGCATAATATCTGCTGAAATTATGGAGAAAATGGATGGTATCATCGACGATAATACCGATGGAGATACTGCCGACAAGTATCGTTCCGAAATCAAGCGGAATATCGAACCATCCCATGAGTCCCAACACCGCCACCAGGGGGAAGATATTTGGCAGCATGCTGATCAGCCCCATTCGCAGCCTGCCAAGCATAAAGATCATCAGAACTGAAATGAGCACCAGGGCGATGCCGTAGCTTCTGGCCATGGTGACCATGACATTGTTGAGGATTTCAATGAAGAGTGCGTTAACGCCGGTCACGGTAACTGTCGCTTCGGGAAAGGTTTTTCTCAGGTCCGCGTCGACGAATTTCACGAACTTTCTGAACTTGCTGGAATCGCGATAGGGAAGATGCAAGGCCAGGCGAGTCTGACTGAACTGCTGATCCACCATTTCTTCAAGATCATCAGATCCGCTTAACTGAAAGAGAAAAAGCTCCTGAGCAATAAGCTTCTTGCTCTTTGGAATCTGATACTCCGCTTGCCTGTTTTCATGCAGTGCACGATTGGTCTCTTTGAGCACGGTGGTGAGATCGAGCACTTTGCCGACAAAAAGATCCTTGTATTGATAGGCACCGTACCTGGCCGCAGCGTCCTGCAGGCGTGCGATGAAATCAGCGTCGTACAAACCGTCGGGTCTGCCGGTATCGATGATGATATCAAGGGATACGGTACCGTGCATCACCCGGTCTATCTTCTCGGTATCAAGACGTATCGGTGCATCCTTCGGGAACCAGCGTAGAGCGAGATGGGAGAAATGCAGTTGTGACGCTCCGCTTAAGGCAATAAGTGCAAAGAGGGCGAAAACACCGACAATTTTCCAACTGTGAACCGAGGTAAAAGAGGCAAGTCCTCGGAAGCCTCTGTCCAGTAGATTCTCGCTTTGACCACCTGGTTCCTTTTGTTTCACCGGAAAGATTGCCAGCAGCGCGGGCAGGAGCAAGACTGTATAAAAAAGGGCCAGACAGACGCCGATGGGGGCGACAAGGCCAAGATCCGAGATTGGCGCGATTTTAGCGGCGACAAAAGACAACAAACCGCCCGCCGTCGTCGCCGAGGTCATCAACACAGCCAGTCCGGAGTGTTCCATGGCGGCCACAATCGCCTTTTTTTTGTCACCGCATTTTTGATATTCGGGATAAAACAGGGCCAGGATATGGACGGCATCACTGATGCCGACCACCAGCATAAAGGAGGGCAGGATTATGGTGATGTTGGTCATGGGAATACCCAACACCGCCATAAGACCAACCGTCGACAACAGTGAGAGCATAAAGAGCAGGACCGGATACACCGTCCCCGTGATTCTCCTGAACATCAACCAGAGAAAGACAATGACCATAATGTACATGGCCGGAATGATAATAGATAAATCTTTTTCAAGGGTAAAGTTGAGGTAATCGACCACCACCGGCATCCCCGACATGGCGATCGGGAAATCATCTGCCCTGAACGTGGCCACAACCTTTTCTATGGCGGCCATCATCGCCCTGTTCTGATCGTTGGTCATGGGCTGACAACTACCCTCATTTTGCAACAGTGTGTCCGCCCGAGGATTGCAGGCCAGTGGCTTGATGATGATTGCGGTGGTCTTGCCGTCTTCGCTCAGGACAAAGTTTTTATACAGACTGTTTTCCCCGGCACGTCGCTTCAGTGTTTCAAGATCCTGAGCATTTTGGGGCCACGGCTTGATAAAATCGCTCACCACGATTTCATCTCCCTCGCCATGGGTGTTCCTGACATTGAGCAAACTGGTTATTTTATCGATATAAGGAACTTTTTCCTGCAATTGATGGTGGAATTCCCGCAATTTGCCTAAAAAGTCCAAGCTGAAGATATTGGGATTATCGACAGTGATGATGATAAATTCATCCTTGCCGTATTGATCACGAAAAGCATTGTAATCGAGCAGAACCTGATCATCGTGATGAAAGAAGCTTTCATTGCTGGTATCCATAGTCAACTTGGGCAATTGCGCGACGAGCGAGGCAACGATCCCCGCCACAAGCAGCAACGCTAGCCAATGATGCTGAAACGCCCATCCTGCAATTCTACCAAAACCGACAGCACACGCCTTCTTCAAAGTTTTCATCTTTTCCTCCCCGTGGGTTTAATATGACCATGCCCACAATATCACGGGTGAAAAAAAGTTCAATAAGCAAATGAGCGCGCCCATTTAATTTCTCAAAATCATTCGAGCGAGTGGATCAAATATCCATCGGCTCCTTTCGAGGACGGGGTTACCAGATAAAAAAGCTATCACCAGAAGGCGACCCATCAAGACATAACTTGACGCATCTCATTGAAATAAATGGAACTGTAATCAAACTTGCATTGCAGCCGATACATGATACCACGATGCCCCAGCAGGGCTCGGTTGGACCAGTTGTAAAAACAGTCGGTGCGGGTCAGACTGCCTTTTTTCAGCAACTCTTTGAACAGCTGCACCCCTTCCTCCACATAGCGCTTGTCGGCAAAATCAAAGGGGCCTTCGCTTAGGATTGGACTGATAATCCAACTCACTTGTCGCGACATGGATTCGATCAGCTCAGGATCAAGCTGGTCAGCGCTGTCCACCAGTGCCACCCTGGCAAAGAACTGCAAAAGCCCCTCTCTGTTTTGGGTATACATTGCCTGTTCACTTTCCATCTGAAAACGCCAGCGCTCCGGTGAAAACTGCTGAAAGCAGCCAAAATCAATGAAACCGAGTCTGCCATCTCCCATGAAAATAAAATTCCCGGGATGCAGATCGGCGTAGATGGTTCGACAGTGAAAAAAGGAATGAATGAAGGCGCGGGAGATACGTTCGCCAAAGTGATTGCGCTTTTCCTGGGAGGGCTTTCCCGCAAGAAACTGCTGCAGATGAACACCCGGCAGAAGCTCCATGGTCAGCACTTTTCTGTTGGAAAACTCGGGAAAGGCGCGCGGCACCACTATATCCGTATCTTGAAAGATACGGCGGTTTTTCTCCATATAATCGGCCTCTACCAGATAATCCACTTCCTGCAGAAAAACCTGTCTGGCATCCGTAATATGGGATTGCAGTATTTTGAAATCCTCCTTGAGCCGCATGGTCCGTAGCAACATACCCAAGGTCTTGAGGTCGGATTCAATAGTTCTGGCAATGTCGGGATACTGAATCTTGACAGCCACCTCCGTCCCGTCATGGAGTCTTGCCCGATGAACCTGACCGATCGAGGCTGCGGCAAAGGCACGTCTTTCAAAATGGGCAAAAAGCTCCTCAGGTTCCTGGCCCAATTCATCCAGGAAGACCTCCCGAATAAGTGAGTAGTGCATGGGAGGGGCTTCAAACTGCAGGGACTCGAATATCTCCACCAGTTCTCTGTCGGTGATCTGCGGCAGGTTGGCGATGAGCTGTCCGACCTTCATCACCGCCCCGCGCAGGTAGCCCATTGTACCAAACAACTGCAGGGCGGCCTTTGTCTTAGCCTGATTAAATGCTTCCTGCCGCTTGTCGCCGGCGAGAAAGTTTTTCCGGATGGCATAGTTCAGGAAATAGGCAGCAATTTTCGCATGACTGTTGCCCAGGCACCAGAGACGCGACAAGGAGGTGGCGGGAATTTTCCGCGTCTGTTCTTTTACGAGAAGCTGTTTTGTCAAAGAATGCATATCATATTCCGTCATCAAGTTGAGGGAGATGACCGGCAATAATCGAGGTAAAAACCCTCATGGAATAGTCGAGCAGGGCAAGGGTTTCCTGTTGATTGTCAGAGGTATCTTTGGACCAGTGGGCAAGAAGTCCAAGGTATAAAGACCAGTACAGGGTGACGGTGACGGAATTTTCTGGGATTTCAAAATCATGATCTTCGAGAATACTGCCGACGGTATTCAAATGGGCCAGGCGAGCTTCCTCTCCTGCTGGGCAGTTTGAATGTTTTGCAAAAACCGACATCCCGCTTTCCAGTACCGGCCCGATATAGAGCCGAAACGAACGGAGGGCACGTAGCTCCGAAGCGACGAACAGAAACAGGTCTTCCAAGAGATTCTCCGCACCGCTCCTGCGTTTGAGATAGGTTTGCCGACCTTCTTCCATGGCCTCGGCCACCATGGTCATGGCCAGGGTTTCCTTGCTGGGAAAATAATTAAAGATGGTTCCCTTGGCCATGCCGCAGGCCTTGGAAATATCTCTAGTGGTGGTCTTCTCGTAGCCCTGCTCATTGAAGAGGGTCGCGGCCGTCTCCAGAATTTTTTGCCGGTTTTGTCTCTTTGCTTCTTGGGTTATTCGCATTCCATCTTTATATGACTCAGCTCATTTTGTCGCAACACCTTTCACCGGCAACACTTTTCAAGAGTATTTTCTTCCTTCATTTTGCACATCCCGCTACTTCCCGGAATCAAAGAATAATACCTCTTTTCCCCCTTCTCTCTCCCTGTGGTTGCCAATTTATCACACAACAAAAAGTATTTGACAAATCTCCCGACACAAATATTTTCAATAAGCAGGATCATTAGTATCCGGCTAACTAAGATTACCTAGTAAATATATTGCTTATTATCGCATAAGCAAACGCTTTCGCTGTGCAGAACATAATAGGTTAAACCTATTTGACATATTTTATTTATACATGTAAATCATGATTCACTTGCTGTAAAAACCAAAAAGAGACTGGTATTATTATAAAATGATCATTGCTCGCAATATACAAAAATCCTTTGCCCAACATCGTATACTTAAAGGAATTAATCTTCGTATAAACCGAGGAAGCATCTTTGGCCTTGCTGGACGGAGTGGTGCCGGCAAATCCACTTTTCTCAGATGTATCAATGGAATTGAACCTTATGACAGCGGGGAACTCAAAGTCTCCGGAGTCGAAATCGGCCATCTTCGAAATAAGCAGTTGAGAGCTTTTAGAAAAACCATCGGTATGGTCTTCCAAAACTTTTCCCTGCTCGAACGTCTGAATGTGTTCGAGAACGTAGCTCTCCCTATGAAGTGCTGGAAATATGACAAGCTGACCATTGACTCCCAAGTCAAGAAGCTGGTGGGACTTGTCGGCCTCTCAGAACTCATCACTAGAAAACCAAGAGAGCTTTCTGGCGGTCAGAAGCAACGAGTCGCCATCGCCCGCGCTCTTTCGCTAACTCCAGAAGTTCTCTTGTGCGACGAGGCAACATCTGCGCTTGATCCGAAAACAGCTCAGGAAATTCTTCTTCTCCTACAGGAGATTAACGATCGACTCGGTATTACCATAATAATGGTCACCCACCAGATGACGGTACTTACAAGCATTTGTAAGGAAATGGCGATAATGGAGCATGGCCGAGTTGAATGTCAAGGTATGGTCGATAAAATCTTCAGAGAGCAACCACAGGAGCTCAGAAATCTTCTGGGAGCCAACCATTTCCAGACATCCTCAACCTCACAAACGACAACAATCAGCCTGCTGGAAAAGAAACCCGATATTGTCACTCAACTTGTCTCGGAATTTAAAATTGATATAACCGTTACCGGACGACAGCCAAATGGGTCGGGTCTGACACTTCAATTCCCCACAGACATGTGTGAAAAGGTGACAGAGTATCTCGATACCCATAATCTGTCTTGGAAAATCCTATTTCAGTATACGGACGAAGCGGCAGCACTTCCCAATTGACTCATCATGAAAGAAAACACAAAATTCCAGCCAACAGGGGCTGCCCATGACATTGACTGAATACGCGGCTTATTGGTGGAAATATTTTGACGGAATTATCGCCCCGTCCATATGGGCAACCCTTCGCATGCTGTCGGCTTCGATGATATTATCGCTTTTTTTCGGTTTTGCCGTTGCTGCCCTTCTTATACTTTATGGACCACAAGGTCTGAGACCGGCTCCAAAAAGATACAAGGTCATTGATTTTTTCGTCAATAGTATCAGGTCGTTTCCGATCATTATTCTTATCGTAGCGATATCCCCGCTCACCAGAATGCTTGTCGGGACAACCATTGGAGAAAAAGCGGCAATCTTTCCTTTGACTGTGGCAGCGACCCCTTTCATGGCAAGAATTCTTGAAAGCAGCATGAAGGCAGTCAATCCCCAGCTCATTGAAGCTGCCCGCTCTTTTGGTGCGTCAGACTGGCAGATTATCACCAGAGTCATGGTGAAAGAAGCAATGCCTCTCATTGTGTCCGGCACAACGCTCTCCGCAATAATGTTTCTTTCCGCAACCACTCTGGCCGGTGCAGTTGGTGCGGGCGGAATCGGCGCCGTAGCCCTTAATTACGGGTATCAGAGTTTTAATAACACGGTGCTCTACACGTCGGTCATTATTTTATTCATAATGGTTCAGCTCCTGCAGTTTTGCGGCGACTGGTTTTACAAAAAAATTCAGTGAAAACGGAGAAATATCAATGCCCACTTTTCTAAAAAAATGGCCCGTCGTCATGGCCTTGTTCATGATTGTCGCAAGCAGTCATCCTGGGATGGCTTCCACAAACAAGAAATTAACTCTGGGTTGTTTGGCATATTCGGAACCCATGGTGCAATGGATCAAGGAAGGGCTTGAACCACTTGGCTATGATGTAAAAATCATGATGTTTGATACCAACCAGCTTCCAGCCACAGCACTCAAAGATGGCAATCTGGATGGAATTATCGCCAACCATCGCCCCTGGGTGATGACTTTCAACCGAGAAAATAACTGCCAGCTCGATATGGTTAAGCCATATTATTTCCACTCGTTTTTTGCCATCTATTCTACGAAATATCAAACCTTAGACGAGATTCCAGAAAATGCGTTGATTGCAGTCCCTGGTGACCCGACGAATATGAGCAGGAGCTTAATCATTCTCAAAGAAGCAGGATTAATCTCCCTTAAAGAAAAGACCGACATATTTTTCACTATCCTCGATATTAAAGATAACCCCAAAAACATCTCCCTGATCGAGACGGAAATTACCCAGACTGCACGCAGTATCCATGATGTTGATGCGATTATCTCCACCGCCTATTTTGTTGGTGAAGCAACCAAAGACAATTCCGCGCCCATTCTGTTTGAAGATCCACAAAACAAGGACTATGCACTCGGCCTGATTGTTAGGACCGAAGATCTCGATGCCGACTGGGCCAAGCTGGCCATGAACAGTCTCCGCTCCGACATCTACCGCAAAAAATTCCAGGATCATTTTCAAGGAAAATACACATTATACCCATAAAACAATTATCCCGAGGACTTAAAATTGAACATGCAAGAAATCCAGGATGCCATAGACAAGGTCCACTGCGCACTTGCCCTGAAGAGGAAAATAGTGGGAGTAAAGTTCCTTTTCGACCAAGAAGAATTCAAGCAAGCTGAGGCCAGGCCATTGACGACCAAAATGCCGTATTGCGTCATGGTCAAACGTGCAATGCTGGGGAACGATATCAAAGCTGTTCTCAAAGACTTCGGCTGTCTGGCATCTGCCCGGGCTCTCGGGATTATCAAGCCGGATGATTTTTTCTCGTCTGGCCGTCATTACAATCGACTTGGCTTATACCAAAACTTGACGGTATCGAAAAATATTCGCAGAAACATGACCATATGTCAGCATCAAGCATATGGTGCCATGGTCAAACCGCTTGAAAACTTTACCACCGAACCTGATACCGTGCTGATGGTCTGCACTCCCTTTGAAGCCATGAGACTGATCCAGGGATACACTCATCAATTTGGCTACAGCAGCAACTTCAAAATGGCCGGCAACCAGGCGATCTGCTCTGAATGTACGGCCTATCCGTTTGAGAGCGGAAACATTAATATTTCAATGCTTTGTGCGGGAACTCGTTTTATGGCAGGCTGGAAAGAGGAAGAACTCGCCATTGGACTGCCATTTCATCTATTCGTGCCATTAGTGAAAGGTCTCTGGCAAACGCTTAACCCAACAGAAACAGACCCAAAAAAGAAAAATATCGAAGCGCGTCTTACTCAAAGCAAAAGGAACGATCTCACTATAGAATACGGTAAAAATTATTATTCCGGTCTCTATCAAACCCAGAAAAGTTGAACATAACAAATACTCACATGTAAGAGATAATTCCGGATCACATTCAGAGAATTAGTATTTCTGCCAATCAATCTGGAATGTTAGTCACTTATTTGCCCGAAGACCGTAAACCTGCCTTGGAGCAAGAAACTGAGGAAACCTGTCTATAAGAGCAAGACGAACCGAGTAGCAAAAGTGGCATTCATCAATATATTCTTTCTCATGTTCCACAGTGTATTGTCTTGCTAGAGCGGCAGGTCCTCCTTTTGTAAGAGAAGCACATATTGGATGCGAACTGACATTATATCCCTGTATAAGCTCTGAAAGTGGCACTTGAAACATATTACCCAGACTTATACCTTGGCATGCATGAATATGGCCGTAAGGATCTACGTGCACTCGAGAAGGTGATTGTAGTTCTTCGTGTGGACACTGTTTGAGTTCGTACCAAGGTCTTCGGGGTAATCCCTCCGTCAATTTCTCCACAGCTCTTCCTTTAAACATAGCACCCCCTCCAATTACAGAAGTGCCCTTACCCTGTCCTTGGCCCGGCAGTTCCTCAGCAAAAGGCTTCTTAATGCAGATCGAGGAAGCCTGCATGCCGAGTTTGTGAGCTAGCGTCAATGCTTGTTTAGCGGAATTGTTGTCTTCCTCACCGTAGTGAAATAAATCGTCACTAATGCTGAGGTAATCTAATCCAAGTTTCTGGAGCGGTTTTAGCCAAAGTTCTGCATCTTCGTCTGATTTTGCCCAATATGCGTTGGTCACTATCCCTACCTGAAATCCGGCACTACGTGCAAGCTTAACCCCCTCGATCAATAAGGGATAATACAAGAATGGTTCACCTCCCTCGAAGTATATCCACTTCACGCTTCCGATTTTTCTTGATTCTTCGAGTATCTGTCGAATTGTCGACAGCGTCATAGTGCCTTCTGAAAAAGGACTTGAGAATAAAAAACAGTGATCACATTCGAAAGTACACTGGTATGTCAAGAGAATATGGGTTTCTGCCAACATAACTCCTCCTTTTTTTCTTACACAATAATTTTAATATAGAAGATTTCAGTTGGCAACCTTATGGCTAGGAACTAAATAGTAGGTTGATATTCTTTCTGAGTATCATACATACCAAAAGGCCTATTGCAACGCACTCCATAAGGTAGGGATAATGTTGGATTCTCCCTTTTAAGAGCAAGGTGTCAGTCTTGGGCCTGTATGAATATTTGGAAATTGATTGATTGATTATGCCAAAATCTGTTGTAAAGAATGCTGGACTCACCTTATTTTTTGCTACATTTTAAATAAATCTCATTTCGGAGGAATTATGAACAAAGCAGAACTCGTAGCGAAGATGGCCGAAGGAGCAGAACTGACAAAGGCACAAGCTGAGAAAGCTCTCAATAACTTTATCGCTGTAACCACTGCGGCTCTCAAGGATGGCGACAAGATAGCATTGGTAGGTTTTGGTACGTTCAGTGCGATAACCCGCGCCGCCCGCATCGGCCGGAATCCACAGACCGGAAAAGAAATTAAAATTGTTGCCAAGACTAACGGCAAATTCACACCGGGGAAAGCTCTCAAGGATCTGAACCCAAAGCCTGTCAAAGCTGCACCGAAAGCAAAAGCTTCAGCAAAAAAAAAAAATAGGATGAAGAAATCCACCTTGATGACTCTCCGAACTGTGTCGTCCATTTGGTGAGCGAACACAGACAGTGGTGCGTGTTAAGAGATTTTGAGAATCTTAGAGCAAGGTTTCAGCACATAAGAATCTGCTTTTGAGAAAACGATGACAACTCATCTCTCAACAGCGAACAACCCCATTAATAATAATTATCCGTTTATTACCTTGGCCTATTAATGAAAATCAGATCCACAGGTCGTCACCCAGCGGGTATGGGCTCGACCAACACCACCTCTCCCGCCGATGCTGCCAAGGCATACTCTGACATCTCAGCAGCTACCCCTCGAATTATTGCCGATACCACCACGATAATGGGTATTCCTGAGGCGGAATTAACCCCCAAGGTGCGCCAGGCTATTTTGACTTTAATGCAGGAGGTGGACAATTTACGTCGCTCGGTAGATGGCATGAGCAAGCGTTTAGCCGCAGCTGAACAACTTGCAGATAAGGACCCTTTGCTTCCAGTTTATAACCGGAGGGCATTTGTACGAGAACTGACAAGGGTACAAGCCTCTGTCGAGAGGTATGGCAGCGATGCCTGTCTGGTCTATATCGATCTTGATGGTTTTAAAGCTATCAATGATACCTATGGACATAGTGCTGGAGACCATGTGTTGCATGAATATTCTCAAAGGCTGGTGGACAGCGTGCGTGAATCTGATATTGTTGGTCGGCTGGGGGGAGACGAGTTTGGCTTGATCTTATCGCACACCAATCAGGATGCTGCCGCTATCCTGGCAAACCGCCTGCCTCAGGAGCTAAAGGATAATCCTATTTCCTGGAATGAAGTACAACTCAATGTCAGCATGTCCTATGGTATCGTGAAAATTGAGCCAGGCATAGGTGTGCAGGATACCATGGCCATTGCTGATAGTAAAATGTATCAGCAAAAGAGAAGTGCAAAGAAGCCTTAAAAACTGGGCAGCATCACTGTCGTGTTCTGCTCCTCAAAAAGGAAAGGGTCTTGAGTTAGATTGGCCTTTTCTTCTGTTTTCATAGTTTATCTTCAATAAGCAGGATATGTAAATCACAGACATTGGTGTTGGTTGGTCCGGTCACCAATAAGCCGTCAATAGCCTCGAAAAAGTGATACGAATCATTGTTATCAAGGTAGATATTGATGGAAAGTCCTTGTTGCTCAGCCAACTGAAGCAATTTCCACGATGCAAAGGCCCCTGCCGCCGCCGTAGGACCATCATTGCCGTCGGTGGATGCCGCCAAAAAGGTTACTCCATGAAAAAGCTCAAGATGCCGTTGCAATTCCGCTAAAAAGGCCAGGGCCATTTCCTGATTTCGACCACCCTTGCCGGAACCCTTAAGGGTAACGACGGGCTCCCCTCCGGAAATTATACAGGCGGGTTTCCGGGCCAGCATATTTCCCTGTGACACGTCGGCCGCAATGGCTGCAAGCATTTTCGCAACTTCCCTGGCCTCACCGGTTATTCGTGACGTAAGAAAGGTCACCCCATAACCCAGAGTGCGGGCCGCCTCCCCCGCTGCCTGCATGGCAAGGCTGTTTGTCCCGATCAGAATATTCGAGGAAAGCTTGAGGATTTCATCACCTTTTTTCAAGGTTTCCGGCACTATCCCTCCTGCTCCCGCCTCAAGGATTTTCAGCGCACTGTCAGGAATATCTCCCAAAATCCCATACCGTTCGATAATGGCCAAGGCCTCACTGTAGGTTGTCGAATCAAAGGTAGTGAGACCTGAGGCGATACTCCCCAGATCGTCGCCAACCACATCGGAAAGAATAAAACTGAGGTTCGTTCCTGGAGATATACACTGCAGCAGACGGCCGCCCTTGATAGCCGAAAGGTGTTTGCGGATGCAGTTGATTTCGGTGATATCTGCCCCACATTTGAGCAGAGCCCTGGTAACGGCCTGTTTATCGGACAGACTCAACTCTACAAACCTCCCACCTATATCACAGTGGAGGGGCATGGGCAAGAGAGCCGAACCCCCGCCGGAAATGAGGGTAATGACCAGGGTATCTGCATCGGCCTGCCTGGCCAGACGCATTATCTTGGTTGCCGCTCCGACACCATTTTCGTCGGGTTGCGGATGGCCGCATTCGATTATCTCTATTCGCCCCAGCGGCTCAGTATAGCCGTACTTTACCGCGATCACTCCTTCGGAAATCCGGTCACCGAGAAGGGTTTCAAAGGCTCTTGCCATGGGGGCAGTGGCCTTGCCCGCACCCAGGACCAGAATTTTCGCAAAGCTCGACAGATCTACCTGTTTTTCGGCATTTTCGAAGCTAATGATCAATGAGGTGCCCAGGAGCTGCACATGATCCATAATCATCTGAAAGGGATCAACCCGCTTGAGACCGGCCCGAAATATTGTTTCCAGCTGAGATTCGGGTGTGCTCATGGTTTTTCCCTTTCAGGTAAAGACGGTTTCAGCATCGGTTAAGATCACTCCCAGGCTCCAAGCGCCTGCCGGGTAACTCCCTACCACAGCATCAATGCGAGGGACCGATCATTTTCTCCGGGAGCCAGGTAATAATTTCCGGAAAAATCGTGCACAAAAAGAGCGTGAACATAATGATCAACACAAAGGGGATGACGCCCTTGATAATATCGGCCATGGTTAAACCCAGCTCCGGGGGCGCCGATCCTTTCAGCACAAAGATCGACATGGCCATGGGCGGAGTCTGGAAGGCCATCTGCAGATTAATACAAATCATCATTCCTGCCCAGAGTGGATTGAACCCCAGGGACTCAAGTATCGGGGAAAAAATGGGGACAATGATAAAGACAATGCCGATCCATTCAATAAACAACCCCAACAAAAAAACAATGAGCATGATCATGGCAAAGGATGCCCATTTACCTCCCGGAACCGCCAGAATAATCGCAGTCACCACATCTCCCGAGCCGGCATTCATGAAAATACCGACAAAGGCATAACAGAGAGCGGCGATCATGACAACAAAGGCGCTGACGCGCAGGGTTTCGATGGAAGCCTGTTTAATCAGGCCCCAACTGAATTTGCGGTAGGCAACAGTGAGCAGGATGGAGGCAAAACATCCCACCGCCGCAGCCTCGGTCGGGGGGGCGATCCCCGAGAAGATGGTGCCGAGAACCGC
>JAZDOW010000014.1:0-32955 GCA_043798185.1 Pseudomonadota bacterium | reverse complement strand
AGGCGCAAGTGGTTAGCGAAGCTACTTGCTTTCACTGTCTTGGCCGGAAACGCGTCGGCTGAAACCATCGTGGCCACGTCTGGCCCCTTCGAAATTCTGACGGAGTCCCAGCGCATTTCCTCCGGTCGTTTTCCCAATATTTCAGGAAGTTTCTTCGAGAAGATGCCGGTCGCTTCCTATCGCGTCAATCACAAAGGCATCCATCAGAATGTCAGTGGCATTGATGAAAACTCAGGCAAGATGGTCACCTATGAAGAATTCTGGGATGCCCTGATCCTGGACGATGCACCGCATCCCTCGCTCATTGTCGGCTGCATCGGCGTCTACCTTATGACCGAGCGGGACGGACGAGTTTCCGTTGACACCCTCGCGCCAATCACCACCGACATCGCCACGCTCCAATGGATCGATGAGCCCGGCGGTCTTGGCCAGGTGTACGCCATCACGATTCGGGATTCGTCCAAAGAGTCCCACCATTTTCGTGGTGGAAGATACCTGCTGGTGAACAATCGCGTGGTGCTGGACGTAGCGACCCTGAATCGCATTGTCCTTCCGTCCGGAGCGCAAACAATCAGCGGGCCACCCGCCATCTTCCATGCCAACTGGATTCCCCGTTGGCTCTCGCCGGGAAGGACGCAGTATGCTTTTATCAGCACCCGAAACCGAATGGCCAACAACCAAGTCGTGGATAGTGATTATGCCGTGGTGGTTGTAAACTTTGCGGCCGGATCAGCCTATGCGGTGCCCTTTGACCGGAACCAGTTGCACTACTATATTGCGGAATACGAGCCGCTTTCGGAGAAAGATACATGGTTCTCACGCCACTTCCGTTGGACGAGGGATTCCGGGGGCATTGAACGTCTTGAACTCCGCGCGGGGGTGAAGCCTCTGCCCTGGACTGGACGGATCGCGCGAGATGGCAACAATTCGGGGATGGCTACCGGTTATAAGGTAGATCTGGCCACCGCAAGTATGCTCCCCATTCTGGAGGCCTTTATTGTCAGGGAATTTGCCGGCCGGCGCCTGAGCATTGAGGAGGTCGCAGGAAGTACAAGAGTAAAGCTCCTAGTCGGCTCCAGCACTCTCGTTCTGTCCCATTCGAATGAATTTCGCAACCTTGCCCTCCATATGGATCCTTTAGTGAAACAGCCATCAGAGCAGGCCTTTCGGGTCATTGAAAGCATCGGCCAACGGTTCAACGCGGAACTGGAAAAGGGGATGCACCAGGAACACTTCATGCGTATGGAAGGCTTGTGGTAGGCCAATCGAACAATGACCCAGCCCTTGATCACCAGCCTGCTCGATACCGATCTTTATAAGATCACCATGCTCCAGGCATTCCACCATGCCCCCGAATTTTGTGGGGCCACCGTGGCTTGGAGATTTGCCTGCCGTAACCTCGGCACCGTCGACCTGGCCGCCCTTCTTCCAAAAATCAGGTCTCAAATCGAGTCCTTGTCGAATTTAGTCTTTATGGCTGACGAACTTGCCTATCTCAGAGGCATCCCTTTTCTCAGCCCCGATTTCCTCAGCTTGCTTACCGATTATCGTTTTGATCCGGAATATATCGAAATAAGCACCAGAGGCCGCGACCTTGACATACAGATCCGGGGTCCGCTGCACCAGGTGGCCCTCTTCGAGATCCCCTTGTTGGCGATTATCAGCGAATTACACAGTATTGATCATTGCCATGGTGGTTTTTTCTCCCTCGGTCGCAGCAGGCTTTCCGAAAAAATCGAGTTTCTTAAGGCCCAGGGAGAGATGCCTGGTTTTGCCTTCGCCGATTTCGGCACCAGACGACGTGCCGGATTCGATTGGCAAAGGGAGGTTCTTGAAACCCTTGCCGATCAACTCCCAGGTCTGTTCATCGGCACCAGTAACCTGCACTTCGCCCGCACCCTCGGCCTGAGGCCGATCGGCACCATGGCTCATGAATGGTTTCAGGCCTGGCAGGCAGTTGCACCGCTCGCCCAGGCACAAGAAGCGGCGCTCAACGGTTGGCTGCGTGAATACCCGCATCATTTGGGAATAGCTCTTACCGACTGTTATGCAATGGAGCCTTTTATCCGTGATTTTTCCAGGGGTGACCTGGCCGTGCGTTACCAAGGTCTGCGGCATGACAGCGGCGATCCACAGCTGTGGGGCGAAAAGGCCATTGCCATGTATGAAAGACTTGGTATAGACCCGCGGGGAAAAACCCTGGTATTCAGCGACCGCCTCACCTTTCCGAAAATGGTTGAACTTTACCGCACCATTACCAAGCGGATACATGTTACCTTCGGCATCGGCACAAACCTCACCAACGATGTCGGCCCGGCGCCGTTGGATATAATCATCAAGCTGACCGAGGTGAACGGTAAGCCGGTGGCGAAGATCTCCGACCAACCAGATAAAAGCATCTGTTCGGATGCAGGATATTTGGAACGATTGGCCGAACTCTACGGGATTGAACGTCGCTAGGTTGGTCAGCATCATGCTGGAAACCAACACCTTTTCCCCATGGCAAAAAAAGTACCTTATTACGTTTCTTCTCGCCTTGCGATTAAGCCGGACGGACAAAACCCGTCAGGACTTCCCTTGCCTTGATGGTCAAATCTTCAGCGGAGAACGGCTTGTGGATGAAATTGATCCCTTCAGCCAAGATACCCTGCCCGGTAATAAAAGAAGCGGTGTAGCCCGACATGAAAATACTCTTCATTTCCGGATGCAGGCTGAGGAGAATTCGTTTGAGATCCCTGCCGTTCATTTCCGGCATCACCATGTCGGCTATCAAGAGGTCAAGAGGTTTCTCAAGCTCGCGCGCCAGTCTGATTGCCTCGGATGGACTGCCGGCTCTCTGCACCTTATATCCCGCCTCTTCCATGATCTTACCGGTCAACCTGAGGATTGCCGCCTCATCCTCGACGATCAGGACCATCTCCCCCTGACCACGCTCCAGGCAAACGATCCGTTGCTCCACTTCCTCAGTCGTCTTCCCGGTGTGCCGGGGTAGGAAAATTTTGAATACCGTACCTGTTCCAGGCTCGCTATAGACATCGATAAGCCCGTTGTTTTGTTTGACTATCCCATAGACCGTTGCCAGACCGAGCCCGGTACCCTGGCCTAAAGCTTTGGTGGTGAAAAATGGCTCGAAGATTTTATCGAGCATTGTTGGTTCCATGCCGAAACCGTTATCGCTTATTGTCAGAAGCACAAACTCGCCGGTGGAAATCCCGGCATGGCGCGCGCAGTATTCCGCATCCAAAAAGGTATTGGCAGTTTCTATGAGGATTCGACCCCCCGAGGAAATTGCATCTCGGGCGTTGACGCACAGGTTGGCGAGGATTTGATCTACCTGGGAGATATCGATCCTGACCGGCCACAGGTCCTGACCGGGAAGCCAGGTCAACTCGACATCCTCCCCGATCAACCTCTCCAGCATTCTGAGCATTGAGGCCACAGCCGCATTCAAAGCTACCACCTGAGGAACCACAGCCTGCTTGCGAGCAAAGGCCAGCAGCTGCCGGGTAATATTGGCGGAACGATTGGCCGCATCAAGAATATCCTGGAGATTGCCGTACAGCTTCGAATCGGGCTGCGTTCCTATCAGGGCCATCTGGGCATTCCCTAGAATTACACTCAGCATATTATTGTAATCGTGCGCTACTCCTCCGGCCAGACGTCCGATAGACTCCATTTTTTGCGCCTGGTACAGTTGCTCTTCCAGCTCTTTTTGCTTTTTTTCCGTCCGCTTGCGTTCTGTCATGTCCCGGACGATAGCCCACATGCCCTCTTTGTCGCCGGCATCGTCTCGAACCAGAAAGGTTTTCAGTTCCACTGGAAAAACCTGGCCATCCTTACGAAGGTATTCCTTTTCATACACCTGGGAAAAACCCTGTACCAGCACTTGGTTTTCAATAATATCCCGTTCGAGATCATGCCACTTCTCCGGAGTAAGATCCCGGTAGGTCAGATGACCGAGTTCCTCGGCTTTGTAGCCCAGCATATTCCGGAAAGATTCGTTGCTCTCCTGGATATTGCCCTCCATGTCAACATAGATAAAACCGTCTGTCATGCTTTCATGCAGTCGCCGATATTTGCCTTCGGAAATACGGAGCGCATTCTCGGCCTGTCGTAAGGCTGTGGTTTCCTTCTCAAGCTGCAGCATTTTCTGTTCAAGCTTGCGGACTAGACGTTCGTTATAGAGCTTAAACACTTCCTCGTCGTCTGGTGGTTCCGGAACCGATGCTCGGGGCTTCTCTTGGCTTGCAGCAAGCACTTCGCGAATGGTTGCCATGAAAATATCGATCTCGCATGGTTTAACCAGGAACCTATCCGCACCGATCTTTATAGCAAAGGCCTCGTCCTGTGCCCCGGTATAGGTTGCCGTATAGAAAATCAAGGGAATATGCTGTAATTGTGGATCGGTTTTCACTTTCCGGCACAGCTCAAAACCGTCCATGACCGGCATAAGGATATCGCTGATAATCAGGTCAAACCGGTTTTCCCGTAGGCTGGCCATGGCCTCGGCGCCATTGGCAACCGATTCCACCTCATAGCCGTTACCTATAAGCAAGACCTCGACGAGATAGCGGTTTTCGTCCTTATCGTCGACACTTAAGATTCGCATGATTTCTCACCATTGTCGTCCCAGCCTGCAGGCAGATAGTGCAGGATCTCGGAAACAAAGGTCTCCGGATTAATAGGCTTTTCGATATAGCCGGTTGCACCGGCAGCAAGGATGGTTTCCCTATCCCCGACCATGGCATAGGAGGTAACGGCGATAATCGGCACAGCATCCAGTTCTTTATGCCGTTTCAACTCAGCGGCCACGGCGTAGCCATCCATCTCCGGGAGCTGGATATCAAGGAGAATGGCCAACGGCCGGCATTGCAGGGCTGTGGCAATACCGGTCTTGCCATTATCGGCTCCGATTATGGTAAAGCCACTTTTTTCCAAGAGAAATCGCATCAAATAGAGATTCTGTTCGTTATCTTCAATGATCAGAAGCCGGTTGTTCATGCATTCCCTCCTGTTTGTCGGGGAAGGCGTACAATAAAGGTGCTGCCTTCGCCCCAGCAGCTTTTGACCTCGATTTCACCACCCATCATGTCGAGGATTTTTTTACAAATCGATAGCCCGAGACCGGTACCTTCACGCTTGCGTGACAATCCGGTATCCACCTGGTGAAAGGGTTGAAACAGTGAAGTAATGTCTTCTTCGCGAATCCCGATACCGGTATCGGTAAAAAAGAGGGTGATTGCATTTCCTTCATCTTGACAAGAGAGTTTAACCTGGCCGGCTTCGGTGAATTTGATAGCATTATTGAGGATATTGATGATCACCTGTTCAACCCGACGCTGATCGGCAATGATCGTCCAGGGAAGATCAGGAAGATCGGCGGCAAGATTGATACCCTTTTTCTCGGCAAGCGGTGCCACCAACTTAAGCGACTTTTCCAGAGAAGCACGAAGGTCGAAAGAACCGGGAGCGAGGGTGAGCTGCCCGGCTTCGATTTTGGAGATATCGAGGACATCATTGATTAATGCCAGGAGATGCCGGGAACTGCTCTGGACCATGGTCATTTGCTTCTGTTGTTCAGGATTGAGCGGGCCGGTCAGCCCCTGGAGCATGATCCCGGTGAAACCGATGATTGAATTGAGCGGTGTGCGCAACTCGTGCGACATGGTGGCAAGAAACGCCGATTTTATCCGATCGGCAGCCTGGGCCTTCTCCATGGTCTCGCGCAGTTTCTCCTCCGCTTCGCGTTCATCGGTGATATCCTCAATAATAGCCACTGCTCCCTGTAGCGGGGCGGTTTTATCGAAGGCCCGGCAACTGATCCTTGCCCAAAAGAGGGTGCCGTCCTTACGGATTAGCTGTTGGATGCGCCTATGGGTTTCGCCCCTCGCCATCTGGGCATAGACCGGATCGCCGCCGATACTATAGGCTTCGTCGTTGGGATACCAGACCCGGGTTGACTTGCCATCCATCTCGCCGGGGCTGAAGCTGAAGATTTTTTCGAATCTCCGGTTGCAATGTACGACCGTTCGCTCCCGCATCAGGACGATGCCGGTGCTGGCCGTCTCGAAGATGGAGGTTTGCTCCTTATTGATTGCCGCCAGTTGCGCGGTACGTTCAATAATTCGTTGTTCCATTTCTTGGTTAATCTGTCGCAGCTCATTAGTGCGCAGATTAACCTGATATTTGAGGATGACACTGCCGACCAGGCTGAGAACCAGAAAGGCCAATAAGCCACCTCCAGAAATCTTCAGCCATATCGGTAACTTGAAATCAACATCCTCCGACGTCCATCGTTTGAGCGATGTGTAATAGACCGATCCTGAATCCTCTTTCAATTTGACCAGATATCTGTCAATGGTGTGCAGTATATCTTCTGAGCCATTGGCAGGTGCGGCAAATAAAAGTTTTGACGGGTTAAAAACGACCGCGGTATTCTCCAGCCGATATTTTTTGGCATGGACAAATCCAAAAAAACTATTGCTGATGGCGGCATCGGCCTCGCCAATCGTCACCATGGCGAAGGCGCCGGCAAAATCTTTGGCAGCAAGGATTTCAGTCTTTAACTCAAAGCTTTCGCTGAGCCGGGCAAAGGCCTCTTCCTGAATTGAACCCTTCAGAGTAGCTACCTTTTTGCCGTTTAGGTCGAGGATCGAATGGATACCGCTGTCTTTTTTTGCATAGACCTGCGACCAGGAGGATAGCACCGATTCTTTATGGAAGGCAAATGTCCTGGCCCGTTCTACGGTAAAGGCCACATCGGGCATCAGATCGATTTTTCCTTTGGCAAGGCGCTCCAACCCTTGCTCCCAGGTCCCTGGAACATAACGAAGCCGCCAACCTTCTTGTTTAGCTATATATTCAATTATATCGATAAAGATTCCGGCGGGTTTTCCGCTTTTAGTTGTGAAAACTTTCGGTTCGTTGTCATATACTCCAACGGCAATTTCTCTGTGGGCATCCATTTCGGCAGAAGCAGGTTCGAGCCAGCCGCCGATTCCCATATAAATCATCACCATGTAGAGGAGGAGAAGGGAGACCTCATTTCCGATATTTCGCATACCGAACCCCGCAAGAAATGCTGCATACCAAGACGTTAAGAAATGTCAAAAATGGACATGCATTATTGTATCAGCAACGACAACCTGTCCGCTCCTTTTATCATCGGATCAATGATAATGGAATGTCAAGAAACTTTAAATATGACACGAGATATGACAGGAAACAACATAATACTTACCTAATGTCAGCCGAGAGAACGGTTCCTCTGTGCGCATCCTCAAGGGGACGGCATTTGTGAAATGCCCCGGTTGTACTGGGAAAAATCTGTATTTCTAAAAAGTTAGACAATTATCCTTGTGCCAACCAATTCCTGCATCGATTGCCCGCATATTCAGGTCCACCAAATTTTTTCGTTTGATCGATAAGGGTATGACCTTTCGCAGGGTCTCGATGGTGATGGCCCCGGAAACCAGGGCGTAAACGGTAAGGAGAATGACGCTTGCGCTCTGGATGGCACCGAGGTTATTGGCCATGTCGCTGACTGGAATATGAAAGGCAGTGACATCGTCCCGCAGCACCTTGCGGGTGGCAAGTGAAGAGTTGACGTAAATGGCCCCGCCGGGCTTGACCGTGGCCTCAAAGGCGTCGAGGGACGGCAGGTTCATCACCATCAGAACATTGGGGAAGGAGACGATGGGTGAGCCGATGGTCTCATGGGAGATATTGATGCTGGCATTGGCGGTGCCGCCGCGCATTTCTGCACCGTAGGAGGGCAGCCAAGTGGTCTTCAACCCCTCGGCGATGGCACAGTTGGCAAGGAGAATACCGGTAGACAATACTCCCTGGCCGCCAAAGCCGGCGATCTTGACGTTTTGCTCTTCCTGCAGCTGGACGGTTCCGGCGTAAACCTCTTCTTCACCTACGCCGAGGATCTCGAAAATCTTCCGGTCACTGACCCGGCGGGCTTTCTTCTTCTCCCCTTGATCAAAGGGCCCTGTCGGGAGATCCCGAAGATTGCCGACGGGAAAGACCGGTTCGAGATTGTTTTCCAACCAGCGTCGCGCCTCGACTGGAGTCATCTTCCAGTTCACTGGACACGGCGACAGTATCTCGACAAAGGAGAAGCCCTTTTTCTCTACCTGGTTGCGCAGGGCCTTGCGAATGGCCATCCGGGCCTTCATGACCTTTTTGGGGCCGGCGAGAGAGACGCGCTCGATGAAAACCGGGGCATGCAGGCTGTTGATGATTTCGGCCATGCCGATGGGATAGCCTTCGTTTTCGGCATGACGGCCGCCGGGGGTGGTAACGGTCTTCTGGTTAAGAATGGTGGTTGGAGCCATCTGTCCGCCGGTCATGCCGTAGATGGCGTTGTTGATAAAAAAAATGGTGATGTTTTCACCGCGATTGGCGGCATGGACGATCTGACTCATGCCGATACCGGCAAGGTCGCCATCACCCTGGTAAGAGATGACAATCGCCTCCTCATGGGTGCGACGGATGGCCGAGGCCACCGCCGGAGCCCTGCCGTGGGCGCATTGAATATTGCCGACATCGAAATAATAATAGCCGAAAACACTGCAACCCACCGGCGAGCAAAAGATCGTTCGGTCCTGAATGCCAAGGTCGTCAATGGCCTCGGCGATGAGGTTGTGGACGGTACCGTGACCGCAGCCGGGACAGTAGTGGCTGACATCGGCCCCCGGTGCCTTGCGGTCAAAGGTCGAATAGAGTGAACGAGCCTTCTGGTGTTTTATGGTGTGCATTGCTTCTTTCTCCCTGACCATAATGAGTGGGATAACTTCATACCATGAGATATTTTCTTGCCGTTTTGCGCGGGGGATTTTTAAACCACACTTCGGATTTATCCGGCCAAAATGTCCTTTTCCAGCCGCTGGACGATTTCAACGGTTGTCGGGATGCGTCCTCCCATCCAGTTATACAGATCGACCGCCACCGCACCTTGAACGGCAAGTTGCACGTCGCGGACCATCTGGCCGTTGCTGAGTTCGGCCACCACTATCTTTTTTACCTGTTTCGCCAGTTCGCGCAGCCGGGCAGCAGGGAAGGGGAAAAGGGTTTTTGGCCTGATCATTCCGGCTTTGATCCCTTTTTTTCTCAATTCAGCTACGGCCGAGTGACAGATACGCGCACTGATCCCGTAAGCAACAAAAAGATATTCGGCATTGCTCGTCTCTATCTCTTCAAAATCAACTATTTCCACTTCCATGCGCCGGTATTTCTCCTGCAGCTTGAGGTTGTGTCCCTCAAGTTCCTCCATCTTCAGATAGATGGAGGAGAGGAGATTATGGCGGCTGTCAACGTCGCCGTACAAGGCCCAGTCTTTATGAGGGTTGGTCTGTATTTGCCGCGGCAACTCTACCGGTTCCATGATCTGACCAATATAGGCGTCGGAGAGGATAAAAACCGTGCAGCGATAGCGTTCGGCAAGCTCAAAGGCTTTGTAGGCAAAGTCGCACATCTCCTGCGCCGAATTGGGCGCGAGAACCACCCCGCTGTGGCTGCCGTGGCCTGCTCCATGGACGATGAAATTATAATCGGCCTGCTCGGGCCAAATATAGCCAAGGCCGGGACCGGCTCGTTGCACGTCGACCACCACCGACGGCAACTCCGAGCCGGACAGGTAGGAAAGCCCTTCGGCCATAAGCGACAGGCCCGGCCCGGACGAACCGGTGATGACCCGGGCACCGGCGGCGGCAGCGCCATAGAGCATGCTGATCGAGGAAACCTCGCACTCGGCCTGGAGAAAATGTCGGCCGCAGCGGGGAAAGAGGTCGGCCGCGGCATGAGCGATTTCACTGGCCGGGGTAATCGGGTAGCCGAAATAGTGGGTGGCCCCGCCGAGCAAGGCCCCATAGATCACCGCCTCGTTGCCCTTCATTAGATGTTGTCCCATATCAGGCCCCCTTCCGTGGTTTTTGGTAAACGGTAATGGCCCCGAATTCGGGACAGGTGTAGAAACACATGCCGCAGGCGATACACTTTCTCACGGCGAATCGGGCGAATTGATAACCCATTTGATTGATTTCCGAACCTATCTCGATGCACCCGTTGGGGCAGGCCACAACGCAGGCGGCACATCCCTTGCAGCGTTTGGGGTTGATCTCGATGAAGTTTTTCTCTTCATGGCTCATAGTCAGATTCCTTTAAACATGTCATCGTGGAATTCGCCGAAGTAATTGATTTTTCTAACCCGGCGGGTGATTTCCTCGGGCACCCGCTGGATGATCAGATCATGGTCGGGACAGCCGTGTTTGGCGCAGACCAGAATCCTGTTGACGCCGCCCGGCAGATTAAAGAGGATCGCTTGAGCACAACCGCAGCCTTCATAGGTACAATGCCGCTCGGTCATCAGGCTTATGCCGCAATGCGGGCACCAGGCCTCGGTGATGCTGTGCATGTCGGCTTCCCGTGGAATAAACCCGTACAGTTTGTCATGGCTGCCCCAGAAGGCATCAAGAAATACTCGTCCCCGATGGGAGCCGATCTTGGCGTCCAGATAAATTGACGGCTCTCCGTGCATCCGCACATGGTCGGCCATGAGGCTATGACCATCCTTGCAGTACAGCTGTTCAATGACGAGAAAATCCTTCCCCTGCTTCTGCACATACTTCATGCCTTCCGGCAGGGCAGCAAGAAATTCTATAGGCACCTCTTTGTGCACAAGCTTCATTCCTTCCTCCTTGGCAATGCGGGAAAACTGAGAAGAGATCATTTTGAATAAGGATATACTTTTCCGGTTTAAAGTGGAAGTGGGATGGTGAAATATTCCTGAACACCTTTCTAGAACACTGCAAATTTACGGTCAATTCAAAATTTCAAGTAGGTATTACTTCCACAAACGACGGGTGAGCATAAGGGAGGGTCCATTCTTGTCATGGAATGACCTCGCGGTTGTCTCGCTATCATAGCTGATGCTGTGGATGAGCGTTTGCAGACGTTCCAAGGCATTGCCCTGAAGCGAGTCAAAGAGGCCTTGAAGCTGCACTGTTTATTACTGGTGATACTTTCGAGGACAGCATCGAGCAAATCTTCTTTCGAATGAAAATAGTGATAGATGGTGTTTTCATCATCGTTGATTCCAAGATTATTTTTACCCAAGAGATGATTTTGTTAGGGAAACTGTGTCCTATGTAAATGAAATCAATTGTCACTGTACCCATTTGCTGTCTGTGGTATTGTATCTGTCAAATTGTATGAAACCGGATACAATCCTGCTCAAGAAAAGAAATGGACAGATACCATGGAAAAGACATTGTTATACAGAGAAGTCGCTGAAAGGGTAGCCACCCTTGTCGCCGGCGGGACTTTAAGGATTGGTGACCGGCTGCCCTCCATCAGGGAAATGAGTCGTCAGGCGCAGGTCAGTATCAATACAGTCAAAGTGGCATACAGCAATCTTGAGGATCAGTGTCTTATCGAAGCTCGGCCGCAGTCGGGATATTATGTTTGTCAGAGGCCATTGGAACTCCCTCGGGAGCCCAAAATCGGCAGAGAAATTCTCGAGCCGCAGGAGATCAGCGCAAGCAAACTGGTCGGGCGATTGATGAAAGATATCCTTGACGGCGAGAAGGTCCAGTTTGGCGCGGCGATTCCGGATCCTGAACTTATTCCCGCGAAAAAGCTCGGGCGTATTTTGTCGGTGGCTTGCCGTAATCATGCTTTGGAAAGTATTGGCTATGCAACTTCGCCCGGTAATACACGCCTGCGTAGTCAAATTGCCCGATGGATGCTGAAAGCTGGTTGTACGCTCGGTGCAGATGAGCTGATTGTAACAACCGGCGGCTCCGAGGCGGTCTTTTTGGCTCTTCAGACACTTTGTAATCCAGGGGATACCGTGGCTATAGGGTCACCTATCTATTTTAATTTTGTCCAGATGTTGCAGCTCCTGCATCTTCGGGTAATTGAGATTCCGACTTCACCGACGGAAGGCCTGCATCTCGAAACTCTGCGCCAGGTTCTTAGTAGCAACAAGATTGACTGTTGTGTGGTTATTTCCAATTTCGATAATCCCTTAGGCAGCAGCCTGACGGATGCAAGAAAACAGGAACTGGTTGAGATGGTGGCCGGTGCCGGAGTGCCGCTCGTCGAAGACGATATCAACGGCGATCTCAGCCATAGCGATGAGCGGCCTAGTGTGGCTAAGGCTTGGGATCGGACGGGCGATGTCCTGCTTTGTTCTTCTTTCTCAAAAACCCTGGCCCCCGGCTATCGGGTGGGGTGGATTGCTCCGGGTAGATACCTGGAAGAGACGCTGCATCGCAAACTGGTATCCAATATCGCCTCTGCTACTCCGCCGCAATTGGCTGTCGCCGAGTTCCTGGCCAATGGCGGCTATGCCCATCATTTACGGGTTATTCGTAAAGCCTACGCCGGCAAATTGGCCCGGATGGCCGATGCCATCGGCAGATATTTTCCTCCCGGAACGAGGGTGACTCGCCCTAAGGGAGGGTTTACACTATGGATTGAACTGCCGGCGGATGTCGATACCGTAGACCTTTACCGCCGAATTGAAACGAAAAAAGTCACCTTTGCCCCCGGTCGGATTTTTTCAACCCGAGGCAAATATCGGAACTGTCTGCGTCTCAACGGGGCCTTCTGGTCGGAAAAAAATCGATGGGCCGTGGAGTTGCTTGGAAGTATGGCCACCGAGCTATGCAAGGATCATCTATGATAATGGATCGTTGGTACATATCTTGTTTCTTAACTGTGGAGTTATAAATGAAAAATATCATGTTTTATCTGGCAACTGTCCTAATCTGGGGTTCGACTTGGCTTGGAATAAAATTTCAGCTTGGAATCGTTGACCCGATGGTTTCGGTGGCTTATCGGTTTGCCTTGGCCTCGGTACTCCTGTTGTCCTGGTGCGTTGTTAGGAAAATGAACATGCGTTTCACTTTGCGCGAACATGGTTTTATGGTGCTCCAAGGGGTTTTACTCTTTGGCTTTAACTACCTCTTTTTCTATAAAGCGGAATTGTATGTCACCAGTGGCCTTGCAGCGGTGTTGTTTTCTTTGATCTTAGTAATGAATATCGTCAACGGCGCCTTCTTTCTTGGATCGGCAATCGACGGCAAAGTGGTTTTTGGCGGAATGCTCGGCATCATAGGCATTGTTCTCGTTTTTCTTCCGGAGATATCACATTTTTCCTTCGATAATGAGGGAGTGAAAGGAGTGGCTTTTTGTATTCTTGCGACTCTGCTTGCATCTTGGGGGAATATAACCTCGGCGCGGAATCAGAAACAGCGGTTGCCGATAATCCAGAGTAACGTTTATGGCATGGGATACGGGGCCCTGGCTATGTTTGTCATGGCGGTGATCAGCAGTAAAACATTTCTAATCGATGTGTCATTTACATATCTAGGTTCATTGCTCTATCTAGCCGTTTTTGGCTCCATTATTGCCTTTGGTTGTTATCTTTCTTTGGTTGGCAATATTGGTGCTGATCGTGCTGCCTATTCGACTCTGTTGTTCCCATTGGTAGCACTGGCAATATCGACTGTTTGGGAAGGATATGAGTGGAGCCTGGCTTCGCTATCAGGGGTATTCTTCATTGTTATCGGGAATTTCTTTATCCTCACCAGAAAAAAGGCAGCACAGGCAGGGGGCCGGACTGCAACGGGGAAATTTGAAATTTCAAGTGAACCGGTTTAAATCGCCTGCTGGAGGGCAAACACAACCGGCAAAAAATAATGCATTTCAGTAAAAAAGGTACACTATGTCTATTTTTCCTTCCCAACGACACTTGTTTGATATTCCGAACGAAATTGCCTATTTCAATTGTGCCTACAATTCGCCTCAATTGAATGAATCGCAGAACCGGCTGCATGCAGGAGTCCGAGCAAAAAGCCATCCCTGGGAACGCACACCGGCAAGCTTCTTCGAAGATGCGGAAACGATACGCCGCCTCTCTTCGGAAACCTTCGGTGGCGATTGTCGTGGGTATGCCGTCATTCCTTCAGCAAGCTATGGCCTGAGCAGTGCGGCAAGGGCCATAGAACCGCAACTGGGACCAGGAGATAAGATTTTGGTTATTGCCGAGGAATTTCCCAGTAACGTTTTGCCCTGGAAACGAACTGCACGAGAAACCGGCGCCGCTCTCCTAACGGTTGCAACACCTGAACATGGCGGTTGGACGAAGGCTATTTTGGATAAAATCGACAAAGATGTAAAGGTTGTCGCAGTCTCGCCCTGCCATTGGACCAATGGAGCTTTCATCGATCTTGCGGCGGTAGGAATTGCCTGCCGAAGTGTCGGTGGAATTTTGGTAATAGATGCTACGCAAACACTTGGGGCCATGCCTTTGTCTTTTGCCGAGGTGAGACCTGATTTTCTTGTGGCGGCCGGATATAAATGGCTACTTTGCCCGTATGGTTTTAGTCTGCTGTATGTTGCCGAGCAGTGGCGTGATGCTCGCCCTCTTGAAGAAACGTGGCTGGCCCGGGAAAATGCCGAGGATTTCACCTCATTGGTCAAGTATTCCGAATCTTATCTGCCGGGGGCATGCCGCTTTGATGTTGGCGAAAAATGCACTGCCACCATTTTGCCGGGAGCTATTGCCGCACTCGAACAAATCAAGGAGTGGGGTGTGGCAAGAATTGCCGAGTCGCTTACAATTATTAATAAAGCAATTGGCGCACGTCTGGAACAGCTCGGTTTCCTTCTGCCGAGCGAGTCAGGCAGATGTCCACACATGTTCGGCGCACAACTGCCGGACGGCTATAAGGGTAATCTGGTCAGCGAGTTAAAGGCGCGACAAATTTATATCAGCCAGCGTGGCAAGTCGGTTCGGTTTGCTCCGCATCTGCATATAAATGTGCATGATGTAGATCGTCTTCTTAAGGCAATTGATGAGATAATCAATGCAGATAAGGGAGGGAAGTTTTCGCTGGGAAGACTTCCATGCTAACTGAGAGAAAAATCGTTTTAATAAGCATACAGCCTTCTCTAGCTTTCACTGCAGCCAATACCTATGGTAATGTCGTCCCAAGTCGGAGGGAAATAAAAAAGAGTTCCTTGAATAGGTGAGGTTTTAGCGTTATGTTAAAAGGGTGAGTATAATAAACCCTTTCAGAAGGTGAGGCTATGGCAAGATCAAAGTGTCCATCATGTGAATACCATGAATTTGAGGCTGTTCACGTCACGACAAAAAACGGGCAGAAATTCTGTCTTATTCAATGTCTTGCATGTGGTACCGTTGTCGGTGCGCTTGATGAGGTGAAAATCACCAATGTTATTAAAAGCGCAGAAAAAAAACTGGCAAAATTCATGGAAAATCTCAATCGTAAAGTAATAAATGTTTGTAACCGGAAAAATTCCTGAATTCTCATCTGAGATTTCGACTGTTTGCATTAATCCATATAGACCGGAAACCTTTCGTCCGGTATACTTTATTGAGCTCAAAAGGCTTCCGATGCTGTTATTTTTTCATTATTTCCTCAGGGTGAAGCCGTGTTCTACCCCTTTCTTTTCCAGTACAAGGTGCAGCCGAACGTATCACACAAAGATTGGCATAAACTGACCGCAGCTATTGCCACGGTAATGGTTTTTGCCGATTCCGGGACTATGGGACGCTGTCGTAGTGTTAGGTTTATTGCACACAATCGGTGGGATATCGTTGAATTTATGCGGGCGATGATTATTTGTCCGCATCAAGTCAAAAATTTTGACCCAGCCCTTGGCAAGGTGTTTCGACAGGCCGAGCTGTTTGGTATTGCAGCGTGTTTTGATGGGTGGACAACACACCCGCACTAACCCCGACAAGGTATCGAGCTCAATCAAATAAATGACCAAAGATAAAAAGGAAGGATTCGTGGAAGAAGATATCGGCAAAAAGCTTGTAAGGGCTATGAAAGACCCCAGTAACGTAGACAGCCAGGAAAGTATTGCCAAGGCAATGGAATTGACCAAGGCGTATGCCGGTTCGGGGTCCGCTACCCATTTCAGTACGGTCACAAAACTCTTTTACGATCTTTTTGAAATGTTTGAGACCGGCAAAGATCCGCGTATTAAGTAGTTGGGGGATTTCGTTTGAGGTATTTGGCAAGGCAATCGATACCTCGACATTTTGCTATTATTTCATTTAAATATTTAATATTTTTATCTATATTTTCAGCATAGAGGTTGCGGTCAACTTTATATCTTTCACGGAAATGGATCTGCATTGCCGAGGAGGTATGTGAAAAAGTAGTGTGTAGACGTTTAAGAACGACATTGTGATAAAAGTTGGCTGTGTGTTCCATCAGTTCCAGGGCTGAACTGTGCCGATTTATTCCGCCTGACTGCAGTTCATTGAAAAGAAGAGGGAGGCACTCCAGATAGTAGCGATCGGCCATTTGGGCGAGGATATCTGCCGATCCGACTATTTGACCAACCAACTGAATTTCCTGGCTATGAGTTGCGAAACTGGCAGGGTCGCGATTGAGATCGGTGTAATTGATGATCGTCGCACAATCTCGGGTGAAATCCTCTCCGAGGCCTTTGCGGGCAGCATAGCGTTTGAAAATGAAGATCGAGCGAGCCTCGTGGTCTGCTATGTATTCGGCGCCTGAATGGGCTGGCTCACCTTCCATAAGAAGCATCCCGGTATCATGAAAGTAGGCCGCAAGGAGGCCCCCCAGGAGCATATCGGCAGTAATTGTAAAATGATTGCTGTAGTGAAGCCCGTCAAAGAGGCGAACAGTCGCAAGCACGACCATCAGGCTGTGGCGGAGGTTGTGATACGGCAAGGTGTTTTTTTGAAAATCGGGGTGGGACCCGGAAAAAAAGGCTACAAGATCATCGTGAACCTCGTGAATCAGCTTGAGATTTACTTTGGGATTGATGCTTCCGGTGAGAAAGAGTATTTCATCCAAGGGTGTGCCGGAAAGTTTTCCCTCAAAAAGCTGTGAGATGTATTTGTTGTCCATGCGCCACTCTGGAGGTTCAGGTCCTGTATTACCCTTTTCTGAATAGTCTATAGCTTACTATTCTGTTATGGGAAATAGTTCTCTTATAAAAATTGTTTCTTTCACATGATATGTCCAGCGGAAATGCCATTATTGATCCTGGCTCGAAAAAAGTATATGCTATTTGTAGCATTGAAAGTCAGGAGTTGGCAAGGATAACGAGGTGAAAGTTGGACTTTAGTGTTTTGTCGTGCTTGGTAATTTTATAATGGAAGTCGTTTAAGAGATTTTCACTCAGACCAATGTCGTTAAAAAGTAATAAAATGAGATGGAAGCTATGAAAAATTCCGTTGTTATCTTGATCGTCGATGACGATGAACTCGTTCGGATGACACTGAGTGTTCTGATCGGATCCCTTGGCTACCACTGTCTTGTTGCAGGCGATGGTGTCGAGGCAATCTCCATCTTGCGATCAACGCCTGTCGATCTTGTCCTGACAGATATTGTCATGCCGGGGATGGATGGCTTGGAGCTTCTCGCCAATATCCATGAACATCACAAGGATACCGACGTAATCGTTGCTACTGGATTTCATGCTAAGGCAAGCTACGCTGAAGTGATCAAGGCAGGTGCAATAGATTTCATAAAAAAACCCATCGAGCAGGCTGAGCTTGAAGCCAAACTGGCCAGGGCAATCCGTGAGCGTAACCTAGTACGCAGGCTTGAGCTTCTGTCGAAACAGGATTCTTTGACCGGGATTTTAAACAGAAGGGCTTTTGACGAGCACTTTTCCTATGAGGTGGAAAGGGCGTTTCGGCAAAAATATCCCTTGATGTTGGCTATAATCGATGTTGATAATTTCAAGGAGTATAACGACAAGCTTGGACATCAGGAAGGTGATAAAGTCCTGGTAAGCCTTGCTGAAATTATGAAAGAATGCACTAGAGAGAGTGTCGATCTGTGCTTTCGCCTTGGTGGCGATGAATTTGCAGTGCTGCTTCCACAAGCGAGCGCCAGCCAGGGAACGGAAGTTGTCCAGCGTATTCTCCTGACGTTCGTAGAAAAAAAATTCGAAGGCACCAGCCTTTCCATCGGGCTCATCTCCTGTAAACGAAATAAGCAGGTTACCAAGGAAGAAGACGAAGAGGCGATGAAGAAACGAGCGGACCAAGCCATGTATGATGCCAAGCAAAGCGGCAAGAATTGCGTGATTACAAGAGTCTGACACTTTCCTTACCTTCAACCAAGGATATCTTTATGAAAGGCTCGGTCAGGCTCAACCGGATATTTTCCATTAAAACAAGCCAGACAGAAATCATCGCCGGTCTTTCCTGTAGCCTTCACCAGTCCTTCTAAGCTCAAATAATGCAGTGAGTCGAGGTCAAGATATGCGGCGATTTCAGCAATACTTCTATTATTGGCAATAAGCTGGTTTGCCGAGGGAAAGTCGATGCCATAGTAACAGGCATGCCTGGTCGGAGGGCAGCTTACTACCATATGAACTTCTTTGGCCCCCGCTTCCCGGAGGGCTCTCACCCGGCTTTTACCAGTTGTTCCCCTTATTATTGAGTCTTCAACTATAATCAACCGTTTTCCTTTAAGAAAGGAGCGAACCGGGTTGAGTTTCACTTTAACGTTGAAATCACGCATCGATTGGGTCGGCTGGATAAATGTCCGACCGACATAATGATTGCGTATCACTCCCATTTCCAGTGGGATACCGGAAGCCTGCGAGTAACCAAGCGCCGCATAGTTACCCGAATCGGGGAAGGGCATGACGAAATCAGCATCGATTTTTGCCTCTTCAGCGAGGATTTTGCCCATCCGTTTCCGTGCTTCATAGACATTGATCCCAAATATCTCAGAATCCGGCCGAGCAAAGTAGACCTGTTCAAAAATGCAGAAATGGCTGTTTTGTTTCGGCCAGGGGAAGATTGAGGTCATCACCCCATCTTTGAAGATAACAACCTCACCTGGTTCGATATCCCTGATATATTCGGCTTCGATAAGATCGAGAGCGCAGGTTTCAGAGGCGACAATCCAGCCGCCGTTTTCAGAGGTTCCACCGTTTTTCAGTTTGCCAAGACAAAGGGGGCGAAAACCATCGGGGTCACGCACGGCGATCATCGTATCCTGCGTCATGAGAAGCAGGGAGTATGCTCCTCGGAGTGCTGTGAAGGTTTGGTGGAGGGCTTCTTTCAATCCGAGATGAGTGGCGCGGGCCATGAGGTGTAGGACGACCTCGCTATCCATAGTGGTTTGGAAGATCGAACCCCGTTCTTCAAGACTGTTGCGCAAGGCAATGGAATTGACAAGATTGCCATTGTGGGCGACTGCTAAGGTTGTTCCCTTGTGGGTGACCAAGAGAGGCTGGGCGTTGGTAATATTCGATGCTCCGGTTGTGGAGTATCGCACATGACCAATGGAAAGATGTCCTTTCAGGCTTTGGATGGTGTCTTCGGAAAATACCTCGGGAACTAGGCCCATGTTCTTAAATATGGACACCTTGGTGCCGTTTGAGGTGACAATTCCGGCGCTTTCCTGGCCGCGATGTTGCAAGGCATACAGTCCGAAATACGTCAGTTTTGCGGAATCCTGATGATTATAAATGCCGCACACCCCGCATTCGTGGGTGGGACGCCCATATGATGGCCTATTAATGTTTTGTAACATTGGAAACTCGTCCTTCTTTGTCTGAAAAACTGTCTGATTGGAGCATCCTTGAATAATTGGGTGGTCGTTGTTTGTTTTCAGTGATTGCCAAAATAGCTAAAGGCACAAAGAGAAATCTTTGTGCCTTTCTTGGGTATCCCAAAAACGAAAATCTATAACAAGTATTCCCCAAATTCAACAAGAAAGAACAGCCGGAGTGGGAAAATCTTTTTCCTGGGGAGTTGCCTGACAATATTGCAGACTTATTTCACTCCCCTCTGAATGCTGTTTTCACTCCGTAGCCAAGGCATAGAGGAGTTCGGTCAAATTGACAAGGTCGTTCAGATCGAGTTGCTCGTTGACGGTGTGCACCTTGTTCATTCCGGTTGCAACAATAGCCGTCGGTAAACCAAAGCCGTTAAAAATATTAGCATCACTGCCGCCGCCTGCGACAATGTAGCGAAGTTCTTTGCGGCAGGCGAGAGCGGCTTTTTTAATTTTCAGAAGGACCGGGGCGTCCTCGGGTATGGACATTGGCGGGTAGTCATCGACGACATCGAAGGCGACCGAAGGCCTGTTGTCACCGGTTTCCGGACTTCCCTGCCAGGAAGCGACAGTGTTTTGGAAGATATGAAAGATCTCGTCGGTATAGCGTGAAAGCTTCTCTCGGGAATGGCTGCGAACCTCGCCACGCAAGACCACCTGCTCGGGTATGATATTGGTGGCCACTCCGCCTTGAATCATCCCGAAATTGCAAGTTGATTCCTCGTCCAGCCGGCCCATGCGGATAACCGACAGGGCCTGGGCGGTAAGAGCCAGTGCATTGATGCCGGCTTCTGGACAGAGGCCGGCATGGGCTGCCATGCCCTTAATTTCAACTTTAATTTTGTTGGCGGCCGGTGCGCCGATGACCACATGATTATTGCCGGTGGAATCCAGGGCGTAGCCGTATTTCGTAAGCAGTTTGCGATATTCCAGATTTTTAGCGCCGAGTAAACCGATTTCTTCACAAGTGGTTATCACTACCTCAAGGGTTGGATGAGGGGCATTGTTTTCTTTGAGAAGAGTGAGCAGTTCAAGTACTGCGGCAATACCGGTTTTATCGTCTCCGCCGAGGATAGTGTTGCCTTTGCTCGTGAAAATATCACCGGTTCTGACTACTTCCACTCCGGCGGCCGGTTCAACTGTGTCCATATGGCAGGAAAAAAAGAAGCCCTCTTTTTCCGGACAGTTGCCATCGAAGCGGACGATGAGGTTTCCCGATTCGGAGCATGTACGGGGGGCGGAATCGTCTTCATAAACAGCGTTGGCACCGAGTTTGGCGAAGGCCTGTTTCAGGTGGGAGGCGATCTCTCCTTCATGGCGGGAGGGGCTGCTTATCCGGCAAAGCTCGGTAAAGGTGGCGGCAAGCCGTTCCCGGTTTATTTGAATAGTCATGAATGATCCTTTTTTCAATTATATTTGCAGGAGAACGACGGCATGGCAACCTATGCCTTCCTTTCTCCCGGTGAATCCCATCCCTTCGGTGGTTGTTGCTTTTATGTTAATGAAATCGGTGGCTACTTGGCAGGTTCTTCCGAGTATTTCCTTCATTTCGGAGAGAAAAGGTGCCAGGCGGGGAGCCTGACAGACGAGGGTGATGTCGGCATTTGTCAGCGTATATCCCCTATCCCAAGCGAGTTTCATTACCTGTTCGAGAAGGACAATGGATGAGATGCCCTTGAATCGGGCATCGGAATCGGGAAAATGTTTCCCTATATCGCCACTTCCCATGGCGCCGAGGAGGGCATCGCATAGGGCGTGGGTAAGAACATCGGCATCGGAATGCCCATCCAGGCCGTAACTATGCGGGATGGTGACACCGCCAAGGATAAGTCTGCGGGTTTCGGCAAAGCGATGGGCATCATAACCGTGGCCGATTCGAAAGGTCGGCGCTACGCTATGGCAAAGGAGTTTTTCGGCCAAAAAAAGATCCTCCGGACGAGTTATTTTAATGTTGGTTTCCGACCCCTCGACGAGACTTACCGGGATGGCAGCCTTTTCCAGGAGCGACGATTCATCGGTTACATCGGTGTCGCCGTTCAATGAATAAGCCTGTTCAAGCAGGTCGCGTCGGACAGCTTGCGGGGTCTGGGCCTGCCAGAGGGAGGTGCGGTCGATGGTTTCGACGACTGTGCCTTGGGCAGTGCCCTTCTTTAAGGTGTCTTTTACCGGTACGGCGGCGATTGCGGCACCGCTGACAATTGCGACCTCATAGCATCGAGCGATAAGCTGCCGGTTGACCAAGGGTCTTGCCCCATCATGAACCATAACGATTTCCGTAGTGTGGTCAAGAGCATCGAGGCCCGCTTTAACCGAATCCTGGCGTCTGCGCCCGCCGGTCACTATCGTCAGCTTTGTTTCATCAAATCCATGGTCAAAAAGGAGTGATCGAGTGTGCTCAATCATATTGGCGGGTACTGCCACCACGATGCGCGCCACATATTCCTCATGGTAAAATGCCCTGATGGTGTGGACAAGAATGGGGATACCGGCCAGGAGGTGATACTGCTTCGGGTGGTCAAGATTCATCCTGGTGCCGAAACCGGCAGCCGGAATGATAACAGCGGCTTTGGGGGTCATGGAAAGTGAAAGATAATTCGATAAAGAGCCTTGTAGGCGCGATTTTACGAAAATTAGCGATTCAGTGGTATTGGAACCGACCTTACTCAAGTGAAAGAAAAAAGAGCGGGCTATAAGCCGAATTCTGTACCCGGTAAAGGGCCATGATCATTTAACTGGAATGTTGATTGCTCAACATCTCTTGCAACCTACCCGGAGATTTCGGACGGGCCGCCCTCAAACATCTCCCTATTTGGTCTTGCTCTGGGTGGGGTTTGCCGTGCCTTCCATGTCACCATAGAAGCGGTGAGCTCTTACCTCGCCGTTTCACCCTTACCTGAAACAATCAGGCGGTCTGTTTTCTGTGGCACTTTCCCCCGGTCGCCCGGCGTTCGCGTTACGAACCACCCTGCCCTGTAGAGTTCGGACTTTCCTCTCCGGTAAAAAACCGGAGCGATCATGCACCCGCTCCAACCAGCAATGTAGTTGGAAACAACGAAAGAAGAAAGGGAAAAATGAGGCCTAGTTTTTCTCCTCAGCAGGACGGACGTAATGAATCATCCGCTGACAGGTTGGACAACTTAACAGCTCATCGCCCTTCAGCAGTCGATTAAAAAGCTGCGGTGGGATGGATATGAAACAGCCCTGGCAAACACCGTCGACTACATTGACCACCGCCACGCCTTTGCGATGGAGGCGAAGAGTGTCGTACTTGCGGAGGACTGATGCCTTGACCTGGTTTGCCTGTGTACTGCGTTGGCCGTCTTTTTCCTTTCTCCCTTTGTTGATTGTCGCGATATTGGCTCGTACTTTTTCGGTTTCTTCGGCGACAAGCTCCTTTTCGCCTTTCAGCAGGTTTTTCTGTTCGTTCATCTGGGCCGTGAGCTCTTCGATGGAAAGCATAATGGTGACGATGTTTTCCTCATTTTCTTTGGCGCTCTTTTTGGCATCTTCAATTTCCTTGAGAAGTGCCGTCTGTTCCCTGCCGGTCTGTACCTGCATCATTTTTGATTGGCGATCGCGGACATGGGCCATCTTGTCGGCCATTTCTCCTTCGAGAGTCCGGGCTTCCTGTTGTTGGGAGGTAATTTTCTCCTGGAGTTCATTAATGAAAGCTTCTCTTTTGGCCAGGGCGGAAATACGTTCATCTAGGCAGCTCTGTTCTGCTTTAATGGCCTGGTCGATATGATCAATCTCTTTGTCAATGGTCTGCAATGCGACGAGTTGGGCTAAAAGTTCGTTCAAAATAATTCTCCTCTCTATGTTGTTGCTATGGGTTATTTTTATCAATCTTAGCGAAGGGGTGGTATTCGGTTTTTGTCTCCAATATTCGGATATTCCATTTTTCTCTATGGTTAGCCGCTGATAGTATTTTAACCAAGAAAGCGACTGCCGGTTTTTCGGTGCCGTAATGGGTGCCGTCGATCACGCAAAAATTGTTTTCAATCGCCCAGATAGCAGTATTATGTTTGATTTCTGCCGAGAGGAAGACGTCAGCTCCAAGTCCGTGTGCGTGTACGGCGAACTCTGAGCCGCTGCCGCCGCAAACCGCAACAGATGTAATCTCTTCCGGCAGTGTTCCAGCCATCTGGACGCTGTCGAGCCCCAGAACATCGAGAACACGTTTTGAAAAGTCGGCGGAAGATATGGGGGAGCGGTAGGAACCTATACGGCCGATTCCGGAGGCTGCAGGAGTTTTCTCGGGCGCGGGGATGAGAGGTGAAAGGTTATCTAAACCTAATAGTTCTGCAAGAACAGTACTTACCCCGCATGGTGCGCTGTCAAAATTGGTATGAAAGCCGATTACGGCGAGTCGATTGGTGATGGCTTTTTCGAGGAGCCTACCATCCGGCGTGGAGGTGTCGAGAGCCGACAATGGTTTAAAAATGACCGGGTGGTGGGTAATAATCGTGTTGGCGCCAAGTCTTAGCGCCTCATCAATTAATGTGTTTGTTGGATCCAGTCCGGCGAGAATTGCCGTAACCTCCTGGTTCGGGTTGCCCACCAGAAGTCCAACATTGTCCCATGGTTCAGCCAAGCTAAATGGTGCCTCGAAATTGAGGCTGCTGAGGATGTCCTTTACTCTTGCCGTCATAACAACTTTGCTATTGTTTATGCAGTAAAACAAAAAAGGTACACTCCACTGAGGAATGTACCTTTTGGTTCACCTGGCCGGTTCGGGTGTTTCCTGCCCGGATCGGCGTGTGTATGTCAGGGGTGTTATGCCTTCCCCTATTTGTATTGTCAATGTTGGTTTTTTCAATGAACTCGATGTTTCTGGTCAGAAGCTGCGGTATTGATGGTGGGCGCAGTAGGATTCGAACCTACGACCGATCGGTTATGAGCCGATGGCTCTACCAACTGAGCTATACGCCCGCTTCTCTGACAATAAACGTTTTATATAAAATCACCTGAGCGACAAAGTCAACAAAAAACGATAGGACTGGTAAAAAATGTGTTCGAGGGGGCGTCACCTCTCAATTGAGTGGAAAAACCCAACTCCCGGTTGTCAAACAGGAAAATGTTATTATTCTAGAGTAATAATTGCTTGCTTGTCTCTTACATCTTTCAAATATTGGTAAAGGTACGCATTCTGCTGCGCATACTTTTTATATGGCATTGCAAAATACCCTTTTCTGAAAGTTCTCCTCTTTTCTTTCCGCCGGCAATTCCCGGAAAATTCGGTGATCATCCTTGATGTATACAAATCTTCTTTTGTTTTTGGTGGCTATCTTTCTTTTCACTATAGAAAGCTTGCCGAAAACCCCATCGCTGAGTGGTTGGCAGGCATTGGCCTTGTTTCTTGTCTTGTTGGCAGCATATGGCAAAATTGCCAGGAAACTCTTTTCAAGACAGCAGGTTTTTACATCCGCAGGGTATTTTCGTGCTGAAAAACAGCTGGCGGTTACCGCCTTGGGCTTTTTTGCTGCGACGCTCTTCTTTTGTGACCCAAAATATTATCTATCGCTTCTTTCCCTGGGGGGCACCATGCCGGCCCTGGTTAATTTTGCCGGCCTTATGCTTTTTGTTGTCTACCTGATATTGATGTGGTGGGCCGGGCAGCCCAACTACGAGCATATCTTTGCCCGAAAGTACCGGACGCTGATCTTCATTCGCAACAATATTCAGGCCAATCTGCCGATTGTCCTGCCCTGGATCATCATTTCCCTGCTGTATGATGGGGTGGCCCTTCTGCCCTTGCCGGGACTCCAGGAATTTGTTGCCTCGGAATGGGGGGATCTCCTGCTATTCGGGGTCTTTCTCCTTTTCGTTGTACTCTTTTTTCCACCATTGGTGCGGCGGTTGTGGAGCTGCAAAAAACTGCCGGAAGGGTATCTGAAAGATCGGCTTGATGCTTTTTGCGCCACCCAGAATTTTTCCACTGAATTTTTTCTCTGGCCGCTTTTTGAAGGACGGGTTCTGACCGCCGGAGTTATGGGAATTGTCCCCGGTCTCAGATACATCCTCATAACTCCTGCTCTTATCGAGACCATGTCGCGAGAAGAGCTCGAGGCGGTTATGGCCCATGAGATAGGCCATGTTAAAAAATATCATCTTCTTCTGTATGTTTTTCTTCTCAGCGGTTTCAGCCTTCTCGCAGGAATGCTGGTCGAGCCGCTCGTCTACCTCTTGCTCGTTCAGGATTTATTTTATCAACTGATAGTCACCAGCGGTGTTGCCGCTGAAAATATTCTCACGGTGGTGGGTGCTGTGTCGCTGCTTTTTTTTCTGTTGGTCTATTTTCGCTTTATTTTCGGATATTTTATTCGTAATTTCGAGAGACAGGCAGACTTGTTCAGCGCGGCAGCCATCGGCAATGCTCGGGCGTTGATATCGGCGTTTGAGAAGATTGCACTGTTGAGCGGCAATATCCGCGATGAGCGAAACTGGCACCATTTCGGCATTGGTGAGCGAATACGCTGCCTTGAACGGGCTGAAAGAGATCCCGGATTTATAAGACGTCATAACCGTAAGGTACATCTCAGTCTCGCCGCCTACGTGGTCGTGGCTCTGCTCACCGGCATTTTGGTGCACCAGATCCCAAAAGAAGAGCTCGCCGTGCGTTACCAGGAAAAATTTGCCGAGACAGTTCTTCTGCAGAAGGTGAAACAGGAGCCGGACCGGGCGCTTTGGCAGCGCCTCATTGGTGACCTGATGGTAACTCGCAAAATGGAAGAAAGAGCTCTTGGCGCCTATGAGAAGGCTTACAGTCTGGAGCCCACCAATCCGGAAATCATGAACAATCTTGCCTGGCTGTTGTTGACCTGCGAACAACTCAGCCTCCGCGATCCACTCAAAGCTCTGACCCTGGCGCGCGCTGCTGCCACCATTGAACCAAAGGGCCACATTCTTGACACCCTTGCTACAGCTTACTGGGCGAACGGTCTGCTTGAGGAAGCGGTTCACACCGAAAGACAGGCGGCCTTCACCGATAGAGCACAGCAACGCTTTTATAATGCGCAGATTGCCAAATTCACCAATCGGACCTATGAGGAATCGGTGCGGGAGATTGAAGTTGGGCCGGAAAACGCCCGATGATCGATGAGGTTACGGCGGTCCTTTTGGGAACGCATGAGTCGGTTAGTGGTGGACTACACGTGGCTTTCGAGCGAATTCGCCAGGTCGGTGGAGAATGTTTGCAGATTTTTACCCGCAACCAGCGACAGTGGGAGGGGTCTGCGCTTTCAACCGAAGAGATCACTCTTTTTCGCAAAGCTCACCAACAAAGCGGGGCAATGAGTGTTGCCGCCCATGCGTCTTACCTTGTCAATCTCGCCTCCGGTAACATTGAACTGCAAGAAAAATCGGTGCACAATCTTGCCCAAGAACTGCGCCGCTGCAGCCAACTCGGCATCTCTTCGGTGGTTCTGCATCCCGGATCGCATGGTGGTGATGGTGTTGAGCTTGGTCTCAAACGCTTTGTCATCGGTCTTGACCGGGTCCTCGGCAAAAGTGACGACCGGGTACATGTGTTGCTTGAAACCACCGCCGGCCAAGGAACCGGGCTGGGGAGCAGGTTTGAGGAACTGGCCTATATTCTTGAGAATTGCCGTCATCCAGAGAGGCTTGGCCTGTGTATTGATACCTGCCATATTTTCGCTGCAGGTTATGAATTACGTTCATCAGTTGGTTACACTGCGACGATTGACACCCTGGAGAAAACGGTGGGTTTGGCTAAGGTGCGGATGTTTCATCTGAATGATTCAAAAACCGGACTTGGCAGCAGGGTTGATCGCCATGAGCACATCGGCAAAGGAACAATCGGTCTTGATGGTTTTCGCAACCTGCTGCGTGACCACCGTTTTGCCGGTCTGCCGATGATCCTTGAAACTCCAAAAGGTAAGGAGCTAGATGAGGACCGGGCAAATCTACAAGCCCTTCGCTCACTGCGCTGATCCCGGAGTAAGATCTTCAATTCTATTGCAAAATTATTCGTTTGCGGAGAGAATAGGGCAAAAATTGCAACTTATACCAAAACCAAGGTGGTTAGATGAGATTTCTAAACAGTGACGAGCTTCTTGATGTGCTTGTCAATCTGCGGGTGCTGAGCCCCAAACAGCGACAATTTGTTACCTTGGAAAAGGGCAAGCAACGGCAAAAACTCCTTCGTTTGGCAAGCAAGGAAGGCGAGGTCGATAAAGACTATCCTGATATGGTCGATATTATTTCGGCATTCAACCTTAAATTGCTCGGCGGTGAGGGGCGGCTGATTGACGAAGAAGTTATTATGCAGGCCATTGCCAGAGAAAGAAAGCTTCCCTTCAAAAAGCTTGATCCTCTGGATTTGGATATGGATGTCGCCACCAAGACCATCCCTCGTAACTTCGCCATCAGGCAATTGATCCTTCCATTCAAGTTGGAGGATGGCTTGCTGGAGACGGCGATCTACCATCCCGACTGTCAGGCGGTACTGGCGGATATCGAACAGGCCAATCAGGTGAAGATTCGACCCCACCTTGCCACTAAGTCGGATATTAAACGGATAATTGCCGAGTTCTTTGGTTTTCAGCAGTCGATTAGTGCCGCCGAGGATCAGTTCGGGGGTGCGTCCGGAATTCCTGGCTCCATCGACATTGGTAACCTCGAAAGATACGTTAAAATTTCCGCTTCAAAGGAAATCACTTCATCAGATCAGCATATCAAGTCGGCGGTTAATCACATCTTTCACTACGCCCTGGACCAGCGTGCCAGTGATATTCATATTGAACCGAAACGAAATATCTCGATGGTCCGCTTTCGTATCGATGGTGGCTTGCACAGCATTTATAATCTGCCGAAGGCGGTCCATTCAGCCATAACCTCGCGTATCAAGTTCCTTGCCCGGATGGATATCGCCGAAAAGAGAAGGCCGCAGGACGGTCGGATCAAGATTGGTGAAAAGAGTGGCAAGGATGTCGAAATACGGGTTTCGACGGTGCCGGTGGCCTTCGGGGAAAAAGTGGTCATGCGTATTCTCGATTCGGCTATGATCTTCCAGCAGGTGGAGAGCCTGGGATTCTCTAAACGCGATATAGAGGTGTATAAATCGTTTGTTGCTTCGCCGCACGGCATTATCCTGGTGACAGGTCCAACCGGCAGTGGTAAATCGACAACCCTCTATTCGACTCTTAAAGAGATCGCCACTCCGGAAAAGAACATTGTCACGGTAGAGGATCCGGTGGAGATGGTGTATGAGGAGTTTAACCAGATTTCCGTGCAGCCGCTCATTGATATCACTTTCTCAACGATCCTCCGCAATATCCTGCGCCAGGATCCCGATATCATTATGATCGGTGAGATCCGCGACAATGAGACAGCAGCACACGCTGTACAGGCGGCGATGACCGGTCACTTGGTGTTTTCCACCCTGCATACCAACGACGCCGTTTCGTCCATTGCCAGACTTCGCGACCTTGGCCTGCAATCCTTTATGATTGCCTCGACCTTGCTTGGGTGTATGGCGCAGAGGCTGGTGAAAATGGTTTGTAATGAGTGTGCCGAGACGTTTGAGATGAAGAGTGAAGAGCTGCTGAAGATGGGGTTTCCGGTGGGTGAATCCGGCACAGTCCCTCTTCGTCGGGGCAAGGGCTGTCGGGAGTGCCGAGGCACGGGATACAAGGGCAGGTGTGGAATATTTGAAATATTTCCAATGTCTACCCAGATAAAGAAAATGGTCGCCGAAGATGCACACACCCAGGAGATGCGCCAGGTTGCAATCCGCGAGGGAATGACTACATTACGCGAGGACGCGTGGGATAAGGTGAAGCGCGGCATAACCACCTATGAAGAAGCGCTCCGGGCAACCTCGGTGTGATGAAGAAGCAAGTGAGGCAGCATGGCCACCGATAAGAAAAATTCAGGTATCAAGATTGTCGCCAAGAACAAGAAGGCGTTCCACGATTATCATATCGACGCAACCTACGAGGCGGGAATGGTGCTTTCCGGGCCGGAGGTCAAATCGCTGAGAGCGGGAAAGGCCAATCTGCGGGACGGCTACGTGAAGATCGATTCACGGGGCGAGGTGATGCTGTATAATGTGCATATATCAATGTATACCTTCGCCACTCATAACCCTAATGATCCGCTCCGGGTGCGCAAACTTCTTCTGCATCAGCGGGAAATAAAGAAACTGATCGGCAAGCTCAATGAAAAAGGCCTTGCCCTCATCCCTTTGAAGATATACTTTAAAGAAAACGGCAGGGCGAAAGTTGAATTGGGTCTTGCTCGTGGTAAAAGAGAGTACGACAAGAGGGCATCGCTGAAGGAACAGCAGAGCAATCGTGAAATCCATCGAGAGATGCAGAACAATAAATATTAACAATCAACAAAAACAGTCGTTTCAAGATAAGGGGGCGAAACGGATTCGACGGGGATGTGTAAGCTTACTGTTGCATGCCGAGCTTCTATTTGCTCGTAAAACCGATAGAATCTAAATATAATCGCAGACGATTATAACTACGCAGTAGCAGCTTAACCTGTCATACTGCCGTTCCACCAGTTTTCGCCCATAAAACTGGATTCGGGGCGTCGACTCAATGGGCTGGTCGCTTGAAGGCCGTTTGTCTTTCAGGGGATGAGATTTAACAGACTGGCTGCGGGAAATCCATGTTCCGACGGAGTTCCCAAAGTGAGAACCAAAGCACGGAACTAAGCATGTAGATACGGGAGGGGAGCATTTTCGGACGCGGGTTCGACTCCCGCCGCCTCCACCATTAAAACATATAATGATTTCAGTTCATTATATCAGATTGGCAGCCTGGTAAATCACGATTGTGACCACAATTGTGACCAACTTTGCTGCCTTTTCTGTTTTCAGACTCCGCAAATTGTCTCTCAATTGCCGAACCGTCCATCTTGGTAAGATTGGGAATGTACCGACCATAGGTTTTATACACCATTGAGGTATCGACATGGCCAAGAGTCCGGGCCACCCACTCGGGAGTTTCCCCCAAGGCAAGCGCCCAGGATGCAAACGTGTGTCTGGTCTCGTACATACGCCGATAAGGCAGATCTGTGGTTCGTATCACCCTTGCCCAGAGTTCACGCAGTTTGTCCTGCAAGATCGGCCTGCCGTATGAATTGACAAAGACATACGGACTCTCAAATTTCTTGGTCAGTTCTTTTTGCTGTTCAAGAATATGTCTGAGTGTCGGCCGCAATTGAATTCTCCGTCTGCTCTCATGGGTTTTCAGATCGTCTTTCTCGAAATTCCGGACTCTGCTCAGCTCAATATGGATATATTCATCGTCTATGGCATCCCATTTCAAGGCGACCTGTTCCGAGGGGCGTAATCCAGTTTGCACGGCAAACTCGAAATAGGGCCTGTACCTAGCGGGAATAAGCTTGATCAGAATAGCCCACTCTTCAAAACTGAACGGCAGCACCCGGAATTTTTGGGGCCTGGGGAGCTTCAAGCGGGTGAAGGGATCCGGAAAATCACTCCAGCCATATTCTTCAATTGCATCTTTGATAATGACCCTGAACGGAATCATCACGTTTTGAATGCGTTTGGCGGATAACGACTTTCCTTGTTGATTCTTTTTTCCCTTCATTTGCGCCACGAATTTTTTCAACTGGACTGAATTGAGTTCGCCGAAAGACAGGTTCCCAAGAGAGGGCAGCAGGTGCATATCCAAGGCACTGGTATAGTCCCGTATCTGACTTCTGCTCATCCCCGGTTTCATTGCTTCAAACCATCTTTTCGCATAGCTGCCAAAAAGCAGATCACCTGGTTTTTTGGTTACCCTTCTTCCTTCCAGTTCTGCAAAATATTCCCTTTTACTACTGTGAGGGAATCGCGCAGCAAATTCGAAAACTCCGTTTTCTATCTCGGCAATAACAAGATCGATCTGCTTTCTAAGAAGAACCCGGTTGGCTTGGGTATCGTTTAACCCTGTAGGTTCTCGGACTCGCTCACCTAAATACCGGAAATCTACCCAGAGCTTGCTGTTTCTGCAGTAGATAGCCCCTTTCTTACCTCTGGTCGTTTTCTTCTTTTTTTCTTCTTTTTTGCGGTATTGGGCAAGATCTATAAATGCACTGTTTTTCATAGCTTTCTCCCTATCCGCTTTTCCTGTCACCTCCTTTGAATTAGATATCACTCATCTCTATGTGATACCAAATATCAGTGAGGCGGTCAAACTCCGGTTAAATGTTGATGAGACTTTTTTCGTTCACAATAGGTTTGGTTGACTCATGCAACCATGTCTGACAACTGCTCCACACAAAAAGCAATTTTCTTCCGGTTGGTTTCACATAGTGAACGCCTTCCTGCAGAGTCTTATTCCACACGAGATTGCGGATTGATCCGGGAGTCATTTTTATTCTTGAACTGAGCTCTTTGGTTGTAAGATATTCTTCCATGCTGTTATTCATCTCCTTTTTTTTTCATAGAAATCAGGCTAAAGAGTTGATGAAAATCCGAGCAAATTCGACAGTAAGTGAACCAGATGCATTTTTTGTTCTGTTGATTGTTAGTCACCCACAGCGTTTCTCCCTAAGCTCGGATATTGCGCCTGCTCATAGATTTGCGAGATGTTTTCTGCTCCAATTTTTCTTTTACTTTCCCGTTTTCCAGTTTCAACTCTCGTTTAGATTCAATCGGTTGCTCTAATCCTTCCATCGCTTTATCGATAACCGGCTGAACCTGGCGTTTTACGCCATCCATCCCCAAAATCGAGGACTTGGCTAAGTCATTGAAGTCAGTAAAAGCCTTAGAGTCAGCCGACTGCTCACCAGGCGAAAAAACGGGGAAAATGGTCTTTCCATTCACAGCACGGGCGGCTTCAGTGGCTTTGACACGGCCGGGATTGATCCCGAGAGTGGCTCCGACGTTCAAGTCATCGTCACCGGCGATAATGATCGGTTTGTCGGGATATTTCTGATGAAGAGCCTGGGCCACCGGCAGTAAATTGCCGGAGTCGAACGCCGAAACCGTAGCCTGTCCTAATGCCTCAGAAAGAGTGGCAGCGGTGGCATAGCCTTCTGCAATGACCACTACCGGTGCGGCGGCAAGAGCTTCCATGCCGCCGACCGGATGAAAACACCCTTCCTTTCTGCTGTTTTTCGCAAAACGTTTGGTTCCATTTTCCTGGATATATTGCATGGTCCAGAGCTTGCCGTCGGCGTCGAATGCCGGGATGTAGGTGGTCTTATAGTCGCCATCGGTTAAAGCCCCAACGTGAGGCTGGATCCCTTTATCTTTCAAATAGGCAGTCGCTTCGGCAACAGGAACCAGATCTTCCATCTGCCGAATGATACGTTGTGAGGTTACCTCATGGGTTTCTTCCAGCCTTGCCGCACGTTCGGCCTGTTT
>JAZDOW010000308.1:0-20118 GCA_043798185.1 Pseudomonadota bacterium | reverse complement strand
CAAGGATAAAGGAGAGATCGTCCCTGGAAATGACCCGTTTACGATAAGTAAAAATTGTGTTCATGAAGAACTCTGTATCAGATTCTCTTCCTGAACGCTCGAACTTTTTTAGGAATAGTTAAAATCCCGGTGAACGGTTACAGTGCACTCTAAAAATGAAAAGGGTAGGATCGTTGATGATGTCATAATCTGAATAGCGAATGACTGTAAGCTTTTTGGCCACCGTATTGTCCTTTCTCTTTTGCAACCATGACATTGAATAATTTGATAGCTTATTTGAAAAGCATTTTGTTTGCCATAGGCTTTTGTTATCTATTGGAGGGGAGTGCCTACGCTCTGGATCCAGATGAAATTCTGGTCGTAGCCAATAGTCAGATGGTTGGATCCGAAGATCTGGCCCGTCACTATATGAATAAAAGGAAAATTCTAAGCGACCGGCTTCTCTCTTTATCCGTTTCCACAAATGAGGTTATTTCCCGGGAAGAATATCAGAATGCGATTATGCTTCCTGTCCGCAAGGAAGTCAAAAAAATACGGCAAACAGGCAAGGTGCACTGTCTTGTTCTTTTTTACGGCATCCCGTTGAAAATCGCACAGCCCGCCTCCTCACATGATCAGCAGCAATCAGAGAAGAAGGTAGAAAGTCAGCGAGCAGCTGTGGATTCGGAGATCGCCCTTGTCCTTGTGGATTCCTACCCGCTCGAAGGCTGGCTTGAAAACCCCTATTTCCTGGGATTCCAGGACAGGACAACCTTCCTGCAAAAGGATGCGGTCCTTATGGTCAGCCGCCTGGACGGTCCGGACGCAAAGACTGTGTATCGAATCATCGACGACGCTCTTGCCGCAGAAAAGGAAGGCCTGCAGGGCAAGGGATACTTCGACGCACGCTGGCCTCTTCCAAAGGAAAAGCATCTTTCAGGGTATGCCCTCTATGACGCTGCCATACATCAGGCCGCGCAACTGGTAAAGGCCAGGATGCCAATAGTGCTTGATGAACGGGAAGAACTCTTCGGGCCAGGAGGATATGACCATGCGGCCCTCTATTGTGGTTGGTATTCCCTTGGTCACTATATTAACAGCTTTACGTGGAGTCGGGGAGCCATCGGCTATCATATCGCCAGTGCTGAATGTTCAACCCTAAAAGACACATCCAGTCAGGTCTGGTGCTTGAAGATGCTGGAGAAGGGGGTGGTGGCGACTATCGGCCCAGTGTACGAACCATATGTGCAGGGGTTTCCCTTGCCGGACATCTTCTTTGGCAATCTTGTCGAAGGCTATATGAGTCTTGGTGAATGTTTTCTCGTTTCTCTGCCGCATCTGTCCTGGCAGATGGTTCTTGTCGGCGACCCGATGTACCAGCCATTCAAACCTAGAGAGCTTGCAAAACCAGGGGAAGCAACCTCTTTAAGGTTTTTATCACCCTCCATGAAAATATGGACTATCAGCCTCCCTATCTTGCAAGTACCAGAATCGAATAGCGCCCTTATGGACCCGACAATTCGGGCTTCACATTGTGTTTTGAGAAAATAACTATTCTCATACTCTGCTTGAATTTCAGAAAGTGTTTGCGTTAAAGGGTGTTTCATTACTACAAGATATACGCAATGAAACAAAGACCTGACGGCGTGCTCTGGTTAGGTCGTCAACATTTTCGCCGACCCGGATCATTACCTGGAGCTGGGCTGGTTATTGATGCTGCTATTCCGAAGACTGTCTGGGTTTGATTGCCTTCGATCCCCGGGTGACGGTGGCAATGCCTACCCCGAGTTCGCCTGCGATCCTCCGTTGCGGGATGCCCTTTTTCAGCATTTGGAAAATCTGCAAACGATTGGCAATTTCGGCAAGTTCGCTGTCGGTGAGCAACTCGCGCAGGGCGCCGGTCATTTCCTCAGGTGTCTGCCGGGCAAGCAAATGGTTGACTAAATCCGAAATGTATTTTACGGTTGCGTCCATGTACTAGCATGCTAGTACAGTTGTTTTGAAAGTCAAACCATTTCTCCTGATGCCCGGATACCTGCCGCACTCACGGAGTCAGACATCGACCTGGGAGCAGGTGTTTCTCATGTATCAGGATCTGCTGCAATTCATCTTCTCCGGACTTACCAGTGGGGCAATTTATGCCCTGATCGCTCTCGGTTTTTGCGTCGTCAACAATACCATGGGCATCGTCAATTTCGTCCAGGTCGACTTCGTCTCGCTCGGCGGGATGCTGATGTTTTCCGCCCTGTTTTCACTCGGCCTGCCAATGGTACCGGGATTGCTGTTTGCCGTTGTCGGGGTGGCGGCGGTGGCCATGGTCGTGGAACGGGTCGGCCTCAGACCGGCCCGAACGGATAACCACCTGGTGCTGATCTTCCTGACTGTCGGCATATCGATCATTCTGCGAGGCATTATCAAGCTGATCTGGGGGAAAAGCCGGATGGCCCTGCCACCGCTGACCACCGACGTACCGGTCAGTGTGATGGGCGCCTCGGTATTGCCGCAGACCTTATGGATTCTGGCGTTAACGGTCATCGCCATCCTCGGGCTCAGCCTGTTTTTCTATAAAACGTCGCTGGGCCTCTCCATGCGGGCGGTTGCCTGCAATCCGGCCGCGGCGGCAGTGGTCGGTATCCAGACCGGCAGGGTGCGACTGACCAGTTACGCCATCGCCGGCGCTCTCGGAGGTCTGGCCGGCGTGTTGGTGACGCCTATTACCACACTCAGCTACGATGTTGGCGTGTTGCTTGGTCTGAAGGGATTTGCCGCCGCCATCCTTGGCGGCTTCGGCTCGTTTCCCGGTGCCATTCTCGGGGGCGTAAGCCTCGGGCTGCTCGAATCGCTCTCGGCAGGGTACCTTTCCAGCGCCTATAAAGATGTCGTCGCCTTTGTCGTTTTATTGCTCGTCCTCTGTATCCGACCAACCGGTTTGTTGGGGAAATAATACTTACACTCAAACAATCAGGGATCAAACCAGTTCATGATAGAAACAACCACACAACTGATGATGGGCAACGAGGCCATCGGCAGCGGGCTGTTGGAAGCCGGCTGTCAGGTCGCCACCGCCTATCCGGGCACACCGTCCACGGAGATTCTCCAATCAATTATCAATCAACTTACCAAAGCAACAATCCCGCTCCATATCGAGTGGTCGGTCAACGAAAAGGTTGCCTTCGAGGTCGCTCTGGCCGCAAGCTATACGGGCAAACGGTCGGTGGCGATCATGAAACAGGTTGGTCTCAATGTGGCGGCCGACCCGTTCATGCGTACCGCCTACCTGGGGACGGTCGGCGGCATGGTGACCATCGTTGCCGATGATCCGGGACCGCACAGCTCACAGACCGAACAGGATACCCGACTGTTCTGCCTTCAGGCCCGAGTACCGGTCCTCGATCCTTCCAGCCCGGCGGAGGCGAAGGCGATGATCGGCCCGGCCTATGCGCTTTCGGAAAAATACCAGCGCAACGTGGTGCTGCGACCGACGACCCGGGTCTGTCATTCCCGGCAGAGTGTTACCGTAGGGACAAACTCGGAACCCGAGCGTCCATCGGTGTTCACGCCGGATCCCGGTCGTTGGTGTGCCACCCCGGCATTTCTGCCCGCCCTGCATACCAAGCTCAATAGTGATCTCGAAGCCATCGCCCGAGAGCCTGAGTGGCAACCCCGCCTGACGCCCGGCGATGGCAGCTGGCCGAAAACGGCAATCGTCGCCGCCGGCATCGTCTATGCACATTTAATCGATCTCCTCGCCGACCTCGGCCTCGCCGCAGTGATAGACCTCTACCAGGTGGTAATGGCGTACCCATTGAACCCGGAATTTTTAACAAAACTTCGCACCGAGTACCAGCGAGTGCTGATTCTTGAGGAAACTTATCCGGTGATCGAGCTGCAACTGGCCCATCCGGGTGGTGTGGGCAAACAGACGGGTGCGGTGCCGCGCGTGGGTGAACTGACTCCTGACGTGGTACAGGCGGTAGTTGCCGAATTTCTCGATCTGCCTAGGTTGCAGGCAACCCCGCCGGCTCCAAGGGGGCAGCGTCCGTCACTCTGCCCCGGCTGCCCGCATCGCGCCGCCTTCTACACGATCAAACAGACCTTTCCTAAGGGTATATTTCCTTCCGACATCGGCTGCTATACGCTGGGCATGAATCTGGGTGCCGTCCATACTGTCCACTGCATGGGGGCTTGTATCAGCCAGGGTGCCGGATTCTATCAGGCACATCGGCTCGATGGCGGCGATTTCCCAACCATCGTGGTGAGCATCGGTGACTCGACCTTCTTCCACGCCGGCATCCCCGCCCTGATCAACGCAGTACTGCAACGCAGCCGAATTATTGTTGTGATTCTCGACAACTCCACCACCGCCATGACTGGTGGGCAACCGGTACCCCACCTGGGAATTACCGCCGGCGGACAACCGACCAAGGCAATAGCCATCGAACCCCTGGTCCGGGCCGCCGGGGTGGAGTTCCTCGAGGTCTGCGACCCCTATAACAAAGATACCTTCGCCCGGACACTGCAACAGGCCGATGACCATATCCGCAGCGCCGACGGGTCGGTTGCGGTAGTCATCTCAAGACGACCGTGCATCATGGATCCAGCATCGAAGAAAACACGTAAATCCATGACAATGTCAATCAGCGAGGAGTGTATCGGCTGCGGCATCTGTGTCAGCGAGTATGAATGCCCGTCACTATCGCTGGACGCGGAATCGGGAGTGGCGGTTATCGACCAGGATCGCTGCATCGGTTGCGCGACCTGTATCGATGTCTGCCCTGCCCAGGCCATCGAGATCAAGGAGGAAAGATGAAACAGCAGATCATAGTCAGTGGCATCGGCGGTCAGGGGGCCCTGTTTGTGACCCGGGTAATTGCCCAGGCGGCTGTGGACCTCGGAATCCCGGTGTTGACTTCGGAAACTCACGGCATGGCCCAGCGGGGTGGCACGGTCATTTCCACCATCAAGATCGGCAGTTTCGCCTCGCCGCTGATCCGCACCGGCCAGGCCGATGTCGGTCTGCTGCTCTGGGAAAACAACCTGCCCGTTCACCGCCCGCTCATGAAGGATGATGGCGTGCTGGTGATCAACGCCGCCACCCTTGGCGAGGGCATCCGCCTTGACGCTTCGACAATTGGGCGCAGGCTCGGGAACGCAGTGTTATCCAATCTGGTACTGCTGGGTTGCGCGGTGCGCTATAAAGCCCTGTTTTGTGATGAACAGGCCTGTGTCGCGGCAATCAGGAAGCTGGCGCCGGAGCGGTTCGTTGATCAGAATCTGCAGGCCTTTGCGGAAGGATTACACGGGTGAGCATCGGCCGCAACCAATTGCTGTACTTCCTCTCACTGCATCGGACCGGACTGCTGGTCGGCCTGTTGTCGATAGCGCTGATAATCTACCCATGCTTCCAGGATAATCCGTACACCCTCGGCCTCACCAACCTCATCGGTATCAACACTATCATCGTTCTCGGCCTTAACCTGTTTATCGGCTATACCGGGCAGATTTCCCTCGGCCATGCTGCGTTCTTCGCTCTTGGCGCCTACGGCTCGGCCATCGCCACGGTAACCGCCGGAATACCGCCTTGGCCGGCGATGCTGCTCGTGGCAATACTCGTTGGGTTGGTCGCCCTGGCCATCGGCATTCCGGTGCTGCGGCTGACCGGGCATTATCTGGTCATGGCAACCCTTGGTTTCAACTTCGTCGTTCACTCGGTCCTGCTGGAATGGGACGTGGTAACCGGCGGCCCGAGCGGATTCTCCGGTATTCCGTCGCTGAGTATTGGTCAGTTCGAATTCAACAGTGAGATCCGGTTGCATTACCTGATCTGGGGCGTGACCATGCTGTGCCTGCTGCTCTGTCTCAACCTGGTACGCAGTGGCGTTGGTCGGGGCTTGGCAGCGCTGGCCGGTGATGAAACGGCGGCGACGGCATTGGGGGTCGATACCAGACGGGCTAAAATCAAGGTGTTCGTGCTGTCGGCGGTACTGGCCTCGCTTGCCGGTAGCCTGTTCGCCCATAGTTTCGGCTATCTCAGCCCCGATTCCTTCGGTATCTTCACCTCGGCCGATCTGGTGACCATGGTGGTTATCGGCGGCATGGGGTCGATCTGGGGTTCGATATTCGGGGCCGGACTGATCACCATTCTGCCGGAATGGGTAGCACTATTCGATACTTACAAGGATTTGGTCCACGGTACCATCCTGGTACTGGTGTTGATGTTCCTGCCCCAGGGACTGGTCAGTGGAATTGTCGATTTAATCAAGATCAGAATTGCTCTGCAGAGGAGAAAAAATGCTGCAGCTTGACGGAATCAGTCGCTATTTCGGTGGCCTGCCGGCCCTGGACGGGGTCTCTTTCACCATCCCCCGTGGCCGGGTTACCGCCTTGATCGGACCTAACGGCGCCGGCAAAAGCACACTGATCAATTGCATAACCGGGGTGGACCAACCAACCGGCGGCACGGTCCTCTTTCAGGGACAGAACATCACCGGACTGCCTGCCCACCGCATCAGCCGCCTGGGAATTGCCCGCACCTTTCAGAACCTACGGCTATTCCCCCGCCTCAGCGTGCTCGACAATGTCTTGTGCGGACTGACCGGTGAAGGCGGAAAGTCGATGCTCATGGCCATGCTGCGCCTGCCCTACCTCAGGCATCGTGAACGCTTGCTGCGCTTGCGGGCCATGGAGGCGCTCGACCGCTTCCGCCTCAGCGACAAGGCCTTCTGGCCAACGGCGGTTCTCGCCTACGGCGATAAAAAACGGGTGGAACTGGCTCGGGCAACGGTCAGTCGGCCTGAACTGCTGCTGCTCGACGAGCCGGTGGCCGGGCTGAACGGTGAAGAAACCGGGGCTGTAGGTGATCAACTCAAGCGACTGCGGGGCAGTGGCCACACCATCCTGCTCATTGAACACGATATGGACTTGGTGATGGAGATCGCTGACCGGGTTGTCGTTCTCGACAGCGGCCGTTGCATCGCCGTCGGCACCCCCGCCGAAATACGGTGCAATCCCCTGGTGATCGAGGCCTACCTCGGTCAGGTGGAGGTCTGCACCTGATGCTTTCGATTCGCCAATTAACAGCCCATTACGGCGCGGCCCAAGCCCTGTTCGGTGTCGACCTCGAAGTCGAACGGGGAGAGACCGTGGCCCTGGTCGGTGCCAACGGCGCCGGAAAAAGTACCTTGCTTCGCTGCGTCATGGGTCTGGTAACGCCCTCCGGCGGCAGTATCTTTCTCGACAAGAGTGACGTCACCCATTATCCCCCGGCCCGAATGGTCCGGTGCGGCCTGGCTCTGTCCCCGGAAGGTCGCGAGGTGTTCGGTACACTGTCGGTTCTCGAGAACCTTGAGCTGGGCGCTATTCCGCTGTCTTTAGGCAAAACTGAGAAGGTTCGGCGGCTGGATGAAGTCTTCACCCGTTTTCCAAAGCTCCGGGAACGGCGCCTTCAAATGGCAGGGACGCTCTCCGGCGGTGAGCAGCAGATGCTGGCCATGGGCCGAGCCCTGATGGCCGGCCCAAAACTGTTATTACTCGATGAACCGAGCCTCGGCCTTGCGCCGCTCGTAACCGATGAAATCTTCGCCATCATCCACCAACTGGCCCGGAGCGGCACCACCATTCTCCTGGTCGAGCAGAATGCCGCCCGCGCCCTGTCGGCATCGGACAAGGCGTACCTTCTTGCCAATGGCCGGATCGTCGAACAAGGGGTGAGCCGCGATTTGCTTAACGACGCCACCCTGCGCACCGCCTTTCTTGGCGCCTCAACCGAAACCCCAGCGGCCAGCCGTCTCGGCGCCGCCGGTCTAACCAATATCCGTCTGGAGAAACCTGACATGCACAAACTTGATTTCACGCCATCCTTTGCGAGCGAAGGCGAGTTGCGGGCCCATCAGCTGCGCGGACTCCGCTGGACGGTTCGCCATACCTACGAAGGTTCCGCCCATTATCGCCGCAAGTTCGAAGAAGCGGGGGTCACCCCTGACGACATTCGCGATTTGGCCGATCTGAGCAAACTGCCCTTCACCACCGCCACGGATCTACGCGACGGTTACCCTTTTCCATTGAGGTCGGTACCGTTCGAGCAGCTGGTCCGCATCCACGCCAGTTCCGGCACCACCGGCAAACGCAAGGTGCTGTGCTACACCCAGAAGGACCTCGACGACTGGGAGTACTTCTTCGCCCGTTGTTATCAGATGGCCGGCGTCACCCCTCTAGATCGGGTGCAGATTGCCGTCGGCTACGGGGTCTGGACCGCCGGGGTTGGCTTTCAGGCCGGCTGCGAGAAAATCGGTGCGCTGGCCGTTCCGCTCGGCCCCGGCAATATCGACATGCAGATCCAGTTCCTCCTCGACTTCCAGTCCACCGTCTTCTGCTCCACCGCCTCGATGGCCTTGCTGATGGCCGAAGAAATCCACCGGCGTGGCATTGCCGACAAAATCGCGGTGAGGAAGATTATCTATGGTTCGGAACGTTCCAGCCGGTCGATGCGCAGCAAGATCTCAGAACTGTTCGGCGGCGCCGAGCTGTTCGATATAACCGGTCTGACCGAACTCTATGGCCCCGGCACCGGTATCGAATGCGGTGATCACGACTGCATCCATTACTGGAGCGATTATTTTTTACTTGAAATTGTCGATCCCCAAACCCTGACTCCGCTGCCCGACGGCGAATGGGGGGAAATGGTCGTTACTACCCTGTGCAAGGAAGGGGCACCGCTGATCCGTTACCGGACCAGGGATATCACTCGGATTATTCCCGGACCCTGCAGCTGCGGCAGTCTCATGCCGCGGCATTCGCGAATCAGAGGGCGCTCCGACGACACCATCAAGTTCCGTGGGGTCAATATCTACCCAAGCAGTATCGATACGATTCTCTCGGCTATCCCTGGTCTCGGTTCCGAGTTTCAGATTCATCTAACCCGTGATGATGCTGAACGAGACCACATGCGCTTGGTGGTGGAGCGGGCGGAAGGAGTCGAGGAAAAGCGAAGTGCGGAACTAAGCCACGAGGTTGTCCACCAGATGAAGCGGCAGCAGCTGGTGTCGATCGATGTGGATCTAGTTGAATACGCGGCCCTGCCACGCTCGGAACGCAAGAGTCAACGAGTGTTCGACAATAGGATTCAGGATGAAATTGTCTGAGGAAGGAGGAGTTGCACCCAAAAGTAACCTGGGGCCGTCCAGCCCCCAACGGAGGAGAAAACGACTATGATGAGAGCCTTGTTTGCAAGCCTAGTGCTGCTGACCCTGGTTGCCCCACCCGCCTTTGCCGAGGAGACCATCAAGCTCGGCGCGATGTTCGACCTGTCCGGTCGGGCAGCCTTCATCGGTACGCCGACTAAGCTGGTGGCCGAGATGGTCGTGGAAAAAATCAACGCCGAAGGCGGTATCAACGGGAAGAAGATCGAGCTGGTCATCGCCGACACCAGTGGTGATCCGGCCAAGACCGTGTCGATCGCCAAGAAGTTCATTTTCAAGGATAATGTCGTCGCCATCATCGGGCCGACGCTGACCGATACCGGTATGGCGATCAAGAAAGTGGTCGACGAAGCCAAGACCCCGACCTTCATGACCGTAGGCGGCGACCCGGTTATCATGGGCGACAAATTCGGCCCGTACGCCTGGGTCTTCAAATCGCCGCAGCGCTCAAGCACCGCTGTCGAACGAATGTTCATCTACCTGAAGGAAAAAGGGCTGACCAAGATCGCCCTGCTCTCGGCGGCTGACGGTTTCGGCAAGGATGGCGCCCACTGGATAGATGAATTGGCGCCGAAATACGGCATCGAGATCATCGCCCGCGAATCCTTCGGCACCCGTGATACCGATATGACCGCCCAGCTGACGAACGTGAAAAACAGCAAGCCGCAGGCAATAGTCGCCTGGACTATTGGACCTGCCGGCTCGATTATCGCCAAGAATGTTATGCAGCTCAGCATCGATTTGCCGCTGTTCCAGTGTCATGGCCTGCCGGATCCGAAATACATCGAACTTGCCGGCGCTGCCAGTGAAGGGAACCGCATGCCTTCGACCAAGCTGATGGTCGCCGACCAGCTCTCCGATTCCGATCCGCAGAAGCCGGTCATCCAGGATTTCATTAAAATGTACCATGAAAAAGGCTATGACAAACAGTTCCCGATCAACACCCATTCCGGCTATGCCTGGGATGCAATCATGATGGTTGCCGATGGTATCAAAAAGGCCGGCACCGAGAAGGAAGCGCTGCGTCAGGCGATCGAAAACACCAAAGGTTATGTCGGCATCTCCGGAGTTTACAACATCACTGCTGAAGACCACAACGGCCTTGGTGTCGATTCGATGGTCATGGTACAGGTGAAAAACGGTACGTTCACCATGGCTGACTGATCATAACTAGCGCAGCTTTCCGAGAATTTCCCCCTTATCCCTCATGGCTGGTCGGGCAATCAACTGCTGCCTTTCCAGCCATGAGGTTTTTTCCTTTCGGAAATTTCCCTGCTTTTTTGGACAATTACCTGCAGATTGAACGTAATTATCACACTGCTTGTGTACAGCACAGTGGAACATCAATCAGGTGCAAAAAATTGTTATGATCTATGAATCGATTTTGCCGACCGGAACAGGGCAATCATCGATTTGTTTACAGGGAAAATCAATACAGCAATGGCAGGCCTTTTATCTCTTTCTCTGTAACACATGTTCGAATTCCGCATACTTGGCAAAAAACAAATTTTTCATATTTTCTCAAAATCAGCCCTTCAGGGATAGTTTTAGGTTACGTCAACAGGGACAGCGCGGACAGCGCCAATTGCGGTACCTGGTTGGCCTGGGACAGAATGGAGACGCCAGCCTACTGAAGGATGTTGGTGGATTCCTGCAAGGCACCCTCAGCCGTATGGGCCAAAGAGATTCCATCATTGGCGTTACCAGCTGCATGATTCATGCCACGGATCTGCGAGGTCATGCGATTGGAAATAGCTAGACCGGCCGCATCGTCCCTTGCAGAGTTGATACGTAAGCCCGAAGATAGGCGTTGCATGGATTTTACCAGTGCGGATTGAGATTGGCCCAAGTTTCGCTGGGCATTGGGGGACATAACATTGGTGTTGATACTCAGACTCACGACGATCCTCCCTGAATATGTCAGACGGGGTGCGGCTGGGCGTTCTTGCCGTGGTGCTGTAGTAAATAAGCTTATTTACCCTGAGGTGTCCTCCTTTCTAGGATGATTATTGCGACGCGCAGTGGTTTCAGGCCTCCTTGGTGGGTCTTCTAGTATCGTTTTCGGCTGGTATGGCCAACAACTTTCAAGCTATTTTTTGATAGGTATTTATATAATGCCACACTATTCAAAACTCACTCCGTCCGGGAAATACGGCCCGTATTTTTTATCACAGACCAGAATATGGTTGATAAGCCAGTCGCGGAGAAAGTGGTATAGTCCTGTTGCACCCTCCTTGTAGTTGGCCTCAATCAATTCTTGAAATTTTTCGACCTCCTTTTTCATCCGTAAGTGCTCGGTCTTTTGTTCTTCGAGACCAGGATAGTGTATTGCAATCATCGCCCGTTCTTCGTTGGCAAGATGCACCTCGGTATAGGAAATGGCCTCACGACAGACCTCTTCGACAGTTTCCTTGTCCAGCTCATTGCGAAGAGCGACGTACATTCGTTCGATCAGTTCAATGATTTTATGATGTTCCCGATCGAAATGGGCAACTCCGGTATTGTACGAATCCCGCCACTTGATAATGCTCATAAGTTCTCCCTGTGCGTGCAATAAAGCTAACCTGAGAAAGGCTCCAAATCCTTTTTTCTCACCCAAGGGTAAGGCGATTTCGACCCAGCTTTTTACTCTTGTATAATAGGGTGTCGGCCCGCTTCGTCAGGCTGTCGATGCTATCTATTTCTCTCGCCATGGTTGCACCAAGAGAAATATTCACGCTCAACTTCTTGTCGGTATGGACAAGATACGAGTGCTCCACAAGGATCCTGACTCTGTTGCCTATGATGACAAGCTCTTCGGGGTTTGCGTTACGAATAATACCAATAAATTCCTCCCCACCCCAGCGGCCATAGAGATCAAAGGGGCGTGAATTGGCAACGAAGGTGGCGGCAACGAATTTCAGGACCTGGTCGCCCATATCGTGACCATGAGCATCATTGAATTTTTTGAAATGGTCGATATCGATGAAGAGAATACCGAATGGTACTTTAAAGCGCTTCATTTCCTCGAATCTTGCGTGCAGCTCCCTTTCCAGATAATGTCTGTTCGCCAATTGGGTGAGATTGTCGAGGAGGGCAAGTTTCTCAAGCTCTTGAACTCTCGCATTGTTGAGCAGTATACTGCTGATATCGGAAAATAATTCTATGCCGCCGATAGTGTTGCCCTGCGAATCTTTTAAGGCACTTGTCCTGACAAATACAGTTACCTTGTGGCCATCTTTATGGTGCAAGTAGATTTCTGACTCGCGCTCTTGTCCATCGACAATAGTGGCCTTTAGCGGACAATGTCCATGGCAGAGACAATTGCCTTCACTGTCCATGTGGGTGAGAATATTATCAGAGCACCGCTTACCAACGACCTCGGTGGATGAAAAACCAGAGATCCGCTCTGCCCCTTTGTTCCAGTAGGTTATAACCCTCTTAGTATCGACAAAATATAAGCCGTCATGAAGGTTTTCAATAATCCGGGCATAGGTGTCTTTATCTACCTGCATAGATGATCCTGGAAAACTCAAGATTGTTTTTCAAAACGTACCCGGAACAGCTGGAAGTTCGATCACAAACGTTGTCCCTTTGCCTTTTTCGGTTTCGAAAAAAAGCGCACCTTGATGTTTGTCAATCACCACTCTGCGAGCAATTGCGAGTCCCTGTCCCGTCCCTTTTCCACGTGCCTTGGTCGTAAAGAAAGCGTCAAAAACCAGGTCCTGAATTTCTTGCGGAATACCTCCACCTGTGTCGCTGATCTTTATTTGAATGTTTTTGTTTTCCGTCATACTCGTTCGAATGGAAATTGTCCCTTTTCCTTTCCTTCCACCTTCGGTGATATCGCCTATGGCATGCGCACCGTTGACAATGATATTCAAAAACGCCTGGCTGATTTCCCCGGAAAAACAAGGGACCAGTGGGAGGTCGGGGGTAAAATCCGTCTCCATCTCCGCGACATATTTCCACTCATTTCTACAGACCGTGATCGTGCTCTCAAGCATCTTATTGATATCAACCGTTGTTTTTTCGTCACTGCCTGGATGAGAGAAATCTTTCATAGCCCGAACAATTTTTTCAACCCGCCGTACCCCATCAAGGCTTTGGTCGAATGTTTTCGGAATTTCTTCCCAGAGATAGGCAATATCAGTACTCTCCACTTTTTCCGACATTTGGCGGCCTATTTCCACAGGGATTGCCCCACTCTCCGTCAACGTGTGCCAAAGCTGCTCATAGGTATTGACAACCTCGGCGATATCGGCAAAAGAATCTTTCAAAAAGCTGATATTATCTCCGATGAATTGGATGGGACTATTTATCTCGTGGGCAATACCCGCTGCCAATTGTCCTACGATCTCAAGTTTCTGGGCCTGGCGCAGGTCTCTTTCAAGAAGCAATTTTTCCGTGACATCCTCATACAAGGCAATACCAGCATAAACAATGCCGGATTTATTGATAATGGGAGAAGTCACTATTCTAAACTCTCTATCCCCCTGCATGGTCGAAATGCTTTTAGACAACTCGCAGGTTTGATGAGTTTTAAAGGTTTTGTCCATACGACAATCATCGCAGACGTCTGTTCCTGGCGGATTTTTAACAACATGATAACAGGGAAGTGGTGTCCCAAGAGCAATACCTGGAAACCATTCCAACATTTTCCGATTGAGTTCCAGAATATTCATGTCAAGGTCAAGCATGACAATGCCGACATTGAGATTGTTCATGATGGCAGTGAGCTTTTCCGTCCGTTCAGATATGTTTTTCTCCTGTTCGACCTGGCAGGCGTGCATATGGAGATCCAGACGCAAATGCCGCAAAGCGTTTTCAACGGTGATCAACAACACATTCTTGGTCACCGGTTTGATGATATATCCATAAACCCCGACCGCCATGATCTCGCTTGCTGTTTCAGGAGAACCATAGCCGGTGATCATAACCCTTCCCATCTGGGGGTAATGCTTTTTGGCGTGTCGGAGAAGTTCCAGCCCTGAGTCTCCCGGCATTTTCAGATCGCTGAGGAGAAGATCGAAGGTCTCTCTAGCAAGTATCTCCTTGGCTGCTGCTCCATTTTCGGCTGTACTACATTCATAGCCCGCATCTACCAGATGTCTGGCTAAAAGATTCCGTATTGCCGGTTCGTCATCAACAATCAGTATTTTAGTGCTCATAAATTCTCCTTGATAAATCCCGAAGTTGACTGCCATCCATCCAACGCCTCCCTAACTTTGACAGCCATGATCTCTTTGGAGAACGGCTTCTGCATGAAGTTTATGCCCTCGTCCAAGACTCCACGATGGGCGATGACATCGGCGGTGTAACCGGACATGAACAGGGTTTTGAGCCCAGGGTAGAGGGTGTGCAGCCGGTTGGACAAATCCTTGCCATTCATCTCCGGCATCACCACGTCAGTGATAAGTAAGTCGATTTGGCTTTGGTTTTCCTCGACAAGACGCAGGGCTTTGCTTGGAGTTTGGGCGGGCAGCACCGTGTACCCAAGCTCTTCCAGGATTCTTTTAGCAAGTGTCAAGATCGAAACCTCGTCTTCGACAACAAGGACAACTTCACCATGCCCTGAGGGTATATCAGCGGGGCTTTCTCTGGAAGCCTTGAGAACAGGATCGGCGTGGCGGGCAAGGTAGATTTTGAAGGTGGACCCTTTTCCCGGTTCACTGTAAACATTGATGAAGCCGCCATTCTGTTTGACGATACCGTACACCGTGGCTAGTCCAAGGCCAGTTCCCTGACCCACCTCCTTAGTCGTGAAGAAGGGTTCGAATATTTTGTCGACAGTATCACTATCCATACCGCAACCATCGTCGCTGACAGCAAGGAGCACATATTCACCAGGAACGAATCCTGGGTGATCGGCGCAATAGGCTTCATCGAAGGTGGTCATGTCAGTCTCGATGGACACCCGCCCCACTCCGTCTATGGCATCCCGGGCATTGATGCAGAAATTAGCCAGGAGTTGATCAACCTGCGAGGGGTCAATCTTCACAGGCCACAAGCCGGCTTTGGGTAGCCAGGCCAGGTCGATATCTTCGCCGATCAGCCTGCGCAACATTTTAAGCATGCCTTCCACCATTTCGTTCAAGTCGAGAGAAACAGGGGCAATAGTCTGTTTTCTGGCAAAGGCGAGAAGTTGTCGGGTGATATCAGTCGACCGAACAGCAGCATTGTGGATTTCTTGAAGGTCTTCGTAGAGAGAATCAGTGGGATTGAGTTTTTCCAAGGCCAACTCCGAGTAGCCGAGAATGACGCTGAGCATATTGTTGTAATCATGTGCCACACCGCCGGCCAGCCGGCCGACGGATTCCATTTTCTGGGCCTGAATCAACTTATCCTCGAGCTTTCGGTTTTCCGAAATATCACGAATGACTTCAATAACGCTTTCAACCTTTCCCGACTCATCAAAAATCGGCACCGCCCGCAGTTCCAGAAGCCTTCCGTCGGGTGTGGTGAGATTTCCTGCTTCAAATTCGCCGGTATGGAAACACTTGGTAACAGGGCAGAGGTTGCAGACCTTCCTGAAGTTCCAAAATGCCGAATAACAACAAATATCTTGAAGGTGGGCGTTATCAGTTTTCATCATTTTCTGCATAGACCGGTTGGTCCAGATAATCCGGTAGTCAGGGGCGATCCGCGCGACTCCGTCCGGCAGGTTGTCGAGAAGGGCATGGTACTCCTCTGAGAGTCTGTGAAACTGTGTCACCGAGTCTATCAGTGACTGCTCATTGCGCATGCCTTCAATGATATGCCATGCCACATCGGCCAGATAATTGACCCTACTGACATCCTGTTTCGTATAATCCTGGGGCTTATTTCCCACCCCAAGAATGGCCACAATATGTTCATCACGAAGAATGGGCACGACAAGTTCACGAGTCACGGCCGCATGTCCTTCGGGCAGCCCTTTCCGGTTCGGAAGGGAGGCATAATCGTTGTGGATCACCGGCTTGCGCTGTTGAACGCACTCGACCCAGACACCTGCCTTGTCCAGGCTGTAGTGCAATCCTTTCCCTTCGGCCTTGCAGAACTGCTCAAGCGTTGAAGTGGACCATGTCTGCAGAGAAAGAGTTTTTTGGTCGGGCTCGACAAAATGATAGAAACCGATGGGGCTGTCAACTATTCGTCCAACCTCATCCAGGGTTTTGCGGAGAAGTTCCTCCTGCGTGTGGTCTGTGGCATACTCCACCAGGTTCATCCGGGTCTGGAGAAGTTCTTCAGCTTGCTTGCGTTCTGTGATGTTTGTCAACACAATCCGGCATACCGGGGGGGCGTCATTTTCGCTCTGCGTGGCATTCGCATCCAATCTCACCCAGAATGGAGCGCCACTTTTTCCCACCATCCTCAATTCGCATACCAGGGGATAACCTGCAAAGAACTGCTTGCGGAGCAGATAATAGATTTCCTGATCTTCCTCAAAGATGTAGCTACTGATGGGTCGCTTGACTAATGCACCTCTGGTAACGCCTAAAAGAGCGGCAAAAGTGAGGTTGGCTTCTATAATCAATCCTGCTTCGCTCAAGGTGCAATACCCCACCGGCGCCAGGTCATAGAGTGCGAAATATCGAACACGCTCAACGTCCAGTTCCGCCTGTGTCCGGCGCAGTTCGTCGTTTTGCATTTCGAGCTCTATCTGATGCACCTGCAACTCGTGAAGCTTCAGCCGGATTTCTTCCGTTGACATCCCCTCCAGTTTTTCAGGCGAGGAAACTCCTTTCATCCGAAAGGCATCTTCGGCTTTTTTGCGCAGGGCAACCCCGGCCTGCTCAGGATCTGAGTGAAGAGTTTCTTTCTGTGGTGGAGTCACTTGTTTGAGTTTCTTGTCCTGGTTTATCATTGTCAGACCTCTTCATTTTCACTCTTGAGCCCTTCAACTCGCTCTGTTGTCGCAATCGCGTACATGTATCCGACCTCATTGACTAAAGCTGTGGAAATCATGGTAACTTTCAGGATAGTACCGTTTTTACAGATTCGTTGTGTACTGTACGGCTCCAGAATTTCCGCTTTACTCAATCGATACAGCTTGGCCAGGGCTTCCTTTCGGTGTTCTTCCGGGATAAGATCTCGGACTTTCATGGTTAAGGCCTCGGCCTCACTCCAGCCATACAATCTTTCCGCCGCAGGATTCCAGGCCAAAACAGCCCCTTCCAGATTCTGCATTATCATGCAATCGTGGGTATCTCGCACCACTACTGCATGACGACTCAGGGTATGAGCTTTGGCGAGTGCCTCCTGGGTCTTTTTCACCTCGGTGATATCTGTAAAGGTGATAACCGCGCCTTCGATGACGTTCTTCAGTGTTCGGTATGGTTGGATGCGCATCCTGTACCACGCGTCCTCACCAGTCTGTACATCAATTTCTTGGCGGACAAGAGTATCGAGCACGGTCTGCACATCCTCGACCAGGCGGTTATATCCCCGGAGATTCGATACGATGTGACCCACCGGCCGCCCCAGATCACTGGCAATCAGATTAATGATCCGGCTGGCGGAGGGGGTGAAACGGAGGATGCGTTGCTGAAGATCGACAAAGACAGTGGCGATACCGGTACCGGCCAGCAGATTATTCATGTCATTATTTGCCCGCGACAGATCCACTACATTTATCTGTAGTTCTGAATTGACCGTGGCCAGCTCTTCGTTTACCGATTGCAGTTCCTCCTTCGACGTTTCAAGCTCCTCATTGGTTGATTGCATTTCCTCGTTTACCGATTGCATCTCCTCGTTCGAGGATTTGAGCTCTTCATTGGAGGTATCCAGTTCCTCGATGGCATTCTGCAGGTATTCCTCCTTGATTTGAAGCTCCTGCCTGAGTTTCTGAATGTTTGCTTCCGTTGCAGTCTCCGGCGAAATATCGGATGGTTCAGATCCTTCCTTGCCCTGAAGAACGGCGGTCAACAGGTCCTGGCCGAAGAGAGCGGATTCTTCAAAAACGACGAGGTACAGAGGAACCCCAACCGTTGTAACAGAGCTTGGCGATACCGGGTGGACTGTCAGGTTGACGCCGGTGAAATCACCATTGGTTTTGACGCGAAGCCCGGAGTAGCGCACGATTTTGTTGCTTACTGAGGATTTTTGCAAGGCTATGGTCAAGGCGTGACCCAGCCCTTCGCGGGCCATTTTGAGAATGTTCGTTTCAGTTTCGCCGGGGGGCATCTCCAAATACATACCGGTACGACCATGCAGGTAGACAATGTCACCTTTTTTATCGACGAGCACCGCGACCGGTGCGACTTGTTGCAGGATTGTCTGTTCTGTCAGATTGCGCAGAGGTACTTTCCCCGGGCTTGTCGTTTTTATATCCGGAGAGACTTGCGGGCGTGCTGCATTCAATCCTGTCATGGGTGTGAGAAGGGTTCCCAGTGGCTCGCGCCGGTATCCTTGTAAATCATCGTTTCGCTGATAGAATTTCGATTTTCGGTCGAGGGTGGTAAACAGTCGCTCAGAGTCGCCGATCGTCTCAGAGCTGCCGAGAAAGAGCACTCCACCCGAATTCAGTGCATAATGGAACAGGGACATTATTTTCCTCTGCAGGTCTCCGCCAATGTAGATCAGGAGATTACGACAACTGATAAGATCGAGTTTGGAGAAGGGTGGATCTTTGATCACATTGTGCTCGGAAAAGACAAGCATATCGCGGAGGCTTTTTTGAATCCGGTAAACACTGCCATCCGGCTCGGCGGTAAAAAAGCGGGCGAATCGCTTAGGGGAAATGTCAGTGGCAATACTGGCGGGATAGATGCCTGTGCGGGCTGTGGCAATGGCTCGGCTGTCAATGTCGGTAGCAAATATCTGCACGGTGTGACCCTGTTTCAGCGCTTCAAAGCGTTCTTGGAGGAGGATGGCCAGAGAATAGGCCTCCTCACCGGTAGAACAGCCTGGCGACCAGACACGGATCGCCGAGCCTGCGGGTTTACCGGCGAAAAGCTTCGGAATAACCTGTTCTTCAAGCGCCTGGAACGCCTCGGGGTCACGAAAAAAATTGGTCACTCCGATCAACAGGTCACGAAAGAGTTCTTCGACCTCAGTCGGTGTTAGTTGCAGATATTGAACATAATTGTCTATCATTTCTATCTGATGGACGGCCATGCGTCGTTCGATACGCCGAATGATGGTACTTTTCTTGTATTGGGAAAAATCGTGGCCAGTCCCCGCCCGCAAGAGGATGAAGATTTTTTTTAAGGCGTTCGCGGCCTTACCTGCGGGGATGTAACTAAGAGAAGAACTCTGGCCGAAGATGTGCGCTGCGTAGGCTATGAGTTGGGCGGGCATCTCGGCCGGTTTCAGGACATAATCCACCAGGCCGGTGGCGATTGCATTGCGCGGCATGCCATCATACTCGGTGGAATCAGGGGTCTGGACCATGACCATACCCCCCTCGCCCTTGATTGCCCGTACCCCCCAAATGTACCATCGCTGCCGGTGCCGGAAAGGATAATGCAGATTGCTCGTTCGCGTTGGTCCAGGGCAAGGGAGCGAAAGAAGAAATCAATCGGCAGTCGCAGGCCTCGAGGGGCTGAAGGTTCGAGCAAATGCAGTGTGTCTCCCATGAAAGCCATATCGCGACCGGGGGGGATAATGTAGGCACAGTTCGGCTTCACTACCACCCCATCCTCGACAGTGAAGACATCCATACGGGTGTAACGCCGAATCAGGTCTGAGAGAATGGATTTGTGGTCCGGGGCGAGGTGCTGCACCAGCACAAAAGCCATTCCAGGATCGATATCAGCGGGCATCCCGGAAAAAAATGCTTCAAAAGCGGCTATACCTCCGGCTGATGCGCCGATACCGACAATGGGGAAATTGATTCCGGTTTGTAACTGCTCTCACCCTATTTCTGTCTCAACACCAGGAGTTGTGTCTGCAAGCGCCAACTGGATTGCCACAAGCGGATTTACACCTTGGGCTGCCATGGTTTGCAAGTAGCTTGAGATCCTGCAGTATGCCCTGGCAT
>JAZDOW010000096.1:0-5715 GCA_043798185.1 Pseudomonadota bacterium | reverse complement strand
ATTCCGTAAAACCGTTACACTATTTTGCACATCGCCTTGAAGTGCACTTACATTCAATTGGCTGTTATTATGGTATATTTTAGATATATTTCGCTTTTAGACCGAAAAAAAGCGTTACAATATTCGAATCTTAACAGTCGTCAAAGATGTTGATATGGATTTCCAGAATGTATTTCATGTGCTATTTGGTCGGATATCATAACAAATTGCAAGATATACGGAACCACACAACAATTTATTGGGAAAGGCAGAACAGCTAAAATGAATACTCCTCAAAATAGGCCGACAATTACCGGTCCAAAGATACCATGGGCGCGCAGCTTCGCTTTCGTTGCATTCTTCCTCGGTACACTTCTACTTATCGGCTGCGAACCGAAACCGCAGCCTGGCCAGGATTTAAACCACCCACTGCCATGCACTGATCTCACAGGTGTCCCTATGGGCACCGTTATCATGGTCGAAGGTGAGGTAACTCATATAATACTCCCCCGAGGTGCGCAGCACAGGATGGCTATCGGACCATCTGGTTTGCGTTTACGGGTCACCAATGGCGCTAATATCAAATGGGATATGACTGCTGTTTATAGAGCCGTAGGCTATTTACATACCGAAGAATCGGAATACGTTATGGATTCTGGGCCTATTCTGGATGTAACGAAGATTGAGTGTCTTGGGGCCAAGGAAGATAGCCGAACCAGTCGGTAGAGCCAACGACGAGATCAGTCACGTGTCGTGCGGAGCACGACACGTGACTGATCTCGTCGTGGCTCACCTTAGCGTTATCCCGTTGTATTTCCCGTTAATGGAGGTGAATTGTGTTATCCGAAGAGCGAACTCAAAAAATCAAAGAAATATTAGAAAAGCATCGAGGTAAAAACAATCAAATAAGTGCAGGTGAAATAGGGCGCCAGATTGGAATTGATGAAGACGCCACGCATGTGCAGGTACGTGGACTAATTCTTCAAACAATCGAACAATTCCATCTGCCTGTTGCTGGCGGCAGTCGTGGGTACTACCTCATCAGCAATAAAAATGAGCTCGATGATTATCTTAGCGGTATTGATGGGCGGATACAGGAAATGGAAAAGAGGAAGACGCTCGTCCGGGGCGCTTTCGGCAGTTATTATTAAAAGCTCGGCATACCCGGCATTCAGCCGGACGCGGAACACAGCTTGATTTCTTTTTTCCCGGCTTTCGTGTGCCGCGCCGGTTAATTCCACGTTGGAGTGCGACACGATGTCGCACAGTTTGAGTGTACTCAGGTAACTTACCTGGAGTACCGGCATGTTCCTGCCGGACCCTACGCGGGCGTGCTTGCTACGCGCTGTGTTGTTGGTGCGAAGCCCCGCAGACAAAGTACCGAATTGGGTTCGAATGGCGACAGGAGAACCCCTCCGGGAATCCTCCCCGGTTAAGGGCAGAGTCGGATGATATGGTGAACACATGTAAATGTCCGTAAGCGTCGTCAACGAATACAGACCTACGAGGATTAACAAGTTCATGTGGTATGGGCTGGATTCCCCCTCCAACCATTAAAAATACAAAAACAGGTATAATGTTATGAAGGGAACCATTTACAAAATTAATCATCACCGTGGTATGGTTGCTGTTCTCACAGAAAACGGAGATTTTTCGGTGTTTGAATTGCTTGGCGACGATCCAGTAGAAGAAGGAGATGAAATTTACTGGAAAAATGACACAGGTCTTGGAGGAGAAATCATTAAAAATACAACTCAAAATGAAGAATATGAAGTGTATTTTCAAAATCACTGGGTTCTTAAAAATCAATTGAAACAGCAACTATTATATTAAATTGCGCCCAACCTAACACTTCACCAGAAATCCAGGGCGGGGCGGTCGTGCAAGTTTGAAAGTCTATATTGCCCTGTCTTCTGGTGAGTTTGTCGTTATATATTTTCAATTAATCTAAATTAATGAGGTAAACCCGTGTCCATGCTATCTGATGTTGACGTTGAAAAATATCTTGGCAAAGAAATTGTTATAGAGCCTTTCTCAAAAAAATTATTAACTCCTATAGGCTATGATTTCACAATTGGCAATTTTGTATTTTGTTTGGAGCATGGGTTATTAAAACCAACAAATGGATCTTATGATTTTCCAGCAAAAAGTACTCTCCAAATTCTAACTAACGAATCTTTATGGGTGTCTGAAAGAATAGGTGGCACATTCCATTCAAAAGTTTCTCTTGTTTCAAAGGGTTTCTCACATATTTCGACAACTCTTGATCCAGGCTGGTATGGCCCTCTACTCATAACAATTAGGAACAACACAAAAAATACTATCAGTATGGAAATAGGTTCTGCCTTTGTTACCCTCATTTTTTCAAAGTTAAATTCGCCTACTAATACTCCTCATTTTAAACCAGCATTTAGAAAGGACATCTTACTGAACCAATTAGAACACAAAACAGATGAATATTTTATAAAAATTGCGTCACTTCTTGGAAATGATAACATTCTTGATGAGTTTAAAAACAAAGTGAGTTTAGCGAATAAACCCATGTCGTTAAAAGTTTGGACGTCATTAATAAATGTTAGATGGCTTTTGTTTTTTAACTACCTATTGACGTTTATAGCAATACTTGCCGTTGGAAGTCTATTGTCACTGCAATTTTATTGGGAAAAGGTCAAACCGCTTTTCCACAATATAGAATATGACTCTAAAATATTTTCTTTTCAAATCCCGGCCGCAATTGCATTAATCGCCCTGATCATTAGCATAAAGAAAAAATAATATTATGGAGATGTGCAATGCCAAAAAATAAGATGGATGAGCATGTCCTTGTTTTTTCGGTTAATTTGTTGTCTAAAATAGGGATGTTCCAAGGCTTAATTTTTGAACCCAATAAATATCTTGATACCATACTGCGAAAAGAAAATCATGAGTTCATGAAACGCAGAGATGCTGAAAATAATCAACATTTTAAGCAATTAATACCATATGTTATATTTTGTCATGGAGATAAAATTTTAAGCTATCAACGCGGAGTGCTACTTTCAGAAGACAGGTTGCTACACAACCATTCAATTGGAGTAGGAGGGCACATTTCTATTGATGACCCAAACCTTTTTAGCACTAGCTATGAAGAAGGTATGTATAGGGAGATACATGAAGAATTGCATATTGATACTGAATATTCTGAAAATATTGTAGCCCTTTTAAATGATGATTCTGACGATGTTGGAAGAGTTCACTTCGGAATTATCCATGTTTTGAAGGTTGAAAAACCGTTGGTTCGAAAAAAAGAAAAATCAATAAATAATCCTACTTTCGAACCTATTCAAATGTTAAAAAAGAATATTGAAAAATATGAAAACTGGTCCAAAATTTGTATCGATAATATCGATAAATTAGCTGGCTTGAAGGGCGCTAAGTGAAATGGGGTTGGACCGCAGCAACTGACAGAAATATAAAGAAAAATAGTGAAAATAGATGCGTTAAATGATCTAAATCCAGCACTTTTGACCCCGAACAGATGCATTTAAGAGAAGGACCCAACAAAAACATCCTGCGGGCAAGCCGCAGATGTTCATGTTGAACGAATCCTCAACGGACGCAACCGGGCAGTGCGACGCAAACCACATATAGCAAGGCCTGTGCCATCGGGGTGCCATGTTCAACAAATAGTTGGAGACGGGCGGCGGTGGAAGGTTGGCGCCGTATCTTCCCGGCTCTCGGACCGCCGCCGCTCAACTATACGTTCGGCCTCGAAATAGGATTGAGGCATGGTACACCAAGTAAATTGGCTCCCTCTTGGTGTCGGACCGTACTTTCAGGAGCCATAAACATGGAGGGAATCATGAATCGTTCTATCAAAGCGGCAACATTGAGTTTGACGTCCTTTTTCCTTTGCACGCTCGTTATGGCAACAATTTCCTTGGCAGATGCACCTTCATACGGTATGCCTCAAACCATCAATACTTCTGCTAAATACCTATTCTTTCTTCACAACTATTATGTCGAAACAAAAGGTCCGGATGGAGACTGTGACTACTACGGTATCCTCAAGGCTTTCACAGACAAAGGATTTATCGTAGTTAGCGAATTACGACCTAAAGATGCTTCTGTCATCGAATATGCCAAGAAGGCAACGGTAAACATCCAAAAACTACTGGACGCTGGTGTCACCCCGAAAAATATCACAGTTGCAGGACATTCCAAAGGTGCTGTTATAGGACTTCAAATTGCATCACTTCTAGGGAACCCTAATGTCAATTATGTAATAATGGCTGGCTGTGGGATTAGTACTATGGAAAAGGCTTACCCTGACTTTAGTATACTGAAAGGTAATTTCATATCGGTATATGCCATATCTGATAAGGTGGCTGGTAGTTGCACCCCTGCCTTTTCTCAGGCCAAACAGGATGTCTTTAGCACTGAAATCACGCTTGATAGCGAAGCAGGGCACCAACTATTTTTCAAACCGGCGGATATTTGGCTTGAGCCAGTAATGAGCTGGCTGACCAAATAGCCACACTGAGGGAATTGTCCAACGCATCCAGCGCGGGTATGGTCGGCCGTCGGAGGCAGCAAACAAGAGGGCGAAAAGCCCGAACAACAAAATGCAGCGGATGCCGGGGAAGCCTTGTGGTGTTGGCCTCGGCTCCCAGGCCGGCACCGCTGATTTTGAGCGTTGGCCAGACAAGCAAAAGGAGATGTGAACATGAGCATGCAAGACCCCACTGAATGCTGTCCCAGGTTTGAGCCAGATCCGTGGGACGACAAAGAAATCACTTGGGAAATGAAGCAGTTCCTGCAGGATCGTGTTCTGAGCTTCCTACACATCCCCCTGAACTTCGGGGCCGTTATGAAGCGGAGTATGGCAGCCATAGAGGCCGCAGGCGCCACTCCTCACGAAATGGTTGTCTTGTCTGATGAAAACTCCCTCTGGGGCGCGGATGTGTATATCGCGATCTCGAAAGACATCCCGGGGGCGAGAACGACCACGTTGTCGGGAACATTCCTTACCAAAGTGTTTGAAGGCCCCTATCGAAACATGCGAAATTGGATTGAGGAGATGAAGTCTCTCGTGAAGGGAAAGGGAAAAGCGTTTCGCAAACTGTACTTCTTTTACACGACCTGTCCGAAGTGCTCAAAGAAGTACGGCAAGAACTACGTTGTCATCCTGGCTAAACTATAAGCATGGCCAACACTTCGCTGGTGCCGACGCCGAAAGCAGTCTGCTGTTTCCAAAAATAATCAGTGGGCGGCTCGGCACAGCTTTCCGTTATATTTTTAAGGAGCCATGAAATGCCTCATTGCATAATTGAATATTCAAATGAAATTGAGAAATTTGTAGCACCAAAAAAATTGATAAATGCGGTATATCAAGGCGCATTAAAGTCAGACTTGTTTGAAGATGAAGACATTAAAACTAGATCTATCGGATTTGAAAGCTATCAATCAGGTTCGGTTAAGAAAGCATTTGTTCACGTTACTGTGAAAATTTTATCTGGGCGTAACATTGATCAAAAAAAATCATTATCACACTTGATATTATCACAGCTAAAAACGATTGATTTTCCATCAACATTGCTAACAGTAGAGGTCGTCTGGTAAGATGCGAATAGTGTAACGCCTTTTTCTAACTCAAAGACAAAATTCTGTAACGCTCTATACCCCGCCCCCAGTTTTTTAAAATATAACCCGCATATCCCGCCGCTTTTCATATGTTACAGAATCACGAATCTAAGC
>JAZDOW010000263.1:0-19554 GCA_043798185.1 Pseudomonadota bacterium | reverse complement strand
AATAAACTCTCCTTTAAAATGTACGTATAAACTTAATACGTGCACGCTAAAAAGGCAAGAAAAAAGCACGGTTTTTCAACTAAACCGTGCTTATGGGGTTGTTATTTTCGTTTAAAGTGTGCGCTTTATCCGATTTTCAGGGGAATATGCGAAAAACTGATCTTGCAGCAACCTTTGCTACACTTAATCGTACTTATGGCTTCTTGCAGTTTCTCAATGTGTTTTGGATTTTTATCATTGAAAATCATGCTGATGTTAGAATTCTGTAACTGCTGATTTGAGGCGCAATACTGTTTGATTTCTTCGAGGATGATTAGAGGAGTACCTGGATTTTTATCACGATCGTGACCCGGACCAGCAAAAAAATCGTAGAAATTTACTTGAGTCAGATGGGTGGAATTTGCTTGATTCAGGAAAACCGGTATCCATTCACGGATATATCCCCGAAACAAGGCTAATTTTAACTGAGTGCCGGTATCAAACGCTTTCTCGTGGAATGATTTCATTTAGAATGATCGCCTCTCTTCGGCTAGCCCACTGTTTTCCCTCAAGTCTGTGAGTTTTGGCCTTCATATGTACAGCGTGTCGGTTATTATTTCCTTTAATACAGATACAGTGTTCTGATAAATCAGTTTCCCTCCTCCTATCAGAATAAAATTAATCCTTCGTTTTTTATGGGTGCAATCTGCCTTGGAACATTTGACCTCCTTGGGTGATCAACCAGGACTTCATTGTCAACCAACTAAAAACTCCCGGTAAGCCTCACATCAGGTCGCAGTTAGATTTATTTTTCTATAACAAATGTCACTTCAAACCCTCTGCAAGATCGATATTTCTGTAACCTGCTTGAAAGTGAGAAAGCATCTTTACCATCAAACGCCAGGAACACATCCAACCCTCTATCAAGCAAGATCTTCCACCCCTTATCCGTCACAATATGGCGAGCATGAATGGATTTATCAGGAACGAATTCCCAAGAAAACCGAATGCCACCACTCCAGATATTTTCTTGGATACTCATGAGATAGCCTTTCTGTTGATCGCCGTTAAACTCGTCTTCAACAGTAATGAGATGGACTTCAACTTCCTCATCGTCGGATTTTAAACGGGTAACAGTTTCAAGCAACTCCATCAGGTTTCGCAGTTGGTGGAACTTTCGAAGATAGGCATCAGTTATGGTTAATCTGGAGGCCCCTTTCAGATAGGGGCCGAAAAGTTCATCAAAACTGATCCCTTTCTGGTTTTCTTCAATGACCAGGTGTTGTTCCTTGAGAACCTGATTTTTTTGCTCATCCTCAGCAGTCGGGGTTGTAGATGTCTCTGTTTTATTTGTACCACTGCCAGCTTCTTCAGCCGCAGGAGTACCATGAGGATAATAATGCTGGGGAAACTGCTTTTCTTCGAGCGTCTTTACCAACTTATTCTTACCCGTACCAACTGTCGTGTATCCGAATTGTACCGCTGTATAGGTGGAATCAATTCGCATGAGTTGATCCTTCACCCTTTTGCGGCCTTCGATGGCAAACTGCAACAAAACCTCAATCTCGTCCTTGCTCGCCTCTCCATGCGGGAAGAGGACCTTCATGAAACCTGAGTAGGTCTTTTGTATTGCATCTCGGTCTCTAGTGGAAATATCGCTCAACAGCTGAAAGTGTTCAGTATAGGCCTGAGAAAAGTCGTGATTGCGCTGGTTCTTCAGGATCTCGGCCAGATAATCGACAACAAAACCATAGCCCTCCGAGAACATTTCCCCCCGGATAATATCAATTTCCCAGCCGGGGATATAAAAATGCAGTCGGTCGAGAAAGGCTGAATCATGATATGCCGACGGCAATTCATCAAAGAGATCGGTATGCTTTAACATATACGGCACATTGTGCTGCGTATTGCCGACAAAGATTATAGAGGCCTCGGCACCCAAGGTCTCAACACCCCGGGAAAAGGTCTTGTTAGCCATGTAATTCTTCATGATATCGACCAGGGCCTTGTTCGGTTTTTTATCATGCCCCGCAAACTCATCGAAGGCAACCGCATCCCAATACCCAACCAGTCCCAGCTTGCCGTTTGAGTTGTTCACAAAGAGCTTCGGAATCGTAACCTCGCCGCCTGATATCAAAATGCCATGCGGTGAAAACTCGGAATAGATATGTGATTTACCTGTTCCTTTGGGTCCCAGTTCGATCAGGTTGTAATTCCGTTCGCAAAAGGGAATAAGGCGGACCAATTGCAAGAGTTTACTCCTGGCGCTAAACATCTCCGGGTTGAAACCAATTGACTGGAGCAGAAGGTCAATCCATTCCTCTGTCGTGAAGTTTTTCCTGGCAGCGATATAGGCATCATAATCGAAATGTGAAAGCTGGATGGGCTTCAGGCTCTGCATGACCCAAGGACAAATACGTTTATCCTCAGAGGGTTCATACTCCAGATCAGAGATACACCAAACACCGCCAACCAACAGTTTCGGATGCTTCTTAATTGTATCTGCATCGACCAGAACCTTTGACACACCAAGGTTGCTGAAGGTGGCCTCATAGACATCATCCTTGTCATTGAGCTGCACACCGATCTTATCAATAACCTTATGCCTGCCCTTCTCACGGATGACCGATTTGGTCAAACCCGCTTCATTGCGATGTACATAATGTTTGCTGAGGATCTCCTTGACCGTATCGATACCGCTCTTGATACTTTTCTCATCTGAAGTGGCACAATACTGCCCGAGGAGATATTCAAGGACATAGGAGGGAACGATGGCATTTCCCTTTACGATCTTGACCAAGTCTTTACGAACAACAAGGCCCTGAAAATGCACATTTATCTTATCATCGAGTACGCTCATACTCTCCCCTTAAAAATCAAAATCGCTGGTAAATGACCGCCGCATCAGATACCGAAGAGACTTGTATTCCTTGTGATGCGATGTTCCCGTCAGTTTTTCTTCCAAAAGCAGAATGACCTCCTGGTTATTGGCGTCATCCGCCTTGCGGGTGAGCACAAACCGCACCTGCAGCTCCCGTTCTCTGGGGTTCTCCGAGGTCAGGTCAAAGGTCAATTCATGGCAATCAGAGATCAGCGCTCCCGCCTGGGTGTAAATACCTGCCCGAAGTTTTCTCGGCTGGACCTTGTCGGTCACCGGTTGCGCCTGATAGAAGGCCACCGCCAGTTGCCCGGAGGTGATCACCATACTTGAACCGCGCAAGATATCGACCCCAACCGCTGAGATGTCGCTTTGCCGCTTCTTATTGATCTTAATGATGGGGATGATCACTTCCTGCAGCGATGCTCCCCCATGGACAAAACGGCTCCCTGAGCCCTTGAGACGAAGACGATTGATCGATTTGGGAATCTGCACCTCCATCTCGCCGGAAAGACCCAGCTCGGAGGATTGAAATTTCCGCAAGCTCGAAACTTCCTGCAAGCCCTTGCCAAGCACAAAGCGTCTGTCACGGAACAAGATCTGATCGCCCACCGCATCGCTGCCGGCAAAATCGCTCTCTTCAATGGCGCGGTTCTGATAGATAAAGCCATGATCCGCAGTCACCAGCATATTGCTGGCATTGGCCCCGGTCAGTTTCTTTACCAATCGGATCAGTTCCTGAAGAGTTTCCTCGACTGCTTCAAAAACCCGTTCTTCCGATTCCCGCTTGTCACCGGTCGTATCAATACGGTTATGATAGATGTAGATGACATCGTGATCCCGCAAAAATGCCCGGCAATCTTCCTTATTCAGCGCCATCAGTTCTTCGGCCTTGAGGGCTGTCGCCCGTTGGGAAATTGCCTGTGCAAGAATTTTGCAACGGTTTGCAGTGCCCTGAGAACTCGCGCCACTCACCAGAACCGTTCCTGAATCATTATCATGCAGCGCCAATTCCGTGTTCGGCAAGAGTGCCGCCATGCCCAACTGGGTGTAACTTGGCAGCATGGCCAACGCGGGTTCCAAGGTCGCCTCGTAACGATCTTCCTGGCGGATGAGACTCAAGAATTCATCGCCGATCTCGTAACGGAAGGCATCGGAAATGATCACATAAATCTTTTTATCCTTCTGCAGATAGGGCCGCACATGACGTTCAAAGAAATTCTTCTGCAGCATTATGGGAGTTGCGTCCCACTTGCCGGCTTCATCCACAAAGGATTGCCAGTTATTGTTGACCTTCAGTAGATAATTATTGGAGTAGAGATTCTCAACCTGATCCGTCAACGTCCCCATCAGGGAGGTCTCGCCGGAGAAACGGACATGAAAGGTGAATTTTCGGTACATCTGATCCAGACGGAACCAGAAATGGCAATACCGCTGGACCCCATCCGCCATTGACTCCATGGTCAACTTGGCTTCATCCAAAGCGTGAAAGAACTGGGCCGCATAATCGACCGCCTCATAGAGATGACGAAATTCTCGGTACCAGTGACCTTGCCGCCGCTGGCGAACCCAGATCGCCACATCACCGCAGGACAGTGTTCGCGCGGCGATACCGCGCACCAGGTCTTCGATGATCTGCAAGTCAATTCGGCGGAAGTAATCCAACTCAATCAAATCCCGAAAATCCCGTTTAGCCAGATCCTGTTCAATGCCAAGGATCTCCGCACATTCGCCGGAAAGTGCCTCAAAGCATGCTTCAAATTGGCGGCTGTCCTTCCATCGTTTCAAGAATACCAAGGCATCGGAAGATAAGAGGGTTGCAGGTTGCGGGGTCTGAGCAGTAAAATTTTGGAAATAGCAGTATTTGAAAAGCTGAATAACGAAATCTTTGATACCAGGCTCTAAGGATTCGTATCCATAAACGCGCCCCATCTGGCTCCATAAAAATGCATCCAGGCTGTAGCGACCGATCTGTTTTATTTTGTCATCCCGGCCAAGAGCCATTTCCGCCAGCAGGTTTTTGACCACCGAATCCATCCGGGGCTCGTCAGTTCCAGCACAGACCGCCAGCATCTTCAAACGGATCACGCCAGGTGTATCGCCGGATTTGAGAAGACGCTTCAGTGACTCTTTGCGTTTTGCGGCCTGGAAAAACTCGGCATGAGACTGCACAACTTCAATAAAATCAAGCCCCAGTTCCAACTCGGAGAGCCAGATAGCAGCCTGGTCGGTTCGAAATTCGCCATGGCCTAACTGCACATCCAGCAGCCAGTTGTCTAGATCAGCGGGCTGTGGGCCTTCGCGGTAGAGCAGGAATTTTTGCTCCGGTTGTTCCCGCAGAATTCGATGTTTGATCCCAAATTCATTGTTGGCAAGTTCTATCTTCTCAATGCCGGTTAAATGCAGTGCCTCGAAGTCAGCCCGCAGTTCTTTTTTGGAGTCATACCAGAAGACTATGCGGTATTTTTCAAACAACCGATTGAGGGCCAGAACAATCCTATCTTCACTCATCAGTGACACCTCAAGTCGGCTAGACCCGACTCCCCGACCAAAGGCTCTAATTGTGGAGTCACTGCCTCCACAATCCGCAGATAATTGAGATACAGCTGGCGATAGCAATAAATTACACGCCGGTCGCAGCGGGACAGGCCGACAAGTTGCCCGAAATTCAAAAAAGTCGATACAATGCTTTTGGTAGTCATTTTCAGATTCACTCTTCCTTGGCATCTAGGCCGGGCATCTTCAAGGCCGCGCCGAATAAAACGTAGTTGTGCTTGACGCCATTATCGAGGTCAATTGCCTTTTGCTCGGTAGGCAAGGGTAATTTTCATCCTCCAAAATCGATCTTCCAAATACCGGCGGCAACATTGGCCAATTGTTTTTGTCTGGATTCTATTTTCTGTTCGTCCCAGGTTTCATAGTGCTCTGCAATTGCTTTGGTAATCTGAAACCCGCTCTCGGCAAAGATTTGCCGTTTGGCCGGATAATCGCCATTGCCCAAGTCTCGATTACGACTTGTTTCGAGCGGTGTCATGTTGGCGATCCGATAGATGAGTCGGTCCTGTTTTGATTCCTCAATATATGACCAGGCTTCGGAGGGATGCTCGGGAAGAATATGTTCCAGGCTGTAGGTGGCACTTTCGAAGTCGAAGTCCTGGCCGGAACGCTGTCGTTCAATCTCAAAGAGGATATATCGGACCACTTTTTTATTTCGGCTGTTCGTGGTCCGCAACTCCTTTTCGCTAAAAGCTGCTTTAAACTGGATATCGTCGGGATAAACTTCCCGCAGGGCGGAAATCACATCGAACGGACGGGCATAGGCACCGGTGGAAACTTTCCAGGCGATCTCATTGTACAGACGCTCCTGCTCATGCGTCTGAAGGTTGCAAATAACATTATACCTGAAGGAGATGACCGCCACGGCCTTTATGATGCGGGTGAGGTTTGCTCTTTCAGTTTCATAGAATTTGGCGTGACATGACAACAGCATGGCCAGCGGTTGGCGGACGTTGAACATGATCAACTGCTCAAGTGCAATTTTTTCAACACTGTCCCAGGAAGGATCCTGGGGGTCGCGAAGTGCCGCATAGACCGCTGCGGAATTATCCAAATCGCGCAATAATTCAAAAGCGGTATCGCGGTCCACGATCCGTTTTCGGATGGTTTTGAACAAATCGGATTTGCGTACCAGTCTGTTGCGACTGTTCCAAAATATCCGCAAAAATTCCGGAAAGCTTTCGCTCCCCAGCAGACCAACGATGCGCTCCCATCGTTCTTCCAGAGCCTTCAGCTCAGTTTCATGGGTATCCTGTGAGCTGATAACCGAAAAAAGATAGTTTTTTAAAAGATCCGTTGCTGAAAGCCTAACTCCCCTGGCATTAAGGGTTTCGAACACCTTGAAGGCGTTGAGCTCATCAGTGACGGTAATGACCGTGAAAAAAAGTCTGTCAACGAGGTTGTCGATGAAGGCTGCCAGTTCCTTGCCGCTAGTAATGGTTGCGCCTGCCCGGGCTTTGACTTTGTCCTTAAACCAGTTGAAGGCTTTTCGCAGTTGATGCTCGGAGGCATTGAGGCCTCTCTGAGGAATTTTTTCCAGAGGGACCAGGTACGTTTGATAAAAACGGTTGTTGTGACGGTTCAATTCCAGCTTGGAGCGGGGCACCAGGCTGACTGGATCAAGATAGCCGATGTAGCTGTTTTGCAGCTGCTCCTTGCGCTTCACATTGTTATCCGCATCCAGCTTGTTGCTGATGAGATCTTGGAGATGCCCCAGGCAAGCCAGAATCATGACACTGATCGTGGTCAGACGCTGCTGGCCATCGATAATATCGAACCGTTTGCTATTTGCAGATTGGAGGACAAGGTACCCCATGTAGTGAGCGGGCTCCCCATCGGTCTCAAAAAGACCCTGGATATCCTGCCAGAGATCATCCCATTCATCCTCGGTCCAGGAATAATCGCGTTGAAAGGGCGGGACATGATAGCTCAGACCATTGCCCAGCAATTGTCGAAAGGTAGAATTGGTCGTATTGAAATTCATGGTTGCCATGGTCAATCCTCCTTTGCCTCCAGGCCGGCGATTTTTTTCAGTGCTGTTCCGAACTTCAGGTAATTCACCTTTACCCCATCATCAAGGTCAATTGCCACCTGTTTAATGGCCAGGGGGTAGAGTACGTCGAGCTCGTAGTCTTCCAGCTCGGCGAGCATCTTTTTCAGTTGTTCGATTTCCTTGATCGCCTTGGTCTTTTCCGCTGGGGAGGCCGAGGTGCTGATGCCAACCTGTTCCAGGTTTTCCCGGCGGGAAGTGAGCTTGGTGCGGAATTCCCGCAGATACCCGTTCAAGACCACACTGGCCGTATCCGGACGATAGCGGTGCAGGTAGATTAAGGCGTTAAAACTGCCCTTTGGGCTAGAAAACAGCCAGTAGATGGGCCGCTTTTTGTAGCGTCTCACGTGGTCATTATAAAAATCCTTGAGGAAATACTTGCGGAGATCCTTGCCCAGCGCCTTTTCGACGATCTTGAGGTTTGCCTCGTAGTGCTCCTCGCCAAAGGTCACGCGCAGGAACTTGCGAAAGCGCTCGGCAATGTCGTCGGTGAACCAGTCGCCGTCTAGAATGGGGATGACGTTGTCATCGTCGGCCGGGAAGCTCGGCTCCGGAACCCGCTTCAGGTAGTCTTCGATGGTCTCGCTCTGGTTGGCCAGGACCAAGCCTGGCTTTTCCAGTGCATAGCGGCCGAACATGCAGCCGACAGCATAGGAAACCAACTCGCGCATGGTGTCGGCCAGCAACAGCGCTTCCAGCTCGTCCTCGCTCTTGTCGTTACCGTAGCGGTAGTGCGGGTTGCAGGTCAGGGTGATTTCGTTAAGCGGCACCTCGGGCGTCAGCTCATCTTGCAGGCTGTAGGCGTCGATGAAGATGCGGTTATTCCCCTCCTCCAGGCGATGCATCTCCAGCGTCATTTCGAGCCAGTGTAATCTGAGTTTCTGGTAGGTGGCCTTCAGGGTAGGCTGATAGAAATCGGCTTGCAACAGAGGCAGGCTGGTGAAACCCCAGGAAGTTTCGTAGGAGTTCCAATCGCATTGAGAGAGCTTAACCAAATTATTTGTTTTCAGGTTTTCTGGACTTATTGATTCAATAACAGGGAGTTTAACGACATCACCGGCCTCAAAGTTCAAAGTAGGCGAAAAAACAGATAAATAGTAGGATGAAACATTGGTGTTTAGCAGAGAAAATACAACTTTCTCGACATCACCGTTGAGGTTGTATAGAGTCTTGCTGCCTGTCCCGGGAATAATCCCTGAGGGAACTTCTCGACAGGAAAATCGCCCTGAAGTAACAGCAGACCAAGTCAAGCCAGTCTGAAAAAAAAAGTCGAGGTTAAAAAGTCTTCTCGACCAATGAGTTGTGTTTGGATCTTTGGGGTTATTGACTACAAAATCTTTTAGCTGACTTCCTTCATTCTCCCAATTAATCACCACATCGTTGTAACCAAACCAGCGACGATTACCGCCTCCCTTGTTGTAAGGAAACCATTTTTTTCCGGAGGCATGAGCATCATTATGGGACTTTGCGATTCTATTGATTGATGCAGATGAGACTTCAAACCACTGTCTTAGAAAGAAATCGGAGTTGCAGGAAGACATTCCTGACTTTGCGTCTGAAAACTTTGATAATGTAGGGAATCGTGCGCAATTATCGCCAGCATTTTCTGAGAACCAGTAGGCGATGGGTTGCCCTGGTAACCTCTGGAAAAAGAATTGAGTGGTGAAAAACCTATTGTATCTCTTGTCCAAAAATAACTTTCTGATTTCTTCCGGACTGCGAACCTGAACATGCTGTTCAAACAGCCTCCGATACACTCCGGACGAAGCATTCGTAGGTTTTTTGTTTTGAATTACAAACGCCACGCTCCCAAAGTCTGAACCAAAAACACCACGACCGAGATGGAGTAAGGAACTAATCGTTGAATTCGAAAGAAGGTTGGAACGCATCTTCTCGAATGAACTAAGAAACATCCAAGAAGGAAGGTTGATCATCCCCCAAATTGCTTTTTTAAGAGCCAATAATGATGCTCGTTCCATAAAGCAGGTCATTAGGTCAGCTTTGCTTTCTGGAAAGTTTGTTTTAAGCCATGCCGCTAACTGTCCATTCATTCCCTTGCCACCCATATACGGCGGATTCGCAATCACCACATGGTATTTGGGGTTCAGGTAATCGGCCTGCCGCAGGGCTTGCAGTACCTTCTTGTGTGGTTCGTGGAGTAACAATTGCCCGGAGACATTCTTTGACCCCAAAATCCTCAGCATTCCGTTCACATCGGTAACATCCGGACGGATCAGGGAACCGAAGTTGTCGGCCTCTTCGAACTGGCGCAGCGTTGTTTGCAGCGGCGCAGTGAACAGGTCGCGCCCGACAAAATCCATATAGTTTTTCAACTCACTCTCATCGAACTGGACATTCTCCAGCACGCAGATGTTTGGTTTGATGCCTTTATTGAAGAATCGACGCTGCTTGGCACGGGCCTTCATGGTCAGGGCAAAGGCGGCCAGTTCCCCGGCGCGTTCGTCGATCTCGATGCCGTAGAGGTTATGAGTGAGAATCTTCTCCGGGATCTCAGCGGTTTCGTAGCCTTCCTCCTCGTAGATGGCGTAGAGTAGGTCGAAGGCATAGGTCAGCATGTGCCCGGAGCCGCAGGCCGGATCGCAGATCTTGATCTCTTCCGGCTTGCTGATGCGCAGAAAATCCGTTTCGGCTTGTTCGGGTTTAATGTAGTAGTCCATCTTCTCGACAAGTTTCGAGCTGGGACGGTTCAGCAACCACAGGCGACCGAGGGAGTTTTCCACCAGGTAGCGCACGATCCAATGAGGGGTAAAGAGCTGGGTGGCGGCGGGAATGTTTTCAGGTGTAATCTTCTTGTTCTTTTTCAGAGCGTCGAACACCTCGTCCTTTTTCTCGGAGATGTAGAACTGGTAGAGCCAGCCGATCACCTCGACATCCTCGCAGGCATCCTGCGTCATCGCCTCGCGGGTATAGGCGAGAATGGAGTTGCCCGACAACAGGTCGTCGGGCATCAGCAGTTCGGTGTAGTCGTCGATGCGCTGGAACAAGAACGGCATTGCCTTATTCCAGAAGTTGCAGGCAGCCACCACCAACAGGCGGTAAGCCTCACCTTGCGGGTCTCGGCTGGGTGCTTTGCCATCGAGCAGGGCAAAAATCTGCTGCCGAACCTTATCGTGCACCATCTCCTCATCGATATGTCCCATCTTGGCCTCGGCCAGGATCTCAGGCTGAAACTGCCCCTCGGCGGGCGTCACCACTCCGATGCGGGTGTAGCGGTTCACGTCCATGAAACGCAGAGCGCAGAAGCGGTTGAACCAGATGTATGCCACTCGTTCGATGACCTGCTCTTTGCCGTGGCTCTTGATCGCCTCTTCAAGTTTCTTGATGGCCTCGGTACTTTCACGCCGTGCAGCACTGTTCTCGGCCAGCACCAGTTTCAACTTGCCTGATACCTGCTCAATCAAACTGCGGCGGGCGAACTGGGCGAACTTTTTAAGTTTAGTGGTGTCCATTTATTGATCCTTGGCCTCGGGCAAACGGCCAGATCGTTTTTCGATTTTCTTTTCTTCTGATTTCACCCGACGTTCCAATTTCTTGATATCCTCTTCCGGCGGGAGTTTTTCAGGCTTGATGCCGCGTTGGCCAAGCATGTCCCGTACACTTTCGTTGTTCTGCACATGTTCGCGAGTAATGGCATGTTCCCCCTGCAGATCATCTTGCTGTACATTATGGTTGGTCATTTCAGTTGCCAGATTCTTGGCTGCAATAGTCAGTGTCGGCAAAAAATCGGCCAAAGGGCGTGTCTTGGTTATGCCGAATTTATCTTTCATGACTTGTGTTGTATGGCCTCCGAACAGCGCCGCGTCTCCTTTTGAACGAATGCGGCCAAATCCGGCGTCATCAACACCACGTTCATAAATATTCTGCGAAAGCGTCTTTTCCGATTCTCGCAACCGTTCCCTGGCGTCCAACCGGGCTTGCAGACGCATACGATCTTCGATCAGTTCCTGTCTTCGTGTCTGAATAGCGAAATAGCTTTGAGCGAAGGCAATGGGCTCCTTGCGTGGATCACCATTCTGGGCAATAAGGTAGCAAGCGTAACGGGTGAGCATGAAGTCATCAATTGCTCGTTCAGCACCACTCCCCAGCTTAACCATTTTCGTGACGCCACGAAAATGGTTACTGGGATCGTAACCTGTTGTTTCGCAGGACTCTATCGCCCGCTTGATGGCTGTCTGAAAATTTTCCCACCTTGCATAGCCTAAAGGTTCCTGCAGGTCCCGGGCGAACCAGAATTCAACTTCCTCATTTGGAATGCGTTGACTGAGGGCATCAAACTGGTTCGAAAGAATCTGAATGGTCTCTGATTTCACTGATATTTCTCCTTAAGATCAATTTCCTGGCACCAGGAAATTGATCAGGGTCTCTAAATTTGAATCCTTTTGCCCTTGTGAATTTCCTCCAGCAACGCTTGGCGCATAGACTGCAGGTAGCGATCTACATCAGTTTCATCAGCCAGCCAGGCCTTGTTAAAAGGAATCTTTACAGAACGGCTTGGCACATACTCGATGCGCTTTTCGGGTTTGGCAGGTGGCTCAGAAGTACTTACACTTGGTGATATCTCATCGCCGGCCACGGGCGCAGGGAGTGGAGCGGGTTTCGGTTGTGCCCAGGATGTCATCTGGGAAAGTTGCAGTTGGTAATCGGATTCCTCAAATCGGCGCAGGGTATCGCGAATGACGGCAATCAACTTCTGATGATCAATGGCAGCGGTAAATTCGTTGAATGGCCGGATTAGCTGTGTCTGCTGCTCGCCATTCAATGCGCCGAATTCAGCCATGTCACACAGGCGGCATTTTAGGGCGACTACCGCCTCCTTCGCCGTGGCAATCTCCAGTTCGATTTGAGTTGACACTTTTTTCTGCAGGGCGTCCATCAGGGTCTTAACCTGCTGCATCCGGTTGCCTTTGAAACACTCCGGATCAGTCAGGATTGTGATAACCTGCTCACTTTCATCGCCCGTCAGGTATGAGAAATTGGGCTCTTGCACTTGGACAAATTTCCGAGCTTCATTGAAGATCTCCTTCAGTGGGCCACCCATAAACTTGCGGATCGGATCAATGACCTTTTCCTTCATGTCAAGAAGAGTATCCTCCTGGCGCAGCAACTCGGTCAAATACCAGGTATAGGGCTTGCCGATGATCTCTTTGAGCTTATCGATCACCGGATTCAATGCTATCAAAAAGGGGTACTGCGTCGCCTGGGCGGCAAGAGGGGTGAGTTGATGCATCAGATCCTGCAGAGCAACACCGGTCTCCTTGCCGAGTGCCTTGGCTTCATTGGCATGGGGTGGAGAATCGAAAAAGTCCGCATAAAATTCCTTAAGACTGCGCACCTGCGAGGCAGTGAAATCAACCTGCGGCTCGAGGACGACATTGCCATGACTGTGAGTATTGCGTAAAGCGCGTTCGAGATCGTCGTCTTCCAGAATATTGCCGTCAGTTCGTATCTCCACCTTGCCACGGGCGCAGAGTTTTGCCAAAATGCAGAGAATGGCGGCGTAATACCAACCGTAGGGTTTGCGTTCCATCTTTTCGAGCAAGGTCTTCAGGGTGGTCCGAACGCCGCCGCGGTTGTTACTTTGGATGTAAGCGAGCATCTCCTGCTCGGGCTCCATGAGGGTGGTAACCCCCATGCCCTCAAGTGTCCCCTGCCGGTCGCGCAGGATATTCTTGATCTGATCTTCCTTATAGGTGATCGCCTGCAGCATCCGCAGATTGGGATAGACCCGCATGACCAGTTCAGAAAATCCACGGTTGATGAGGCTTTGTGGATCTTCACCAGCGAGTTCGATTTCTGTGCCGGCAACATAGAGCCTGGCTTTGCCCAATAAACGATGGATAAGGAGTTGCAGGTCAGCGTAACGCTCCCGGTTCTGAAAGCCTTTATCGGTCAGTATCCGTTTTACTGCTTCCTGTTGAGTCGTGGAAATGTTCTGGCGAATATACTTTTCTGTCCGCTTGTACATCAGGATATCGCGCATGAGGCGATCGTCTGGAGGCATCAGCACCAGCAACTCATCGCGCCCGAAGGTATGCATGAGAAGCGAAGCCTGATTATCGGCAAACTCATGAAAAGGGGTGACGGCATGGATCGTCAGCTCATACTCCCGGCCATGGAGCCGATCATCGAGTTTTCGTGAGTAGGGGAAGTCCTGGCCGTTTTCATCAAAACGAATCTTTCGGTTTTTAATGGCGTGATCGAAAATGAGCTTTTCCAGCTCACTCGCCACATCAGTCGACTCGACTTCGGTGTTCTTGATCTCCTGTTCGACATCTTTTTCCTCGTCGGTGAGATATTCGTAGAGATCGCCATTTCGCTGGATGAAAGTTTGTTGTTCGAGAAGGTTTACGGCCTCTTCGATTTTCATTTTCAGTCCCGGCAGATCCTGGCCGAAGCTTTCCAGCATGAGAATACAGAGGTTGCGGATCGTCGGCTTGAATTCCTTTACATACTTGGTGAGAAAAAGGGCTTTGAGCAGTTTGATTGCAAAGGTATTGCTCAGTTGCCGCTCGGCAGCAAGGATTGCTTTTTGGGTCTGCGCCTTCAATGCTGTTTGAATCCCTTCAAACATCAGATCAAAGGTCGCCAGTTGGCCGAGCTCATAGTTGCTGATCTGAATGGCAACCTGCTGGAAGACCCCCAGCATGGAACGCTCACCCACCGAGCTATGCTTGCCTTCAAAGGCATTGTGCCGTGATAAATTTTCAATGACTGACTGAAACAGCTCAAACTGATAAGGAACAAAGGGATAGCTACGGATAAATTCATCGCGGTCCCTGTAGACCTTGTAGGCGCGGGAACCGTCGGTAAAACTGAACAGTGTGCCGAAGTTGTTTTCCTGGCGATGATAGAGATCAGAAACCGACTCGGCCCCCTCCTCCGTTTTGGCCAGGAGCCTCTTCTGGATAACTTCCGCCACATTGGTACTGGTCAGCAGCATTTTATTGGCAAACCGGGCCATAATCTTGGAAAAGTCATTGCTTTGCTGGCTGCTCATCTCTCCCAAAACAGTAGACATATCGTTCTGGGAAGTGACAATCACCCAGGCCCGGCCTCGGCACTTGGTGGCCAGGCTTTCGGCGATGGTTTGCAGATTGGTCATCAGCTTGACATTTTCGGCAATATACTGCCCCACTTCGTCGACAAAGAAATTCAAACGAAAAGCTGGTGACTGCCTGTCTATATAGGCCATGACCTGCTCGGCGAAGTCTTCGATGGAGACCTTGTATTGGCTGCGGTATTTATCGAGAATCCCTTGGGCCACCGACTCGGGGCTGTTGGTCACCTTGGCGTAGGCACGAGCGATGTTTTGGGATTCCAGCAGGGCCTGTTCTCTGCCCTTGGACCACTCTCGTCCAGCCAGGGTCTGGTAAGCGATCTTGAACTGATCATAGATGCCTCGGCTGTCAAGATCACGCTCGAAATGAGCAATGTGACCCTGCTTGCCATAGTAACCGCACATTTCATCGAACACTTTGACGAAGACGGCGAGAAGCGCATCGATTTGCGTTTTACTGATGACATCGGCCTTCTGATCGATATTGAACAAGATACTCTTTGACGGGATGGCAATGGCCCGTTTGAGGTCGGCTCGCAAGATCTCGTTGTCGCTACATTTCGGAAGGAACAGATCAAGAGTTGGCACTCCATCGATCTGACGATTTTCAAGCAGGAGGGCCATGATTTTCAGAAGATGCGATTTCCCTGACCCGAAAAAGCCGGAAATCCAGACGCCGTTTGCGGTGGCCGAATTGTTGTAGGCATCGAGAAAAGATTCGAGACGTTTGGCAACCTCGTTGGTCAGGACATACTCCTCAAGTTCAATGCGCAGGCTTGCTTCATCATCGGCCTTGATGACTCCCTCAATCGGACGATCAACCGGCTTATTGAAAATGCTTTTAAGCGTCATCGTGTATCCTCGTTTATGTTTCGCAGTGAAAGATGTTGAAGGCCCGGTAGTACTTATCGTCTTGCAACCTGTTGAAAAGGTCTAGCGATGCCCCGGATTCGAGGGAATGAGTATAGGCCCCCGGAAAGAATAAAACGGTTGGTTTCTCTTTGGCCGTGCTTTGTAAATTATTCAGCACGTTGTGAGACCGAATATAGGGAAAAACCTCGCCGACGCCTGCCAGGAAAAGCACATCAAAGTCATTGTCAGCGAGCTTGGCAGCGATGGCAGGCACCAGATGTGCCTCTGGATCCAAAACCCCCTGGAGTAACTCCTTAAGTTGATCCTTCGATACAGAATTTTCCATTTCAAGTATCTGTTCCCAGATACCCCGATCTTTGAGAATCTCAACGGAGAGATCATAAAGGTTGATTTCCAACACCCGAACACCCGTTTGTCCTAACCGGTTAACAAGCTGTCGTTGAAGCCTCTCCACTTCAACTGAGGCATCAGCATCGAATGGGCAAATGAAAAAGGGGACCTCATTGCCAAGCCCTTGTTTCTGTAAAAACCGTTGCCCGGAAAGAACAGACAGCAGATGCCCAAAACTTTCTTTTATATTTAATTTGGTAATAGAGGACGTCATTCTTTTTATCCTTGAAGCACTGATTCAGGCATGGGAAAAAGCAAAATATCCCGGCGGTTGGCTTGAGGAATCGCCTCCAAAAGTCGGGGAGTCAGCATGGCTGAGTTGATTGTGTTATCGCCCGTCAGGAGCTCGGCCTCCCGCAGAATCTTGAACAACACCTGCCGGAGCTTATTTTTAGTCGCTGGCCTTATTTTATCAAGTTCCGGATGTGACTCTGATTTCTTGTGAAAGAAGGAATCAAAGTCTTCGTAGTGAAGATCGATTTTCAGGCCGAGGTAGCGTTCTTGAATAATCTCGACGGCAAAATCGGCGACAAACTGATAGCAACGGCAAACCGAGATCCACAAGAGATATCCTTGTTCCTGAACAGTACCATGAATAAGTAAATCCAGCTCGTCTGGGTAGAGAGTTTTCAGCCTGGAAATAATCTCGCGAGAGACACGCTTTGAAGTAGTAAGAGTCCTTGATTGCAATAGGTTCTCGGCAATAACCCTCTCTCGAACGGCATTCCAATCGGCCAGCTGAAGAAACATCTCAGCGAGTTTTACCGATTCTCGGAGAAAAAGGCCTCCTGTTGTAAATGACATCCTGTATGTGTTTGTCTCTGTTATGGACATATGATTAATGATTTTGTGCTCCTCCTGCCTGCGACAGGGTACCCTTTTGCTGTTTCATCTAATTACAAATTTCTGAGTTTCCCCATTTGACAAATGATTATACAGGGATGCGCATCTCCATTCATCCTAATTATGATCAATTATATCTGGGAGGTCATTATTATCATGAGGGATAAGGATGAAAACCTTGGGAAGGTTTGGAGCTATGCATTAAATAGTCCAGGCTTATCGTGGAGCATTCTTCATCTGCTCCTTCCTTTTGTTTTGATTTTACCTTTGATAACGGTGACGGCGTCACCAACTGCCAGTCGCTTCAGGCGTCGGGCAGTTGGCAGGTCGATGGACAGAACCATAATGGTATTATCACGTTTCAGAAGAGTTAGCATTTGACCATCGATGTTTCGTGTACCTGCATACGTCAAAGGACCTTCCGAATCGAAGTATCGACAATGTTTGGGTATATCAAGACCACTCAACTTTTTTTGCTCACGCTCGGCTATATATTTGTCCGCTGAAGTGATCCCCTCCTGGTTTATCCCTGGTTCAAAAACTCTCCGTCGCAATGTGTTATCTGGCTGGGTTCCTGACTGCTCCAGGTGACCAAGTACATCACCCGACAATAACACTTCAGTTCCACTGGTGATGCGAACCATACCGAGTTGGGACAGTGTTCGCAAACGGTTTCGGCTTTGGGGTGGCGGGTTTCGTCCAATGCTGCCAATGTCTGGCTTGGCAATGAGGGTGACTGATTTTTTGCTTTCTGCTCGGCTGACATTTGGGTTTGCGGCGGTTCTTGATCCAAAATAGCCAGGGCCTCGGAGATTAGTTTGTCCTCGGTTGTGTTGTTGGTCATTTTTACACTCCTTGATCAAAAGTTGTTGACGCCGATTTTCCAAAGACGGATCAGCAAAGGTGAGAGGGAGTTTGGAAGCGGCGGCTTCTTGAACAATCGACTCTTTGAATCCAGCCGTACCATTGACGGTAATGCGGTTGCCATAGCGCGCAATCGCCAGTTGCAGAGCCTTCCGCAGGCTTTCCCTTGTAATTTTGCGGGAAACCTTCAATTTGTTGCCATCGTCGCGCACGGCAATCTTGCCGGCATGGAGGATGATCGTTCCCTTTTTGGTGATGTTATCCACAACAGTTGTGTGGTCGGAGTCGAGGCCAGGTTGCCCTTCACCTCGAATCGTGTTGCCTTTCAGCCCCTGGGCTGCCTCCCGAGAGCGGAGGGCGGCAAGGGCTTCCGCGTCACCATCCAGTGCTTTCTTTTTCAACCAGTCAGCCCATGTCCGCCGCTGGTACTGGTCCTTGAGGGCCTGGCGTTCTTTCTGGTAGTGGTTATTGATGGACTCGATTCCTCTCTGCAGTTTCTTATGGGCCTGGGCATACAACAACTTTTTTACAGGCCTTCCCTTCATTAATTTAATGGTCAATCGAAGAAGACGGTTGGCCCTTTTCGCCGCCTCGATTTTCCTATTCTTCTGGTACCGGATCTTTTCAAAATCACGGCTCCCGGCAGCTGAGAGATTCAGGATTTCACTCTTGTATTTGGCATACAACTCGACAGTGTTGATGCGCATTCGCACCGGCCGTTTCTGGTATTCCCTTGTCTTTCTCCCCGTTTGTTCTACTGATTCCTCGAATAGGCCAAGCCGGTCTTCCAGTTTGGCCTTTGAAATGTCTCGGGCAACAGTGCTCGCTTTGACTATCGTGCCGTCACATGCTTCGATGATTAATCCGTTGGCACGTTCACGCAGTTCCAAGCCATTTTCGCGCAAGACCTGATGCAGCTCTGGCCACGATTGTGCGCCCCGAATTTTCTCAAGGCATTCTCGTCTGATCCAGCTCAACAAGCTTTCAATCCCTGAGTGTCGTTCCATATCGGCAGCCCTGCCCTCGGCTGTCGTTCGGCGTGACTGATGATTATCCGATTCCAATCCGTAGTCCCTTTCCAGGACGCTGCATAGTTCAGCAAGTGTCTGGTATGCCCTGTAGGGTTCCTGCATCGTCAGTCTTGTTGGGTGAATCTTATTGATGGCGATATGGATGTGGAAATTGTCGGTGTCGTGATGAACAACGCTCACCCGTTGATGTTCGCCGTACCCAAGGCCAGAACATATTCTTTCCTCAATGGCCTTGAGAACTGCTGCATCGGGATTTTCTCCAGGCCTGAAGCTGACAAGCAAGTGATATGTCTTGTCACCTGTGGCTCTCGTGTTGAGTCGTTGGGTAGCAAGCACCTCTCCGATCACCGTTGTTATGGTATCGGCGTCACAGTTTGTGGTAGTACAGAGCCCCACCCGTTCGGTTTTCCCCTGTTTGTCCGTGATGTATTCAGCAAGACCCGCAAAATCACTCTTTTTCACCGACCGCATGGGAACGTGTTTGATGATCACTGGAATTTAGCCGCTAAAGTTACGGTTTCTTCCTGGGCATAACCACTGCCATCATGACCTGCCCCATCTCATCCTGTGTCCTCTCTATCTTTGAGAGTAAAGCATGGATTGTCTCATGCCCGAACTGCGCTGCCCGCTCGTCATTGGTAAGCCAGAGCTTCAAAAGACCGCCCAATCGACCGAGATCGCCGCTTATACGGGCAAGTTCGCGTACCTTCTCATAATCCATAATGCCGGTTATCCGGTAGCCCTGGCCAACCTCGCGAAGATAACGTGCTATGCTCAGCCCCGCTGCCCGAGCATTAGTCTCAATCTGTAGCCGTTCTTCGGGAAGGCAATAGACCTTGATGGGTGGACTACCCTTTCGGGTTATTCTTTGTGGTTCATCCGGCTGAAGCGGACTTTTAGTTTTTATCATATGAAATCAAATAGATCTCTATATGCAGAACGGCTTCTGAATATTTTTCTTCAATAAAAAACTTACTGATCTCAGAGTGTTGATGCACAAGAAAAAAACATT
>JAZDOW010000255.1:0-4960 GCA_043798185.1 Pseudomonadota bacterium | reverse complement strand
CGGGGTTACACTTCTGGCTAACGATTCCGGTGATATGCCCTTTGATGAAGCCAACAGTAAGCTATGGTGGGATTTGGCCAAGGCCTTTCCCGAGGCAACAATTCCGACGGCCTGTCTGGCTGCGACCATCGAATTGCGCGGTGTAACCGATACCGATGCCGGACTGACTGAGGAGGACGCCAACAACTTGTATTATTTTTTACAGCGGCGTGGCTTTATCGCCGGGACTGCCCCTGTGCTGCCGCCTCTGGTGGCCGAGGCGACGCCTCTGGAAGGAGTTGACTATATCACTGCCACCGGGGCGGGAATTCTCACCTATCTGAAACAACCGGGCGACTGGGTAGCAAAGGGTGAGACTGTCGCCCTTATAACCCAGCCCCTGAAAAATCCAGGTCTTGGGGAAAAATTACCGATTACCAGCAGGACGACGGGAATATTCTTTGCCCGTTCCGCCGACCGTTTCGCACGACCGGGGAAGATAATCGGCAAGGTGGCCGGGGTTGAACCGTTGGCGGGCAAAGGCCCATATCTTCTGACCTTTTAAGCGCTAATGTCTTCACTACCCGAGACGGAGAATCACAGAGTTTTTTGCAACTATTGCCCCGGTTTCTGCTGTTACCGGCTGCCGGGCGCAACGCTCTACATCACTGCCATCGATATCAACCGTATTGCCAGACATTTTAAAATCAGCGACGGCGAGGTGCGTAAAAAATATATCGAGAGACGCAATACCTTTAAGGTACGAGAAGATGGCTCCTGTATCTTCCTGGCAAATGGCAGGTTGAGTAAACGCTGTTCCATTCACGAAGCAAGACCTGTGCAATGTCGCGAATTCCCCTATGACGCGCCCTGTCCCTATCTGGGGCGTGAGGATCTGTTGGACACTATCTATCCCTTGGTGGAGCGGAGCCTTGGGCTGTAGCTGACCCTGCAATTGAAAATTGTCCTTTCGTTTTATTCCGGTCTCTGGATATTTGCCATAAGCAACCGATCGGCCAAACAGCGCGCGAGGGATTATGTTGTCGCAACCTCCGATGTAATTCTGCTTCTGGTTATTTCCAAATAGTGGGATGACAGTCATCCGTTGGCTGTGCAATTCTATTTCATGATGTAGCGACGGTTTGAAGTATAAAGATAATTTATGGGTCTTCCGGGTAGAGCATTTGATGGAAGTATCACGATGGCAAAAGAGGCGGGAGGAGAGGGCAGGAGACGAAGTTTTTCGGGCTATTCCAGAATTGCTCGTATTTGTGAAGGATGTCTTCCTTGGTGATTTTTTCTGATATGCCTTTGGGATTTGGACATTGCGACCACAGAACATCGTGGAGGTGCCGATATCAAGGGCTTCTTCGATAATGTCCAGTACGACTGGATGATGAAGTTTCTCGCACATTATTTGTGCACCACATAATGTGTGCGAGAGTTGCACAAGTACGGTTCTGAGAGGGGCCAAGAATAGCGGTGATGATGCAACAAACGGATGACACGTAGTAGCCGAGTGCGGCAAGGCGTAAATGAAAGCACATCTGCAGTAAATCGGTATATCCTATTCTATGATCTCGGTCTCTACTCGCCCCTTTTTAGTGAAAAAGAAGGGGCGTCAGTATAGTGCTGACACCCCTTTGAAATTACTTTCGCTAAGTTTACTTGCTGCTGATTTTCCTACGGCAAATTCCAGCAAGACCAGCAAGACCGATACCAAAGAGGATCATGGTACCTGGTTCTGGAACTTCATTGTAGAAATAAGTTATTTTCACATAAGCCCCGGCTTTTGTATCAAAATCAGAACTTAAATTGCCCGGTCCGTTTGCAGTCGAATTTGCAAAGGCCCAAACATCAAAATAAAGTTTTTCGCTTCCCTTGAAAATACTGAGATCATTAAGAGATGATGTATACGTACTGGTTTTGTTGTCACTGCCGGTGACACTCGAATAAGTAATTCCGGAAGTGCCACCAAAGTCCATTATGCCATCATACGCAGCCGCATTAAATGTTTCATTATGGACAGGAAGGGCCTCGAGAATATTCCCTCCTCCATCCCAATTAAGGTCGATAATTCCCCCTAGACTAGAATGAACAGTACTAGAGCTTGTATCTTTTGATTCTACTCGGATATCACCCAGAATATATCCATCAAGTTGGATTTCGACACGATAGAGTTGAAATGAGGAAGAATCGCTAAATTTATTTAAAGATGTTGTTGCGTGCCAATTCGTTGGTGACAGCACAATTGTGCTATCATCAAAAATGCTGTCAGCAAAAGCATTTCCTGGTGCCAGTTCGCCACCGACCAACAGTACACCCACAACAATTAAAAACTTCGCGATAGACTTTTTCATGTGATCTCTAACTAATTCTTTTGAAGTACCCATGCCACAGGGTCACAACAGCAATGTCAAACAAAAAAACATGGAAAACCAATTAGGTCCGTCGCAGTTCCGGATTTTGCCTGGTGTCAGTGACTCTCTGATATAATGATTATGCACAAGCAGTGCCATTTAAAGAAAAAACAACTTTCCTATAAAACCAGAGTCTCTGTGCTTCCCATGGGCTGTCCTGGAAACTGTTCATTCATGTTTGCGGAAAAAGAATTCCAGAAAAGCGGATTGCGCCGATAAGAAAGGAGAAACAAGAAACAGTGTCTCAGGCTTGGCCAGCCAGGTGCTGCAGGTGGACAAGGAGATATTTAATTTCTCCGTAGCTAGCTGCGTAGCCTATTGCCCTTTTGATCTCGCCGAGGTTTTTGTCTTTAGGGTCAGGATAAGAACTTCGAGGGAATGCTGCTTACTTTCTGCTCTCGGTTGGTCGATTGCGATTTCGCCAAGCTCCAGGCTCGGGGCCAGATGACTCTCGATAGTGGTGAAAACAAAGCTGAGTTTCTCGGCAATCTGAGCAATAGATAAACCCTCGTTGAAAAGAGTGATGTGATCAGGGTGAGGAGCCTGGTGGCGATCTTCAGGTTCTTCTCCGTTTTTGCTGGAGCCTTTTCTCTTTGTTCAGCAGGCCTTGGACGGGACAATGACCTCCTCGATTTCGTTTTGCCGGCGATAGTCGGTGACCAGCGTCTCACTGTATCTTGCGCGGCTAGTTTTTTGCCGATCTCTTTGATCTTTGTCAGGGTCAACAAAATGGAACACCTCTCCCTTTATTTAAAGTTGAAAAATAAAAAATCGTTGCCCGATAATTGGAAAGAGACTAGTAGTGGTTCTAGCGGATTCCATATCTTGTTGCTGCGCTAATATACCCTGCATTTCAAGCTTTTTATGTCATCTCTAACGGGGTTAGCGACAGGGCCAGCGATAGCTGCCTCCTGAAGGCACTTATCCCCCTTGTGGGTGGGAAATCATACTGCAGTGTAACCTCGCCTCTTACCACCATGAATTTATTCTCAAAGATCTATTCCTCCCTTATCATGGGTATCATCGGCCTACTGATAATCGTCGGGAATTTGCACTATGAAACCCAGATCCGGCAGTTTGATAATAACATGGCGGAAAACGCTCAAGCTGTCGGCAGGGTCATGGCGGGCGTGATAGCCCGCACCTGGACGGAAAGTGGTGCCGAGGTTGCCATGAGGCAGGTTGAGGCTGCGAGTAATGTCGACACCTTGACAACCCTGCATTGGATCTGGTCGGAGGAGCTCCGGCAAAAGTATGGCAAAGGGCATCCGGAAACAGAAGACGTCGATGAAGTGAACCCCCTGCTACAGTTCACCTTTGTCTCCTTCGATCAAAATAAAAAGAAGCTGCGCCACACCTTTTTTCCGGTAACGACGTCAAGCGAGCGTCGAGGTGGGCTGCTGCTTACCCAGTCTCTTGCACCACTTACCGAATTCACCCAGAAAACCCTGGTTGATTCCCTCATAGTTTCGGCACTCCTTGTCCTGGTGAGTGGGGCCGTTGTCTATTTGCTCATCTTTACGAAAATCAGGAAGCCGCTTGAAAAATTGTCCCGCAAGGCCATAGAGATTGGCAAGGGCAATCTGGCTGCCGACCTTGAGATTAAAGGCGACGACGAGTTGGTCCATCTTGCAAAAATAATGAATGATATGTGTACCAGGCTGCTCATCGCCCAGGAAAAGATCCATTTTGAAAATCTGGCCCGGCTCAAGACCCTCGAACAATTGCGGCATACCGAAAAACTATCAACGGTCGGCCAGATCGCTGCCGGTATTGCCCATGAAATCGGCACTCCTCTCAATGTTGTTGACGGGCGGGCGAAGATGATCATCTACGAGTCCCTGGAGCGTGAGGAGATCTTGAGTTGTGCCAAAATCATCAAGGCCCAGGCCGAGCGAATGACCCTGATTATTCGCCAGCTTCTCGACTTTTCCAGAAAGAAAAAGGTCATTCACAAGGCCCCGGAAAATGTGGTAACTCTGATACGGCAGGTTTTTCACCTCCTCACCCCTCTTGCCACCAAACAGGGGGTTGAGTTGTGCCTCAAGGTGGCACCCGAGGCAAAGGTATACTGTTTGGTTGACGGTCAACAGATTCAGCAAGTGTTTATGAATGTAATCATGAACGGTATTCAGGCGACACCGAGTAAAGGGAGCGTGCAGGTGGATGTCCTCAATATTTGTCTGAAATCGATGCTCCACACCGACAATGAAGTGAGAGATATTCTCCGCATCGACGTCCGTGACGAGGGGGAGGGTATTCCTGCGGAAATTCTTGCCGAGATCTTCACCCCCTTTTTTACCACCAAGAGCGTCGGCCTGGGCACGGGGCTTGGGCTGTCGATTGCCCGGGAGCTTCTTGAGGAGCATGGAGGTTGGATTGAGGTGCGGAATCGCTTGATAAAAGGTGCTGAATTTTCACTCTTTCTAAAATTGGAGGAACCCAGAGTATGAAGGGCCGCATCCTCATTATTGAAGATGATCAGGACATGTGTGAAATGCTTGACATGGGTCTGTCCCGGCGCGGTTTTACCACGCGTTACCTGCTGACCGGTCAGGCCG
>JAZDOW010000233.1:0-73457 GCA_043798185.1 Pseudomonadota bacterium | reverse complement strand
ATGAAAAAGGTCTTGCCAGCGTCAGGGAGAAGGACCTCGGTTGGATGTATGTTAATAAGAAGGGGGTCGTAATTGTTTCAGGTGTTGCCACAATGGATAACTGGGCAGATTCTTTCCATGATGGCTTGGTTCGTTTTTCTCGAATTGATAAATGGGGGTTTGCGGATACAAATGGCAAAGAAGTTGTGCCCCCAATCTATGACGGAAGTTTGAATTTTGAGAATGGGATTGCCAGGGTTTGTATGGGGTGCCGTTCAGAAAAAGAATCGCTCAACTCTGAATACCATAATTGGACGGGAGGGCAATGGACCTGTATCAATGCCCGAGGGGAAACCGTCACCTGTTCGCAATAATCACTCTGCTCCTCAAGGGTTTTACAAACGGCACAGGTCTTGTGAGCCGGAACGTTCGCAACCTCAACCTGTACAAAAAGGAGTAACTTCAATATGACACTGATGATTGCCTATTGTGGCCTTTACCGGAGTTTTCTGAATATACGGTGGTCTTGCGAGGAGAGTTGCAGGTAAAAACCTTTGTAGCGGTTGGTGTCATTTTCTGTACCGTGAATAAGAAAATCCTTAACACTGATTTGCGCCATCAATATATTGACCTGGATGCGTCCAATGAGGTTGGTCTCATGGGCAATACCATGAAAATCGTCCGCACCCTGATCCAGTGTGTTCAGTCCTCTAAGTATCTTTTTCCGACCATTGCAAGCCCCGATGTGTTGTGAGGGTATTAGAAGGGGGAAAACGAACGAGATAGAAAAAGGAAGGGTTTTGCTTGGCTGTCAGATGTTTTTAAAGCCGATATAGGCCGTAATGAATTTGTCTTTTCCCACGGCAAGAAAATGTTCGTAACTCCAATTTTCACCGGTTAAAAGATTGTGGTTTTCGTGTGTTATCACGTAGGCCATGGCTGTAACTGACGGAAAATGTTCTGTGACCAACTGTACTTCTTGTCGGCAGTATTGTTCACCTTCAAAGCTGTCAAGTCGCTCCATTGCCTCCGGGGGGAGATTGAGATAGAGAACACCAGCGACCTCAGCTCCCGGCTGGGCAACAATGCCGGGATATTCTTCGCCGCGAATTCTCGATCGTTTGAAATCCTTGAGGATCGCAGGAATGAAGTCGGAACGACAACCGGCGACATGGTACATGATGTCACTACACATCAGTGATCCGTAGGTAAAAAGGTTAGTGGACACTTGGGTTAATTTCCTTTAGGTAAACCCCCGGCTTTTCCGGGGGACAATAAAAGTTTGACGGTTCCAGCAAAATAATGAAGCCTCCGAGTCCGTGAACCGATCAAAGCCACGGAAAAGGAGGCGTTATGAACGACGTACAATGTTACATTGTATTGGTAGAATATTAGCATCTCCGGGTAATAAAATTATCAAGAAAAATGGTTGCAGTCCAGGGGAAAGTAGAAGACAACAGAGGCAAAATATCCGGTCTGTTTACCATTGCGGTCCGAGAGGCCCGATTCGTGAAGTAGGCGGTCGAAAGGCTTCCAAAAGAGTTTCGTTCCAACAACCGTTCTGGTTGAAGGACATTTATTAATAATAGCAGGAGATTTATGAGAAGCAACAATAGACAACCGGATGGTCTCAGGCCTCTATCAATTGAGCGGGGGGTACAATACCAGGCCGACGCCTCAGTTTTGATCCGCATGGGCAATACCCATGTTCTTTGTGGGGTGTCGATTGAAGAAAAAGTTCCACCTTTCATGCAAAATACCGGGCGTGGATGGATTACTGCCGAATATGGCGTCCTTCCCTGTGCCACCAACAGTCGCTATCGCCGGGAAACCCAGGGGCAGTCGGGGCGGACCATGGAGATTCAGCGCTTGATTGGCAGAAGCCTCAGGATGATGGTGGATCTTGGGACCATAGGGGAACGAACCCTCCGCGTTGATTGTGATGTTCTCAATGCCGATGGCGGTACTCGAACCGCATCGATTACCGGCGCAGCCTTGGCGGTCCGCGATGCCCTGATGAAACTGGTTGTTGAGGAAAAACTGGAAAAACTCCCAGAAATCTTGCCGGTGGCCGCAATTTCTGCAGGAATCGTTGGTGGAATTCCTCTCCTTGATCTCGATTATTCGGAGGATAGCGCGGCTGAGACCGATGCCAACTTCGTTATGGCGGGCGATGGTCGGTGGATAGAGATTCAGGCCACCGCAGAGGGTAAACCCTTCAGTGATGAGGCTTATCTGGCCATAACCGGCCTTGCGCGTCTGGGAATTGCCGAACTCTTCCGGCTTTGGTAAAAGGATTCCGGAGAAGATGGTGGGTGAGAAAAAAACGGAGGGGTTAAAGGAGGTTCGGGGAACCAGGGAATGGGCGGTGGCGGAGATAAATTGCAGCCATGGCTGCCCCCATGGGTGCAAGTACTGCTACGCCCGGTATGACATGGTCCAGCGACGACGTCTCCTTTCTCAGGAAGAATGGTCTCTCGGTAAAACGGTGGTGGAGGATGTCCTTCGCCGGCACCCTCTTTATTCCGGTCAGGTGATGTTCCCGACTGCCCATGATATTGTCCCGGCAAACCTTGCTGCTTGTATGACCGTTCTCGGAAATTTGCTGAGTGCCGGCAACAAGGTCCTGGTGGTGTCAAAGCCCCATCTTGAATGTATCCGTGCGCTCTGCGCCAAGTTTGTCGATATGCGGGACAGGCTGCTCTTTCGTTTCACCATTACCGCCAGGAACCCTGAAATTCTTGCGACCTGGGAACCTTGGGCACCAGGATATGAAGAACGGAAGTCCTGTCTGGAGTTCGCATTTCGAGAGGGATTTGCCACCTCGGTCAGTGTTGAACCGATGCTCGATACCAAAGACGTTGTTGCCATGGTTTATGAGCTTTTACCTTTTGTCAGCCATTCGATCTGGCTTGGCAAAATGAATAAAATTAAGGAGCGTGTCGTAATAGATTCAGCAGCTATACGGCTGGCCGTCGAAATGCTGGAAAATGGGCAGGAGGATATTGAAATTCTGAAGATTTATCAGAAACTGTCTGGAATTCCACAGGTGCGGTGGAAGGATTCAGTGAAGCAGGTGGTGGGGCTTGCACCCGCCGAAAAACCCGGTCTGGATATTTAGGAGCCGTTACGAAATAACATGGTCGTTTTTACCCATTTCGTTACGGCTCCTTATACCCCCTTGAGGGGTGTTAAATTATGAGAGGGAAAAGAAAAATGCGTAGAAAATTCAATGAAGTAACCGACAAAAACCAAATTAAGGCACTTTTGCTGGGGGCGAGGATCGGCAGGTTAGCGACCCTCGGCCAGGACGGATATCCCTATATCACCCCGGTCAACTATGTCTACTTTCGCGGGGCAATCTATTTCCACTGCGCTCGCCAAGGTGAAAAACTCGACAACCTGCGGCGTGACTCTAAGGTTTGTTTTGCCGTCGACCGACCTCTGGCCTACCTTGACACCGGCTTCGCGAAAAACATGCCGGTCTGCGATGTCGGGCAATTTTATCAGTCGGTGGTTATTCGCGGTCGGGCGGAAATCATCACGGATACGGCAGAGAAGATCGACGCCCTCAACGCCCTCATGGCCTGTCATGAAAATGCTCCGGAGTTTTCTGCGATTACCGCCGAAACTCCGGCAGTTGCGCTCTGTGAGGTCGTCGCGGTGCGGATTGAATCGATTTCTGCAAAAGCCAATCTTGGACAGAAGAAAACGGCTGCCGACAAGGAAAAAATCTGTGCCTATCTGCAGCAACGGGGACTGCCGGGGGATAAAGATGCGGCGGAACTCATAGGCTGAGGGAGATTTCGGGCCGGCTGTAGAGTTTTAATCCATTGAGCAGGGGAAGTACCCGTTGTTTTAGCTGTATACCCTACAAGGGGGAGAAAATGCATCTGATACTGGGAGTAGTGGTTGGATTTGTTGTAATGCTGCAGTTTGGTTTCAGTGGGGCACTCTTAGGTGGCGTGGTCGGTGCTTTGACCGCTGAGGTAATGGCCTTGCGCAGGCGTCTAGCCGTCCTTGAAAAAAAGGTACCCGGCAAAGAGCAAGATGAAAATGTGGATGAGCAGGAGGTCGTCTTCACTCCAGCGTCATCTCGTACACTTCCCACTCGGGCCAGTGCTCCTGTCCAGCGACCGAGGCCGAAACCTGCTCCCCAAGGGACGGCCGTCTTGCCAGGTTCGTCAATGGATGAACATCTGACACCATCGTCTGTGGATCGATTATTCGCCTCTCTCGGCCAAAGAGCGGCCGGAATAGTGACGAAACTGAAAGATTTTTTCAGCACCGGCAACGTAGTTTTAAAGATTGGGGTGATTATCGTCTTTTTTGGCGTAGCCTTTCTGCTGAAATACGCCGCCCAGCGTAACATGGTGCCTCTTGAGCTGCGCCTCGCAGGCGTGGCCCTTGGCGGTTTGGCGATGCTTGGTACCGGCTGGTGGCTGAGACGTCGCAAAACCGGCTACGGCTTAGTCCTGCAGGGTGGCGGGGTGGGTATTCTCTATCTGGTGGTTTTTGGCGCCGCCAAACTGTACGGCATGCTGCCCATGGTTTTCACTCTGGCGGTCATGGTTGGACTGGTTGCCCTGTCGTGTCTGCTGGCGGTTTTGCAGGATGCCAGATCTCTTGCGGTATTTGGGGTAATCGGTGGTTTTCTTGCGCCGGTTCTCATGTCCACGGGTGGTGGCAGCCATGTCATGCTGTTTTCTTATTATGGTATTCTCAACGCCGGAATTTTTGGTATCGCCTGGGCAAAATCGTGGCGGGAGCTCAACCTCATCGGTTTTATCTTTACCTTCGCCATTGGTACCCTGTGGGGCAGTTCCGGTTATAGGCCGGAGCATTTCGCCTCAACTGAGCCGTTTTTGCTGCTTTTTTTTGTCTTTTATGTGCTTATTTCCATTCTTTTCGCCCATCGGCAACCGATTAACCTCCGGGGCTTTATCGACGGCCCATTGGTTTTCGGCCTGCCCCTCGTGGTTTCCGGCCTGCAGTATTTTCTGGTGCGGGATATGGAATACGGCATGGCCTTTTCGGCACTCGGTTTCGGTCTCCTTTACCTGTCGCTGGCAATATTTCTGTGGCGGAGGCTCAGTGATTCGATGCATCTTCTATGCGAGGCCTTTCTTGCCCTGGGGGTGGTTTTCGGCAGTCTGGCCATACCGCTTGCCCTAGACGGTTATTGGTCGGCGTCGATCTGGGCTCTGGAAGGTGCCGGTATGGTGTGGATAGGAGCGAAGCAGCAAAGGGTGCTTGCCCGCCATTTCGGTCTGCTGCTGCAACTGGCAGCCGCCTCTATCTTTATTGATTCGGTATGGTATCCGTTGGCGGCTCTACCCTTCGCCAACCGTTATTTTCTCGGTTGCCTGTTTTTGTCATTGGCGGCCATTATTTCAAGTTATTGTCTTGATCGCTATATCCACCTTTTGAAAAATTGGGAGCGTTTTTATCCCTTACCGCTGTTAATCTGGGGACTTGCCTGGTGGTATCTGGGCGGGATGCAGGAGGCGGACCGACAATTCACCCCTCCTGAGAAGCTCCACGCCTTTCTTCTTTTCTGTAGCGCCACGTCGATACTCATCGGCATTGTTGCCAGAAAAGTGCAGTGGTCGCGCTTGACCCTTGCCCTGCTCCTGCAACTGCCGGCCATGGTCCTTCTTGTTCCGGCCAGCTTTTTCAACTTCCACGGTGCTTCCCATCTCTTCTCCGGTTGGGGTTGGGTTGCCTGGGGTATAGCCTTTATCGTTCAGTATCGGCTTTTGTATCTATTTGCCGGAGAGTGGCCGAAAAAGAGTGAAATCGCCTGGCATCTTGGCACACTCTGGTTGCTGTTCTTTGTTGTCAGTCATGAAGCCGTCTGGGCAGTGGGGCAGGTGGCTGGGTTGTCGACAGTCTGGTCGATGATTTGCTGGGCCTTGGTTCCGAGCGGAGGGCTTTTCCTTCTCATGCACTTGGCCGGCGGACCCCTGTGGCCAGTCGGTAAGTTTCGATCTGCCTACCTTGGTGCAGGAGGAGCTCTGCCGGCTGTCGGTCTCGGCTTTTGGATCCTTACTTCTTTTACCCTTGCCGGGGACCCGGCACCGCTGCCCTACCTGCCGCTCATAAATCCTTTGGAAATGACAGGGGTTCTTGCAATTTTCACCCTCTTTCGTTGGGCTACGTGCAACAAATCGGATGATTTTCTTTCAGGGTTTCTTCAGGAGAAATACCTGCTCGGCGTGGTGGGAATCCTGCTCTTTTTCTTACTTAACAGCATCGTTGCCCGCACAGTACACTTTAATGCCGGGATCCCCTATTATCCCGATTCGCTCTATCATTCAGCGATATTCCAGGCGGCGCTTGCCGCACTCTGGGGCTTTGGCGCCCTGGCAATAACCATTTGGGCCACCCGGAGTGGCAGCAGGCCGCTCTGGGCGGTTGGTGCCATTCTTCTTGGTATGGTGGTGGTGAAGCTGTTTCTCGTTGATCTCTCCCGGACGGGTACCATCGCCCGCATTGTCTCCTTTCTGGTGGTCGGCGTACTCATGCTTATCATTGGTTATTTCTCGCCGATCCCGCCCAAGAGAGTGGAGGACAAACGATGAAATATCTGCTCATGGCGATGTTTTTTTTCGTACCTGTCATGCACGCGCAGGCAGAAGAAATGAGAACCATGGATTTTGCCGCCGGCTACTATCTGGAAATCGAAAATGATGGACCGTTCCATAGTTTGGAGTTGCCTGCCGATGTGTATCATACCGTACGCCGGGCAGATCTCGGCGATATTCGTATATTCAATAGTGGTGGAGAGGTTGTGCCCCACGGGCTGAGATATGTGTCAGTGCAGCCTGAGACGGTGCGCCAAAAAGAGAGCGTTCCGTTCTTTCCTCTGTATGAGAGTACAATGGCGGCCGGGCAAGCCGATCTGACCCTGCATGTTCTTCGCAATTCCACCGGCACCATTGTGAATATTAATTCCGAACCCGCACCGGGTGACCATGAACCGCGGATAACCGGCTATCTTCTCGACCTCAGTGGGTTCAAGTGGCCAGTGGGAGAATTGGCGTTCCAGTGGAAGGCCGGCCAGGATTCCTCGGTATTCAATATCCACCTTCAACACAGCGATGACCTGCAACACTGGAATTCACTGGTGGCGACGGCCATTCTGGTAGACCTGCAGCATGGCGGTGAGCGGATTGAGAAAAGAACGGTTCCCCTGGCCTACAAACCACAAAGATATTTACACCTTACCTGGCAGGACAGCGGACCGCCCCTGCATCTTACACAAGTAACCGGAGCATCACAAATTATTCAATCTCTACAACGGCGACAATGGGTTGATCTAGCCAACGGGTCCGTCCACTCAGACGGCAAGGAGCTCGTTGTCGATTATCAGACAACCGCTCGTCTGCCGGCAAGCAGTGCGCAATTAGCTTTTCAAGATAAAAATCCTCTGGCGAGAATTGCTCTCCAATCGCGGGAAAATGACAAAGAGCCTTGGCGGACGCGATGTGAGCAAGTGTTTTATTCCCTGAGTGTAGCCGCTTCGGAGGTGCGCAACGAGCCTTGTTCTTTTCCTTCGACGTCAGACCGTCAGTGGCGGGCGCTGGTGCGTGAGGATGGGGCGGGGATTGGCGTTCGACGACAGGCGCCGAATTTGCAGCTTGGCTGGATGCCGAGCGAATTAGTCTTTGTCGGCAGGGGCGCGCCCCCCTTTCTCCTCGCCTTCGGCAGTGCCAAACTCGAACATCAAGGGAAAGTAGCAGAGAACGGGATGATTTTGCAGACGATCGGTATAACCCAAATCAACCAGAAAGTCGGGGCGGCTCGCCTCGGCAAAAGGATTGAGCTTGGCGGCGACAAAGCCCTTCAGCCGCTTCCCCCACCGCAGCCTTGGAAAAAGTGGCTGCTCTGGGCTATTCTGGTTCTTGGGGTCAGCCTTATGGCAACCATGGCTCGAAGCCTCATAAAAGAAATGAACAAGAGGGCGGAAAATCGGGCGACGGAAGAGCCTTAACCGTGTATGGTGCCCCTTTTGTTTGGCAAGAGTTGACAATGGTACCGATTGTGCCGCTAACCGGCAGGTTGAGATTGAGGAAAGAAGAAAATGTTTCGTTCATTTTACCAGAGTAGAAGGTGGCTTTTCTGGGCCTATGGCGGCGGTGTGACGCTGCTTTTGGCCTTGTTTGTTCAGGTGGAGTTGACCGTGCAGTTGAATGCATGGTACGGCGGTTTTTATAACATCCTGCAAAAGGCCACGGAGCACAAGGTCGAGGAACTTTGGGCCAGTATGGAGCAGTTTGCGAGAATAGCCTTTCCCTATGTATTGATAGCTACCCTGACCTCGTATTTTACCCGGATCTATTCTTTTAAATGGCGGGAGGCCATGACCTTTTCCTATGTCGCCAAATGGCAACTGGTCGAAAAGGAGGTTGAGGGATCCAGTCAACGTATCCAGGAAGACATCTACCGTTTTGCCAGGATTGTTGAAAGTCTCGGGTTGCAGGTGATACGGGCAATCATGACGCTGATCGCCTTTTTACCGATCCTCTGGACTTTGAGCAAAGGGGTCGATTTGGCAATGATCAGGGATGTACCCGGCAGTCTGGTCTGGGTGGCCCTTATAGTGTCACTTGGGGGCTTGTTGATTTCCTGGTTTGTCGGCATAAAACTGCCAGGTCTTGAATATAACAACCAGAAGGTGGAGGCGGCTTTTCGTAAGGAACTGGTATATGCCGAGGACGACAAGGTCAACTACGGTCGGACCGAGACCATCGTTGAGCTCTTTACCGGCTTAAAATTTAACTATAATCGCCTCTTTTTGCATTACGGCTACTTCGACATCTGGGTCAATTTCTTTGAGCAGTTGATGGTCATCGTCCCCTATCTGATCATGGGACCGGGGCTGTTCACCGGCCTCATCACCCTCGGGGTGCTGGTACAGGTGTCCAATGCCTTTAGCAAGGTGCGGGAATCCTTTTCCATTTTCATTGCCAATTGGACAACCATAACCGAACTTCGCTCCATCCATAAACGTTTGCAGGAATTTCAGATCAATATCAACTATTAATCAACGTGTTCCTGCGGATTGCAGACGGGACAGGCCTGCATACGGAGTGGTTTTTCCAGATGGCTTGCCTCCAGCAGGTTTTTATTCTGAAAGATGGCTATGGTCGGGCCATCGGCCATGATTTTGCCGTCGTGAATGACAATGGTTCTTTCGCAAAGGTCGAGCACCATGTCAAGATCATGGGTGGCGATAATCTTCGTGTGCTTAAAGCCATTCAGGAGCTGGATGAGGGTTCGTCGAGCCTTAGGGTCGAGATTTGAAGACGGTTCGTCCATTACCAGGATATCCGGGCTCATCGAGAGGACAGTGGCAATGGCCACTGCCCGTTTTTCTCCGCCGGAGAGCTTGTAGGGTGGTCGATCTCGCAAGTGTGCAACATCGGTGCGATTGAGAGCGTCATTTACCCGCTGCTCAACTTCTTCAGGTGGCAGGCCGAGGTTGAGCGGGCCGAAGGCGACATCATCATAGACAGTTGGCATAAACAACTGGTCGTCCGGATTTTGAAAAATCATTCCGACGGTCTTCCGAATATCCATCACCGTCTCCTTGGTGAGCGGAAAATCGCCTATTCGCACTGTCCCGGTCTGTGGGGTAAGATAGCCGTTAAGATGCAGAAGGAGGGTCGATTTTCCTGCGCCATTGGCACCGACCACCGCCACCGATTCGCCGTGATGGATACGAAAGGTGATGCCTCGCACCGCCTTGGTGCCGTCAGGGTAAGTGTGGTTGAGGTCTTTGACCTCGACGATGTGATGACTCATGATGCTAATCCTGTAGCGAACCTACCGAGCATTTCCGGCAGATCATAATAGCGCAAAACGAAAAAGAGTGCAGCGCATCCAGCCAGTACAAGGAAGTCAACAGCTTTGATGCAGAGGACTTGGCGAACCCGGATGGTGCCGTCAAATCCCCGGCAGAGCATGGCCAGATGAATCCGCTGGGCACGGTCAAGAGTTCTTAAAAGCAGTTGTCCGATCATATGACCAAAGGTTTTCAACCCCATGGCCTTTCTCTGAAAAGAACGGAGAGTACGTGCGCGGTGCATACACAAGCCCTCGTCGATGAGGACAAAGATATAACGGTAGAGGATGAGCAGCTGGACCGCGAAGATCTTTGGCATCCCCATTTTAACCATGGCCATGCAAACCGCATTGAAACCGGTAGTGGCAATCAAAATCAGCACTGCACTGACGGTAAGGGTAAAGCGCAGGAGAATGGAGAGAAAGGAAATCCAGCCTCCGGTGATGGTTAAAGTGCCGAGTTGCAGCAGTGGTTGTTGGTCAAATAGAGGGTTGAAGATACCTACCATGACGGCAAAAGGTGACACAAGCAGTAGCTTTTTTCCCAGATAGCCGGCTGGTATGTTCGCAAGTCCCATGAGGATGACAAGAAAGAGACCAAAGGGCAGCATGGCGGAGATGCTGTATTTGCTGAAAGAGACGATGGAAATAATGAAAAAGGCGGTCGTCAAAACCTTAATTCGCGGATCGATTCGATGGATGATGGTATTGTTGTTGGCCAGAGTCTCAAGGAGGCTCAGATCAAAGAATGCGGATTCGATTTTCGCCATGCGGCTGCTCCTTGGCACGGGTCTTTAAATAAAAACGGGCAGAGGTGGCACAATACCACCGCTGCCCGGGGATGACAAGGTTTGGCTGGAGTCTCTTGGGTTAAGCTGTTTGCCGGCGTTTTCTCAGGAGTAGGCCTATCATGAGGGCGAGAATCAAGGTCATTGTTCCGCCTACCAGACCTGCGGTCGTCGTTCCGCTGTCGACCATAGGCCAGGAGGTGGAGGCATGTTCTTCGGACTTTTCAGCAGCTTCCGTCTTGAAGCCATAGTCAGGGAGAAAGGCGATTTTTTTCTGCAAAGCGGCAAGACTCTGGTGGATACCTTTGTTCGGACTTTCCATTTCTTCCTTACCGGATACTTTGGCCATCGACCATTCCAGCCCGTCCGGAGAGGACGAGGCGAACCAGGACAAGGTCCCGCCGATGACCATTGCAGCAAGAGCAATAGCTGTCACAATTTTGCCCAAATGCAAGCTGCCGAGGGGTTTTGCGCCTGCAGTCAGCTCGAGAATTTCCGGACGTGCCCGCCAGATAAAAGTAACCACAGCGGTGGTCACAAGTCCTTCCACCAAGCCGATGGCAAGATGGATGGGTAACATTACCGAGAGAAAGGCCGAAAGCGGCAATTCGGAAATCCCGGAAGCTACGGTCTCAAAAACCACTCCCAGCGCTCCAAGCTGCAGGCCGACAATTGCTGCGATGGTTGCCCCTATGCTAATGCGCAAAGGTGTATGGTTTTTACCCGCGATGGGTTTGTAAATCAGGGGATAAGCAATAAAACAAGGAAATATCCCCAGATTGAAGATATTGCAGCCAAGTGCCAGAAGGCCACCGTCAGCGAAGAACAAGGCCTGTACCGTGAGAACCGAGGCAATGGTCAGGAATGCCGCATAGGGGCCGAGAAGTATAGCCAGGATCATCCCACCACCCAGATGGCCGGAGGAGCCTGTTGCCGGAATGGAAAAATTAATCATTTGGGCAGCAAAGATGAAGGCTCCTAGCACGCCCATCAGTGGTACCTTGCGATCATCAAGTTCCTGTTGGACCTTTTTAGCACAATAAGCGATAGTGCCAGCGGTAGCGACCCACATGGTGCCGCCAACTGCGGGGGAGAGAAGGGCATCGGCCATATGCATGGTGTTTTTCTCCGAGAAAATAATTCATAGTGTCGGGGCGTTCCATGTGCGAGCCTTCTATGGCTGGTGAAATGCTCCGCGATCCTTGGTGCTATAAAACAAAATATCGTAACACTTCGTTTATTACAAAAATTTTGATTGTGTGTCAAAAAGAAAATGCTTCTCGGAAATATTTGCGAATTGATTACAGTCTGCTGAGGTTTGGAGAGAAGCGCTCCCCTGAGCTATTGCTCATGATTGCAGTTCTTTTCAGTCGGCAGGCGAGTAGACATAGAGCAGGAGGGAAAAAAAGTGTGCAAAACTGCCGGCAAGAACAAAGAGATGCCATATGGCATGGTGATAGGTGAGTTTTTTCCAGGCATAGAAGAAAACGCCTAGTGAATAGAACAGTCCACCAACAATTAGAAGAATCAGACCGCCCGTTGCCAGTGATGCCAACAACGGTTTGCCGGCAATGACAATCAGCCAGCCCATTCCCAGATAAAGGAGAATGGAGAGCCAACCAATCCGTCGTGGCAGAATTACCTCCAGCAGCAGGCCGCAAAAGGCCATGGTCCACACCAGGCCAAAGAGGGTCCAACCCCATTCGCCACGCAATGTCACTAAGGTCAAAGGGGTATAAGTGCCGGCAATGAGAATGTAGATCATCGAATGATCAAGCTTCTGAAAAATACGTTTAAGGCTGGGGTGGGAAATAAGGTGATACAGGGTTGAGGCGAGGTAGAGCAGGATAAGGCTGCTGCCGTAGACTGCTGCACTGACGATGTGCCAACTGGTACCATAACGGGTGGCGGCAATCAATAAAAAGACCAGGCCGACAATGGCAAATCCTGTACCAATCCCATGGCTGATGCCATTGGCAAGTTCTTCCCTAAAGGAATATCTGGAGGGGGAATGCAGGGGAGTCATTGATTTCGATGGGAATGCCGTAGGATATGGCCTTCAGCTGAAACAAAAAGTTCGTGGATGCTATTCACCGGGTTCAAAACCAATTTTGCTGATGGCTGCGCGGAGTTGCTGCCGATCCTCGCCACTGTTGTTGAAAGTCGCCTGACCTGCCTCCAGATTGACGGTGACCTGTGATAAACCAGGGAATTTTTCCAGAACTTTCTTGACGGCGCCAACACAGTGTTGGCAACTCATTCCTTTTATTTTTAGGGTTTCCATCGGTCCTTCCTTGTCCCGACCTGTCGGGGTGAGATTTTTTGTTGATGTTTTTGAGGCCCACTTGTCCTCCAGAAGACACCTTCAAGACGACGCAGAACTTATAAAACACATGGTGTTTTATAACCACAGGCTTACCATAATCATTCCACTCTCTTTTGCGAAGCTTGGTGTCGGAAAAAACATCTTCGGGCTTGAAGGTGTGTTGGTGCGACTGCCCTCTACAGCTAGAGAAGTGATCCTGGTATTCCCGTGGAGAATGGCAGATCTCGGTGCGTTCTTCAAAGGAGCTTGAATTGCTTTTTAGGGCCGACATGATTACCCTGGAAGTACAAATGAAGAGGTCCCAGGAAGAAATGGTACTTTTCAGTGCATTGGGATTAAAAATTTCAACCGCTGTACTTGAGGTGGTTCAAGTACTCCGTCAGGGGTATAAGGATTCGAATGACCATGGCAGAACAAATAAATCTGGCGAAAATTTCCGGTATGCATTGCGCCGCCTGTTCGACACGAATAGAAAAAGTTGTCGGTAATTTGCAAGGAGTAACAAGCTGTTCGGTGAATCTGACAACAGAAAGGGCAAAGATTGCCTATAACCCCGCATCCGTCACTCTGTCAGTCATATTCGAGACCATTGGGGATCTTGGCTTTGGGGCAGAGAGCGTCGACGATACACTCGACCATGGACAAGCGGAGGAGGAATCGGCCAAAAAGCTTGGGGCAATGCAACGGCGCTTACTGCCGTCCTTTGTCCTGGCCCTTGCTATCATGGTGTTGTCGATGGCCCATATGTTCGGTATCCCCCTGCCGGGATTTCTTGATGCGGAGAGGTCACCTTTCACCCATACCCTCAGCCAGTTTCTTCTCGTCCTACCGGTGCTTTACCTTGGCAGGAATTTCTACACGAGTGGTATCCCGGCCCTTTTCAGAGGGATACCGAATATGGATTCCCTGATTGCCATGGGTACCGGTGCAGCCTTTATCTACTCAATGTGGAATCTTGTCGAAATCGGATTAGGAATTGACCCGGTTGGTCGTGCCCATGATCTGTATTTCGAATCAGCTGCCATGCTCATTGCATTGGTATCTCTAGGGAAATACCTTGAAGCCCGGTCGAAGGCCAGGACCACCGATGCCATCAGGCAGCTTTTGCAGCTTGCTCCCGTAACTGCCACTCTGATTGACGACAACGGCCAGCGGCAAGTTAAAGTCGATGAAATCCGGATTGACGACCATATTCTTATTCGCCCTGGGGAGCGCATTGCCGTGGATGGACTCATTCTTCATGGTGAATCGGCCGTTGACGAATCGATGCTCACCGGCGAAAGCATGCCGGTTCGGAAAAGGCCGGGTGATTTTCTTTACGGTGGAACGCTCAATAAAAACGGGGCACTCACCATGGTCGCCGCCAAAGTCGGCGGCGACACCATGTTGGCACGAATTGTCCGCCTGGTGCAGGAAGCCCAGGGAACGAAAGCCCCAATAGCCAACCTGGCTGATCGTATTAGCCTCTATTTTGTCCCGGTAGTCATGATCCTCGCAGCTCTTGCCGGTTTGAGCTGGTTTTTTATCGGTGGGGCGGATTTTAGTTTTTCCCTGCGTATCTTTATTGCCGTCCTGGTTATTGCCTGCCCGTGCGCCATGGGACTGGCAACTCCAACCTCGATTATGGTCGGTACCGGTCGTGGCGCCCAGCTCGGCGTTCTGGTGAAAACCGGTGAGGTTCTCGAACTGGCCGAAAAGGTGCGCTGTGTGGTGTTCGACAAAACCGGGACTCTTACCGTCGGCAGGCCGGAGCTAACCGAGATTATCCCTCTTGGCGATTATGACGAATCGATGCTTCTCAGTCTGGCCGCAGCGGCGGAAAGCCAGTCCGAACATCCTCTGGCCGAAGCGATTCTGAGAGCGGCCGACGCCAAAGGTTGCGGGGCGGCTTTGCAGCCGGAATCCTTTTTCGCCGTTCCCGGTCGAGGGATTGAGGCAGTCGTGGCAGCCGCTGAGGGGAAATGCAATGTTCTCTTTGGTAATTGCGAGTTTTTCAGGGAAAGACAGATTGTCGGATTGACCGAAAAAATTGAGGATGACGCCGATGAACGATCGGAACAAGGCAAAACTGTGCTCTTTCTTGCGGTCGATGGCAAACTTGCAGCTCTTATGACCATCGCCGATCCGCTGAAACCTGAGGCTGCTGATATCGTAAGGCGCCTTGTGTTAATGGGGATTGAGGTGGTGATGCTCACCGGGGATAACCCGAAAACCGCATTGGCTGTGGCGGCGCAGGCCGGGATTACAAGGGTTGTAGCTGGAGTGCTGCCGGACAAAAAAGAGCAGGAAATCGTCCGACTGCAGCAGGAGGGGAAAATTGTTGCCATGGTCGGCGATGGAATAAACGATGCGCCCGCTTTGGCCCGGGCGGATGTCGGCATTGCCATGGGCACTGGGATTGATGTTGCTGTCGAATCAGCCGATATCGTGCTGATGAACGGGCACCTTTCGGGTGTTTGCCGGGCTATCGGCCTCAGTCGGGCAACACTTGGCAATATTCGCCAGAATCTTTTCTGGGCCTTTGCCTATAATGTCGTGGGAATCCCGGTTGCGGCGGGGGTTCTGGCCGTCTTTGGCGGACCGACACTGAGTCCGATGATCGGCGGGGCGGCTATGGCTCTGAGTTCCGTGTCGGTTGTCAGTAACGCCTTGCGACTCAGGTGGTATCAACCGGAGGTGTAGGCGACCGGATTGTCTGTGGTCACCACTGTCCCTCGTGGGAGGTGAAGGTGCTCATGCCCCCTTGTGAGGTGTTGGATAGACAATTATCTTTCAATAAAATAAGAAAATTATCTGTAAGGCTCTAAAACTTCTTTTTAATTCCATAGGACAGTTGGTTGAATCCGAGCCACTTTTTCAGAATATCGATGATAAATCCACCCCAAATAGGAGCTGGTTTTTGGGGTTCGGTGGGGAGTGGGGGTGCGGTTATTTTTCCTTCCTCATTGTTCATTTCTTCTCCTTGTGTCAGAGTGTATCCATCGGTTGGAAGTTCATCCAGATACTCTTCCAGGAATTCGGGGAAACTGCAACAATATCTATTAGTGTAGGCTCGTTTTTTTAAATGGCTAAATTATTCATTTGGAGGATTCCTTGACAACATCCATACAGCATTTGAAAAAGGTGAAACTTGCCATTTTGGCAGGCAATGAAGCGGAGAATTACAGTTTGACCCCTTCTCCGATGTTTTTTGAGTTTCTCTACGGTATTGGCACTGAGGGCCTGGAGCCTTTTGAGATTGCATTCAGTGAAAAATGTTCGGGAGAAAGTCTGGCCTTGGTCCTTAAAGCAGCTGAAGCCCCGGCCTTCTTTGGTCGTTTCCTTGGACCGGTCCGGCACCTTCTTGGGTTACACTCCATGCCGCCAACGCTCTACTTGCACATGACTGTAATGGCGGTCAATGATGCCGAAAACCGGGAAGTGGTTCAGGCCTTGGCCACGTCTGCCGGGCATGGCGGGTGCGGTGGTTCCTGCGACTGCGGTTGTAGCTGAGTGGCGCGGGCAGCCAAAGCATCAAAAGCAATTTACGGTTTGAGGTTCGGGGACACCCTGTCGACGGAGCCGAGGCGTGCACACGTCTCAACTGCCAGGGCATAGACAATATCAAGGGGCAGGTGCTCGGTAATGGCTTTATCGTAAAGAATTTTTGCCTCGGCCGGAAAATCCTCATCCCCAGCCCAATACAAAATTGCTATGGTGATATCCCTCGTTACTGCAAAGGCAAAGGCTGCATCAGCAAGCTCAAGTGGTGTGCCATTTAAATTCCTGCAGAAGTTGCAAAAGCCCTGCAAGTCGTTGCCGAAGCGGTCGCTGATAAGATCCGTCGGCAGAAGATGTGGGCCGCGGAAAAAGGTGACGCCGCCCGGTAAATCCTTTTCCGAGATCCATTCTCCCCGCGGCGTAATATCCCGCGGCAGAAGCAGGTAGTAGATGATAAACAGATAAAAATACGCATGGGGATGAGGCATTGTCGTGCCGCTTCGTTCAATTTTACCGTTTTCCCAGTCAATGATGTATTCATCGTCCCACACAACAATTCTATAGCTCTTGTCGGTTGGGTCATAGCTGCAACGATTATTACGACAAATATCTGTGGGAATGCTTTTGCCAAGTTCTTTGAAATAGTTATGGTCGACGTAGGTTGCCACTTTGTCCTTCCCTTTATTGCCTGTTTTGAATGTGGAGTTGCGGACTCTTCAAAAAAACATAAATATTCGATCGATTTTGCAATATCGATTGAAGGAGATGACAGTATAACAAAGTCGTCACAAAAATAAACACTTGTCTTGTCGGCCGGATTCCACTGATTTTTATTGCAGACCTCTCGAGGGTATCAGGATATAAGGTAGTCTTACGTCTCAATTTGTGGTCGGAGGAGGGGAAATCTGCAGCCTGTGAGATTTCAGGGTTGAAAATTGCAATTCTGGGGCGACAATGGCATGGAGGGTTGATAGTGTGTTGAGAATGCAATTCAAACGAGTAAATACCTTGATGGGTGGTAAATGTGTCGGACATCAGTAAAATAGCTTTCGCCGGGATACTGTTGTGGCTGGTTTTGCTTGTCGGCTGCAGCAGATTGCCTGCATACAGCCAACCACGAATTGAAGCCTGTAAAACATTTCTTTCCGCCAATGGCATTACCTACCGGGATCTTGTTGTCTCTGATTTCCGTGCTGCGGTTCTTCCTGACGACTTGCGTGGCCATGAACAGGATCTGAATGCCCACACCTCTATTGCTATCAGCACTGCACCTGGGGCAAAATATGTTTTTTCCAAAAAAGGAGGTAATGAGCGTCAGTTGTGGTGCGGCCGCGTTGAAAACCTGGCTTTCCAGGCGCTTGTGTTTCCGGAAAAAAGCTGGTGGAGTCCAACTCTGGCAAAAGACCAGGAGGCCTATGTATTGCAACATGAACAGATACATTTTACCATAATGGAGATCGCTGCTCGGCAACTCAATCTCAGAATCGCAAGGGAACGGGACAAGCTGACGGCCTGTGAGACTGATTCGGAGGGTGTTACAAAAAAAATGTCCGACACTATTGATCGATGGATGGCTAAAGCCCAGGCGGAAACTCTCAATCGGCATCGCAATTTTGATGAGGCTACATCACGCCGTCACGCTCCCAACGCACAGCAGTGGTGGTATAATCGGGTCATGAAAGAGTTGCTGGATCTGGCTCAGTGGCAATGAGAGAGTTAATGGATATTCAGAAACAGCATGTTGCTGCTTGGGCACCTTATTAAATGATTTTTTCCATTCCTTTAATAAATTCAGAACTGTCGAGGTGTTCTTTTGTTTTGCCAATTCAGTAACGAATTCTTCAATTGAAACCACGAAATTCTCTATTCATTTAACGTTGCGTTACAGCCGCAGCCGGGCCTGCAAGGCTCGCCTCAATTACAGGTTTTGCTATTTATTCTCAAGTGCCGCCCCGGTAAACTCAATAATGTCTGCTGTAACTGTTATTCTCGGCACGGAAAAAAGGATCAGATAGAGAGTCGAACGGTCTTGTGTCTGATTTGTCAGGGCAATAGAACGACCCTCAAACAACTCGCCGGAGGAATAGTAAAGATTTGCTTTTGCATCAGCGTAGTTAGGGCTGAAGAGAGGAATAATGCCGAACAGATAAAAACCGCTGCTTTCTCCTTTAGCACCGGCTTTGACCACCTTGTAATTGTTGCCTTGCAGTGAGACATTGGTGCCTGTGCTCTGCTGCATGCTTCCAGTTGAAGAGCATGATGTAATGCAAAATACAATCAAACAAAGCATTAGGAAACGAAACTTGAACATGATAAAATTCTCCTTTGTGTGAAGGAATAACTCGTTAGTAATATATTGCTCCAGTCAGCACAGGCTTGATTTCCTCTTCTAATCCCCACAAAGGGGAATAAGTACCTTCATAAAATTCTTTCTTAAAAAACAAGAAAAGAATTTTTAAGGTACTGATGGTAATGGCATGCAGATTTATCTCTTGTTCTTCACCATGGAGTTTGTCTTTTTGGTACATCGATAATAGCGCTCCCTATTTCCAGATTGCCCGATTTGGATCAATTCATCCTCACTTACGATTTCCCACTGGTTATCTTCTGTAATAAACGTAAGGCGACTTTCTGAAGGATCCCCACAGCCTCCAGGACCACAGAAAACAACTGAATACTTGCCCTCATTTCCCTGGTGGGCAATCTGGAGACCAAATGCTTGTTCGCACTTTTCTTTCCAAAGGCCGGTAAAATCTTTTGTTGAATCCTTAATGCCGGGATGATTTTCCGCAGTAATGAATGTTCTGATATCGCCGATTGTTCGGTAGCCTGTTTCCTGATCCGCTGTTGCACCGTAGTCGAGTATCGTGCCTGCTGCCTGCTTGATGTGACGAGGGCCTAATCCATAAGTTGTCCAACCCTCCAACGAATCAGTCTCAAGGAAAACTGCATGATCGAGCATGCTGAGTTCTCCTGTCATTTGCATCGTATAGGGCCTGGTCGTTTTGTTTTTTTGTTTCATCGGAAAAGTCAATGCCAGATCAAAGGTTATTTCACCTCCGGGGAGTTTGCTCACCTCACCCTTCACCGCCCAAGGGGCAGGAATGTAGCCGCTGGCGCTTGGTGAGGCGTACTTAATGCCGATTTTGTCGGTTCGATCAATCTCCTTATGCCCGGCAACTTCAGCCGGGCCCCTTGGAAATAGACGCCCTAACACAATCATCATTAGCTTCATACTGAGCACAGGTGCATCAAGGGCGTCAATCTCGTAACCGGGATTCAATTTGAATCCTTTGTTCAGCATAATGCGTCCACCCACCATTGCAATACTTCCGGTCGTCGAAGTGTTTGATCCGCGCACATCCGTATCGATCAATATATCGTTGGTTTCGTGATTAAATGATGCCTTCCACTCTACAATATCGGAGGAACCAAGAGATGATTGTTTTAGTACAATGCGGGTAAAGACCGCCCAGGCTGTCGGATCCTCACATTCCGGGTCTTTATCGCGAGCCGCCTTGGACCTTACTGGCAGGGCGAAGAAGAATACCAGAAACGCAATGCAGACCAAGTGGGGGGAAAAGTATCTACTCATGGAAACTCTTGCATTCGTTGAATCAAAAGCTCCTTGTTGGCAGGATTCCGTCGAATTTTCTTTTCTATTCAGTTGCCACGGCGAGCCAGGGCGAGACCTAACCCGGCTGCGATCATCATTCCACCCGCTGTCCGAAAGACTGATTTAAAGGCTCTCTGGTTTTGCAGAACCCCTTTTACGTTTCCAGCGATCAATGCCCAAACCGATGTTACGGTAAAAGTAATCACCAAAAATGTCGGAACAATAAAAGCAAATTGTAATCCAAGAGGACGCGCTACCTCAATGAATTGCGGCAGAAATGCGGCAATGAAGATGAGGCTCTTGGGGTTAGGTATAGTGACAATCAGCCCTTGAACAAAGAGATTCGTTTTTGAGATTGCCGAAGCATCAAACTCCAGAGGTTCACTTGCGCTTCGCCACTGCTTGATCCCAAGATAAACAAGGTAGGCGGCACCGACCCAGCGGAACCATACAAATGCTTCTGTAACAATATTGAGCAATGAGGTGAGACCGATTGCGGCGATTATAAGTTGAACGGCAATTCCCATTGTCGCTCCGGCAACAGTGAATAGAGCATGTTGCCAACCGAAGGAAATGCTATGAGCAACTGTCAACAGTACGCTCGGTCCGGGTAATGCAATCATGATTGCAGTGGCAGCGACGAATGCAACATATACGTGTAAATCCATCTTGAGGAGCTCCTGGTAATTTATTCTTGGGCCGATTCCTTGTCCAGTGATAAGGAATCGGCCATTCGTTTGTGCTATTTTGCTGAAGGTTTGTAATGCATTTGGAGATAATTATAGGCGATGTCCACTATATAATTGGGCAGGTTTCTATCCGTTCCCCCAACCGAATAGGCTCCTCCCATGGCGCTGGCGTCTCTTTGAATTCTCGGCGCGGCGATTCGTTTCCCGGTTGCTTCATCAGTGAGCAGTAGGTCCATATCGATGGAGGAATTCCCCGCCATTCCACCCACCCAGAATCTGGAACCGGCACTGACGATATACAAATTCTGCAAAACCGGTTGAATAATCAATGTTGAACCATCACCGGTATTGCCGTTATTCCAGCTGTCGAGGAGCGGTCCCAGTTTCGTTTGCAGGCGGTCCTCGAGATCCTTGGCGGCTTTGACTTTTTTACTGTCGCCAGCCACTTCTCCTTTTAACTCCATGGCGTTCAACTTAACTTTCGAATATTTGCTGAGCGTTTCCATCGGTGCTTGCAACCTGGATGCTTCCTGCATCGCAATATCGGTGCGCTGTTGTCCTTGCCGGCAGCCGGAAATAAAAACAAGGCATACCAGTACTCCTAATGTTAAACTTGCAAATCTCCCCATCTCTTTCTCCTGTTGGTTGCACCATCTGCCGGTGGACTCGTAACGTTTGACAATTACGAGAATAAAATGGAAGTCTCACAATTCTGAACCGCTCAAAGTAGAAGAAAAGGAGACTTCCATGTACGACGAACAAAGTTTAAGCCACACCATGCTGGAATGCAAGTATCATATCGTATGGATTCGGAAATATCGGAAAAAAGCAATATTTGGAGACCTCAAAAAATACCTTGGGGAGATATTTCGAGATCTGACAGCGCAAAGAGAATGCAAGGTGGTTGAAGGGCATGTGATGTCCATCCCATCCAACCATCCGGTATCGATGGTCGTTGGTTTTATCAAAGGAAAAAGTGCAATTCATATTGCTAGGAATTTTGAGGGACGGAAAAAGAATTTATTTGATTACTGACAGCGAATGTTAAAAATTATGTTAGCATGTGGAATACTTTTGCGTATAGCAAGGCCCTGTGAAAAATTGCCAAGGTCGGTCAATTATCTTTGCTTTCCGGGGAAGGGTAGGTTGGAAGGCAAAATAAATTGCAAAATTTAATGTGAAAGAATAAATAGTCGAAAATCATGTGTCCGGTTGCTTTTGGTTGAGGCGCTTGTTTTTTAAAAAAGCCTCTTTGCAAGCGACCACCTGTTACCTCATTCTTTATTTGCTAAAGGTCTCGCCTTGCCAACTGATATCTCTGCCGAAGTGAAAGGAACCGGGGGCTTAAGGAGACGGATTATTCCCTTCACCCTCGCCATCGCAGCGTTTGCCATAGTTTACATTCTTGTTGATTTTCTTGTCCTCTCGTCCTTTGCCAGGATTATGGTGGAGATGGAGGGGCCGGTTTCGTCAAGTGTCAAGGCGTACTATTCCACGAGCGTTCGTCATGAGGCTTTTTCCGAAAATCAGGTCACAACGGCTGTCCCGTATCCCGGCGGGAAGAGGGTGACTCTCCGCCTGGATCTGGAAAACAGAACGGTTAAAAAGCTGCGGCTTGATCCGGGTGAGGTTCCCGGAATCTATAAAATCTATTCCCTGTCGCTACTAAGCTTTTTTGGTAAACCGGTCAAGGTAGTGCCTTACGCGGCGGACCTGGAAATCAAGGGCGGACCTGGGACCGTTGTGAGCAAAAAAGCCGATTATCTTGAGATATCCGCCCAGACCGACGATCCCTCTTGTATTATCAGTCATCGCTTTGCCGTGCCTAATCCCTATTTTCGTTTTGGAGTTCCTCTGGTTTTCGCCCTGCTGACCTTGACCATTGCCCAGAGAGTGAGGTTGGCTGAATTTCTTTTTTGGCGGGACGTCCGAGGCAAGAAATCATCAACAGGAGTGAATTACCAGGCGCTTGACGGTCTGCGTGGTCTGGCGGCATTCCTGGTTTTGGTCGATCATACCGGGGTGCCTGGCTGCAACGGCATCGGGATGATTGGCGTGGTGATGTTCTTTTGTCTCAGTGGCTTTCTCCTTACCATTCCCTTTGCAAAAAACGGTGCGAAGATCATTGATATTGCCTCGGTGCAATCGTATTTTCTCCGTCGGGTTCGCCGCATTGCACCGATGTTCTATGCGATAATTTTCACGACTTATTTTTTTGACGGTCGGATCGAAGATACCCTGCGCTCCGCCCTATTTCTTCAGGGCAACAGCATTTACTGGACCGTGCTGCAGGAAATGCACTTTTATCTGCTGCTGCCGATTGTCATGCTCTGCAACCACTTGCTCCTCCGAGATACCCGGTGGCTCATTGTTCTGTTCCTTCTTGTATTGAGTTTTGCCTTCGACCACAGCCTTGTGTCCACCTATAAGGTCTACGGTTTGGGGCAGTCCCAGACTCTCTATGCCGGACTATTCCTTGGCGGCATGATGACCTGTTTTCTTTTCCATATGCCAGGAGTCAGAGAATCCCAGATTTTGAAGAAGCTCTGCGGCAATCACTTCCTGACCCTTGCTCTCTTTGTGGGAGTGCTTCTCGCTGATCATCTTTGGTCCTTTGCCCATGGTGGCCAAAAGGTGGGTGGCGATTGGGTTCTTTTGGGCAACTTCAACTACTTGGTTGCCGCTTTGGTTTTTGTTCTGGTGATGTCCGAGAGTTCCTGCGTTGCCTGGGTTCTTCGGGCACTCCCTCTCCGGCTGCTGGGATTGGTGAGTTACAGTTTTTATTTATTTCATCCCATCTTTATCAAGGCAGTTAAGTATCTGTCGCAAAATTATCTCTATATCAACATAGGAAATATTGGAACCTGTGTTGTAGTACTGGTAACGACTCTTCTTGTAAGTACGGTAACCTATACCTTTATCGAACGGCCATTTATTTTTTTCAGGGAACGATCCTGACTCGAAATGTTTTCTGCTCTTGATGGCAAAAATGCACGTCACCTCCAGGGTGTGGACGGTAATCCCCCCCAAAAACGTTTTCTTGACAGAGGAAAACTTCAGGCTTATTTGTTAACCGAACGATCGTTTAATAAATACAGACAGGTGGTTTTTTACAGGCGATTTGATGGTTCAAATTCACACCAAAAGAAAGACGCGAGATGAAATCTTGGCATTGTCCGTGCCGCTTTTTGCCGAGCATGGCTACGATGGAGTATCGATGCGGGATGTTGCAGGTGTTGCCGGGGTGAGTCCCGCTGCACTCTACTATCATTTTCCCGATAAGGAGCATCTTTATTTTGATGTCGTTGCTCATGAATGCAGAGAAAAAGCGGCTGCTCTTAAAACCGATGCCGATAACCCCGCTTCTCCATGGGAGCAAATTGAGAAATTTATTAACAATCTTACCAGGTTGGCGGCGACGGATGAAGATTTTATGCGCCTCATGCAATGGGTGAGGCTCGACTGCGATGAGATACGCCGGCAAAAGTTGGCGGAGCATGTGTTTAGGGATCTCTTTGTCGACGTTTATGATTTGGCAGCGAAACTGAACACCCGTTTTGACGCCCATATGCTGGCAATGTCAATCGTCGGTCTTGTCCTTTTCTCTCTTGAGTCGAGGAAAATCAGCAAGTTCATGCCTGGACACCGGCCTGAGCAGGACGATCCTGCCGTGCTGTCTCAACATGTTATTGAGTTGCTGCAGTTGGGGCTGACAAACCCAAAAGGCAGACGTGACATGGATAAACCTCACAGTGAAACATTGGGAACTCTGTCTTAGCAGGGAACTATGGGCTCAATGGAATTCAGTTGCACCGATGAGATCCCTTAATAGAAAGTATTGCAGCAAGACTTATCAACTATCCGCCTTAGCAGGGGGAATCATATGATGAAAGAGGAAGTTATCAATTTTATGAAAAGCAATATCGTTCTTGGTCTCTTGTTTACGACATATTGCTGGCTTCGTTTAACAGCAACTTGGCGTACATCGCCGTGGCTTGTCATGCAACATGCAAGGGTGAAACTCCTGGTCAAACCGCTGTGGGCAATGGTAAGGTCGGGGAGATCTCTCCAGAACTGACACTCCCCGCCAAGAATCGAAATCAGAAGTATTTCTAGAGTAGTTCTGAAATTGTTCACCCACGATAAGTGAATATTTTTCCACTGACTAATACTCCATAAGACACTAAACATGTTTGCTGATAAGGTCAAAGGACACTGTTGAAGTGGTGACCGTGCTGCGTCCAAATATAAGAAAGAAGACCAGCCAGAGTATTTGCATGACGAGGATAATGACCGGGTCCCAGAGTACCTTGAAGCCGTTGATGACTTCCGGGTCAATATAGTGGGGAGCCGGGATGAAGAGGGTGACCGCCACCATGTAGAGCACACTCAGGATAGCCATTTTCTGATACGCAGATATCTTGCCGAAACCGCGAAAATCGGCACGCAGGGTTTCCGAAAAGATGCGCCAAAGTTGGGTGACTATTATCGTCAGGAGGAGGGACTTAGTGAAATAGCCGTCGAGAAACAACAAGGTTCCGACCAAGGCACCGCAGGTATAGATGACGCAGGTAATTGCCTGGATCGGGATGAGCATCTCTCCGGCGAGACGCCCTTCATAGGATGCCTTTTTTGTTGCCCCATGGAAGATGAAATTTTTTCGGGCAAAGAGACGTTGCAGTAACCAGTGACACTTCTTGACCGGCTTACCGTAGCAGCAGCCAAAACTGATACAGCCCAGCCTACCAAGCCCTTCGCCCAGGGTATAGGCAATTGACAGTGCCGCCAGTACTGGAATGATCGGTAGAAAACTGCCGTAATCGACCATCAGGCTGTGTACCGCCTGGACGACCCAGGGGGCTATGAGGATGCCGATACAGGAAGCCCCTCCGATGGTAAAGGTATGACGTTTCTTTTCTACATTTACCGCCACCAGCCGGGCTGCGGGGATGCATACCGAGAGAATGATCAGGACGATCAGCATCGTCCCGGCGATGGAAACGTGCATCGCTCCAAGGAGAATGAGAAGCAAGGCCAGAGAAAGCAACTGGCTGGTGGCGATGAAAAAACCGTAGTAGGTAAGATTGGTGCCTTGCCAATCATTTCCCCAATTTTTGATTTTCGGCACGACGGCCAGCATCTGCCAGCGTTCCTCAGGCAGATGCTTGAATGCCCAGGAAAGAAAACCTGTGAGAATACAACCGAGAGCCACCACAAAGATACTGTCAATCATAGGTCATTCCTCAATTCATTGGATGAATTTCTCTGGCCTGTGTTCGTGCGGCGATTGTCGAACGAACCAGGACATCCGTTTCAACCAGCGGCCTGCCGAAGCCGCTGGAGTATCTGCTCTGCACATCATGACGCCTTGAGTTACCGACAAGGTCACTTGCAAAAGCTATCTTCCCCGCTTCGAAAAATAGCACGTCGGTGGAACTCCCCGGTCGGAAAAGGCTCTTAGGGCAGCCCTTTTTGACAAACATGCCGGGTCGGAGGTGAGATGGCTCCTCGTAGTTCCTTTCGCTATATGTTTCTGTTATGTCGCCGATCATTAAGGCAACGATTTCGACCATCGCAACTAAGCCGACTTGCGAACCGCCATCGACATCGGTGTCGATGATCGTCACCACCCGGCGGTTTTTGGCGTAGAGTGAGGCCACGGCAATGAGGGCCGACGGGTTGCATGAATGGTACTGGCCATCAATGGTATATATATCGATAACCCGACCACTTACCGGTAGATGGTTGTAGTGGTATTTGTCCGGTGTGAGGCGGAAGACGGCAAAATCGCCCTGAGTAAATTTTTCGCGCCAGGAACAGGACGGGCCAAGAAGTTCTGCCGCATCGAACACTTTGTCTTTTATGAAGAGTGCCGAGGTGTTGGTGAGACTGCCGATGAGAATCCGCGAATCGGCGGGGGCCGCGATGGTTGCGGGCGAAGCATTCATCGGTCGAGTCTCCCAGTAACGAATCTGCCGCTCGAAGACCTTCCGGTGCGAGTCGAAGTACGACAGAGGCCGCACGCACTCGCGCCAGTCGGCCCCGATACGCTCGAAAAGATATTTGCCGTTACGTTTGGTGTTGCTGGGCAGGTCATAATGACAAAAGGCCAGGATGCTGGATATCCTCGCCGAGGTCAGCATCTTAAACATTGCCGGGGCACTTTCCCGCAGGTGGTGGTAGAGAAAATGAACGCTGCGGTCGCCGATGGGTTTTTCGGTGACCACCCGACGCGATGTTCTTTCGATGAACTGATGGGGAAACGTCGATTGAAATAGAGTTGTCAAGGGTTGTTCCTCTCATAATGAATGATTGCCAGAACGATGCGGAGCATCTCCTGGAGAAGTCTTGGCTTGGCCGACTCTTCGAGGATCGCTTGCCGGTTTTGCAGGATATATTCGGAGGCGCTTGTGTCGGTTGCAATAGTCGCCATGATTTGCCGGAGGCCGGGATCGCCACGTTTATCCAGACGTCGGCAGTCATCGACCAGGACAGTCAGGGATTCATCCAGATAGCTGGACTTGAGATCGGTGCGATAGTAGCGTTCCATGGCGCTGTTGAAAACTTCGGCGGGAAAATTGAATGGGTTCTTTTTCCCCGGCAGCTCCCCTTGGACGCCGGTGATGATTTTTCTAAAGGTCGAAGTGGTGTGGTCGGTCAATCGCCCGCGCAGTGAATCCAGGCGCGGTCCGAGGTTCTGGGCGGCGATAAGATCGGCGGCGTCTGCCTCCAGCAGACGCAGGAGGGCAAGATTGTATTCGTCGTGTTGTATCCTGATATAGCCTTTGTAGCGCCTGCTGCAGCGCTTCGACGGGATATCGGTAAGAATTCTCCGGAGAAATCGGTTGCCGGTATTGGCACGGACATAGAAGGTGGGTATACCGATGGCCTTGCCAAAGAAAATTTGTCTTCGTTCACTTTCGATGGAGGGCTTGTCGGGAATGTCGATATGACTGACCTTTCCTTCGAGGATATAGCGGCATGCCAGGGCGGTGACTAGGTTTTGCATATCAACCGCCTCGGCCATGTCTTCGCGCAGGCTGTGAAAAAGGGAATAGCTGCGGCCCTCGAAGCCGGCGTAGCCCGAAGTGGCATAAATTCGTTGTCGATACGGGAGATAGATTGACATTCGCGGGTCAAAAATGCCCATTTCGCCAAGGTCTTCCTTGAGTCGTTCATGGTTGCCGGGCATGCCGTTGAGGCCCGGGCTGGTCTCGGTTGAAAGGAGGGTGACGAGGTAATCGATAAGACGAAAGTCAGGCACCAGATCCCCTCGCAACCGGAGTATTTTCGCAAGGGTTCCATCCAACCAGCGAGGGCCGAAGGGGGTGATGGTTTTCCCGAGAAAACCGATTTTGGCCTTTTTCTGCCACCGCCGCCAGATCATCCGCAGATGGGTGTAATCGAGTTCGTGTGGTAAGAACCCCAGGACTTTTTCCGGGTGAAAATCCGTGAAGTCGAGGCGGTAGGGGGCGGCACTGTAGGTGTTGACGAAGAGCGGCAGGAAATGTTCGACAATTTTGATTACCAGGTCGCCAAAATACTTTTCCACCGTCGGAGTAAATGGGGAAGCGTTGTCACCGGCCATCTCGGACAACATGCGGCTGCCGAGGGAAACGTGGGTGCCGTTGTTGGCAAGGCAGGTGTTCGAGGTGTTCGGCAAGACAATGAGGTTACGGGTGATGATGCCGGCATCCTTTAATTTGCCGATGGCATTGAGCTGGCTCCGGGACAGGGTCTTGTGGCACAACTCCATGTAGCGATGTTTTTCCTCACCTCGGTTCCAGCCGGAAAGGCAGGGGCTGATGAAGAGGTGGCGATAGTAGCTGTCCGGGACGATGGTGTTGAGGTGTTTTTGCCTGGAAGGTGCATGCGGAGCACAATAGAGCAGGCATTTCTGGCCTGATTCCTCAAGGCCCATGGTTTTATTGGCGAATTGCACCAGGATCTGGCAGAGCAGCAGGGTCCTGGCCGATTCGGCCGCAGCCAGGTCGCCAATCCGGCCTTGGCCGGCAACGGGGATAGTGAAGCTGAGAATTTCCGGCGACGTATTATCACTGAGGAGATTGTGCATGAGGCTCGTGCCGGTTTCAAATAAAGCCGGAGTGAGCAGATTATCGCTGCTTATGGCATTGGCGAGGGAAAGTTTCAGGAGATAACTGATCGGCATTCGCAGACATTCCTGGCCGCGGTGGATACACCGGAAGCGATGGATGTCGGTTCTTGGCTTGGATGCCGGATTGCTCTTGTCGGCTTGAAAATCGGCGGCAAGCAGCTTTTGCGACCAGGCTGTCAAGCGTCCCTCGGGAAACCGCACCCAACTGTTTTCCCAGACGCCTGTATTGTTCTTGGTGAGAAAATCCTTCAGGGATTGCAGGGAAGCGGGCGGGAGATCACCCCGGGCACTGCGTTTGACTACATTCTTAAAGTAGGTAGACGAGCTGATGGTGGTCGGCAGGTCGACATCCTTTTGGTCGCCCTCTACTGCCACTTGCAGTTCGTATTCCATGCCGACGCTGCTGTCATTGCCGGCAAAGGGAGTGAGCTTTCTACTTGCCAGAGCGTCGAAGAGACGCTGCATGTTCTTTTCGAGATTGCCGAAAGTATCGGGATATTTGATGTATCTATTCATGGGAGCAAATGTATCCGGAGGATATGAGGATCATGCTAAATAATGATGAGAAATCCGTTAAGGAGATGAGTTCCCATCTCGCAGAGTTATGCAAAAAATGTCGAAAAACCCATGGCGGTTTTCCTTATCATCTCGGCCAGGATGTGGTAAAATTGCAAAGATGAGTTAATGTATATCAGTGAGTCTTGGACGATCGTGTACGGGAGTTCATGAAAAATACGATGTAAGGAGGTTGGGGCATGAATAAATTGATCTGTGCAATTGCAGGGAGCGTCTTTCTTCTACAGGCTGGGAGTGTGCTGGGTTCAGATGCAGATGTCACCAATCAGTCGGATGGCATCAAAAAGACGAATATTGCCATAGGAGAAAATAACGTTGCCAACACCGGCTCGATAAAACTCAAGTCAATCGAGGGCATGGTTTTCAATAAGGCTGATGGACAATCAACCAACATAGCCGTAGGCGAGAATAACAAGGCCAACCTCGGTTCAATCAACATGTCCAACAGCAATGGAACCGCCATAAACTTCACCAAAGATGGCGCAGTTGTTGCCGTCGGCAAGGGAAATGAAGCCAACCTCGGTTCAATTGACATGAAGAACAGCACCGGGAGTATCAGCAATATGAATGAGGGTGGCACTAATATTGCTATTGGTCAAGACAACAAAGCCAATCAAGGGAGTGTCATTGTCGATGGCAGTAAAGGTGATATCGTCAATATCAATAAAGGCGGAGTAAACATCGCCGTTGGTGAAAAAAATGAGGCGAACCTCGGCAGCGTGATCAATTCGGAAGGGGTGGTTAACAAGTCGGATGGCGGCACAAATATAGCAATTGGAGATGGCAATAAGGCGAATCTCAGCACCGTCTCCAAGTCCAAGAATGTGGTGAATATTTCCAGCGGCGGCACAAACGTTGCAGTTGGCAGCGGCAATGAAGCGAATCTGGGGAGTGTTGTAGAGTCGGAAGATGTGGTCAATGTATCAACGGGTGGCACCAACGTTGCCGCAGGCAGTGGGAGCAAGGCGAATCTCGGTTCGACCGTCAAGTCGAAAAATGCTGTCAATATATCGAGTGGCGGCACCAACGTGGCGGTTGATGGCGGCAAAGCAAATCTTGGCTCAACGGTAAATTCAAAAGATACCGTCAATATCTCAGCGGGCGGCACCAATATCGCTACCAGTGGCGCCAAAGCTAATCTGGGTTCAACCGTTAACTCGGAAAATGTCGTCAACATCTCCGGCGGCGGTACCAACGTTGCTACTAGTGGCAGCAAAGCGAACCTCGGTTCAACGGTCGATTCGAAGAATGTTGTCAATATATCGGCGGGCGGCACTAATATAGCCACCGGTGGGCATAAAGCTAACCTGGGCTCAACCGTCAACTCAAGTAATGTGGTGAATATTTCCGGCGGCGGCACCAATATTGCCTCAGGGGGTAATGCAAATCTCGGTTCGGTAGTGAATTCAAGCAATGTTACCAATATATCCGGTGGCGGATTGAATGTGGCGGCAGCAGGTTCGGCTCATCTTGGTTCGGTCGTTAATTCTTCGGGGGTAACGAACATTTCCGCCGGCGGTGTCAATGTTGCAGCCGGTGGCAGGGCTATTCTCGGCTCTGTGGTTGATACCAATGGGGCGGTAAATATCTCGACTGGGGGAACAAATGTCGCGGCCGGAGGCGATGCCTATATGAACTCAGTGGTGTCGGGGGTGGCATATGACTCAAAGGGGATGCCGATAAAATAGAGAGCCATGGATTAGGAGCCGTTTCGCAAGAACCTGGGTATTGTTGTTGTCCATTACGTAACGGCTCCTTTAATGATTAAGAGTTTTGTAAAAGCCCACCTTTGGTGGGTTTTTTTCTTTTCATTGTTTCAGAAGCCTAGACGAGTGTATCGGTATTGGGCGAGAAAGTAATATCCACATGCTGGTCAAGGCCGATATTTTCCAGTTCTTCCTGCCAGCGATGCTCGTCAAGCCCTGGCGGTACTAGGATGAGTGCCTTCATGGTAAAGAGCAGAGCGCCACTGTTTGGAGCGCGGCTGTTGCCGGTATCCATGCTTTCAATGCTGATGCCTTGCTGGGCGAGGGCATGGGCAATATTATTGACGATGCCTTCATGGTCTGCGCCGTGTACCTCAATTCGGTACGGGAGCCAGCCCGGATGCGTCTCGATGCCGTTATGGTTGGTGACTGTGGTCGTAACCTTGTAGCCGCGGGAGGTCAGATCGGCAACGGTTTTTTGCAGTTCTTCGCCCTTGTCGGCAGGGAGGGAGACGAGCATGAGAACGGCAAATTCACCGCCCAGTCTTGCCATTCTGCTGCTCTCGATATTGCCGCCGAGTTCCAGCAAACTCCTGGTGATTTCGTCGACGATGCCGACCCGGTCGGTACCGCTCAGTGTAAAAACTATGTTGATGCCCATAAGTATGTATCCTTCGTCTATTTTTCTTAAAAAGGGGAGTGGCGTTTTAAAACGTTGCTGTCTTTTTTGATGTGATGCCGAGTTACCCGCTTTAATGTGACAGAGTCCAGGCGCAAACCCGTCGCTCAACATGGTCGAGGAGAAGATAGAGGCCGAAACCGAGGCCCGCCATACACAGAATACCGGTGTAGAGTGCGACGTAGTCGGCTCGTCCCCAGGAATCCATGATGATATAACCAAGGCCCTTGGTCGTTGCAAAGGACTCGACAAAAAACAGGATGGCCACCGCCGTGCCGATGGAGATGCGCAGGGCAGTGAGGATTTTTGGCAGGGCTGCTGGCAGAATGACATGGCGGTAAACCTGGCGGCGTGAGGCTCCGAGGGTCTGCATTGCCAGGAAATAATTGCGATGAATGTTCTTGGCGGCATCGCGGGTGGTAACAAGAATCTGGAAAAAGACGATCAGGGCAATTAAAAATATTTTTGAGAAGTTACCGATGCCGAAGAGGATGATGATCAGCGGTAGCAGCACCACATGCGGGACTGGGTAGAGGAGATAGATAAAAGGCGATAACCGGCGCCGAAGCGAATCCTCAGCACCAATCGCAAGGCCAAGCGGTACGGCGGAGGCAAGGGCGAGAAAAATTCCCAGAAGGGCCCGCAGACAACTGATCGCCAGGTCATCGAGCAGGCTCCCGTCGGCGATTTTCCGGGCAAAATCGAGCACTACCACCCATGGTTCGGGCAGGGCCATCGAGTGCAGGAGGAGAGCCGAGATCTCCCACATCCCGAGGAGGATCAAGGCGGCGAAGAGAATGTCACGTTTCCTGCCCATCGTCCTCTCCTTGTAATATTTCCCGGAGATCGATACAGCGATGGAAGAAGGTGTCGCTACGTCGGTATTCGGGGTTGCCTGCCTCGGGATTGTCAACAATATGGAGCACCCGACCGGGTCGTCCGCTGAGGACGATGATGCGGCGACCGAGGAAAACCGCCTCTTCGATGGAATGGGTGACGAAAACCATGGTGATTTTTTTGCTTAACCAGATTGCCTGAATAAGATTTTGCAATCGTTCTCGAGTGAGGGCGTCGAGTGAGGACAGGGGCTCATCCATGAAAAGGACCTGGGGTTCGACGGCCAATGCCCTGGCCATTGCCACCCGTTGCTGCATACCGCCGGACAGTTGGCCCGGATAGTAGTTGCTGAAATCCGTCAAACCCATTTCAACGAGTAGTTGCTCAACCTTTTCTCGTATAAATTCTTTCCTGGCACCCTGTAAGACGAGACCGAGTCCTATATTCTGGCACACCGTCTTCCAGGGGAAGAGGCCGAAATTTTGGAGGATAGTGCCGCAGCGCGGCTGTCCGTCGATGGTGATGGTGCCGCTATCCGGCTGCAGCAGGCCGGCAAGAAGAAAAAGTAATGATGTCTTGCCGCATCCGGATGGCCCGATTATGGCGCAGCTGCTTTCCGCTTCGACCTGAAAAGAGATATCACGGAGCACCGGATGGTCGGCACCCCCATGAAGAAAACTGAGATTTGCAGAGCGAGAGGTGATCATTCTCAGTTTTGACCATCCATAAAATCAGTTGCTACCATGTCGGCATAAGGGATTGTGCCGACGAGTTTTTTCCCCGTCAACCAGCCGATGACCGGCTCGTAAAGGGAAGGGTTGAAGGGCGCGGGTATGGGGTATTGGGGAATTGGATAGGTTTTTGCGAGAAACGGTGGAATGCGGCATTTTTCAACGAAAAGAGTACGGAATTTTTCCGTATCGGTATTGATGGCCTGTACCGCTTTAGTGTAGGCGCGAAAGAAGGCGCGAATCTCCGGTTTTTGCTTCTCAAGGACCTCGGGGCGAAAGACAATGACGGTCTGGGAAAGACTTTTATCGCCGGCAGCATCAGTTATCAGCGCTCGGGCACCCTTGCTGACGGCTATTGAAGCCAGGGGTTCGGGCAAGGTCGCCGCCTTGACCGAGCCCGAGAGCAGCATTTGCATGCGGATCGGCATCTTCACCACCTCGAGTTTTTTGATCTCATCGCTTGTAAAACCTTGTTCGGCGAGGATCCGGTCTGTCACGTATTCAATGATGGTCGAATTGGAAACGGCAATCTCCACACCCTTCAGGTCGTTGACTGTCTTCAGGTTGGAGCCGGGTGCGGCGAGGATGGCAAAAACACCCTCGGCAGGTTTTGCACCCAGACATATGGAGGTGATCTTCAGCCGGCCATGTCCCTGATCAAAGAGAAGAGCGCCGATCGGGTCGTCGATTGCCCCGTCGATGGCGCCTGCGGCCAGGGCACTGTCTCGTTCGATTGCGCTTTGAAAGGGGATAAGCTCAACCGCCAGGTTTTCCTCGGCATATAATTTTGCCTCTTCGGCAATATAGAAGGGCAGCGAATCTTCTATAGGCAGCAGGCCGATTTTCAAAGATCCATTTGCCAGAGCAGGAAAGATGGTCAGAATTGATATTGCCAACAGCAGTAATCTTTTCATGAAATGCACCATTTGTCATTGGGGAAGGTGGACTTGAAGATCTTTCTCATAGCATTTTATGGTATGAGCAATAATAACTGACAAGGTCAGGGAAAATTTTTACTGCTGGCCTCGCCTGCCGCCGCCATGGCGCGCATACTCCTGGCACCGCCACTGCTGTCGGCGGTATCGTTGCCGAGTACAATGGCAACCAGTTCACGGTAATCACTGCTTTTTCCGGATGATGCGGGCAAAAGGCGGTTATCGGATTGTGAAACATGGACCAGGCCGGTTTCCTGCAGTTTTGTCACTATCTCGTTGATAACTATTGCCTGGTAGTGGGGGAGATACTCGGCAAGGTTGTCGAGGCGTATCGGCTTGCCCTCAGCAAAAGCAAAAAAAATGCAATCCATGATATCAAAGGCTGCTCCGAGTTGCAGCGATGGGACGACAGTTGCAGGTAGGAGCTTGTAGGCCCGAATATTCTGACAGGCATAGGCTACCTGCGCTCCGGTCAAGATGAATAGCCAACCGAGGTAGATCCATACCAGAAAAAGCGGCAGAGTGGCGAAGGATCCGTAGATGGCATTGTAGTTAGCCACCCCGATCTGCAGGGTGATGTAAATGTTTTGCACCAGTGTCCAAAGAAAAGCGGCCAGGCCGGCACCGAGCAGGGCAGGCAGGGCCTTCACCCTAGTGTTGGGAAAGAAGATATACATGACATAAAAGGTAAGGGTGATAATGGCCACCGGCACTCCTTTGAGGAGAAGGGTCTGGAGCCAGGAAAAGGGAACGAGGATGTTAATTTTTGCTATAAGCGCTGGATGTTGCACCATTGCACTGGCGGCAAAAGCTACATTGATTGAGATCGGTAAGAGGATGAGGAGGGTCAGATAATCGGCAATTTTTCGCAACAATGATCTGCCTTTGGTAACTTTCCAGATACCGTTCATGGCCTCTTCAATATAGCTGAGAACCAGGATGACACTGAGAAGAATACCGACAACACCAAAGGAACCGAGGGTGGCGAAATCGGTTTTATCCACATAGTCGAAAAGTTGATCGACGGCCGAGCGGAGGTGATCGGTAAGGTTGCCGCCATTGTTAGGAGAAGCAGTCTCAGAAGGTGCAGTGGCAGTGGCCGGTGTCGATTGTTTGACCGCTTTGCCGTTTTTATCGGCCAAAGTCTCAATATAACCATATGCCGCTTTACGCAGTTGGTTATCACCGCCGAGCCCCTTTACGAGTGCCGTACTCATCGCCAGGATGGGGACGAGCGACAGCAGGACGGTATAGGTCAGGGCCGCCGAACGGAGAGAAAGGGCGTTGTTGTTAAATTCTGCAGCGGTTATGAGGATAAGTCGCACCATCAGGCGTGGCAGTTTGTACCGGAATCTTGGGTCGGCACTTTGCTCATCCGCCCAGGATTTAAGCATGGAATGGCAGTCATGCGGGGTCGCCGATGCTGAGGTCATGGGAATATGCGGTTCAGTTGTGGAGATTCAGCCATCTTTCAAGGATCTGAAAGACGATCTCTCTTTTGATCGGTTTGGTGATGTAATCGTTCATTCCGGCTTCAAGGCAGAGTTCCTTGTCACCCTTCATGGCATTGGCGGTCATGGCGATAATCGGGATATCTTTGAAACCCTGGCTGCGGATCAGTTGAGTAGCTTCATATCCATCCATTTCCGGCATCTGTATGTCCATGAGAATGGTGTCAAATTCCTCAGGTTGTCCGGTGAAAAGCTCCACTGCCAGACGGCCGTTGCCGACGACAGTGACTTTATAACCGGCTTTGCTGAGCATCACCGTCGCCAGTTTCTGATTCACCGGGTTGTCCTCGGCAAGGAGAATGCGAACTGATTGCTTCATTTCCTCACGCAGAGAATATTGAGTGACGAGTTTATTCTCCACCGGATGCTCATGGGGGTCATCCTTGGCTCCAAGGATTCTTGAGAGCGTCCGCAAGAGAATATTCCGGCGGGCAGGTTTCGTCAGAAATGCGTTGAATCCAACATCTTTGCATTTCTGCGCCACTCTTTCAGTGGAAGATGTGTAGGCAAGAAGAGGGAGGCTTGGGTTGGCAAGCCTTGAGTTGCGAATTTTTGTCGCCAGATCATAGCCGGAGATGAAGGGCATTTGTAGATCGAGGATGGCGACGGTGAAAGGATCGTTTTCTGCTTCTGCAAGCTTGAGCACGGAAATGGCGGTGGTACTGTCCAGAAGGGTGGTCACCATCATACCGGCCTTTTCCAGCATGCTGCGAAGGATCTCGTTATTGGCCCGATTGTCGTCAACGACCAGGACCTTCTTGTCCTTGAGATTGGCGGCGGTTAGCCGGTGCGGTGTACTGAGGGATGATTTTTTTAAAACCGCGGTAAAATGGAAGGTTGTGCCCACCCCGATCTTTGATTCCAACCACACGTCACCATGCATCAGTCCGGCTATTTTTTTACAAATCGACAAACCGAGGCCGGTTCCGCCGTATTTCCGGGTGGTTGTCCCGTCTGCCTGCTTGAATGCCTCGAAAATCGTTGCAAATTTATTCTCGGCAACACCAATACCGGTGTCGCGGATTTTGGCAAGAAGAGTAATGGTTTCTTCGGTTTCGCTGCACACCTCAATGCTCAGTTCCAATTCACCCTTTTCGGTAAATTTGGCGGCGTTGCCAAGTAGATTGACAAGAACCTGACGAAACCGGCCCGGGTCACCTTTGATATTGGCGGGCAGCAGGTCGTCGATGCGGCAGAGAACCTCAATGGGTTTGCCGGCGACACGGGGGCGGATGAGTTCGCAGACGTCATGGGCGGTGATTTCCGGATCGAAGTCGATGTATTCAAGGTTCATCTGCCCGGCTTCAACCTTGGAGAAGTCGAGAATGTCGTTGATAAGTCCGAGAAGCGATTCTCCGGATCGTTTGATGGTCAAGGCGTAGTCTTTTTGTTCTTCATCCATCTCCGTGGCCAGGAGCATGTCGGTGAAACCGATGACGCCGTTCATCGGTGTGCGGATCTCATGACTCATGGAGGCGAGGAATTGACTTTTCGCGACATTTGCAGCCTCTGCATCGGTTTTCGATTTGCGGAGTTCCTGGGTTTGTTTTTCTATTTCCGATTTGAGTGTCTTAGAATAATTGTCCTGCTGTTCCTGGATGGTCTGGTAGCTGCGCTGAGCCTCCTCAAGCATCTTCTGGTGCTTTTCGTCCATCACCTGGAATTTCCGGTTGAACTGGTTTTTTTGGATGGTAATTTTTTTATTGAGTTGCTCTGCTTCCTTATGGTCAAAAAATCCCCGCACCGTCAGACGAAGCAAGGTAGCCAGACCCTTTGGGTGAAAATCGTCATGGCTTGTGACACACAAGAGGATGGTTTTCAGTGAAGGGAGCCGATAGGTGATATGAAGATTGTCAGGAGAAAGCAGAGGTTCTGAGGTATCGGCTTGCAGCCGGGCAGTCTCGGAAAGCGTATATACCAGGTCGTCGGGCCAAACAATGGAATTGTCTTCAGGGAGGCGCTGGCCGTCATCAACGAGTGCCATCATTTCCAGGCCGGGAATGGTATCTGCAAGATAGGTGAGCAACTCCCTGACTTGGCCGGAAGGGGTAACACCTTTATTGAAAAGTCCGGTCATGATAATCCTCTCTAGCCGTAAATGGCCTGAGCTATGGCCATTTCTTCAGGGAGATCCTCAATGAGCACGTTGTATTCGTCGATATTTGTCTGGAGGTGTTCCATTATTGGTGCCGATATCTGGACGGTTACATTCGGCAGGGTGGTATGATTGAGTTGGCCGGCAATATATTCGGAAATTTGCACAATTCCGGTGAGGCTCGATGGCTGTAGAGAATCAGACAACAAATGATGATCGCGGATAGCTTCCTGGATGGTGATCGGCATATTCCAGTCCAGGGTCATGTAATAGCCTATTTCACAGTGATCTGTGGCAAAGGCCTGACGTTCTAAAGCTATAAGATCAACCGTTGATGTACAGGCTGCGCAGATACAGTTAAAAGCTTGTTGCTCAACCTGCTCCTCTACCAGCAGTCCGAAATCATGGAGAATGCCGCATAAAAAGGCATCGTCACCGTTGATGCCGAAAATTCGTTCCGCCACCATCTTGCTACAGAGAGATACCGCGGCGCTGTGGAGCCAAAGGCGCTTTTTCGAAAAACCCGTCTTTGTTTCCTGGGTTACAAAGATACTCTTCAATGCGTCTGCTACTATGAGATTGTGAAGATTTTTCATGCCGAGAAAGGCGACTGCTCGACCTATTGAATCGACGGTCTGGGCAAGTCCATAGAAGGGACTATTTACCAGGCGTAGAAGTCGACTCACCAGTACCGGGTCCATTTTAATGACTTCTTCAAAATCCTTCATGGTTGATTCATTATCGGCAATCAATCGGGAAATTGTCGTGACGATATGCGGGAGAGGATGAATATCGGAAAACTTTTCGATAATTATTTGGGCGGCGGACATAGCGTTCCTCTTTTTAGTCACTTACAAAAAAAATCTCCTTTTTATCCACCGCCTCGGCTTTGATTCTATCGAGGAGTTCAGCCAGCACCGGTTTAATATTTTCCCGAATATCACCGGCAACAATGATAAAAAGAAGATCGTCTCCAGGGTGTAGGGTGCCACTCTTAGCCTCAACAATTATTTCAAAAATACCCGGGTATTGGAGATATTCCTGGCGGAGAGACTCAATTTTTTCATGGTTGGGGCTGACTTCAAGGGCTGTTACTTCGGCTTTGTTTTGGCGCGACCAGTTGCGGACTACGCCGTTGTGGATAAGGATCATCCCAACATTTTCGGTAAATTCCGGTCTTTTCTTGAGTTCTTGAATTGCTTTGGTAATATCCATTTGGTTCCTATCTTTTGCTGTAAATATAGAGCAAATTGAAGTTCGTAGAGGTAAGACCGCCTTGAAGTGGTAACTGCACCGCTTGACTCAGGTTGGTTGGTCGGGCGGTGATCGATTAAGCTTCTTTTAAGGGCCTGGCTTCCTTGGTTGTCACATTTTTCTGAATATTAATGCGGGTGGAATTACTTTTACCTTTACCGTCATTATCCGCTGTTACATGCACTTGGCCGGGAATGCGCAGGTCTTGGCCGAGGTGAACAGTGGCAAATTTGTCGAGGTTGTTTGCCTGAATCAGACTTTTAACGGAAATTTTGTGTAAGCGCGCTATACTGTTGGCTGTATCACCTTTTTGCACGCGGTGAGTGAGGCTTGCCTTCTGGCCACTTTTAAAGAGGGAGGGTGGAAGTGAGGCCATAAGCTTACTGGTCTTGCCGCCGGCAGGAAGTCTCAACACATAGCCTTTGGGGATGAATTTTTCCCCGCTGATGACCGGCGGTCGGAGTGCCGGGTTGAGTTCTTCAATCATTTCCACCGGTAAAGCGAAATGACGTGCTATTTCCCGAATGTGGACATATCCTGGAAGCTTGAGATAAAGATGCTTGGCCGCAGGTGCAATGCCGGCGTTGTTATTTTTTTCCAAAAATGTTGCGAGATTTCGGGCTGCCAGAAACTCCGAGTAGAAATTTTTTGAGGCGAACTTGAAATAGCCCTTATTATAGTTGGCAAAGACATGTTCGTAGGTTCCTTCCTCATTCGCCGCTCGCATCATGCCCCCCAGTCCGTAATTGTAGGAGGTAATGGCGAGGGGCCAGTTATTGAGGGAGCGAAAACTCTTGGCAAGATATTTTGCGGCGGCATGGGTGGAGGCGATGGGATCAAGTCTTTCGTCCACAGTGTAATCTATGGTCAGGTACTGCTTGCCTGTTTCTCTGGTGAATTGCCAGAGACCGGCCGCACCGATACGAGAGTATGCTTTGATATTGAAGGAAGACTCGACGTGCGGCAGATGAGCGAGTTCTTCCGGTAGACCATAGCTGCGGAGAATGTTTTTGATCTCGGCAAGATAGGCTCCTGAATTTGCAACCCCGGACAGGAAACGTTCCTTTTGACCCGCTTGGCTGCGGACGTTACCCGCCGCCAAGGCCATTTCCTTTTTGCTGTTCTTGCCGGTAAAAATCGCGGCTACGCGCTGCTCTTCCGGAGAACTCGGCGGGTGATCGGCGAGTTTTGTCAAGATCAAACGATATTTCTCACAGGCCTGTTTCTGGATGATTGTGTTCTGCTTTTGCGCCCCAGGAATTTCAAGGTCAACCAATGAGACAACCTGGTATATCTTTGATAAATCTTCCGAGTCATGTATAACTGCCTGCTTCAGAGAGTAGTAGCCATAAATCTTTTCCCAGAACTGCACGTTTTTGCTGATAACCGAGTATACCGGGAAGTCTTGGCTTGCGGCAGGCCCACCTAAAGACAAAGTGGCAAAGCACAACAAAGACCATAAAATGGTAAAAAAAAGAGTGGTCGGCTTGTGGGCAGAACGGAAAAGAGATATCACTGTCATTTGCTGGAATGGAATTGGCTTTTGTGAATGGATTTCGAAAAAGTCGTTCAATTATTTATATCACAAGAGTGAGAGTAGCGGAATATGTATATTAAATCCTGTGCCGAAATTTGGAGTTTATAATGTATACACCAATAATTGCAACTTTGGGCTATATTTTGTCTCCTGATCAAAAGCAAACCTTGCTTGTTCATCGCAACAAACGCCTTAATGATCAACACCTTGGGAAATATAACGGATTGGGCGGAAAAATGTTGCCCGACGAAGATATCCACCAATGTCTGATGCGGGAGATATTCGAAGAGGCAAATATCAATTGTGAACGTGTGATTCTGCGGGGTACCATCAATTGGACCGGTTTTGGTCCGCAAGGCGAGAACTGGTTCGGCTTTATTTATCGCATCGAGCGTTTCAGAGGTACACCAAAGAGTTCCAACGAAGAGGGCGATCTGGTTTGGATAGATGTCGCCGAGATACTGAATTTGCCGATGTGGGAGGGGGATAAATATTTTTTGCCTCTGGTTTTTGACGACGATCCCAGGATCTTTCATGGCTTCATGCCATACCAAAACGCTCGGCCGATTAGTTGGAGCTACTCAAGAATCTGATTGATAGAGGTTGCAGTGCGTTGGACGCATGGTATATTCAGGGAGGGATGGGTTGATTAGATATCCAAGGGAATCCTCTTTGATGTTCCCTATGAACAGGGCATCATCAGTGATTCTTAAGGGCAATAATACATAAGGAGTTAGGGATATGAGTCAGGATAATGAACTTCGGCGCCTTGAGCAGTTTGTTGAAAAACTCTTGGGGCGTTTTTCCGAGCTGCGGTCGGAAAAGGCAAAACTCCTTCAGGAATTGCGGGAGCGTGAATTGTTGATTGAAAATTTGCGCAATAATTTGTCTTCGAAGGATATGGAGCGCAGTGAAATCAGTCAGCGGGTCAGCAAAATAGTCGAACAGATTGAGGCATGGGAGATGGGATTGGGAGAAGCGGTTGATATTTCTCCCGAACCAGGTACCCCCGAAGAACCTAAGACAGTCGAAAATATTGAGGTTCTCAAAGAGGTAAGCCTCCCTGTGACAGATGAGGGACCAGCGCAGCATCGAATCGAGGAAGAGGGGAGAGTGCAGCACAATCTCTTTTCTCTCGGGAACACCCAGAGATAAGCATTTCTGCTGGAGAGATGGCGGAGGAAGTGATCTACGGCGGGTACAGTAATTGGGGTTGAGGTGATATGTCGGACACTGAAAGGTTGGTGAAATTCGAACTGCTGGGGCAGGAATATAAATTCTACACTGCTGCCTCGGAAGAAGAATTGAGATCGATTCTTTCGCTGGTCCGCCAGCTTGTCGAAAACAGTTCCGCTCAGGCTACGGGGACCCTGTTGGCCGGAAGGGTAGCAATCATGGCGTGTTTGAACATAGCTTCACAGTATGTTAAACTGAAACAGGAATTCGATGATTATCGGTGGGATTCCGAACAAAGGATGGTTCGATTGAGCGAGGAAATTAGAGCAAAATTGCTGACGGAATGAGGAGTTCACTATAAATTGTTTTCGTTTGTAGGAAAGTCTGCTATACTTTAATTAATAAAGGCTAAATTGGTAATTTTTAACTTCTCCCTGCACTGTTGGTGATCTTCAGTGTGTGTTGAGCCAACTCCCATAAAAAGGGCGACTCCGCTGTAGACTTATGGAAAAACGTCTGACGATTTTCCTGCGGTCTTTATGAGGTGCCCACCTATTTATTTAGGTTTAACTTTCCTGGTGACACGGCAGTGTGGGGAAGATTTTCAACAGACTTGATATACCGTCTGTATTTTTTACTATCCGGTATTTAAAGTTTTTTACAGAGTGAGTAAAAACTTTTAACCGGTTAAACATATAATAGAAGATTGACTTCAGCAGGAAGGTGCTGTTGCTACAAAGAACGAATACAAGGGAAGCAGGATTGCTTTTTTTAGATACTCTTCCAGATGAATCGACGACTAAGGTGGTGTCTGGATTAATGTTATTCTCACGGTTATAAGTGGAATAGCTCTTGTTAGGGGGCAATATACCGGGGTTTTTGTTTACAGGTATTGTGTTATCTGCATGATGAGCTACTAGGTCGGTTTCATCCTGGGTGAAGAGAACTCCTGGGTGCAATTTTAGCGAAAACATGGCCGGGGCTTAGGTTTTGGCCTGTTCTTTTGCTATTGTGTGTGCATTTTGATGAGAGAATTGCAGAAGCTGTTGTGGCTTGTTCGCAAGGCGCTGACTTGCCTCTGCTGCTACCGGGACTATTGTTGCTGTTCTGAGAATATCTCTCGATTTCAACGCCCTTTCCTATCGTTTTTGTTGCCCATCGTTTTTCCTCTTTTGTCCTGTCAATCTTCATCACGATAGGATTCGTCTATGAGTTCATTTGGTTATGTTTTTTTGTTCACCTGTTGTGGTGTGCTTTTCGGCTTGCTAGCAGGGTTTTATTTGCGAAAGCGCGTGACTGAGAGCAATGAAAAAAATATAAAGATTCAAAGTAAACAGATTATTGAGAATGCCATAACCGAGGCGGAACAGCTGAAAAAGGAGGCTCTCCTGCAAAGCAAAGAAGCCGCCTATCAGGTTAAACAGGCCTTGGAGGAAGAGCTTAAAGCGGAGAGGGAGGAGCTAAAAGACGAACAGCGGCAAATAAAGAGAAAGAGAGACAGCCTGAAAAGGGAGTGGGATAGTTTTGATAGAAAACATAATGAACTCCTTGTCAGTGAATGCAAGGTTGGCAAACTGGAACTGGAATTACAGGACAAACACAAGGAAGTTGATGAACTGATCAGTACGAAACGCTACGAATTGGCGAAACTTGCGGGTATCAGTCAGGAAGAGGCCAAAAAGATACTTATGGACTCTCTTGAGAGTGAAGCCAGAATGGACGCCGCTAAGAGACTTGCGAAAATTGAAAACGAGATGAAGATGGAGGCGGATCGAAAGGGCAAGAATATACTCGCTCTAGCCATCTCCCGATATGCCGGCGATTATGTCGCCGATCGGACAGTCTCCATGGTGCCGCTGCCCAACGATGAAATGAAGGGCAGAATAATCGGTCGAGAGGGCAGAAATATTCGTGCCATAGAAGCGGCAACGGGCATCGATATAATAATTGACGATACACCTGAAGCAGTTATTCTGTCAGGTTTTAATCCGGTTCGGCGAGAAGTTGCCCGCCAAGCCCTGTTGCAACTTATAAGTGACGGCAGGATACATCCGGGGCGGATTGAGGAGGTTGTTGACAAGGTAACCAAGGACCTGGAAATCACCATGCGTGAGGCTGGCGAACAGGCCACTTTTGATGTTGGTGCGCACGGCGTTCACGTTGAGCTTATCAATTTGCTCGGACGACTGAAATATCGTACCAGTTACGGTCAAAACGTACTGCAGCATTCCCTCGAGGTTTCATTTCTCTGTGGTATTATGGCTTCAGAACTTGGTGTTGATGTTAAAATGGCCAAGAGGGCTGGACTGTTGCATGATATCGGCAAGGCCGTTGATCATGAAGTCGAAGGTTCCCATGCTATCATCGGTCGGGATCTGGCTAAGAAGTATGGGGAGCCGGAGGAGGTTGTTTATGCCATTGGTGCCCACCACGAGGAGCAGCCCCCGTTAAGTGTTATCGATATCCTCGTGCAATCAGCTGATGCCCTTTCCGGGGCTAGACCCGGTGCCAGGAAGGAGATGTTGCAAAGCTATGTAAAACGTCTTGAAGACCTTGAAGCTATTGCCAACGATTTCCAGGGAGTGGAAAAATCCTATGCAATTCAAGCAGGTCGTGATTTGCGCATAATAGTCGATTCGAGCAGGGTCAAAGATGAAGAGGCAACGGTCCTCAGCCAGGACATCGCCAGGGCGATTGAGAGTAAGTTGACCTATCCGGGACAGATACGAGTTACGGTGATCCGGGAAACCCGTTCCGTCGAATACGCAAAATAGCAAATATTACTCAACTAATAAGAACGGTTTGTATATATGTTTTCCATAAAAGAGCAGCTTGAGTTGATAGAGCGGGGGGCGGTTGACATTATTGCCCATGAGGAACTCGTGAAAAAACTTGAAAAATCGGAGGCGACCGGAATTCCCCTAAGGATAAAGGCAGGTTTTGATCCAACAGCTCCTGACTTGCATCTCGGTCACACCGTTTTATTGCAAAAATTAAAACATTTCCAGGAATTAGGGCACGATATCTATTTCCTCATCGGTGATTTTACTGGCATGATCGGCGATCCCACAGGGAAATCCGATACCAGGAAAGCTTTGACCATTGAGCAGGTGGCTGCAAATGCCGAGACGTACAAACATCAGGTATTCAAAATCCTTGATCCGGAAAAGACCCAGGTTGTCTTCAACAGCTCCTGGCTGGGAAAACTCACCTCCAGCGAAATGATCAAGTTGGCATCTGAACTGACTGTGGCCAGAATGCTTGAAAGGGAGGACTTTCGCAACAGGTTTGACACCGGTAGGCCTATCTCTATCCACGAATTCCTCTATCCGCTGATCCAGGGTTATGATTCCGTTGCCATGAAGGCAGATGTTGAACTGGGTGGGACCGACCAGTTGTTTAATGTCCTCATGGGCAGGGATCTTCAGCGATCGAGGGGAATGGAACCTCAGGTTGTCCTGACCATGCCCCTCCTCGAAGGTCTGGATGGTGTCAATAAGATGAGCAAGTCATTGGGGAACTATATCGGTATAAATGATTCTGCCGACAATATATATGGCAAGGTGCTCTCCATCTCGGATGCTTTGATGTTTCGATATTACGCACTTTTAAGCGATCTCAGCAACAGCGAGATTGCCGACCTCAAGGGAAAAGTGGAAATCGGTTCTCTGCATCCGAAAGAAGCAAAACAGCGTCTGGCTCGTGAGCTCACTGCTCGATTTCATAGTCCAGCTGCCGCACAGGCGGCTGAAGCGAGCTTCGAAAAGGTTTTCCAGAAAGGTGGAGTACCGGATGATCTTGCCGAATTTAAATGTTCCCCGCGTGAACCGATTGCCCTGCCGCAGTTGCTGGTTGACGCCGGTTTGGTAAATTCAACCTCCGATGGCCGGAGAATGATTCAACAAAGTGCTGTTACGATAGATGGAATTAAAGCGACTGACGTTAATATGCTCATTTCACCTAAAGGAGAAAGGCTTGTCAAGGTTGGAAAACGGCGCTTTTGTAAGATAGTTTTTAATTAAAGGGGAATGCCCGACTGTCCACATTGACTTTTTGAAGATCGAAAAGGGAAAGAGCGGGATCTATCTCCACTCTTTCCCTTTTGTTTTTTTGGTCTTACATGTACATAAAAATCAGTGTGGGGGAGATTTTCTTTTTTTCTTCGAGCACTCTCTGCAGATCCCGGAAAACTCAACATGATGACCTAGTATTATATAATTGCTCGCCTTTTCGGCGGCATGGTTGATCTGTTCCTGAACTTCCATGGCAATGTCGTCGACTTTGCCGCAAGACGTACAACGTATATGATAATGGGGTTCGATGGCAGCATCAAAACGTTTTTGTGTTCCACCGACCTCAAGTTTCAGTATTATTCCACTTTCAGCCATGAGTTCAAGATTTCGGTAGACCGTCCCAAGACCGATGCGAGGCAGACGCTTGCGCACCATGTCATAAACTTCATTGGCAGTCGGATGGGACGTTACTTTGCCGAGTTCCTCGAGAATTATTTGCCTTTGCGTTGTCAAACGCATATTTGGCAATTGTTCCATAATATTTAACTCCAATATTAATATTAATGATAAGCTTTCTTAGCTGGTATATTATCTTAAACGGAAAATAAAGCAATGGAAAATAGCGGTGTTGAGGAATTGAAAATAAGATTTACAGAGTATTTAGCGGGCCCTTCTATCATAGAATACCCATATCGGTATTGTTAATGCAGGTATTACTCATGCATTATGAGGAAATAAAAGAGTGACGTTTGCTGCATGACACGATCAAGTTGTTTCAGGATCATATCTTAACGTTGGTCTTCGGCAGGCTTGCTCTCTTTTTTGGTGATGTACCGTCGTCCGGTTTCTGGGGATTGAAATATCCGAAACGTAACAAGGGAAATTCAGCCCGGATGCGGCTAAGCCAGTTGCGAATGCCCAAAGGAATTGAATCTGTCGGGAAAGCGAGGCTTTTAAAATACCATTCCGGGTCAATATTTAAGTTGCGCAGTTGAACAAAATCAGGACGATGTGTGCGAAGGAGGTGGCAGAAGGCAGTGAATTCCTGCTCTGAATCGGTGAGGCCGGGAAGCATGAAATAGTTAAGGGAAACGAAGCGACCATTATCTTTCATGACATCAATGGAACGCATGACATCGGCAAAGCAATAGTTCTGAGGTCGATAGTATCGAGTGTAGAAGGTCTCTTGGGCGGAATTCAGGCTCACGCGGATGCTGTCAAGGCCAGCTTTGGCGAGTTCGGCGACACTGTCCGGCAGGCTTGAGTTTGAGTTAAGATTGATCGTTCCCCTGCTGGTTTGGTTGCGAATCACCTGTATCGCCTGGTTGATGAGATCTGCCTGAAGGAGTGGCTCACCCTCGCACCCTTGGCCGAAACTGACAATGGGGTTGTCGGCAGATTCGAGGTGGGGTATGGCTACTTGACATATTTCTTTGACGCTGGGTACAAAAGTGATTCTGTCCTGAGTTGCCGGACAGCAACCGGCCGGTTGGAGAGAGATGCAACCAAGACAGCGTGCGTTACAGGTAGGTGAGGTGGGCAAAGGGGCTTCCCATCGACCGAGAAAATAATTACGGGCCGCGGGACAACCATAGGTGAGACAGCATTTGCCCAAATGCTGAATAAGCCTGTTATCCTTGTGTTGTTTAAGCTTTTTGCGGGTACGACTTTCGACGGTGTTTTGGTGGTATTGGTTCGCGTCCTGCCGTCTGTCCTGGTCACTGCGGAATCCTGCCACCCAAAAGCTGTTATGATACCAGCCTACTGCGGCATAGGAAAAAAGCGGTAATGTCGGAGCCCCCGTTTGGGTTTGGTAGCTACTGCTGAGAATTGCTGTATGTGCCGGAGCCATGAAGGCGGCAACCGCCTGAACTTCTCCATCGGCAAAAGGGTTTTTCTCGAGAACGACAGGTTCATCGGTTTCTGGATCCCAACCCACTGGAAAACGGCCGGGAAGAGCAAATAACTCACTTCCCTCAGGGAGAGGGATGAGGTCTTCAAGATCGGGTCGATAGAACCTGCCGTTACTAGTGCCGACCATAAGTAACTCTGGAAAATCAGTTATTTGTCCATCTTTGTCGGCGATCAGCAGGGTGGGAAGGGAATCGGGGCGGCGCATTTATTCTCGGAGGACTCTAAAGACCGAATCAACGGCTCGATAGATGTCAAGATCATCTCCAAAAACATCTTGAATAGCGGGATGTTGGATAAGATCCTCAACTATATACTGGGTGAAATACAAACTGACTACATTAGGGTCTTGGGCAATTGTTCGAATCGGGGCAATTTTCATCTGTAGTTCAAATTCTTCAAGATATCCAAGCTTCAGCAACTGGTTTTCAAAAGCATCTTTGACTGCGGCAACAGAATTTGTCTCAATGATTTCACGGTCGAGAAGGCGTTGGACAAGTTTTGCAGCGAATTCTTGAGCATGCTCCTTAGCACGCAGGAACATCTTTCGACGTTCCTGTTCTCTTTTGCGATCGATAGTACGTATTGTTCTGTCAGTTGCCCTGTTGGGGCTTATACTTGCTTTGGCCATTAAAATCTCCAATTGTCGTCATCGCCGGGGTGAGGCGTAAAAATCAAAATCCATTATTCTTATAGGCTGCTTTATAATCTGAAAAGACAATTATCACTAGCCTATTTTTGCAATCGTTTTGCTATAGCAATATTTGTAGAGCAAAAATCATCAAGAGTATAGTAGGTTTTTAACCAGTTGCAACAAACAAGATAACATGTCATCGAGGTAGGCTGTCTTGCACTGACGATTTAGGAGAGCTTCGTGGATCATGAAGAAAGGCAGAATTAAATTAGCAAAAGTGCCATGAAATTAAAAAAAGAGATTGAAGAATATTTGATTTTCTTATATGTTATCTTGCTTATCACAGTATAGCGACTGGTATTCCCCCCCGCCGCAAATCCACCACATCATATCGTTTTATAACCCAATTCATATTTGAAAACTGGAGGTCCCCCATGGTAAGAAAAGAGAGATTTTTACTACCCGCGTTACTTTGTTTGTCCATTATGGCTTTGGCTGGCTGTGGTTCTGATAAAGAAACTGACCAAGCAATGAAAGTAGAGCCGAAAGCTGCAGCAGGCCCAGTGGAATCACTTGATTCTAAGCCTCTCGGTATTAGCGAAGGACGAACGACAGAAGGAATGCTGCCTGTTTATTTTGATTATGATTCTTCTGATATCAGAAAAGACCAAGCCTCCCGAGTTCAAGTCAATGCCGATTTCATCAAAAGCAACGCAAAATATGAGATCAGAATCGAAGGTAACTGCGATCCTCGCGGCACAAATGAATACAATATGGCTCTTGGTGAGCGTCGTGCACAGAGTGCCAAGAAATATCTTGTGAATCTTGGTGTTAGCGAAGCAAAGCTCAGCACTGTGAGTTATGGTGAAGAGAGATTACTTTTGCAAGGTCAGGATGAAATGTCTTGGGCACAGAACAGAAGAGATGACTTCGTAGTAGTACAGTAGTAATTAATACAGGAGGTACTGATGTCTTATAAGAGAATCCTGCCGGCAGGATTGGTGTTTTTTTTCCTTGCCTGCTTTGTGGCTTGTAATAGTTTCGCCGCTGATCTGAAGATAGGTGTAATAAATGTTCAGAGGATCATAGTCTCATGCGAATCAGGAAAAGCCGCTAAGGAGCGCTTTGACGCAAAGATGAAAGAGCTTCAGGGGAGTTTCAAAAAAGAAGAAGAGGCCCTCAAGGTTCTGCAGGACGAGATCAAGAAGAAAAGTTCCGCTTGGAGTGAAGAGAAAAAGGCCGAAAAGGTACGAGAATACCAAAAAAATGGTCGAGAACTTCAAGCAAAAACCGACGATGCTCGATTTGAGATGAAGCAATTGCAGGACAAGGAGCTTGAGCCAATCTTAAAAGCACTTGAAAAGGTTGTCATAAAGTTCGGTAAAGAAAAAAGCTATACCGCAATTCTGGATTCTAAAAATGGTGTTGTTTATTTCGATGATGCAATTGAAGTAAGCGATGCGATTATTAAAAAGCTGAATGAGGCAATGTCTGGCAAGTAGCTTCAAACGCAGGTTGTTCTGTGTCGTTGTTTAACAAAACGATGTCGAGGGGGTTCTCTCTACATCGTTTTGCTTTTTTAAACCCTTGCTGAATGTCCGCAAAACGAGTGCCTTGTTTAAGGGCTAACATAACAAGAATTGGAACGACATGGCAATTAAGAGCATGACCGGTTTTGGCCGCGGCGAGATTTCCAGCAAAGGCAGAGTCTGGACTGCAGAGGTGAGATGCGTCAATAACAGGTATCTTGATCTGAAAATGAAACTGCCGCGGGGCTATGCTTCCCTGGAAGAGCAATTACGTCGCAAGGTGAGTACCGCCTGTCAGCGAGGCCGGATTGAATTGTTTCTGTCGGTGAATGGCGATTTTTCAGATCTTCAGCAGGTGAAAGTCCATTTGGCCTTGGCTTCTGGGTACAGAAATGCCCTGCAGGCCCTAGCGGATGAATTCATCCTTCCACTTGAGATTACTCCGCAACTTCTTGCTTCATTCCCGGAAGTTTTAGTCAGGGAACAACAGGATGAAGATCTTGAAGGAATCTGGCCCATGGTTGAAAAGGTGATTGATGAGGCACTTTTTCAATGTGATACCATGAGACTTCAAGAAGGTGCTGCCTTGGCCGTAGATTTAGATGCTCGTTTGTCTTCTTTTTCTGCAACTGTCGATACCATCGAAAAAAGCATTCCGGAAATGTTGGAACAGCGGAGGCTGTCTCTCAACGAGAGACTCGAAAAGCTTCTCGGCAACATCCAGCTGGATCCAGCTCGATTGGTTCAGGAAGTTGCCATTATGGCTGATAAGACAGACGTTACCGAAGAAATTGTCCGATTGCGTTGTCACATCAAACAGTTTAACCTATTCCTCTCGGAAGAGGGTGGGGTTGGCAGGAAACTTGATTTTCTCATTCAGGAGTTTCTCCGTGAGGTCAACACCCTGGCCTCAAAAATTAACGATGCAATACTGACCCATTTGACCGTTGACTTGAAGAGCGAGCTGGAAAAAATGCGCGAACAGGTTCAGAATATCGAATGAGAGAATGTTGTCCTGGTTCGGAATAGTTTTATACCGTATACGCTGAATGGTGAATTATGCAGCTCCTGAATATTGGTTTCGGCAATACCGTAATGGTCGAAAGAATTATCGCGGTCATCAATACCGGTTCTTCGCCGGCTCGTAAGCTGAAGGAGGCTGCGAAAAAGGAAGGGAAATTAGTCGATGTCACCGAAGGGCGGAGGACCAGATCAATATTGGTGATGGACTCAAATCACGTGATCCTGTCATCGGTGCAACCTGATACTATTGGTCAACGGTTGCTGGCCATGAATCCTGGCTATCATCTGGCTGAATATTACGGCCAGCCAAAGCTCCACCCAGGAGAATCTACATGATCACAGGTAAATTGTTTGTTGTTTCAGCGCCCTCAGGGACCGGTAAAACCACTCTTCTTCGACGGGTAATGGCGCAGCTCCCCGGTTTGTCATTTTCGGTATCACACACCACCAGACCTCCTCGACCCGGGGAAAAAGATGGTATTGATTATCACTTTGTTTCCAATGAGGATTTTTTGGAAATGGTTGATCAAGGTCTGTTCCTGGAACATGCCGAGGTCCATGCCAATCTATATGGTACAAGCCGGGAGGCCATTGAACGGCAGCGTATGGCTGGGGTCGACGTCATCCTTGATATCGATGTCCAGGGTGCGTCTATATTGCGGCGCTCCCGACAACTTGCAGCAACGCATATTTTTATCGCCCCGCCAAGTATTTCGGAACTTGAAAAACGGCTCCGAGGTAGGGGTACGGAAGGCCAAGAAATGATAGCTATTCGTCTGAACAATGCACGAGTCGAACTGCAAGCAGTGAGTGAATATGAATATCTTGTGGTAAATGATCGACTGGAGGAAACTATAGATCTTCTTTCCTCAATCATTGTCGCGGAGCGCGCTAAAGCGCACAGGTTTCCGTCAGGTCAACCGATCGGCAACATAGTAAGTCCATGAAAAAATTCGACAGAGACATAGGAAGTCACGGAGAGAAGAGAATCAGGTTGAGTGAAGATCTGTTATGGGGGATTCATCCAGTTTTTGAGAGTCTCGAAAAAGAACCAGGACGTATTACCGAGATACTGCTGCAAAGAGATAAACGGGGTGGAAAAATCGATGGAATCATTGAGATGGCCCGTCTGCACAGTATCAAGCTCACCTTTACCGAAACATTGCGACTCACTGGGGAAGGAGCCTCACAGGTTCGCCATCAAGGAGTAATTGCACGGATAAGCGAGACACCTCTTGTCGAATTTTCTACATTTGTAGAGGATATGGCAATTAAGATCGCAGGGGGAGAACGAGTTCGCCTGATGATTTGTGATTCTCTTCAGGATCCCCATAACCTGGGGGCAATAATCAGGTCGGCTCTAGCTTCGGGCATTACTGGAGTGATTGTTACCCGGGAGCGCTCTGCGCCGCTTGGGGGGACGGCCGCTAAGGCCTCGGCCGGTGCGATGTCCCATATTGATATCTGCCAGGTAACTAATCTGGTTGCGGCTTTGAAGGCTTTGAAAAAGGCTGGGTTCTGGATTTTCGGCGCGGTAAAGGAAAGCGAGGCCCAATCACTGTATGCGACTGATCTTACGGTTCCAAGTTGCCTGGTTGTCGGTAGTGAGGGTAAGGGTATTAGACCATTGGTGAAAAAGGAATGTGATGTACTGATTTCCATTCCCATGACGGGTACCCTCGATTCTCTCAATAGCTCGGTTGCGGCTGCGGTAATAATGTTTGAAGCGCGGCGACAACAGCTTATATTACAATCTTCTTGATAGTATATCATTCGGTAATCTTGAGAAAGACATCCGCGTAAAGTTTTCTGTACCCTTCAACACTACTTGGGTCAAGCCACCTTTCGTAGGCAGCCCGGTACTTTTCTGTCGGACGTTGCTTCCGGAGTGCTTGGTTTATCATTTCGATTGCATTTTTTCCCCATTCATTCTTGGAGCAGGCTACATAACTCAGAGATTCCTCGGGGTTGATTTGATTTTCCTCAACGGCCAAGGTCATTATCTGGTCGCGGATGCCCATGGTCTCTGCCAGATACATGGCCTCTTCCGGGAGGCCGGGGAAGGCATCAATGCGACCTGCCTGGAGCATTTTAAAAAGATTCAGAGAAAGCTCAGGGCCTTCATAGGTGAAGGTGTTTTTGTCGTTACTATAGGTTTTTAAGGCAGCATCGAACTCGACGCCATAGGAGCGGTTGCTTGATCGTCCGATTATGAGTTTGCCATCCTTGAGGATTTTTGTGAGACTGACCGTTTTATTACCGCCAAATGCCTGGAAATGATCCTTATGAATAATGAGCACCGGTGGTAATGTGAAGACACTTGGGATAGAATAATACGTGAATTCAAGTCGTTCTGGAGTTTTGTACATGCCGACACTGCAGGCTTTCTCACCCTGTTTCCATTGTTGGTAATGACGACTTATGTTGGCTTTGATGTGGGCGTGCCGATACTGCGGCAGATGTTCTTGCAGGAGGTTGGTGATAATATCTTCGTATCCTTGGCCTTTGAGCGCGCCATCATGGATAAAAAACGGTGGGGCAACAGCCTCCATCCATACCAGAGAGTCCTGTGCTGGGGAAAGGCTCGGAATCAGGATGGCAAAAGAAATAAAAAAAATCACGAGAAAACGGGGGGTAACCGGCGTCATCATACCTCCAGCTGAGATCGTAAGTATATTGTAACAACTCGCACGTATCGGCAAATTTACCGTAGTTTATCAGGAATGAAGGATTTTGTATATGGCGGAACCGATTTTTTCGATAGTGTACGGTTTGCCGACAAAGGCTCCGGCGCCAAGAGCCAATGTGGCTCTGACATCTTCATTTTCGGCAAAGCCGCTGGCGATAACGGCCTTCTGACAAGGATGAATTTTCAGGATTTCTTCGTAGGTTACTCGCCCATTTTGTCCAGGACTCATAATCATATCGAGAACAAGAATATCAACGGAATTGGTCTTGAGAAATGTGACTGCCTTTTCTCCTGAAGACACCACCTCCACATGGTAATTTAAGGATGTAAGCAGCTCCCCGGCAATCTCTCTTTGTCGAGGTTCGTCATCGATTACCAGAACATGTTCACCATTTCCTCGGAGGGTGCGCCAGTCCGGTGTTGCAGAAACCTCGAGGACTTTCTCCTCGACGGCGGGAAGATAGAGCTCGAAGGTTGTTCCTTGTGGGTCGCTCATGACATTAACTCTGCCGCCATGGTCTTTTATTGTATTCCATACAACAGCCAAGCCGAGGCCGGTACCGCTTCGTCCCATGACTTTTTTGGTGTAAAAGGGCTCGAATATATGGTCGATTTCATGGGGAGCGATTCCGGTACCGGAATCGTAGATAGTTATTTTCGACCACCATTCTTTTGGCGGTTCCTTATTATCAAGGGGTGTCCAGTCAACCTGGGGACAGTTGTGAGTGGATATCGATAGTGTGCCTTTGCCCTGAATTGCCTCCATTCCATTAGTGATGAGATTCATTAGGCATTTTCTTATATGAATGGGGGAGCAACAGACATTAAGAAGATCTCCATCTAAGGATTTTCTGACTGATATCAGAGGATAACGCAAACAGAGCAGGCGAAAATCCGGAGATGCTAAATAATCCTCGATGAGGGTATTGAGGTTGATTACCTCCTTGCCGGCCGCTATACCCCTGGCTACTGTGAGGAGATCGGCGACCACCTCTGCCGCATCCAGCCCTGCTCTGCGTATAGCCTCAAGAGGGCGTCGCATCCGATCGTTTTCGTTCAGATCGAGGAGCAACAGTTCTGGGTAGCTGATGATTCCCGAGAGGATGTTGTTCAGGTCGTGGGCAACACCTCCGGCCATGAGACCGATGGCCTTCATTTTCTGGTCGCGAAGGAGCTGTTCTTCCAGTCGCTGGCGGTCGGTGATATCAATGACTATCATCCTCGCCCCGGTGATACTGCCGTTTTTACGAATGGGTGCAGATCGCAAGAGTATCGGAAATGTCCGGTGTTCAGAGTCGGTGGCGATAAACTTCTGCAAACCGACTGCAGCACTGAAAAGAGAAGCATGGAAATGCTGGATGGCCTTTTCTCTATCTTCGTTGGTAATGAATTGGGAAAAGGTTGTCGGATTTGGAGATGCAAAGGGAATTTTTAACCGCTCCTTCGCCGCCTTATTGTGATATTCAATTCGCCCGTGAAGATCGGTTTCGAACACCATTTCAGGGAGGAGGTCGACCAGATCATGAAAACGTCGCTCGCTTTCCCGTAGATTCCTGGTCCGTTCAGTCACTTGTTGTTCGAGTAATTTTCTATTGATAAAAAGATAAATGATAAAGACAGAGGTGATGAGGGCAAGAAGAACAATAACGAGAATGTTCAGCAACGGGAAGATGACCCTGATATATTGCCGACCTTGGAGAGTACCAATGGTCTCGTCCTCATGCATAATATTTTCGGAAAGATCTTTCAGTCCAATGAGGCCTAGTTTGTGAAAAGCAGAAGAAATACCGGTGAGTTGTGTGTTTGGTAGGCGTAGAAATTCTTCGTCGCCGGGGATGGAGATTGCTAGGTACTGGTAGTGGTAGGTTTTGATTGCCAGTTGTAAATAGGCCATGGCTCCGTTGCGGTTGAGGGCCCAGGTATCGTCGGCAATAATAAGTGCATGGTTTTTAAAGTTTTGTCGGTCCAATTCTGCATTTTTCTTGATATATATAAGGGAACTAATTGAAAATACCGCAAGAAAAATGACAGGTATGTAAAGGTAGCGGCTTTTTTTATTAAAGATTGGGGGCATCGCGACATCGAAGGCACATTATGGTTATGGTAAATCTGATTGCATCACAGTGAGGAGACAGAGGTGTGACCTTCGGCCGCTCGTCTGTAAAATTATCCTTCAGCCTGACATGGATGTCAAGTTTGTTTCCTTCATCGAAAAAATTACTATGCCACTAAAAACTGTGGGTAGGCTGAGGCAACGGATTGCCTGGAGAAACCCAGGCGATCCGTTTGTGGTGGATTATTTCTTCTTCTCGAACAGTTTGGCCTGTAACAGAGCTCCCAGGCTGCCAACTTCGCTCGCCGGTTTTTTCTTTTTATCTTCTGCGATAAAGGCTTTGTACTCGGTACGTTCAGATTCATCCTTATTCTCTTGCGATACATAATCGACGGGGACCAGGCTGATACGTTTTTCGGCAAGATCAATACCCTCGATTCTTACTTCGATATTTTGTCCAACCTCCATGACCTCGCGGGGATGGTTGATCCGTCTGCCGCTACCGAGTTTAGAGATATGGATCAGGCCGTCGATTCCCGAAGCCAGGGTCACGAAAGCACCGAATTGGGCTAGTCTTGCCACCGTTCCAAGATGTGAGGAACCTTCAGGGAAATTTTGTATTCCTTCAACCCATGGATCGGCCATGGTTTCCTTGAAGCTCAGAGAGATTCGATCATTTTCCCAATCAAGCTTTTTAACAATGGCCTGTACTTTCTGGCCGATGGTGAAATATTCATCGACTTTCTCTACTCGACTCCAGCCTATCTCGGAAATGGGAATAAGACCGTCAACTCCACCGATGTCGACAAAAGCGCCGAAATCTCTGATCGAACTGACAACTCCCTCAACCATTTGGCCTTCTTTGAGGGTCTCCTGTAGTTTATCCCTGATCTCTTGTCGTTCAGCTTCCAGGATGGCTCGGGCAGACAGCACGATATTACGACCGTTCTCCTCATACCTGGTAATCTGGAATTTCATATGGGTCTCCAGATACGCTTTTGCCGCATCCTCAACGCGTCGCATGCCCATCTGGGAGTAAGGGCAGAAACCCCGAACATTGCCGCCGAGGGTGATTTCAAAGCCACCTTTGATCTCAGCCTTGACAAAACCTTCCACCGGGATGCCGCTTTGAAAGGCCTCTGCGAGGTGGCTGTTGCCTGCTCTGCCGCCGATGGAAGTAGTGAAAAGCTGTTCGGAAGGCTTGGAATGAAGAAAATAAACATCAATTACATCGCCGATTTCACGAATGAAATTTCCCTCATCGTCTCTAAGTTCAGCACTGTTGAGAACACCCTCGCTCTTGCTGCCTACATCAAGAAAGGTCGAATCGTTATTCATCCCGACAATGGTGGCTTTGATTTTTTGCCCGGGGGTGAGGTGCCTGATTTTTTTTGTTTCTTCCGCTTTGAACAGATCTTCAAAGCTTTCACTGAGTGTGTCTGTCATGTCATTCCATTAACAAAACTGCGGTTTACGGTTGCTGTCAGGCTCGGTGCCTGACAGGCGCCAGGTTGTGCTACGAATAATTGTCTGCTCTCCGCTTACTGCCAGGATCTTTCTGTACCACTTTTCGTTCAAGAAACATACTACCAACGTGAATACCTTGCATCTTCTGACCGCCAATGTCAAGAACGGTAAAGGGTCTATAATTGAACTTCTCTCCCTGTTGTGGCAATACTCGTGGAAGATGTGCAACAAGGCAATTAGTCAATGGGTTGGAGATTTTTGCGGACGCTTATAATGAGTGGTTTTAGGGGGCAATTTGGAGGCAATATGCTCTTCGATTCAATTAACACTTTTTACACTAATGATAACGAATGGCTAAAGATAAAGCGCGCTCACCTTCAAGAAATATAAGTCGCTTGCTACTCATTTCTTCGAGAAAATTTTCAAGCTTTGTAGTGGGAATAGTTGAAAAGTTGTCAATAATACATGAAAAAGTCTGAGGTGTTAGACAAAACAGGTAGATTTCTCGCGATAAACCTTTTAATCGGTGCAGGAGGGTCGAGCCGCCAATCTGTTCCTGGGAGATGATTATGAAGGTGTTACCATCCCGGTAATGGAGGGGGGGCGTAGCCTTGCCCTTTCTCTGTTGGTAAAAGTTCTGCCAGGCCCGGAGTTTTTCGGTTACGGGTTTCCAGAGTTTTTGTTGCTGCACCCTGTCACCCCTGTAGCTATTGCCGAGCATGACCATTCCCTCAAGTATTTTTTTGGGATAAAGCTTTTGATTTTTAGCATGGGGCAGTATCGCTTGGATTTTAAAAGCCTTGGGCGTCTCGTGAATAGGGGAGCCATAGCCAAGAAAAAATCTTGCCGCCTGCAGAGGGGCAAAAGGGAGAACGTAATCGAGGTTGGTCAGGGTCTCGGCGATTTCCTCGGTGGTAGTGCCTGGAAACTCGGTGATAAGATTGCCTTCAAGGCGCATTGAACAACTGCTGGCCACTTTCATGGCAGCAATATTGTCCATAACCGTTGTACCCTTGACCATCTTTTTCAGCAAAGATGTGGAAAGGGCTTCAATGCCGACTTGGACTTTTCTGAGTCCACCCTGACTATAAATCTCCAATCTGGGCTGTGAGGAAATCCCTCTGATTTCGGCAAAAAAATCAAAATCCATGCCGGTGTCTGGGATGTTCGCGAAGAAACAATCAGCCTCCTGCGGCGGTAGGGCATTGTCGACAAAGGCAAATTGGAGACAACCATGGGTTTTGGCGAGATGGGTCGTTTCCGCAACCATCTTGTCGACACTTTTAAACCGATAGTCAGGCCATTGCAGGTTAAGATTGCAAAAGGAACAGCGATTCCACCAACATCCTCTGGAAAACTCAATCGGCAGCACCGGAATAAATGTCTGATCTGCAAAAAGTGCGCGCATTTCCCGGAAATAGGGAACATAGTTGGGGTGCGGCAGGTCGTTGAGGGTAATTTTAGGTATCTGAGCGTTTGTCTGGATAGAAGTGCACCGAGAAAGTATTTCATCCGACAGCGATTTTTCCTGGCCGGCAAGGTGGCGGCAGAGGTGGAGGAAGGATGCCTCACCCTCACCGCATGTGAGGTAGTCTATCTGTGGAAAGGTCTGAAAAATCGAGACGCCCACCTTGCCTGAACATGATGAACCGCCAAAGACAATCGGAAGTTGCGGAAGTTTTTCTTTAATCTTTGAAGCTAAATAAAGAGAAGGTAGGAGCTGGAAGAAACAGACGGAAAGACCGAGCAGGTGGCAGTTATGTATTTCTGTTGTCGCAAGCCATGCAGATAAACTCTGCTTAATGCAGTCGACAAGTTTTTCGAAATCACCAATGGCTGGATCTTTTTTGGAGAGACTTTGACGAAAGAGCTGTTTTGACCGGGATCGCATTTCAGGAAAGAGGAGTGGCGCAAAGAGAGCTTCTCCAGCCCAACCGGACCTAGCAATGCGTGCGTAGGTATCAATGCCGATTGCCTTAGCGATGTGCAGATAAGGATGATAACAAGTTACTTTGCAGGGTGATTGTTCCTCCACATAGCTTTTCAATGTCGCCAGTTGAAGGGATGGTCGGTTAACTATCGGCCAGGGCATGGAGACCAAGGCGACTGTCAGCTGCGGTGTGGTATCACTTTCCATTTTATTGGTGGATGATCTCAGTACCCGGGGGTGGGACAAAGGTGAAGAGGGCATCGATTTCCTGTGGCGATTTTCCGTTCGCCACTTTGTCGACCTCGATATCGCTGAGATTGAGCACGGTGATAGTACCAAACTGATCGCGGATTTTGATACGGCGGATGAGAGAGTCGCGGGTCACATAAAGATGGATGTCCTGGACTTGGGAGTGTGGGGTCTTGGGAATGATTTTGATGATCTTGAATTCGTCTTCGTTGGTTGATTGCTCATCCTCATTGGCGGGGCGGATGTGAAAATCTGTTTTCAAAACGCCTTTGCCGGTAAAAAAAGAATAGGTCAGGTCGGCATCGAGCTGTTCCGCCGGACTGATGATAAGTTGCTTAAGATTTGAAAAATACATCGAAAAAACCACTCCATCGCTGATCAATACCTGTTGGTCAGGGCTGACGTAGTCCCAGCGCATTCGGGCCTTACCCTGATTTTTTAAAAAGATAGCTCGGCCCGACCCCTGGCGCGGCCTGCCAGTCATTTCGCCTTGAATATCTTGAAAGAAATTAAAATTCAGGCTCTGCATAGAGTCGTAGCGAGCCTGCAGACGGGCGGCAATATCTTCCGGGTATTCGACCTGCTCCGCCTTGACATGGTCGGCGGTGATTGTCAGGGCGAGAAACACAACAAACAGTTGAATTATTTGAGCAAGGTAAGCCATTGTGCATTATTGTATGGGTTGAAGGTTAATGGGACGGTTAAAAATCTTCGCAGCAATGAACTGCGCCGATTCGGTGAGATCGGTGACGAAATAGCGATTTCCCGTTGGGATGTGGTTTCCATCCGGTATCAAGACCGCATGGTCCTCTAGATAGTGCTGCAGATATTCTGCTACTGCGACGGAAGAATCGATGAGTGTTACTTTTCTGCCTATTCGAGGTTGGATGAGGTGTTTAAGCAAGGGGTAATGGGTGCAGCCGAGCACCAGGGTGTCAATCTGCTGGTCTTTTAAGGGATGGAGATAGCGGCGAAGGATCATCTTCGTTTCCCTTTTGGCAATCCATCCCTCTTCAACTAGGGGCACGAGCAGGGGACAGGCGGACGAAAAAACCTTATGTTTCGGTTGTTGCGCCAAAATCATCGTCTCGTAAACGCCGCTTCGTATTGTGGCGCGGGTGCCGATGACACCGATTCGGCCTTTTCGTGACTGCAGGAGTGCCTGTTCAACGGCAGGGCTGATGACTTCAATGATCGGAATATCAAATTCTCGGCGAAGTCGGTCGGTGGCGACACTTGATGCGGTATTGCAGGCGATAATGATGAGTTTTGCCCCTTGATCCAGAAGGAATCTGGTGTTCTCTATCGAGTAATCGATGATGGTTCGGGCGCTCTTGGTGCCGTAAGGAGTGCGGGCAATGTCTCCCAGATAGGTAAGGGGGAAGTGGGGGAGAAGCTGTTCAACGGCCCGGGCCACGGTCATCCCGCCGACACCTGAATCAAAGATACCGATCATGAGAATAAAAGAGTGTTGAAGGTTTTGCGTCTTTTGCGAAAAATTAATTGTATGCCTGCAACCCTCAAGAGGTCAAAATACAAAGTGGTGAAGAATTTTCCGTGAAGAGGCTTGTCCCGTTTATCGGGGTGATGGTTCGGAGTAGGTAGCTCTTTCAAATGATTTGCAAACTATACCAGAAAACCAGGGGAACAACAAGCAGTCAGCGGATTGAGAATGCGGAGCGATTTTTTACCTGTCTGTGACGGCACAATATGTTGACAGATGCTTGCATGCGAATTATTTTGCCTCAGTCCGCTAAGGGCAAAGTGGTTCTGAACACCGGGGTTTTGCCGATGTTCAGAAATACAATTGATATATTGAGTATTTAGAAGAATAGGTGGAAAGAATATGCCAGTTTACGAGTACGAATGCAAAAATTGCATGAAGGTTATTGAAGTACAACAGAAGATGGCTGATAAGCCGTTGAGTAACTGCCCCGAGTGTAATGCGCCGGTAAAGAAATTGATGTCTATGAGTTCCTTTCAGCTACGCGGTGGCGGATGGTACGCAGATGGGTATTCGAATACCGCAGGTACTGCTAAACCCGAGGCTCCTAAACCTGCTCCTGCGTGTCAGGCAGGCGCAGGATGCGCTGGATGTCCGGCTGCTGCAGGCGCTTGAGCACCGACAATTCCTTCATTATTCTGTCTGGCCGCCAATGATGGCCATTGCATCGCCATAAGAGAAAAACCGATAGCCCTCCCTGATTGCTGTCCTATAACAATCGAGGAGGGTTTCTCTGCCGCAGAGGGCCGATACCAGAAACATCAGTGATGAATCCGGCAGATGAAAATTGGTGATGAGGTTATCGATTACTCTGAAGCGAAATCCCGGATAGATATATAAATTGCACCAACCAGCTTTGGATTGCAGCCGACCGGAGAATTGAGCCGCATATTCCAGGGCGCGCACGGTTGTGGTGCCCACAGCCCAGATTTTCCCGCCTCTTGTTTTTGTCTTTTCAACCGCTTTGGCGGTTTCTTCGGTGATACTGTAATACTCTTCATGAATCTGGTGTCGGGTTATATCCTCTTCTCGTACCGGAGCAAAGGTTCCGTAGCCGACATGCAGGGTTACCTGGCCCAGAAGAGTACCTTTTTGCCGGATGGCATCCAGCAGGTGGTCGGTAAAATGCAGTCCGGCAGTTGGGGCGGCCACTGCTCCCGGGTGGCTGGCATAAACGGTTTGATAGCGCTTGACATCGTCGGGAGTGCAGCCGTCTGCCCTGGAAATATAGGGTGGCAAGGGTACCTGACCTGAGGTTTGAAGCGTTTCAGCCATGCCGGTTGCCGGGCTATAATGGAGCTGCAGATCGACTTTCCCCTCTCCTAGATCGGCGATTATCTGGCAGTAAAGATTTGGATTGATGGTGATTTTTGTTCCGGGTTTTGGTCGTTTCGATGACTTGATTAGGGCTGTCGCTTGAGCTGTGCCTCGCATCTCATCGAGATTTGCAGGATACTCAAGCAAAAAAACTTCGGCCTTGCCGCCAGTCTGTTTTTGTCCGAGTAGCCTTGCCGGAAACACTTTGGTATTGTTTACCACTACCATGTCTTTTGCATCGATAAACCTGGTAAGATCGCTAAAGTGATGATGGGCTAGGGTGTTTTTCACCTGGTCAAGGACCATCAGTCGGGAATCGTCGCGTTTATCAGCCGGGTGCTGGGCAATGAGCTCATTTGGAAGATGATAGTTGTAGGCGCTTAATAAATGATCTTTTTGCATGGTGCTGGGGAGAAGGAAAAAATGGCCTGTGGCGTAATGCCGGCAATGCAGAGAATGAATTAATGCATTAAAGTGGGTACAAACCTGAGGGTGCAGAGCAAGCAACACTTTTTGTCCAATATTTATGGAGCAAATGTCAATACCATGATCCTGGCCCTTGCCGCAACCCAAATAGAGCTTGAACCTTTTCTTCTGCAGTGGCCTGGCAAAAGTCCTTCCTGCCTGACTTTGATAACCGGAGTCGGGCCAATGGAGACGACTCTTCGTCTAAGCAAATTTCTCTGTCAAACCGAACAGAGGATTGAAGCGGCAGTAAATTTCGGCATCGGCGGCGCATATCAGCAACCCGGCGGATCTCCCCAGCCTGAACTGCTCGATATTTGTCTTGCTGAGCAGGAGGTAGTGGGAGATCTCGGAATTTGTCTGCAAGACGGAGTGGAATATCTCGACGGGTCACTCACCGGCGATATTGTCTTCCCCATGGATTCTGGTCTTCTCAGTCTTGGTAAAGAAATTTTAACCGAAGGTGGCGGCACATCATGCTTTTCCGGGGTCTTTGTCACCGTCAACGCGGCAAGCGCTACACAGAGGCGGGGAGAAATGTTGCGGAGTCGATGGCAGGGCCTATGTGAAAATATGGAGGGTGCAGCGGTTGCCCGGGTTTGCCTGGAATTTGCCGTACCCTGCCTGGAATTGCGAGCCATATCAAATTATGTCGAAGACCGTAAACGTGAAAACTGGCGACTGCGCGAAGCGTGTTTGCAAGCGGCCGAAAGCGCTGCTCTTATTATTAAAGGAATGTCTGTATGAACACAGCTCTCTCTCTTGGTTATTCGCCCTGTCCTAACGACACCTTCATCTTTTACGCACTAGTACACGGCAAAATTTCCACCAGCGGAATCTATTTCACTGAACCCTTGCTTGAGGATGTTGAACAGCTCAATCAATGGGCCTTGGCTGAGCGGCTTGATGTTACCAAGATGTCCTTTTATGCCTATGGTCATGTTCAGGACCAATACTGCATCCTCTCGGCCGGGAGTGCCCTCGGTCGTGGATGTGGACCCTTATTGATTGCCCGCTCACCAATTGAGATTGCCAGCCTTGGCAAGAAAAGGATCGCCATTCCCGGCAAGTTTACCACCGCTGCCATGCTGTTACAGCTTTTCCTGCCGGATAGTTGTCAACTGGTGGTGATGCGATTTGATACAATCATTGATGCCGTTGCCGGCGGCGAGGTGGATGGCGGAGTTATTATCCATGAATCCCGTTTCACCTATCAGGAAAAAGGCCTTGTCTGTCTCCAGGATCTTGGCAGCTGGTGGGAAAACAGTTACGGTTTGCCTCTTCCCCTTGGATGTATCGCTGCTCGCAGAAGTCTCGGAAAAGAGAGGATTATGGCTATAGACCTGGCTGTCCGGGCCAGTGTCGATCATGCTTTTCTGCATCCCGAGCAGAGTTTGCCCTATATCCAAAGCCTCAGCCAGGAAATGGAGCCGGAGGTGGTTCGCAGTCATATTGCTTTATATGTCAATGATTTTTCTCGCGACCTCGGATCTGAAGGATTTATGGCTATCGAGACATTCCTGGAAACGGGACGAAAAGCCGGAGTATTGCCACAGAGCCGCCGGGGGGTAAGGGAGGAATGGCAGTGAGCAGGCAACAGCGGAGTCAGGATAAGGAATCGAAAACAATTGGCACCGCTATGGAAAATTTCTTCCATCTGCCGATTTTTACCCTTACCGGTGGCAGAGAAGAATCGAGAACCTACTTCGTCAGTTGCCTGATGACTGAATTGACTGCCCGTTCCTTGACTGCGGTTTTTCTCCGCCGGGGAGACGGGAGCAATCTCTGCACTCTTGCCTTGTTGGCGCGGCGATACGACCTGGTAATCGTCAACAGAGGTATTGATGCGCCGGAGCAACCCATCACATTGAGTAAGTTTTCTGGCAGTGATGTGGGGGAGATCTCCTGGTCTCTCGGCGGGGAGGAAGGATGGCCAAGATTTGTAGAAAGACTGCTTGGAAAACTCACTGAATATGGACGATGTACCCCTGTCTGGGGATGTGTACTCATCGGCGGCAGGAGTTCAAGGATGGGGAGTCCTAAGCACCTTATAAAGGACGGACGGGGGAAGACCTGGCTGGAGAACGTCATCGAAACTCTTCGGCCTCTTGTTGATGGAATAGCTGTCTCCGGAATGGGCCAGTTGCCTGAAGCGGTTGCTGAAACCCCACGATTGCCGGATATTCCAGGGGTAGTGGGACCTTTGACGGGTATAGTCGCCGCAGGGCGTTGGCAGCCGCAGGTCTCATGGCTGCTGGTGGCTTGTGATATGCCGCATGTCTCCGCTGAGGCGGTCAACTGGCTTCTTGCCGATCGCAGGCCCGGTTGCTGGGGTCGGGTGCCAAAATTTACGGACAATGATCGTCTTGAGCCACTGTTTGCCTGGTATGATTTTCGCTCGATCCATCTCTTTGAGGAACAGCTGTATACGGGTAATATGCGTATTGGTGAGGCCGCCGGCGACATCAGAATCGACCATCCAATAATACCTGATTCACTCCGTCGCTCTTGGAAAAATATCAATACACCCGAAGAGCTACAGGTTGTCGAGCCGTAATCTGTGAACACGGAAGAACGGTTCTTAAGCAATTTCCCAGACCGGGCATCTGTTTCTTTTTGTGAAAACAAATATACAATAAATTGCAAAGCAGAAAGGAATATACTGCAGGAGCAGAACTTCTTTTGCCAAAAGGGTCGCTATGTCGCTTGAGTCAAATGAAATGTTAGCAGATTTCGATCCGCATTTTAAGATCTTCCACGATCTCATGCCCTTTAAGGTCCAGGATATTCTCCTGGTCTCCAGTCTTTATGATGCCTTCATTATGGAAGAGGACGGGAGCCTGGCAACCCGACTGATCAATGAATATCATGGTTTAAATCTCAGCAAGCCTCCTAAAATTACCAGGGCTTCAACAACCGGAGAGGCTTTGGCTCTTCTTGACCGGAAGAAATTCGATCTGGTCATCACTATGCCCTATCTGGGAGGAATGGATGCCTTCGCTCTTGGTGCGGCAATTAAAAAAAACCATCCGAATCTACCGGTAATCCTCCTCGCTCACAATATCCGATCGACTTTTCCACAGAAGGTTGACAGCGGCTGGATTGATAAAATTTTTCTCTGGTGTTGTGAAGCCGACCTTCTTTTGGCCATAATAAAAAATGTCGAAGATCACCGGAACGTGGATGGCGATACCCAAAAGGCTATGGTCAGGGTGATTATTTATGTCGAGGATTCGCCTCTTTACCGTTCAATTTTTCTCCCTCTTATTTATGGTGAGGTAGTGCGGCAGACCCAGTCTGTGTTGGACGAGAGCCTCAACGAGCGGCACCGGATTTTGCGCATGCGGGCGCGTCCGAGAATCCTCATGGCCACCAATTTTGAGGAGGCCATGGCCTTATATCAGGGTTACAAACCCTATGTTTTCGGAGTGATATCCGATGCTAGGTTTCGCAGAAATGGTACTTTAGAAAATGATGCAGGACTCAATTTTCTTCGATTTGTACGCAGCGAAATTGCTGATTTGCCACTCCTTATGGTGTCTACCGAAAAGGCTAATCGGCAATTGGCCGAGCGGATTCCAGCGATATTCCTCGATAAAAACTCTCCACTCATCAGGGACGAAGTACACAGTTTTTTTCTCAACCATCTTGGATTCGGTGATTTTATCTTCCGCATGCCGGATGAAAGGGCTATCGGTTCGGCTGCCAACCTGCATGAATTTGAAAAACAATTGCGGGTTATCCCGGAGGAATCACTCCGTTATCACACCCTCAGAAACCACTTTTCCAACTGGGTTATGGCCAGAGCAGAAGTCATCCTGGCGCGGCGTCTCCATAGGGATTACGTTTTAAATATGGATAATCTCGCCAATATTCGGGATGATCTGATCTATAAAGTACGTTCGCTGCGAAAATTACGCCAGCAGGGGGTGGTAGCTAAATTCTCCGCCAATGACTATGATATTGATGTTATGGACTTTGTGAAGATCGGCGGTGGTTCGATGGGTGGCAAAGCGCGGGGGATCGCCTTTATATGGGCCTGCCTGCAGGGGGCTTATCATAAAGACTCTGTGTTAAGCAGTCACACTGTAACTATCCCGAAGACATGTGTCATCACTGCCGACGGTTTCGATGCCTTTATAGAGGAAAATAATCTTAATATAAAAACGTTGATGTCTGATGATCAGATAGCCGATATCTTTCTCGATTCGGCCTTGCCGGCCTGGCTTCGTCAGGAACTTCGGGCGTTTTTGCAGAAATGCGATAAGCCTCTTTCTGTTCGTTCATCATCGCTCCTTGAAGATGGCCATTTTAAACCCTATGCCGGACTGTATTCCACATATTTTCTCGCCAACAATCACCCCGATTTTAACGAGCGGCTGGTGCAGCTGGAAAGTGCCATCAAGTTGGTTTATGCTTCCACCTGGTTTGAGAGCCCCCTTGCCTTCTCCAAAGTCTCGGGGCATGGGCGAGAGGATTCAATGGCCGTCATTATTCAGCAGCTGGCTGGTGGCAGTTATGGTGGGTATTGGTATCCGGGGATTTCCGGGGTGGCCCAGTCGCACAATTTTTACCCGGTTATGGATATGCAGGCCAGCGAGGGGATTGTCCATATTGCCCTCGGAATAGGCAAGACGGTCGTCGACGGTGAGAGGTCTTTGTGGTTTTCCCCGGCCAAGGCGAAGAAACTGGTACAGTTTGCAACCGTCGATAGCATGTTGAAATCCAGCCAGCGACAATTTTATGCACTGGACTTGGAGGCGAAGGCATGTCTGCAACGGGATGCATCCAATCTGGTGCTTCGTAACATCCAGGATGCCGAAGATGAGCTACCGGTGACCATGCTGGCATCGACATATATTGCCGAAGAAGACCGAGTCAGGGATGCTTGTCTACCGGGACCGAAAATTATGACCTTTGCCCCCGTTCTCAAGTATTCCGGCTACCCGCTTCCAGAGATACTCGGTGAATTATTGAAGATCGGCAAGGCCGGAATGGGGGGCGAAGTGGAACTTGAGTTCGCCGTGCATCTGGACCGTGAACTTGCCAAATCGGTACTGTATGTTTTACAGATACGACCGATGGTGACTGGCGGAGAAATGGTTGAGGTGCAGATAAGTGACCAGGAGGTGCAGCAGGCTTTTTGCTACGTCGGAAGTTCTCTCGGGCATGGTTGTTATGCAAATATTGCCGATATCATCTTTGTCCGCTCCGACACCTTCGATATTGCTAAAACCAGAGATATCGCCGGAGAAATTGGCGTATTGAATCGCAGTTTGCGTCGGGAAAGAAAGCCGTTTCTCCTTATCGGTCCAGGCAGGTGGGGTTCGGCCGATCCCTTTCTCGGGATCCCGGTTCAGTGGGCGGATATCTCGGGTGTTGCGGCAATTATTGAGGTTCGTAACGGCAAAATCAAGGCTGAGCCCTCCCAGGGGACGCATTTTTTTCAAAACATTACCTCACTCGGCATTCCTTATCTGACTTTAAGCGAGGAAGGCAGAAAGATAGGAGGACGAAGGCAAGATTTTTTCGACTGGAATTGGCTTCTCCGTCAGGCCAGAAAAGATGAAAAAAAATATATTTGCCATGTTCAGTTGGAGAGACCTTTCGTCCTCAAATGCGATGGGATACGCTCAGAGAGTGTACTGGCATTGCTGGACGTTGGTCATTGTGGGACGACCTTTTAGCATTATAAGGAGATTTTTTCCGGGTCAGTAATTTTTGGCAAAGGCTTTTATTTATGAATTCGCAATCCAAGAACCTGTTTGACATGATGGCTTGCAAATATGATGAAAGTTGCAGGCGAGAATTCACCTCCCTGCAATCTCGGGTCGGCCATCTTTTTATCGACATTGACATAGGATGCCCGTACGACTTGCCCTATGTCTCGACCTTTCATCAGGCGACATTTGCCCCTCTCAGCGAACGGGCCATGGAATTATTTCTGTCCGCCGGCTATCGGCGAAACGGCAATTGTCTGTATACTATGGCATGCCAGAATTGTTCGGCGTGCATTCCCATTCGCCTGCACCCCGCCGAGTTTGCAGCAAACCGCAACCAGAAACGGGCTTTGAAAAAAAACTGTGATGTACAAAAAGCTCTCGTGCCCTTAAAGCCAACTGAAGAAGACTATGAACTCTGTGAAAAATTTCTTCAGGAGAGATACCCCAGGGAAAACAATACGGCTGTGGGGTACTATCGAGACTTTTTTTTGAATACCATCGTCAACAGTGCCCAACTGCAGTATCGGGTCGACGGTCGACTGATCGGTACAGCCATTATTGATATTGGTTACAATTGGCTCAATGCCGTCTATTTTTATTTCGATCCCGAGGAATCTTCGCGCAGTCTAGGAACATATAACATCCTCTGCCTTATCGATTTGTGCAGGGAATGGGAAATTGAATTTCTCTACTTGGGATATTTCATCGGTTCCGTCCCTGCTATGAGCTATAAGGCTAATTTTCATCCACACTATCTGTTGTTTGGGGATGAGTGGTTGCAAAAATGATAGTTTAGTCACTTACAAAAAATCTTCGCATGTTTCTTTTGCGAAGATTTTTTGATAAATGACTTATCCCATTTGTCGGGGTGAGGAAATGGAAACATGAGAGAAAATAGTAAGTTGAAGGTCTCTGGATCAGCGGGGTGGTGGTTGTCGCAAACTGACGGTTCCTTGAAGTGCTGCCTTTGTGCCCATGGTTGTCATTTAAACGAAGGGCAACGGGGTTTATGTGGTGTCCGGTTGCGGCGGGGAGAGGGGATTGACAGCCTGGTCTACGGCAGGATTGTCGCCGAACACGTCGACCCGATAGAAAAAAAACCTCTTTACCATGTCTTGCCGGGAAGCCTTTCCTACTCCATCGCTACCTATGGTTGCAATTTTCGCTGTTTGCATTGTCAGAACGCCGGTATCTCACAAGTTTCGCGCGATATGGCCGTTGAGCTCTCGGGCATTTCCAGAAAACCCGACGAGATAATTGGGGCAGCTCTTGCCAGAGGATGTCGCTCAATCAGCTATACCTATGTGGAACCGACGGTATTCTTTGAATATGCCTATGACTGTTGTCTGGCAGCATTCGAAAAAGGTCTGAAAAATATCTTTGTTTCCAATGGCTACATGACAAATGAGGTTGTTATCGAGCTTGCTCCGGTGCTGACCGCAATCAATATTGATCTGAAATCTTTCAGTGATGACTTTTATAAAAAAATCTGCGGTGGAAGGTTGCAGCCGGTTCTTGATAATATCGTCCGTTGCCGGGAGGCGGGGATCTGGGTTGAGGTGACAACCTTGCTTATTCCGGGTATGAATGACGGAGACCAAGAGCTTGCCCAGGTTGCTTCTTTTCTCGCCGCAATTGACAGATCAATTCCCTGGCATGTGTCAGGTTATCATCCCGCCTACCGGATGAAGGAGCCTCCCCCAACCCCCGTATCGACCCTTTCCAGGGCCAGACAGATAGGCATCGATCAGGGGTTGCAGCACGTTTATGCCGGCAACCGACCCGGTTCCGGGGGTGAAGATACCTTGTGTTCGAACTGTGGCCTTCTTCTTATTTCGCGTCAGGGGTTCCGGGTTACTGAGAATCGGCTGCGCGTCGGCTGTTGTCCGGTTTGCAACCACTCTCTTGCCGGCATATGGTGATGATTATTTTCACTTTGGTCCTCCCTTTCTTGCAAACAGGGTTCGACTGACCAAGGTGAGCAGGATGGCAAAGAGAGCTGCAGCCACACCGAGCAAAACGTTAAAAAACGGTGGTGCAGCCAAAGCGATGCGGATAATCAAGGTAGAGAGAGCAAAACCCGAGTTGCGGAAAATAGCATAAAAGGAGGGTTGAAAGCACTGGGAGATAAGTACGACGAGGATATCCGTCAAAATCAAAATCGTATAAAATTCGTGGAAAAAATCGCTGGTTGAAGTGCCGGTGGCTGTTCCAAGTGTACTGGTGATACCCATGACAGCAAATATTACAAGCAATACCAGAGCAATACCCTTCTTAGCGGCTACGAAGCCGTACAGATCACCGGAGCGCATTTTATCGTCCGAAGTTCTGGTCTGAATCAAATAGTAATAGCCCAGCAGGGCGAAAATCAATAGTGCACCGAAACCGTCGGAGAGAATGTGCAAAACCGCCTGATGGTTACCGGCAAAGGTGATCGGTTCAGGAAAGTAAGATAATTCTTTAAAGGCATTACGAAGGAGTATTAAGGAGAGAATTTCAAACTGTTTGCCGACAGACCGGCTGAAAGAGCAGGGGATTGTGAATATCAAGCTGATAACTTCCAGGATAAGGACAACCGTAAACGCCCCTTGAACGGCAAAGAAATGATTTTTAGGGATTGTTGATGCCAGAGAACCCGGCAGAAGATTTCGACGATTAAGTTCGATGCATATAAGGCTCAGCAGAAAAAAGAGCACAAGGGTGATGGAGATTTTCTTGTGCATTTTCTCGTGTTCCCAGAGGTGGTTCAACGGGTCGAATATATAGGTGATTTTTTCGTAAAGAGGTGTCATAAGCTGTCGGACTACGGGTTGAAGGCGGTTGATGCAGGATGACTGCAGCAAAAAGAGGCTAACATAGCCGCTTAACTACCACACATTTTCGACGATAGCAATTTCCCTGGCAAGGGTTGGTTACTTTGAAAAATTACGAGGGATTGTTATTTTTATCCCCATTTCCATCGTTGCTTTCGCGATCCCTGAGGTTCTTCCACCAATCAAGTCTCTTCTTCACCTCTTTCTCGAAGCCGAATGGCGAGGGAATGTAGTAGCATTTTTCCGGAAGAGCGTCGGGAAAATACCTCTGATAGCTGTAATGATTGGAAAAATCATGGGAATAACGATAGTCTTTTTTGTAACCCAGTTCTTTCATGAGCTTTGTCGGAGCGTTGCGAATGGCCAGGGGAACTTTGAGGTGGCTTGTTCTAGCCGCATCGTCTCTGGCGGCAATATAAGCAGTCTCTAGAGAGTTGCTCTTAGGAGCTGTGGCAAGATAGACAGTGGCCTGGCAAAGGGCAACAGATGCCTCGGGCATGCCAAGGAAATGGACCGCTTCTTTCACTGCCACGGCCTGAATGAGAGCTTGAGGGTCGGCGAGGCCGATATCCTCTGCGGCGATTCGTACCAGCCTTCTCACCAAATAAAGAGGATCTTCACCCCCCTCCAGCATTCTCGCCAGCCAATACAATGCTGCTTGGGGGTCGCTGCCGCGGATTGATTTCTGTAGCGCTGAAATAAGATTATAGTGTTCTTCCCCCCCCTTGTCGTAAAAAATTGATCGAGTAGTTACTAGTTGATTTAATGTTTCCAGGGAAATAATGTCGCCGATTTCTGCGGTTTGGCAAACCATTTCTAAATCATTGAGTGCTTTTCTGGCGTCTCCGCCAGCGTTTTCTGAGATATATTGCAGGACATGATCTTCAAAAGTCAAGCGCTTGGGGACCATTGCCACTGCTCGAATAAGGATCTCATGGAGATGTGGTGTCGATAATGGCTCAAGGACAAAAACATGACACCGCGAAAGCAGGGCTGGAATTACCTCAAAGGAAGGATTCTCAGTGGTTGCTCCGATTAAGACAACAGATCCTGACTCAACGTAGGGGAGAAAGGCATCCTGCTGAGATTTGTTGAAGCGGTGAATTTCATCAATGAAAACAATTGTTCTGCGATTCTCACGGCAGTGGGTGTGTGCCGCTCTTTCCATAAGGATTTTGACTTCGGTGATTTTGCTGTGTACAGCACTGCACGAACAAAAGGTATGTTTGGTTTGTTTTGCGATGAGTTTGGCAATGGTTGTTTTACCAGTACCCGGTGGCCCCCAAAGGATAAAAGAGCTGTATTGATCCTTCTCTAGCATCTGACGAAGCCAAGAGCCGGGCGCAAGAAGCTGTTCCTGGCCCATAAAATCCTGAATTGTTGCCGGCCGAACTTTTTCCGCAAGGGGCACTTCTGAAGGATGGCCATTTTCCTCAAATATTGAAACTTGTTTCATGATTGTCTTATTGGGCCCCTGGATGACAAGGATATTGTTTAAATTTTAAACAAAATCGATTGTGTTGCAGCTCATTTTTAAAAAAAATATTCTGGATTTAATGGTGCTGGTATTTTTGTAAGATTACGATGCTATGATACCACTATCTCAAAACAATCAGAAGATGTTATCGAAATCAACTGGCGAAGAGAATATTCGGAAGAATCCTTTTGCAACCAATTCGACAAAGTACAAGAAGAGTCGACATGTTTTGCCATGAGACAGAAAAAAAGACCTCCATAAGATAGATGGAGATTTAAAGAAACCGAATTGAAAATAGACTTCCGCTTGTCAAGTGAACCTGGGTGATTTGGTTTAACATTATGATATTTAATGAAAATATGTGAAAAACATGAAACGGATTTTTTTGGGAGCGACCTTGCTGTTAGTGAGTTTTTGACTTATAATCAAGGCACCAGCTTTTATAGAGATGATGTGGACTATTCGCTTCTTTTTTGATGAGGAAGCTAATTGCAGTATTGCCAACAAGGTTTGACTTGGTGCGCTGAGTGTGGCGGTTGGTAGTGCAATTTGTTAGATACTGGTGCAGTTCATTAGGTTTTTGGCAATTCTTCGGGATTAAATTCTGATGTTGTTAATATTTAAATGACAGAGGGGACAGGGGGTCACAACTTCATAATGTAACAACGCCGGCAAGTTTTGGCCAAAATCTCAACATTGCAACAGGAGGTAACGCTTTAAACAAGGACTCTGTTATAATGAAGTAATGATTTTTGGAGCAGTATACCAGACAAAACATCA
>JAZDOW010000230.1:0-2953 GCA_043798185.1 Pseudomonadota bacterium | reverse complement strand
TTTCAGACCCCTCCCGTACAATACTGGATATGCTGATTGATCCGAAACTCGGCGGTGGGATTAGGTCAAGCACAGACATGTTTTTAAATTACCTGAAGTCAGAGAATAAAAACATTGAGCTACTGATCGAATATGCAAAACGTCTGAATAACGGTGCTGTATTTAAACGCCTTGGTTTCCTTTTAGAAAAATATGCCCCGGACCAAAAGGTTGCTATTGACGAATGTAGATCACAGCTAACGAAGGGATATATTAAGCTTGATCCTGCTTTAAAGGCTGAAAGATTGATAACACGCTGGAGGCTCTGGGTACCGGAAAGCTGGGCGAAGGAGAGCTGATGTGATTGACCGTCAGGAGATAATGGACTTCTCCAGAGAGTTTGGTCTCACTGCTAACATCATCGAAAAAGATTATGTGCTCGGATGGCTGTTGGCAGGGATTTCGGATCATCCTGAACTCGGGTCAAGCTGGATTTTCAAAGGCGGGACGTGCCTGAAGAAGTGCTATTTTGAAACCTATCGATTCTCTGAGGATCTGGATTTTACTATTCTACAAGCTGATCATCAAGAAGAACAGTTCCTAATTAATGCATTCGAGGAAATCGCAGATTGGGTTTATGATGCTGCCGGCACTGAAATTCCCCATGATCTGATCCGTTTTGATGTGTATACGAACCCGAGGGGAAAGATATCAATTCAAGGGCGGATTGGATATCGAGGACCTCTGAGACCCCGCAGCGATCCTCCCCGCATAAAGTTAGATTTAACAGATGATGAGGTTCTGGTGCTGGACCCAGTCAACCGCGAAGTCCATCATCCATACTCTGACAGGCCAGAAGACGGTATTCGTGTCAAATGCTATTGTTTCGAAGAAGTCTTTGCCGAAAAGATTAGAGCATTGGCAGAGCGTTTGAGACCCAGGGATCTTTATGACGTGATCCACTTGTACCGGCATGACAGTGCAAAGCATGACCGCGCCGTTATTCTGGACACCCTGGAAAAGAAATGCGCGTTCAAAGGGATATCTGTGCCGACAATGGAGACCCTTGAGAGCAAACCCGAACGTGCTGAGCTGGAGACAGAATGGGAAAATATGCTGGGGCATCAAGTACCTGTATTGCCGCCTTTTGAACAGTTCTGGCAGGAACTGCCTGAGATATTCGAGTGGTTATATAGTGCAGTTGTAAAAGCTGCGCCTGCAGCCATACCTGTTGGGAGACAGGTTGTTGATACTGCCTGGCACCCACCGGCAATGGCAACGGCATGGCGCACTTCAATACCGCTTGAACCTATTCGCTCTGCGGCTGCAAACCATCTTTGCGTCCAGTTGAATTATATTGATGCAAACGGCAATTGGAAAAGACCTATCATTGAACCATACTCGCTGCGCCGCACGCGCGAGGGGAATCTTTTGCTCTATGCTGTAAAACATGAAACTGGGGAGGATAGATCATATAGAATTGATCGAATTAAAAGCGCAGAAGTCACAAAGATTCCTTTTACACCAAAGTATGCGATTGAATTGACTCCTACAGGCCCGATATCTGCCCCTCCGAAAACCGTGGGTTCAAGTGATGTTAGAATCGCAAGACCAAGAAAGATACGATCAGTTGTCAGAAGACCGAGGAGTATAACCTCAAGCTATGGACCTAAATATGTTTTCCAATGCAATTTCTGTGGCAAAAAATTTACCCGCAAAACAAATGACCCGAAACTCAACAAGCACAAAGACAAACACGGCTACCCGTGCTCCGGCCGCACTGGGTTCCATGTAGATACAAAGTATTGAACAACAAGGCTGTGACATTATAATATCTTGAAAGCATATGCAGGCGGATGGTAGGCAGACCTTGTGGAGCAAGGGGCCTAATTTGTCAAAATAACATTTAAACTGTTATAAAAAAATTGCTATGAAATACTATTACACAATTTCTAAATACTCGGCCTTTACTTCAAAGGAATTAAATGATGTCTTGCCTAAATATTTTTCGATACAAGAGAATGAACAAGGGATTTTTCTTGTTGTAGAAAAAATTGATAGATCAGACCAAGCTGAGGTTTTTTCTGAAGTACAAAGAGAATGTGACAGGATCTATTTTCTGACAGGAGAAAAACTCAACCCTATACTCATTAGAATTGAGGAATCTAATGGATCAGGTACAGGGTACGGTTTTCTAAAAACTGAATTAGATGCCATTCTTATTGGATATATCTCTTCTGAAATTGATCGTCAGCAATGGCAAAATCCTCTGGCTAAACAACTAAGACTATTTTATCTCGCTGAACTGACAGAGCCTATAGCACCTAAAATGAACCTTTATTTCCAAATTATAGAGGCTTCATATCCCAATACAAATGATTTAAGAGATTATCCTGAATTTAAAATAGGAGATATTAAACCTCACCCTCGTACCGAAACAAAATTATTACGCGATTTTGTAAGTCATCAAAAAAATAAAATAAGCAGTTCTCAGCTTAAGTTATATTGCCAATATTTAGGCATAAATGAAGAGTTTTATAATCCTACTGATACCAAGCATATACAAATTGTTAAGTCTAAACTCAGTTTCATTAGAGAAGAAGCAAGAAAAATCATAGATGTTTCGATAACTAGAAAACCTATGGTAACGTGAAAAAAACGTGAAACGAGCATATCAAAAACTATCGAAACACATCAAACTATATATAAGCACTAAACCCGCTTGACACCTTGATCGGCGAGTATATATCTGGTATTTTCAAGCACTTGTAAAGCCCCTCGGTTAGGTTTCCTAAACCTGGTGCCGCAGGTTCGATTCCTGCAGGGGGTATTATCTTTTCCCTTAATTTTCACTGGCTTTGCTGGGCTTAACGTAAACGTTTTCATCGTTACTCTCGTGAAACGTGAAGTTCCTGGCGTTGATTTTATAGCACATTTTTATTGCTGACCTGCTTGAGGAATACGGGATAGGGGT
>JAZDOW010000164.1:0-17304 GCA_043798185.1 Pseudomonadota bacterium | reverse complement strand
TTAAGCCCGCGGCTCAGTTCAACAACATTTTATCAATCATCCCGCAGCTCTTCCGGAGATTGGATGATGGTTGTGAGCTTTTGCTATCACCGACGCACGGGGTAATTCGCTGGCGGGACAATTGATAAAACGCTCTTAGTTCGGCAACACACAACGACGAGAATGACAACCATGAGAACAAATCGTAAGTCCAACACTGTAGTTCGCACCCTTGCCGTTCTGCTTGTCGCCCTAGCGGCCACAGCGATAGCAGAGGACAAGGCTACCAATGAACCCGCGGTAACGCCCACAAAACAAAACGCATCATCGGTTCCGGCAAAGTCGGCAGACACGACACAACTTGCTGTTGGGAAATTCACAATCGCGATACCGCGCAGTTGGCAAGTTTCGACGGGTGGTGAGGCGGAGCAGTTGAAAGCCCAAGTGAAGCAAGGGATGGATCAAATGATCAGCCAATACCGCGCTGAATCAGGTCAAGATTCGCGCACACTCGGCATTCAAGACTTCAAAGCAGCAAGAATAGGCAACGGCTCCGGTTGGTGCGTCATTCACGCCATGCGGATTCCGCCTGTTACCGACTACTACGAGCGGATGAAAGAGGACACCCGTCAGAAAATCGAATGGGGAATGCAACGAGGCATCTTCGAAAAGGTCCTCGAAAACGGTGTTGTCACTATCGGAGAGAGCAAAGTGATGAAATCGGTCTTTCTGCAAAAAGGCGGCAGTCGGATGGTGCAAATGGCGCATTGGTCGCCAAGTGACCCGGGATTGGTTAGCCAGATTATGATCCTCCAGAATAGTGGCGATGCCAAACTGACAGAAGAAGTGGATGCAGCCGTAAAGTCCGTGGCGGTTGCAGCCGCCAAAATGAAATGAATATCCAACCACTCAAGGGAGCTCCATGAGTAACAACACATCAAACCAACCCCAATCAAGTTCCGGCCCAACAATCATCCAAGCCTTTATTTGGGGCATTATGGCTGCAGCATTCGGCACGCTCTTCGCCTTTATTGGAAGTTTGTTGAGTGAGACGCCTGCATTACCTCCAGCGACCGACTCGCTGCATGGTGCTTCTACACCAGCAGAGATGAACCGAATTGTAGATACGCTTCTTTCGGCGGGGCAGTCTGCAATCGGTCACGACAGCGCGCTGGCATCAAAGCTGGGAATTGCCATCATCGCGCTTTGTGCATTGATCATCGGCACTGCGGTTTGGGTTGTTGTGCGCCGTCATCGGTTTCAGAGTCCTCCCACACCGAGATGGCGCACGGTTCTGCTGCTTTTGTTGCTTGTCGTTCCCGTGATCGCTATTAGCGTCGGCGCGTGCTTTATGAAAGGCCGCTTGCTCCGGTCGTCGAGCATTTCACAAGCTCTGTGCAACGAGAATACGCGTCCACCCGCCGTCCGAAAGGGGAGTATGGTAGAGGTGGCGATTCCCATCACCCTGCAATCTTTCTTTGGGTATCACGATAGCCACTCACTCAAGGTGGGGCGCGTGGTGGCCACATTGCCATCAGGTGAGCAAGTGCCATTGACGTTGACCGATGCCCGCCTCCGTGATGGCGGTCGAAAGCCCGGCAAGACCGATTTCATACCAGTGATGGAGAACGTCAAGTTACGCCTTCAATTTACCGTCCCAGATGATCCGAGGCTCTGTGGCGCGCTAATTGATTTAGCCGTTTCTGGTTCGCTTGGCCTTATTCCTAGCGGAAGCAAGCAACCGGTAGGCCGAGGTAATTTCGATACGACGGCGCGCTTCCGTGTAGCGCGGGATCAGGAGGCGGATTTCCAGACGTCCTACGACGCGGTGTCGTCAAAGATAACAGGCTTCAACTGGTTCTCGTTTCCGTCGGCTGGATTTGCGTTCATTGCGATTACATTCTTCAGCCCGTGGCTGTGCAGGAAATGCCAAGGACGAGTCAGTGCATTCAAGATCAGGGACGGACATCTTTGCCCGAAGTGCTCCGAGGAGCAGCAGAAGGTTGCAGAGGCGGAGCAGAAAGCTGCAGAAGAGGAGAAGAAGGCCGCAGAGGAAGAGGAGAAAGCTGCGAGACAGGCTGATCGAGCAAGTGGTGCGAGCGAGCCAAAGACAACTTGCAGCGTCTGCAATGTGGCAGTTTTGGCTTCGACTGCAGCTCGCACCGGCGGTAAGTGTATGCCGTGTTTTAAGAAACGGTAACCCGTGGGAGTGGGTCAGGCTCAAGAAATGCCGAACAAGATCACTGGAGCGAACAGCCGCCCCGCTTCGCAGTTCGGGAGTCACGGGCTTCGGCGACGCGCACTGGTGGTCGAGAGCCACAGGCGTTATCACGGCGGGGCGGCTGTCGCTCAGTTCTGTCGTTAGAAAAGGACACACTAAATGTCAAAGCAGCTTTTAACCGAATATCGGACGAAGATAATTGAAGATTTCATAAAAATTGAAGGATTTGTAAATGCTATAATATGCAAACATTATCTGAGTTATCTTTCAAAAGATTTCATGCTTGAAGTTCTTTTCGATGAACTTTGTAGTAGTGGATTTAAAGCAAACATTCTCGAAAAAGCGCTGACACATAACAAAGATGTCAAATATAAGGGGACGGATCTAATTTCCATAACAAAATAATGCGCCGGGTGACGTAAACCGGTAATCATCTCGTTAAACCTACACATCAACAAAGAGGTGATCTGTGGAAAAATACAAACAAAATTGCATTGACTTCATCGAGTTTCCGGCCAAGACCATCGCCGCGCTCGATCAATCAAAGATTTTCTTTTCAGAAGTCTTTGGCTGGTCCTTCCAAGATTGGGGCGTAGACTACGCTGACACAACCAGCAGCGGACTTGGAAGCGGATTCAATGCAGACCCGGAGCATCGCCCCACCAAGCCGTTGGTGGTTCTCTTCACGTCCAATCTTGAGGCAACACGAGCCAAGGTATGGGCAGCCGGCGGCAAGATTACCCGCGACATTTTCTCTTTTCCCGGTGGTCGGCGCTTCCATTTCACGGAACCGGGCGGCAATGAGTTGGCAGTATGGTCAGACAAATAAATCAATGCATATCACTTCGGCCAAGTCGTAGCCTTCGGCCGCGGGGACGCGTCGCAAGTGGCGCGTCCCTAACTTCCAACCTTAGCGCAAAAGATAAAAAAGTATGAACATAGGAATTTATATTTATGATCAAGCTGAGGTATTAGATTTCTCCGGCCCTTTTGAGGTCTTCTCGACGGCATCGAGGATGAGTGAATCCGGCGAACCATTGAGCGTATTTTTAGTCAGTGAAACAGGTAGGACTGTTACTGCACGTGGGGGATTCGGCGTTAATCCTGCCTTCGGTTTCCATGACCATCCAGAAATTGATCTGCTTATTGTTGCTGGAGGAGTCCATACAGAAGAAATCAAAAAAGCAAAGGTTTTACATTGGATTGCGAGCACCGCAAAAAAAGCAAAATTAGTGGCATCAGTTTGTACTGGTGCATTTTTATTGGCAGAGGCCGGAGTATTGTCAAATCAAAATGTGACAACACATTGGGAGGATATTCCCGACCTCAAGAAAAACTATCCAAGTCTGCATGTTCATGCAAACAAGAGATGGATAGATGAAGGTGATAGAGTTACTTCAGCCGGAATATCAGCAGGCATCGACATGAGTTTGCATCTTGTAAGCAAATTGCACTCCAAAGAACTTGCTGAAAAAACTGCCAAGCAAATGGAGTTCGATTATACAAAGAGCTCATAACGAACCCCCGACTCTCCAGATACTTAACCGGGTCTTACGTGCCATTGTTCCAGATCTTATCGTTTCGTCGAGACAAACCGCCTCATTGTATCCATAAATGCTTCCACTGCCGGGGAACACCATTTGTCTTTATAGCGGATCATCAAGATTCCGGTTTCCAGGTCGTCCACCCAACACACTCTGGCCATTTCTCCTTTTTCCACATCAATCCGTATCGCAACCTCCGGGATAATGGTGACCCCTAATCCGGTCTTTATCGTCTGTTTTATTGCCTCAATGCTGTTCATTTCAATTACGGTAGCCGGGGCTACCCGTTCCGCCGCCAAGGCCTGTTCAAAGATCATCCGATATCCGCAATCACTTTTCGGCAGAAGCAGGACTTGTCCTTCGAGATCCTTAAAATCAACTGATTTTTTAGCAGCTAACGGATGGCTCGGATGCGTAACGATGGCGAGGGATTCAATGCGTAACAGTTCACATTCAAGGTTTTTTGCACCGATGGTATCGGCAAATAAAAACGCAAGATCGACCGTACCGATCCGGAGTTCCTGCTCCAGGGAATGCATAGCGCAACTGGTGATATCAAGCTTCACTCCTGGGAACCGCGGTTGATAGTCATAGAGAATATGCGGCAGATAATGCGTAGCCACGGTCTGAGGCATCCGGAGTGTCAATAGACCGGAGACCATGTTTCTGCCGGTTACCTCGGCCACGGCTTCCTCCTTGATGGCTAGAAGCTTGTCGGCATAAATGAGCATTTTCGCACCAGCCTCAGTCAGCTGAATAGATTTTCCAATCCTTTTAAACAGCAGTATCCCAATTTCATTTTCCAGGGTTTTAATCTGGGCGGATACAGTGGATTGCGAGTAGTGCAGCACTTCGGCCGCCTGGTTGAAGTTCATCAGTGTGGCTACTGTCCGAAAGGTCTGCAAGCGCTGAAGGTCCATGGCATATGTTCTTCATTTAATCGGATTCAACGATAAGTATATGAAATATATTCGTTGGACAAGCCGTGAAACGTTCTTTACATTTTATATATAAAGATATTTTCGACAACAAATTTTGATCTAAATGTAAGATTAATCACAGGCAAAAATCCAAGGAGGCAACTATGAAAACAGAGGAAAAAATGGACATTATCCACATTTCAACGACACTGACTGCAGGAACCAACCGTCAGATAATTGCTACAACACGCGGGCATGAAATTCTTATGGATGTCCCCAAAGAACGAGGAGGTGATAACGCCGGTCCGACCCCGCCGGAATGTCTGGCCATAGCCCTGGGGGGATGCATCGTAAATATCTGCCGTTTTCTGGCAATGGAGAAGCAGATTGAGTTGAAGGATCTCCGTATATCAATTGTCGGGGATGCGGATCCTTCCCGCGCTTTTGGTCTGGCCACAGATACCAGGGCGGGTTTTTCACAACTGTCGGTGCTGGTGGAGTTTTCCTCAGAACTTCAGGAAAGTAAAAAGGAGGAATTTCGTCAGGAGCTCCTTGAAAGGTGCCCACTCTGTGATACTATCAGTAATCCGACACCTTTGCAGATCAGATTTGCGTAAATGGAAAGAGACATACCCTGGTGATAGGGAACAATCGACCCTGTAACAAAAACTCAAAGTCTATCCTGCTTGTTGTGTCATCTGCCAACAGATGACACATTGAAAAACCTTAAACCACGAAATTCCGTTATTCGCTCATCGCTCTTAACTTGGCTTTACGTTCCACAAATACAGGGACACCATACTCTATTGGTGCTTGACTAAAATAATCTCTGACAGTATGATTGCCCTATGTCAAGAATTGCTCGTATAATCGCCCCAGGTATTCCGCATCACATAACCCAACGTGGAAATAGGCGAATGGAGACATTCTTCTGTGATGAAGACTATCAGGTATACCTGACCCTCATGGCCGAGTGGTGCCGGAAGTTTAATGTGTCGGTTTGGTGTTACTGCCTGATGCCAAACCATACCCATCTCATTGCCGTACCGGAAACGGAAGAAGGTCTGCGCATGGCGATTGGCGAGGCACATCGCCGATACTCCGCTATGATTAATCGCCGACAAAACTGGACCGGGCATCTGTGGCAGGGCAGATTCTCCTCGTTCCCGATGGATGAAGAGTATCTTCTAGCCGCCACCGAATACATCGAGATGAATCCCGTTCGGGCAAATCTCACCCCTGATCCGTACGCCTGGAGATGGAGCAGCGCAAAGGCCCATGCCGATGGCATCGATGATATTTTAGTAAAGGTCTCTCCTCTTCTGCAGAGAGTCGGAGACTGGAAATTGTTCCTGAGGGATACGAACGAAGAGGATGCGAACCTGATTCGCCGCCATGAACGAACGGGACGAGCATTAGGATCAGATCCGTTTCTCGAATCGCTTGAGCTGTCTTTGATGCGACCAATGAAACGACGGAAAGCTGGGAGAAAGAAGAGAGTGGATAAATAAGTATGGTGTCGCCTATCCCATCGTCTTGGTCAGGACAGAGTGCAGCATGCTTATGCCGCCCAGTTTTCTTGAAGTTAAATGTGCAGCTTAAATTCAGTGGATTTTTGTCTTGACTTGGGAGGCTACTTTACTACAAAATATTCAAGTGATTACTTCAATATTGAGTTTGTTTCCAGGAGCTCTCTTCATTCTGGATATAAAGCTATTAAAAGTACTCAACATGTGACATGAGGACTCAAAAAACGATCCATTTGCTAAATTTTGTTGCGAAATTAGACACAAAAAGATAGTTATTAAGAAGTGGTTCAGATGGCTCTTGGCTGATAAGTTCCTTTTGAGGATCTCTAGAAAGGTATTTGCACTTAACATCCCTTCCCATCTTCGCCAATTCTCTAAGCAATAGAAACGAAAGTTCGACTTGTATAGAGGGAAGTATCGATGACAGTTCAGCAATAATAACAATTTATGGAGGAAGATGAGATGAAGAAATTTTTGTTCACGATTTTAACCGCAGCCAGTCTTGCAGCTTTTGCTATGCCTGCTGCCGCCGTTGAGTTAAAAGCCCCGGCTACCGGTGTTCCATCTGCTTACGCGACAGTATCCAAAGACAGTAAAGTTGTCTATGATCAATCACCGACTGCATTCTGTTCCAACAGCTTTGACAAAATTTTACAAGCGTACGGTGGTTCATTAAAACCTGAAGCCGTAGCCGGTGTGCCGACAAGTTACGCAAAGGTCAGCGATGGAAAAGTTGTTCTTAATAACGATTCAATTGCCTACGAACCGGTAGCATATCATTCTATATTCACCGCCTATGGATTTGAACTCTCTATTGAACAAGCCAAAGCAGCACTTGGAGCAGTAGACTACGCTAAGGTAGTTGACGGAAAAATCGTCTTTACAAAAGTTAGTATCGCTTATTCTGGTGTAGAGCTTGCCCAAATCCTTTCTGCTTACAACCTCACTGTGGTAGCTGAAGCCCCGGCCCCTGCCCCTGCTCCGACTAAGGCTGAGAGAAAAGTGTGGGTAGTGAGCGCAGACACTCTGTTTGATTTCGACAAATCGGTAATTAAGCCCCAATTCTATCCATTGCTCGATGAAATTGTTGACACGATGAAAAACGAGCCTGACTTGAAAGCCGAGATTCAAGGGCATACCGACAGCACCGGCACGAATAAATACAACCAACGCCTTTCCGAAAGACGGGCTAAGGCAGTACTCACCTATCTGACGAAAAAGAATATTGACGCATCTCGTCTCACAGCAGTTGGTTTCGGCGAAGAAAAACCTGTTGCTACCAACAAGACCAAGGCAGGACGGGCCCAGAATCGAAGAGTTGAGATACACCCGCTTCAATAATAACAGCTCCCTGTTCAAGAGAACCTAAGAAGCTCTCCAACATCGCCTCATACGCGAGGTTGGAGAGCTTTTTTTTGGTGCTGTTGCTAAAGCCATTATAGCTGGCTTGGTGTTGCGGGCATGAGTCACTTAAAAAAAATATTTGTTCTCTTTTTGCGAAGATTCCAATTAAATACCCCGGACAAAAAGGTGATTATCACGTAAATCATGAAAGATACTCATACGTTCCTGAATATTACCGAAATACAAAACACTATAGAAAAGCTCTATTTAAGAATTAGCGACCGGTTTCCAAACTCCGGTCTTTCCTGCATTTGCACAAAACTTCATGATATTTCGTTAGAAATGAATGCTACCCTGCAATGGATTGCAAAACCCAATTATCCTCTTCGTATTTTTACCTATGCTATTATCTTTGGTATTTTATTAGCAACCATTTTGTCTATCTCTTCTATTCATTTTGCCTCAAGCACCATTAATATTTCCGACCTCATACAAATGCTTGGTTCCGGCCTTGAGGGAACAGCCATCGCCTGTGCAGGTATTATCTTTATTATTACCTTTGAAAACAAAAGAAAAAGAACAAAGATCATTAGCTCGATAAACAGGCTGCGCTGTATATCCCATACAATAGATATGCATCAATTAACTAAAGATCCCGATGCCATAAAAATGGTTAACATAACGACTCCTCATTCTCCCAAACGAGAGCTGAAGAAACACGAATTAGGCAGATACCTCAATTATTGTTCAGAAATGTTATCACTGACCAGCAAGTTGGGATTTTTATATATACAGGATTTTCCTGATCCAATTGCAACAGATGCAGTAAATGATTTAGAAAACCTGACTAATGGATTATCAAGAAAGACCTGGCAGAAAATAATGCTTATCGACAAAATTTCTGGGGATATGATACCCGCTGCCAATAATACAATTTACCGGATTAACCAGTAACTTTTCCTTTGGGTTCAGTCTTTGCAGACAATTATCGATGATAAGAACAGCAAAACAAAATGAGGCTGCAGTTTTAACCAGAATATCCTTTGATTCAAAAGAGTACTGGTACTATCCTCAGGAATATTTCGAAATTTGGAAAAATGAACTGACAATTACCCCAGACTACATCGAAAAAAATGATGTCTATGTTTACGAAAAGGACGGTGCTGTTGCGGGCTACTATTCCATTGTCTACCTCCGTGAGAATATCGATATTTCAGGCATCACAATCAAAAAAGGCTTCTGGCTTGAACATATGTTCATTGAATCCAGTCATATCGGAAAAGGTATAGGTGCAAAGATGTTCCATCATTTGCGCAAGCGGTGTATAGATGAAGGTATGAGTGAATTAGGAATTTTGGCAGACCCTAATGCACGGGGTTTCTATGAAAAAATGGGCTGCCAATACGTGGAGGAATACCCCTCGACAATACAAAATAGAACGACGCCGTATCTCATACTACGGCTTTAAAATCGCTGGCCGTCGCTGGTGCGAACACAAAATCGCCGTACCACACAGCTCCACACGTACACATTGAAAATATGTTAGTTAGATATAAAGAGATATGCACTGAGGTTGTTGCGCACGCAGTAGAAATAGCTGCTGAATTGATAAGAAAAAAGATAAAAGACGTCTAAGCCGTTGTCAAAAATAACATGGCCGGAGGAATGGTCGGAGCTGCTGACCAGCAGCTTACACTCAAAAGGAAGGTATCGGATGATACATGTACTTGCATCCATACATATTAAAGAAGGTCGACTATCTGACTTTATTGAGATTTTCAAAAGAAATATTCCCAATGTTCTCCAAGAAGAGGGGTGCCTCGGGTATGTGCAGGCAGTTGATCTCGTTACTGATTTACCACCCCAGGAATTGGCGAGCAATGTTGTTACAATAATTGAGAAGTGGCAGAGTTTAGATGCTCTACTCACCCATTTGGCTGCACCACATATGCTGACATATAGAGAAGACGTTAAGGATCTGGTCGTCAAGGTATCCTTTAAAATACTCAAAGAGGCATAGCACTTTTACTTGAAGTGTGAAGAAAAAATGGAGCGTATCTTCTTAATCATTGGTGCCCTGTCTGCTTTTACTGGTGTGGCGGCAGGGGCGTTTGGGGCGCATGGCTTGAAGAGCCGATTAAGCCCTGAGATGCTCTTGGTCTTCGAGGTAGGTGTGCGCTATCAAATGTACCATGCCTTTGCCCTGCTTATGAGTGCTTGGATGGTAAGCAAGTGGCCGTCTTCGCTGATTACCACCGGGGGGTGGTTGTTTGTCGTCGGCACGCTTCTTTTTTCCGGCAGTCTTTACCTGCTGAGTATGAGCGGAATAAGATGGCTGGGCGCTATCACCCCATTGGGCGGACTGGCATTTCTTGCAGGCTGGATCTGCATCGCCTGGGGTGTCTGGCGGTCATAGAAGCCGCTAAACGAACCGGCCTTGTCCATAATACTTAACTTTGAGCTTTAGGGGTTATTATGAAATTGACGGAAAAGCTGGGTAAGAAATTTGTCATTACCACCGAACTTGGTCCGGTAAAGGGGATTTTGACAGAGGAATCCCTGGCAAAGGCCCGAGCCTATCTTCCGCTTGATGGGATCAATGTCCACGATTGTCCGATGGGTAATCTGCGCATCAATTCGCTTGCCATGGGCATCCTGATCCAGAACAATTTGAATATTGAAGCTATTCCCCACTTCACCTGCAGAGACCGCAGTCTTCTCGGCACCCAGGCAGATCTGCTCGGTGCCCATGCTCAGGGCATCCGCAACATTCTGGTGACAACCGGTGATCCTCCAAAACATGGGCCCTATCCATCTAAAGCGGTTTATGATTACAATACTATTGAACTTATCCAGCTTATTAAGAAAATGAACAACGGTCTGGATCATAACGAAAAGGAGTTTGGCGGGAAAACGGACTTCTCAATCGCCTGTACCGCCATGCCCACCTCGAAAGATCTTGAGCGCGAGCTGAAGCGAATGACCAAAAAAATTGCCGCCGGAGCGGATTTTTTTCAAACCCAGGTTGTCTATGATGTCGAGAAGGCCTTAACCTTTCTGAAAGAGGCTCGAAAACTGGAAAAGCCGATACTGGTAGGAGTTATGCCTCTGAAAAATGTAAAGATGGCCCGATTTCTGAACAGCAATGTCGAAGGTATCGATGTTCCGGAAGAGACCATTGCTCGCATGGAAAATGAGGGGGTGAGCGGGATTGAAATAACCTGTGACTTTATTAAGGAAGTGGCAGAACATGCCGACGGTATTCATATCATGGCAATGGGCGATGTCAAAGGCACAAACAGTATTATCGAATTTGTGAATACCATGGTTGCGCGGTGAGTATTGCCACCCAGACCTCTTCACAGAGAGATAAAAACCAGCCATTTTGACATTGGTTTTCCATAAGCAAACCTCAACATGGTCCATTTTACCTGAGGGAGAAACGCTATGAGAAGGCTTCTTTTTATCATTCTCATTATTGCCGGCATCATACCAGATCCGGCATTTGCACAGAACATTATCCCCGAGCCCATTTTACCGAGCACCCTCCACTGGGCAAGTCCTCCGAATATGCCTGGGGTGCAAGGAGCATGGGTTGTCGGGGCCGATCAAAAACCGGGAAACTATATACTTCGGGTAAAACTGCTGGCAGGGGCAAAGATTCCACCACACACCCATCCCGATGAGCGCAACACTACCGTTCTTACGGGAACCATCTATATCGGTTTCGACACGAACTTCGATGAGACGAAAGTCGTCGCTGTTCCGGCCGGTGGTGTGTATATAGCACCGGCAAACGTTGCGCATTACATTTGGGCAAAAGACGGCGAGGCAATGTATCAGGAAGCGGGAACAGGCCCCACCAGGACATCATTCTTGGAGAAGTGAAGCAAAAAGGCGCGCCCGAAGTGGCAAAGTTGAAAATTTGCTGGGTATTACTTGTGATGAGTGTCAGTATTTTTTTTGGGTTCTGCAACACCACCGCGCCTGAAATTATCACTCAGGGCGAAGACACCTATTACATGTCCAGGCAAGGTTACGGGCTCACAAGCGACAGCGGCTTCCCTGCGCTCTACAAAGACGCGGATGTTTTCTGTAAAAACAAGGGCAAGTTGGTTTCTCCGCTCTCCTCCCATGCTGAAAAGAATGGCATTATCTCCTATGGTGTCGACCTGGCCTTCCGATGCCTGTCGGCAAATGACCCGGAATATTACGATCGAGACAAAGAATTCATCATTGATAAATGACGTTGCACGATCTTCCATTTTCGCTCATCCGTCTGCATCCAGCCCCCTCCTCAATGATTCCATTGCACTTTTTTCAAAGATTATCGCGGGTTTTCGCCGCCTAATCCGACCAGCCCCTGGATGCGATCAAGTTCCGCCAGAGCCAGGGCGTAACTCACCTGGCTCTGTTTCTCTTGACTGAGCGTTTGGGAATAGGCATCCTGAGCGGTGAGCACATCAAAGGTGGTGGCCCGACCAACATCGAATTTTGCCTGTTCGGCTTCAAGGCGCTTGCTGGTGGCCAGAGATGTTTTTTTCGTGGCCTCCATAGCCTTGAGCGCCAGCTGTACGTCGCGCACCGTAGTCCTGACACTCTGCTGCACCTGCAAACGCAACAGCTGCGCACTGTTTTTTGCCTTGTTATGGGCGGCACCGGCCTGGCGATACAGGCCTTTGGCTCCGCTGTTCTGCAGGGGCACGGAGAAGGTGAGGCCGGCCTGCCACTGGGTCTTTGGCGAATCGACTGCGTCACTAAGTGTGTCGTCATAGGTGTCGCTCGTACCGCCCTGCCCCACCAGACCGACAAAAGCAAGGGATGGGCGGGTGTTATCGAGGGCAACTTCTTCCTGAATCTTTGCCGCCTCAATGTTAAGTTCCGCAGCACGCAGATCGGGTCTGTTGTTGAGAGCATTTGCCTCAACCCCCTTCAGGTCGGGTGGTGCTTGGGCAGGAGGCGGAAGATCCGTCGGGATAAAGGGCTGATGCCAATCCTTGCTGTTCAGAAGCAACTTCAATTCGTCTTCATACAGGCCAATGGCTCTATCGGCGGAGATAAGACCTTCCTCTCGCCTGGCAATCTCCGACTGCGGCTGATAGATGTCGACCGAGGCAAGCTTTCCGGCACGAATTTTTTCCTCGGTCTCTTCAAGGAGTTTCCGGGCAAGCGTCAGGGACAACTCCTTAACCGACTTATCCTGCCAGGCATATACCAGATTCCAATAAGCGCCTTTCACTTTGGCTGCCAGATTGGCCGCCTCCGTGCTCACCAAAAAGGTGGCGGCAACAACATTTTTTTCCGAAGCCCGGAGGGTGGCAGTCTGCCTGTCGACACCAAAGCCTTTGAGAAGGGGCTGCCGCACCTCAAGACTGAGTCCTGAATCATACACCGGATCGATCAAGGTCGTCGTCGGAGTACTGCTATACCGACTGTTCTTCCAGTTCAAACTGACTTCGGTGCCGGTAGTAAATTTTTCCTGCAGGCCGAGCGACCACTGGGCTGTTCGATCCTCTTCCGAATAGCCCTGGACAAGCGGTGTCATCTTCTTGTTTGCCGCCCCACCTTCGCTTTTGGCGATGATGTCGAATTCGCCCTCAGCGGCCTCCTTGGCTCCTTTTGCCGAAACGACATCATCCTTCTGCAGCTGCAAACCAATATTATTGACTAAAGCCAGCTGCACCGCATCGGTAAGAGTCAATTTAACTCCGGGAGATGGTCCTGCTTCGGCAAAGCCAGCCGCCGGAAGCAAGGGCATAACAAACAGGCCGATAAAAAGACAGGTAGAGATACGCATTACTGTTCCTCTTCAGGTCGTTGTTCACCGGCCAGCAAAGCATAGGGCCGCCAGTAGAGTTTCTTGACACGCCCTACGATCTGTTGCCGAACTTCCAAAAACCTAGCCACCATATAATAGAGAGTCGGCACGACAATGAGGGTCAAAAAGGTGGCGACGAAAAGACCAAAGATCACCACATTGGCCATGGACTTCCACCACATGCTCGATTCGCTGACCCAGGCCATGGACCAGGTATGGAAATCGTAGGAGATGCCGGTTACCATGGGAATGAGTCCAAGAATGGTGGTAATCGCCGTGAGCAGCACCGGCCGCAGCCGGGTGGCGCCGGCGGCAACCACCGCATCACTTAAGGAATGGCCTCGCTCCCGCAGTTTATTGGTGTAGTCAATAAGAACGATGGCGTTGTTGACCACCACCCCTGCCAGGGAGATAACCCCGACGCCGGTCATGATGATGCCAAAGGGCGCACGGAACAGGGTCATGCCGAGGAAGGCGCCGCCAAGAGAGAGAATGACCGAGGTCATGATGATAAAGGGCTGACTCACCGAGTTGAACATCGCCACCAGGGTCAAGAAGATCAGCAGCAAGGCCACCAGAAAGGCCTTGGTGAGAAAATCCTCCGACTCTTTTTGCTCATCCTGTTCGCCGGTAAATTTCATGCTGTAACCGGACGGCAAAACCACTTTGTCCATGAATTTTGCCGCCTCTTGCCTGACCACGGGTCCCGTTGTCTTGGTTTCCTCGATATTGGCCTTAACCGTCACTACCCGCTGGTTATTGATGCGGTTGATATCACCGATGGAACCGGCGAAAGTTATATGCGCCACGGTCGACAGCGGCACCGTCTCGCCGGACGGGGTCGGCAACAGCAGTTCGTGGAGGATATCGACGACCCTCCGGTCGGCTTCTTTCAACTGCAGGGTGATATCGAAATCATCATTTCCCTGCCTGAAGGAGGAGACGTTCAAACCATTATAGGCGCTTTTCAAGGCAAAGCCTATCATATCGGTGGTGAGTCCGAAGAGGGCCGCCTTCTGCCGGTCAATGATAACTTGCACTGAAGGAATACCCTCGACAAAATTATCACGCACATCCTCAACATAGGGAATCTGGTTGAGGACATCCTTGACTTGTTTGGCGATTTTTCCGAGCACCTCGAAGTTCGGACCGGAAATTTCCAGGTTAATCGGGGCGCCGGTCGGTGGGCCCTCTTCCTCCTTGGCAATGGTGATCTTGCCGCCGGGAATATCACTGACCCGCTCGCGAATGGTGTTCACCGTTAATTGCGATGATTCACTGCGTTCCTCAAGCTCAAGAAACCGGACGCCGACATGGCTCGGTGTATTGGAGCTAAATGCCGAGCCGCTGGTGGCGCTGGCGACACCCTGCATATAAACGTCCTTAACGTTTTTCAGATCACTCGGACCGAAATAGGTATTCCCCTTCGGGGTGCTGTGCTCTTTGGGGGCCAGGGCCTCCTGCGAAGCAAGCTTCTTCTCATCCTTTCCGCTCGAACCTGAGCCATGCCCGGCAATTGCCAATTCGATGCGCTGAATAATACGGTCGATATAGTCGAGATCAGCACCCTCCGGGGTATCAATATTGACATAGAAGCCCTTTGGATCAATTTCCGGAAAAAACTCCACCGGCTTTTCCAATCCAATCACCAGCAGCCAGGCCTCAAACATGAGAATCAGACCGGTAAAACTGAGGGCGACAATGGTCAAGGGTTTCTGTAGGGCTGCGATCAGCGTCTTACTGTACAGGGTCAACCAGAATCCCTTGATTTCAGCCGGCTTATCGACCGCGGCCGAGATTTCTTCCATGGTCATGCCGGAGTTCTCCGGCCGATCCTTGATTTTCATAAAGATCGAGGCCATGGCCGGGTTAATGACCAGAGCGACAAAAAGACTGGCGGTCAGGGTGACAATCAGGGTGATCGGTAGAAAGCGCATGAATTCGCCCATAATTCCAGGCCAGAAGAGCATCGGGAAAAAGGCCGCCAGGGTGGTGACTGTCGAACCGATAACCGGCCAGGCAACCTCCGAGGTTGCCCGCATGGCGGCGTCGATGCGGCTCGCTCCCTGCTGCATGAAGCGGTAGGTATTCTCGATGATGACAATGGCGTTATCGACGAGCATGCCGAGGGCGAGCGTCAAACTAAAGAGAACGACCATGTTCAAGGTAATCCCCATGGCATAGAGAATGATAAAGGCAATGAACATGGAAAAAGGGATGGCAAGACTCACCAGGATGGCGTTGCGGATACCCATCGATAAAAAGATAACCAGCAGCACCAATACCAGGCCGGAAAGGATATTATTCTCAAGGTCGGCGATCATCACGTTAATATCTCGTGATTTATCAAGCACCTTGGTGATTTCCGTACCGCCCGGCCACTTCAACCGTTCCGTGGCGAGGATCTTGTCCACCTCGTTGCTGATGGTGATGATATTTTCGCCGGTACGTTTTTTAATCGACAGGTTGACGGAATCACGGCCGTTCAGCCTGGAGATGCTGGTCTCCTCCTTAAAGCCGTCAATTACTTCGGCCACATCCTTGAGATATACCGGCTGGCCTTTATGGGTGCCGATGACCAGGCCGTAGATTTCCTCCGGGGTCTTGAATTCACCGGGGACCCGCAGCTGGAAACGGCCCTGGCCAAGGCGGATTGCGCCGCCCGAGGTATTCTGGTTTTCGCTTTTAACGGCGTTCTGCAGGCTATTAATGGTCAGGCCGTAGTAGGAGAGTTTTTCCGGAATCACTTCAACCCGAATCTCCCTCTCAAGCCCGCCGTTGATTTCGACCTCCATAACCCCGGTTATGGCCTCGATCTCGTCCTGGAGGTCGTCGGCGATCTCTTTCAGACAGGATAAACCACAGGTGCCGGACAGGGATAAAACGACGATCGGCATCTGCGACAGATTCACTTCGAAAACCGAGGGGTCGTCCTCAAGGTCACTCGGCAGGTCGCCCTTCGCCTCATCGACCTTGTCCTTGACATCCTGCAGGGCCTTATCGATATCAGTACCGGTAACAAACTCGACGTTGATCATCGATTTGCCTTCGGAACTGACCGACGAGATCTTTTTCAGACCCTCAAGGCCTTTCAGTTTTTTCTCGATCTCAACGGTTACCGCCGTCTCCATATCGGTGGGAGAAACGCCTTTGTATTCCGTTGAGACGAAGACATTGGGAATAGTGATATCCGGTTCGCTCTCTCGCGGCAGCGCCTGGTAACAGTAGACGCCGAAGATGATGAGCAGAAGCGACAGAACCGAAACGGTCGTGCTGTTTTTAACTGCGGTATCCGAGACAATCATAATGTCAGTTCCTTCATGTCGGTTACAGCCTTGACCACTTTTACCTTCTGCTGGTCTTCGACATCACGGTGTCCTTCCACCACCAACCTCTCACCGCCCTGCAGGCCCGCCGTGACTTGAACCGCCCACTTTTCCATGATGCCCAAGTGGACGTCTTTCTTCTGCACCACTCCATCCTCTTCAATATAAACGTACTGTTCGTTGTTCCTTGAGATGACGCTGTAGAAAGGAATGACAATGGCGTCCGGCACCGTTCTTTTTACGATATCGGCGCGGAAAAACATACCCGGCAGGATCTCGCCCGCACTGTTGTCAATGGCCAATTCCAGACGAAAGAGACGGGCTACGGTGTCGGGTGAGGAAGAGAGGTAATGGACCTTGCCGGTAACAGTCCTCTCTCCCAGGGCCTGGAGGCTGATATCAACCGCATCAAGTCCTCGCACCGCGGTTACGTCCGATTCAGGAATACCGACTACTGCTTTCACGCGATCAATTTCCAGGATCTCGCCGATAGGATCGCCCACCGCCAGCTGCAGTCCGACCTTGGCGTCGAGCTTGCGCACTATACCCTTCATCGGTGCGATCACCATGCAGCGGGAAAGCTGAAGCTGGGCGTTTTCATAGTCGGCCCGGGCGGTCTCCAT
>JAZDOW010000150.1:0-3230 GCA_043798185.1 Pseudomonadota bacterium | reverse complement strand
CCGAGGTCGTTAATGCCTCCTTCTCGTCCAAGCAACAACTACCCTCCTTGCCTCTTTTTTTGCCAAACTAATTCTTCCCAGTCACACAAAATTGTATCGGCTCAGGGGGAGCTTTGTCTTACGCCCGGTGAACGGATACTGGCGGACAAGTTCTTTACTTGGATGACAGAGAACTCCCACCAGCATGGCACATGCGGTACTTGGTGGCCCAAATAAAGTGGTATTCGATCTTGTATGTTGTGTAGCTACCTTGGCGATATTCCAGGGCGGTCATTTACAATTCAGTTGCCGGCAGAATGGTACCTCCCTCAAAGAAAGGAGTAGACCGTTTTTTTACGATAAATTAATAACATAGGAAGAGATATGGGAGCAAGACGTCAAGAAAAATATTTATATCTATTTGGCTTGTGTGTGATGCTTTATATGTTGGCCGGATGCGCCTTGAATTTGCCGACCCGAAAACCACTCGCTCTTAGCGATAAAACAAGTACAATTGATTTGTCAAAGGAGTCAATAGCACTTCTCACGGTTAGAATAGCGAATGAATTAAGACCTGGTCTTCAGCCGAGAATTGGATGTGTAATGATTGATAGTGTCGGAGAAAAGGATGCAAATAAATTTTGGTTTATTGTAAAAGAAAAATATAGAGGAAAAGAAAGTTCTTTTAATGAATATTTGTTAAGTGTTAATTTGCCACCTGGCAAATATAAGATCAAAACCTTGGATGCATCCAGTCCTCCCTTTCCTTCACCCATTTCCGGATTTCCAGTGGTTGGATCATACTCTGTTCCGTTGTCTAGCTCGTTTATTATTGAACCTCGTAAGATTGTCTATCTTGGTCACATCAATGCAACTATTAAAGAAAGAACTGATGAAACGTTGTTAAGGGCTGGCCCGGTAGTACCACAAGCGATTCCACAAGCCATTGCTGGAGCATCCACTGGTACTTTTATTATAAATATTACTGATTCATTTGAAGATGATATGAAAATGTTCCAACAAAAATACCCTTACTTAGCTAATTACCAAGTGGAAAATCATACTTTACCCCCATGGATACAGCCAACCGAGAAAGATATACAATAAAACCCACGGGTATTTTTGTGAGAAGAATTCGAATTATGTAAATTAAATTTTACTCAACTGAAGAAACGGGGTCACGTTTTGAATTGTCAATTAAATGAACATCAGAGTTAGGCGACTAAATTCCAACAGCCAGTCCAGCCGACACCGGGAAGGCCGCGGTTTTGAATTCTTGCGTCAGTGGCCCGGTGCGGCTGATTAGCACGTTGAACAAATCCGTCAGCAAGGTGGTCCCTATTAATTATAACAGCAAAGGAGGAAACATCATGGGGTGGAAATCAATTTTGTATCAAGATGCAAGGCCGAAAATGAAGGCAGGAGATGTGATTGCATTTTCTGGCAAGGGGGATTTTTCTGAAATCATCAAATGGGCTACACGAGCACCGGTCTCACACGTTGGGGTTATTTTACAATCGAAACTGCTGATTGATGGAGATTCCCAATCTGGAATGTTAAATCAAATTATTGAATCAACATCATTGAATGGATTCTCCGGTGTTTCCATTAGTCGGCTGAGTGATCGATTGGATACTTATGATGGAGAGCTTTGGTGGTTACCGTTAAGTGAGAAAGTCAATTCTGCAATGGATAAAAAGAAGTTCTATGACTTTCTTATTCATCAAGAGCGCAAAGAGTATGATATGCCCCAAGCGATAAAATCTGCGCTTGACGTATTAGATAAGGTACCTGTTATCGGAAAAACTACGCATAATGTTGAGGATTTTTCTCGCTTTTTTTGTTCTGAACTAGTCGCCGCCGGATTGGAAGCAGCTGGGGCTATTTCGAATATCAATGCTTCAGAAGTGACACCGATTGATTTGTGTTCATTCTCTATATTTGATTCTGATTACTTTCAACTAAAGGGAAATCGGAAAGAGATTCGGGGTTTCAATGCTATAGATCCGGCTGGGTGGGGTGAGTAGGCACATCGAAAAAACTCCAGCGCTACGTTATAAATATCAAGTAGCGCTGGCAACCTATGTCTGTAAATTTTCGGCCTGAACGGCTACTAATATCGAATTTAGGGATAGCCACCTTATTGTTCATCTTTTTGCATATATGGTATGATGTTGAAAATTCTTTATTTATTTAATATATCAACAAGATGCACACAACAAACATGTGCTATTCATCCTCGGCTAGATAAAAAATAGGAGGAAAAGCTATGCGCATTTTACTTTTGGTTCTTATACCGTTAGCCTTAGCTTCCATTTGTTCTGTCGCAAAGGCAGATATGCGAGATGACTATAAGATATTAGTCGAAAGGCGTATCAACCTCGAGAGACAAGATAAACAGTGTGTAGAACACCGCGAAAACCTCGATGCTACTACAAAGGGCATTGAAATGCGTTGGGGGAGATGCTCTGGGGGGCGATGGGCCGCAGTCTGGGCCCCCTTCGAGGCTAGGCTTCAGTTAGGTTTACAGGCACTTGAAAAAAAACGCAATGAAGTGTGCCAATTGAAAAAAGACCTCATGAAAGTGCGCAGTGCTGTGGAAAAAAACCGCCGCGCTATTGAGTCGAAATATATGGGCAACATGGGGCCCCAGTATGAAGAAGAATTTATAGAGTATATGGACAACCTTGAGCAGACATACTTGGTGCCGTATGAAGATCAATATATACATTCCGTAAACCGTTACCTGGTTGCTGTTGAACTGTGGCAAGAATCGGCAAATGAAGCAATTATGGCATGTGCTGAGAGAGACATTACTGCTCCAATTCTTGAAATAGCCCTAAAGAATCTTGATAAGGTTTTCAAAGCCATTGATGCGGTCGGGAAATTCTTGTAGCCACTAGTTTGAACGTACAGAGCGTGGGGATACGTCTTGAATTATCAGTTGAATGATTATCAGAGTTAGGAAGAAAAAATCCAACAGCCAGTCCAGTGAGAAAAATGAGGTTCAATTCTTCAAGGTTGTCATTTTTTGAACCAATTGTAAACACAATCAATTACTTCCATAAGTTCCAACAGCCATTCCAGCCGACACCGGGAAGTCATCGTTCTGAAATCATACGTCAGCGGCCCGGTGCGGCTGACCAGCACGTTGAACTAAACCGCTCCGCGGAAAAAGCCACCCACCGTGCCCTCTTGGGCAAATGTCTTGTTCCACACCACATATTTCAATAATTCCCAAATCTGACCAA
>JAZDOW010000074.1:0-5133 GCA_043798185.1 Pseudomonadota bacterium | reverse complement strand
TGCAAGCTGACCGGCAGACAGAGATTCGATAATTGTTTGTAAGGCATTTTTCCCTAATCGTGGGTTGCCTTCATCCAGCCAGATGAGAACGTGGGTATCAAGAAGCAGCATTATTCTGCATTCCAAACGATATCCAACGGTAAAATCAGGTCGTCTTTGCTCTGTATCTTTCCCTTATGCAGGCCAAAGATCGTTGTTGGATGAGTACGATACGGTTTTAATATCGAGACAGGTTTGCCGTTTTTTGTAATCACTATTTCTTCACCTGTCTGATTTATTTCATCCATGAAATGTAAGCATTTTGCTTTAAATTCCGATGCCTTGATTGTCTGCATATCTTGCTCCCTATAACTGTTTTTATCAAATACCACTTCTATCATAGTCATTACCATGGTCATTTTCAAGGTTTTTGTGCACCCGAGGGGTCTCTACTCTTTACGCCAAAACTTTCATGAATTAAATTCAAACCATAATAACAAAGTGGCTTAAAAAACAGTAAGAAAAAGAAAAACCAAAAAAGCCAACAGCAGACTTGACCCCTTTGTTTGACGTGACAATATTTGTCACCTTAAGGTCATATTTTGTCAACATTATGCTTTTATTTACCCAGCAAGACTACTAGAAGATTGGGGGGTATTTTTGTGGACGTACGAAAAAACTTGAATATTTTTAGTCGATTGAGTTTTTATAGAGTTTTTTTTGCAAGGTGGCATGCTTTGTGTAAAATAAGAAATGAAAAGAAATCATGGACGACTTGTCCAATTAAGAAACACAAACCACACCCTGAGGAGGGAAAAATCATGATGAAAAAAATTGGAAAACTACAGCAAGACAACCAGGGCTTCACCCTGGTGGAGTTGATGATCGTTGTTGCCATCATCGGTATCTTGGCGGCCATTGCTATTCCGCAGTTTGCACAGTACAGAATCCGCGGATTCAACACTTCTGCCTTAAGTGATTGTAAAAATGCGGTTACTTCCGAAGCGGCACTAACTTCTGACTGGCAACGTATAGGTACAACACTGGCAACTGCTGGTGGTGCATTCACTCCTCTTGCTCCTGCTACAACAGGTGCTGTAGTCTTAGGTGGTGATGCAAATGGCGACGGTATTAATACCATAGACAACAATGGTACTGCGAGGGGAACTGCAATTTCTGTTGGCAATGGCGTTACCCTATTTGCTCATTCTCCCGCTGCTCCTACGCAACTCGCTCCAGCTACGACATATCAAGCTGTTTCCAAACACTTGTCTGGTGACACAACTTATGCAGCTGATGCTGAAGCACCCAACGTCTATCAAAACGTAGTACTCATCGCTCCAGGTACTGCTCTGACCATTGCACTCTTTACTGCTTCTGTAGCAGCCAACACTCCAGCAGCTGATGATGTAGCTGCCGTTGGCGGTAACTGGGTTGCAAAATAAGACTCAATTTCCAAATATGTTGTCAGTCCGAGGCACTCTCCTTCTAAGGGAGTGCCTCTTCTGTTTTTAAAATTGAATCAGTGATGTTTCCTATTGTTGGTTTACAGGACAAAAGACTGAGTCGGGTCTCAAAATATCTTTGTTCATGGTTTTCCTGGAAAGAGGAGGGAAATGAAGAAAGAAACCTCTTTATATCGTTTACTTGTTTTTCTCTCTCGGTTATTTTAGCTATATTCTTAAATACGATACATTGCCCATCATACAAATTAATGGTTTTTCCATTCAGTCGGAAGGAGAGTGGGCAGACGGTTTGCTTTTCTCCAACAACTTTTTTTTGATTTGAGGAGTTGAGCTGCTTGTGGGCGCATTGTTGCCATCCGGCTCCTCAAGATTCAAGCTGGATGATGGGTAAAAACCATAACCAACTTTGACACTTTGACCATGATCAATTTCCAAACAGTCTCCAAGGCCTATACCAAAGAAATCGGCACCCCAATTCATATGGCCCTTGACGATCTTTCTTTCTCCCTGGAACAAGGCAAGACCATCGGTCTTATTGGTGCCAATGGCGCCGGCAAATCCACCGCTATCAAGCTGCTCATGGATTTTATTCGGCCAAACAAGGGGACAATTCGGCTTTTTCAGGCATCCCCGGATACTCCGCAACTTCGCCGGAGAATTGGATACCTTCCGGAAGTTGCCAATTTTCCTGCCAACCTTTGCGTCCTTGACCTACTCCGCTTTACAGCAGAGAGTTGTGGTATAGCCAAAGATCTACTGAAACAACGCTCTCAGGAGCTTTTAAATATGCTTGACCTCTGGGGGGCAAGACGACGTCCTTTACGCACCTATTCCAAGGGTATGCAGCAGCGTGCCAACTTTGCTATCGCCCTTATTAATGACCCTGAGTTGCTAATCCTTGATGAACCGATGAGCGGACTTGACCCCATGGGTCGGAAAAAAATCATCGATCTGATTTATCAATTAAAAGAAAGTAACAAGACATTACTCTTCTGTTCCCATATTCTCGAGGATGTTGATCGGCTTGTGGACAATGTTCTGCTTCTCCACAAGGGAAAGAAACTCTTTTTTGGCACTCCCGACGAACTAGTGATGCAAGAGCAGACTCTCACACTGGCCGAGGCCTTTGTTAACCGGGTCAGGCGGGAGGAAAACCATGGTTAAACGGATTACAGCCCTGGCAAGACTCATTGTCCTCGATGGCCTGCGCCGTCATGCACTTATCGGACTCATCCTTTTTGCTCTTGCTGGCGTTACAAGTGGACTGCTCTTTTTTAATTTTATCCCAAGAGATATCGGCAGGGCCTCCAACGATTTTCTCTTTTCCATCATCTGGCTGACTGGTTTTGTTTTTCTTCTTTTTCACGCTGTCCAGATAATGGCCTGGGACAATGAACGTGGGGTTCTGCATTCTTATCTGGCTCGTCCCATCTCCAGGACAGAATATAGTCTCGGAATCTTTGCCGGTCTGGCATTTCTTCTCTTGCTACTGAATTGCATTTTGGGAACAATGGGCTGGCTGCTGCTGAATTTTATCAAAGGATCGGTGGCTGAAGTCTACTTTCAGCATCTTTCATTTCCTTTTTACCTGTTAGCCTTGTTGGGATTATATTGGATTCAATTGATGATTCTTGCTGTTATTCTCTTGATTTCCAGTGCAGTGCGTGGAAGTTTTCCGGTGCTGCTCCTTTCCCTCTGCTATTATTTTATCTGCTTCGGTTTGCCTGTGGTCAGAGAGTCTGTTAAACAAAAAATCTCTTCCGATTCTAATCAGTTTCTGGACACCATACTTAAATGGTTAACTGCTGTCTTCCCGGACTTCTCCTGGCTGGACTTCAAGACCCTGATCGCGTCAAATGATACAGTTCCAGCGCTACCACAATTGGCACTTCCATTTTTTCTGGCAACAATGTACATGATTATTGTTCTGTGGCTTGCCTGTATAATCTATAAACGACGAGACCTGCAATGAAAAGCGCGCGCTTTATCTTGCTGGGTGGCTTAATATTTCTTTATGGCAGTTTGTTTGCCTTCCAGGAAAAAAAAGGACTGGAAAGGGAGATTTTCCTGCAAGCAGCCATGCCTGCCACCTTTTACCAGATCACCACCGGTTATCTCAAACAACTTGCTGCTGAGATGCTCTTTATTCGAACCTGCGTGTTTTTAGGTGGCGTCCCGCCGGGAACTCCAGAAACTAGCTACGCGGGTGCTCTGGGCAATAACCTTAGGGTCATGACTAGACTCTATCCACGTTTCCTCGACCCCTATTTTATCTGCCAGGCTTTTCTTCCACACGTCTCACTTGAGGCTGCTGTCGAGACAAACACTATTTTAGAGACTGGAATACTGGCCTACCCGGAGCACCTTCTACTCCGCTTCTTTCATGGAGCTAATTTTTTCATGTCTATGAACGAACCTATTAAGGGTGCAAAAGCTTTTGAGGAAGCCGCAAAGCTCCCCAATGCGCCGCCCATGTTTGCACACCTAGCAGCCCTTTTATTGGCCCAAGGCGGCGACCTTGTCGCTGGCTTGATATCGCTTAAAACCATGGTGGCCAGCGAGAAAGATGAGGGGGTTCATGCCCGTTATCAGCAGGAAATCATGATATTCGAACAGGCAATAGACATTCAAGTAGCTATTAAAACATACATTAAAAAATATGGTGCTGCACCTGAAACTCTGGTTCAGCTTGTCCCCGAATTTATAGGTCAGATTCCAGACATTAAAGATTCTTTCATCCTCGTGTACAACCCGCCAACCCTTCACCTCCGGCGACCGGACCGAAAGTAAAAAGGGCAAACCCAAGTTCCCTACAGATTTCACCGAAGTCGGTCAGTGTTTTTATTGCATTACAACCTTGAAAGTCGGATAAAGCGTACACTATTTGGTATCCACTCCCCAAGTACTTCAAGAGCAGCCTGTCTCTGGCCACCGATTCGGTGGGCCATCGATAGCTGCCCATGACAGTCTGTACCTTTGTGGTTTCAATGCAGTCGAACCAATCCAGGATCTGAGCGAGAGAGCGTTGCTCAAGCCAGTTTTCTAGAATGCAAAAAGGGTCAAAAAGAAAAAAGGGGTCAAGTCTGCTCTTGGCTTAATCCGATCAGTGAGGGACTCGTAAAACCCCAAATAGTCTACCTGTAGCACCGATTCAACCTTCTTCTGCTTGCATCTTCTCCAAAACACTAATGCGCACCACCGGAATATCCTCCTTGACTGTCTGCCATACAACTTCCCAACTTACCCCAACTCGTGAATCAACTTATCCCTCATCATCCCGGCTAGACTTTGACACGAAATAGCTGCAAACCGTCGCTGAAGACTAGCCGGAATCTTCCCGGCGGCTTTGTCGATAATCTCTAGAGGAGTCTGTCGGATTTAGACTCATATTGTCGACAGGAACGAATGATGCTTAAAACTATTATATTCCAAAGTTCTATCAATAGACACAAGCCACTCGAAACACTCTCTTTCCATCTGGCACACTATTTGCTTGCTCAATAGACAACACAACTAAACGCCCTTTAACCAGAATAAAATGTAGTAGCCTTCACATTACCGTTGCGTTATGTGATTATCAGTTTATTGAGAACAAAGCCCTTCTGAGCCTAATTTGCAATGAGATTTCAAGATATTATTAATCCCTGAATGAACCGACTTTTCTGTCAATATTGCTTACGTAACTCAG
>JAZDOW010000130.1:0-2674 GCA_043798185.1 Pseudomonadota bacterium | reverse complement strand
GTATATGTACAATTTTGTACATATACTTCAGGCATAAGTCAAGTGCAAATTCCGACTGCAAGTTGCTATTTTAACACATATTATGTGGTATGGAGTTTCTCCGGTACAAACCTATGTACAAATTTCCGGAAATTCTGGTTGGTAACGTACTCGGTGGCCTCTCCAACGGCGTTTTCAATCTCTTTCGGTCGAAGAATGGACGCTTCCAGTCGGTATACTTCCTCCTGCTTTTGCTTCACAAGGCGCTGCATCCGTTCCGTGCGCTCATGGTAATCATCTTTATTGATATCCCCCCATTGGTACAAATCCTTTATTCGTCCAATTGTATCATGAAGTTTGGAAAGATCTGAGCCTGCTTTTGTAAGTGCTGTTTCCTGTGAAGCCCGGTCTTTGTCCACAAGGAACTCACCTTGCATGATAAGGGCTTTCATACTGTCAGGGTCTTCAATCGTTTTTACAAAAGTGTTCCATACTGACTTATCGAGATTTCTGGTGTTGATGGTTTTTAAAGGGCATATTCTCCGTGTGTGGTTTCTGCAAATATAATATCTGTGAATTTTCCCTGATGGATTGCGGATTTGGTGCAGTCCGAGTTTGCAGCCGCAGTGGCTGCAACGGACAAGCCCATGAAGAAGCACGTCAGTAAAAAAAATCTTGCCTTGCTGCGCATGAGTTCGCTTTCGGCCTTCCATCTGGTTGTCAATATGCCGGAATCGCCGAGTGGCCATCTCTCTTCTTGCATGCTCAATCACTGACTGGGGAAATAGTTTTATTCCGGTGTCCAGCATTGGGATACCTTTTTCCAAACTTTCCTTTGTAGGCTGGATGATCCCTGTGAAGTAAAAATCGTTATGTGCGATAAACCAGATGTGGATATCACTCCATAAAGTGATTGGACGACCTTTGAATTTACGAAACCGTTTTGGAAACCGTTCCAGATTCGCATTCAGATGATCCCGTAGAAGTGTCATCCCCATGCCCGCGGTAATCTGCTTGAATATCTCTTCCAAAGTCCCTTTCTCCGCTGGGTCGATGGTGAAGCCGGTTTTCTTGTTATAACGGATTCCATAAGGGGTTCTGCCGCCGCTGAAGCCCCCAGCAAGCCTTTTTGCCATGTGCCCCTCATGAACCCGAATTCCACGCTTGACATTATCCCTGCGGGATTCGTTCAGGGCTACTTCAAGGGCGTTCATATCGGATTCATTGTCATATCGGAATTGCCCGTCATAGGGGCTGTCAACAGTGGTTTTGGATTCTTCCAGAAGTTCTACGACTTGATTCCGGTCTTTTCTGGCTGCAAATCTGCCGATCCTGTCCACCATGAACACCAGTAAATAATCTATTTTTCCATCTGAAATATATTCAAGACAGTCCTGGAATCCTGGCCGTTTGCTGATGGATTCACCACTAATTCCATCATCCTGGAATTCTTTGATAATGACGTAACCCTTATCTTTTGCAAATGTCGTCAATTTGATTTTTTGCAATGTTATGGATTGCGTTTCCCGCTGCTTTTCTGAACTGACCCTATAATAAACAACTGCCTCTTTTGGTTCCATGACGTAATTACTCCTTAATTCGGGCCATTGGAGCGTTTTCCATATCCTGCAATGTCCAGTCGGCTTCCTGCTCATCTTTGCATGGAATCAGAAAGCCTTGACCGATGACGTACCATCCATCCGGCCCTTGCCATTTCCGCATTGGCCCTGATGTATCAATATTAAGTCCGTCTGAAAATTTTATCATTTTGGGCCTCCTTGTCCATCCTGGCTTCTCTTATCAAACGCCGTAGAATCGCCCCTGCTGATTGTTCGTCTAATGGGGTACACCCTTATATGGCTCAGGGCTTTGCTTCCAAAATATCCGGGTCGATTTCATCTGTCTTCGTGAAACTGACTTTCACTTGAGTTGAAATATCAGCATAACTTTTACTCGTTCGCCGGTTCGCGGTAAAATACCGGCCCTGATATGATGCATAATGAGTGGTGATATTGCTCGTCAGATATTCACACATTCGAAATATGGCGTGTTATCTGACAAAACCTACCTTCGGGTGAATAGAGTTTTCAATTGATAAGAGCACACTTGCCTAACATCTGAGGACATGATATTTTTCGATATGATGCCCCAAAAGACTAAAATAACAGATCAAGCCATTCAAGATCTTGAGATCTCTCTTCAAGAATATGAAGATGAGTACTTGAAGCCCTTTTTCCCAGATCGACTTGAGCGTGTTCCTTCAGCAACTGAGAATGAATCTCGAAAAATTGATGTAACGATGCGTATTGCTGAAAGAGAAGAAGTTTCACGCTTCTTGTCTACCCCTTGCTCCTGTGGTCAGAATTGTGAGCAGTTTTTTAGCGTTAGCGAGGTGCTTGAGGCTCGTGAGAACTTCCGTCTGATGTCCTGGAATGAGCAACATAGTTTCATCATTGGTAAATTACAGACGTTTATGCGGTCATCCGAGCATTCCGTGTCCGCACGTAAAAGCAGTCGAAGGGAACGTCAGCGATTCGACTATTTCATCAACGCTGATCGCCCCGTGTGTCGTTCCATGTTTTTGTTCTACCATGGTGAATCGTTAGATCGCCTGAAGCGACGACAGAAGCACTTGGCCGAAATGGGAACATTGCCACCCAATCATGGTAATACAGGTAAATCACCTAAGCATGCC
>JAZDOW010000126.1:0-6129 GCA_043798185.1 Pseudomonadota bacterium | reverse complement strand
ATGAAAATATTTATCCCACTAAGCAAAAAGTTTCAGACGCTGAACTGGCTGCCATCAAAATTATACGCCATGAATTCCACGGTGAATGGAACTACTACATTAACCCTTAAATGCGACAGTTATTTATGCGCGGCGCCTAAGCTTTGATTGTAATTTAATAGGCCAAACGTTGGATGAGTGTGGAGAAAGCAAAAGGCTGAATTAGGACTAGATGGCATTCTTTTTGTAACTTACTCCATCTGAGCAGGAATAGTTGATTAATCACTCACTCTTCATTGTCGAATAATTAAGATAAAAGAATTAGTTAATAGGATAGCAAATATCCCAACGAAACCAAAAACTGCTAATCCATAAGAAATCGAAAATGCAAAATTATTATCCAATTTTTTAAGAAAGAAAATAAATATTATGGATATTAAAAAACAGACATATGCTCGATATGTATTCATGCAGCTCTTTCCATTAGAGTTCTCAGATAGAATAGAAACGAATACAGGATATATATAAACGCTCAAACTGCTACCAAACATGAGACCTGTAAGGTAGCGGATATCATTGGAAGGGTTTCTGATCTTAAGCCACAGTGTAATAATATCGAAAAACAGCGGGAAAAACATGATTGTGTTCAGACACAATATAGGAAGTTTAGGTAGCTTACAGGATCTAGTAGCAGTAAGTAATATCCATACAAGGCCAAAACCGATTCCAACATAAATTCCAGAACAACGGGCATCCCAAGGAAGGGTATGCCCGTCGATATAAATTGCCTTTTCAGGAACCCAATGAAAAATATATGTTGCAAATATTTCTCTAGATGACATCAGCTTTAATACACTTTTTTGACTCTAATTTCTTTGGCTTTTTCCTTCAAAATATTAATTTCTTGAGTGTCAAGGTATTTCCAAGCGGTATTCATTATAGCCGGATAAAGCTTTTTTATCATATTCGCAACAGCGTCTTGTCTCCCATCATAAAGAATTTTGCCAGGTTGATAACTATCAGGAATGAAATCGCCCTGTTTCCTATAAACTGGAACAGATTGTGCAATTACAATTGCTTCTTCTGAAAGGTCTGCCACGGGAATTTTTTTGATCCATATTTTTTCCGATGACAACGGTTCTCGTAAGGCAAGAATTATTGAACCATCTAATCTTACTTCAACGGTTTTATGTAGATTACGGTCTTTGTTTTTCCAATCATCAAGGTCTCTGCTTTGAGTATTAAAAAAGAACTCTGGGGTAAGAGATAAATCAGCGTTTTTCTTGTCTGGATAGGCCATCATGTCAAGACTGTCATAAGGTCCTGTTACCGTCATGCCTTTTGCAACGATTACTTTATCAAAGTCAGCAGCAATGGATCTAGCTAGTCCTTTTGCGACTTTATTATAGTCTGGATTCATGCTTTTATTCGAATAATCGGGACTAACAATTGCAATTGTAGTTTTAACCGAAGCAGCGGGTTTTATTTCTGGAGGATCATATGAATACAAAAAATTGTCACCCCATGGTGATATTGGTAGTGACGCAGTGTTCTTTGTCGGTGTTTCAGCACAAGCCAGCATCAAGCCAACTAATACAAACAAACTTAACCCGGTTAGTGTCGCAGACAAACTCCTGTTAATGGTCAATGATTTCCCCATCACACCTTTATTCATTTTGGTCTCCTGAAAAGTGTAAAGAATGATACCCAAATTTACATGACAAATAGTACCGAATTTATAACATTTATTTTTTAAAAAAACTCTTACCAAAATAAACGTTTCACAAAAATGGCAACAGGTTAATCTGCTCTTTAGCAGAAGAGATTTGGGCTATATCCTTGACTCAACCACCCGCTACAGGTAATGCTCTGGCATAATAGAAGTCTATCAACCCACTTTCTCGGAATTCAAAGACAGATTCGCTATGCACCCCCCAGAACCATGCCATTATTTCAGCGACAAGTTCGGACAACACAGAAATATTGGCATCCGCAACATATCGTGGTCGGTTGAGCCAAATCCATAGTTCAAGAAGAGATTGTTGATGATATTCATTTGTTAATGGGTGGATGTCATTAATTCGTTCTCACGAGCTCTCTTCTAGGTTTTGAAATCTTGTCCGAATGTGAACGGCAAAACACAAATGTGAAAAGCAGTTTTACATAGTGTTGACGATATCTTATTCTCCAGACATTCAGCCCGCTTTGAAATGCAAAAATCATTGAAAGATCGGGATCAGATTTTGGGCAAATGCAAAGTTTTGTTATTATAATGCTGGTCGATAGCGTTGGTGTTGAATCTCGATCTCTTAAAACTTGATTAGCATTAGAATATTGGTCGTCATTGGTTCAAGTATTAAAATATTTTCTACACTAATCTTAAAATTGTGGTGAGGAAACGTTGACGCTGTGCCATTTTTTGATTGAATGAATCTTATTTAGGAATCCGCAAAAGGCAACGACCTATCTTATGCTCAAAATATTTCTTTCAGTCATCGTCAGTCTAGTCATTGTTCTGCTATTAGTCGGATGTGCTCTCCCTCCCATAGGACAAAAAGATGGTACACACTATAATTCTTCTGAATTGAATGAATTTAAAAACAAACCACTCGGTACATTGCTGAACTATCAACAAGCTTGCTATAAACTTGAAGATCCCGAAGGAGATTATGCGTTGCTGAGTATACTGAAGGCAACGGTCCCTACTGTCGCTTGGAACACACTGACAGGCAAAGGTTACGACAACCTTATTACGAATTTGTCTCGTTTGCGAACGATATATTCCAAAGATTATGATCCAATACCACTTGATGATTTTAGCGGTTATTGCGGTGATAGCATCCAAGTTGAATATGACAAAAACGACCGAAAGCACTGGGTTTACAGGAATGATGTTTTGATCGGCACTCTAAAAGAAGATGGTTTCTCCCATATACTGCCGAAAAAAGGTACTTGCCATACTTGGAGTCCTTCTATATTTAATGATCCTGAGCATTTTTCTAACCCATATTTATCTTTTTCAAAGATTTTTTGGGTCCTCACCTATGGCGACTCATCCTTATATTTTTATACAGGTTTAGAAGGCGATCTTGCGAGTTGGATTTTATCGCAACCAGACCGTTCTGTATCGCTACATTCCATTTTTCGACAAAGTTATTTTCTTAATACCGGAGATGTCTATTTGTCTGTGCTGACCATTGCAAACATTATTTCTAGGTTTTGGTACTATCCTGATCGAGAGCGCCTGTGTTTGGCAAGGAAGTTACAGATTATCACCGAGGAACAGGTCGGCATGGGCGATAATTACGGAGCATGGCATCATTTCTGGGGATTAGTTTTGTTTGGATATTGTCATTCAGGTTGGACAGCTTGGCTGGTGGGATCTATTGAGAGTTTTGGTAGTCACATGGTGTCCCATATCGATGAAATCGACGAGGATTACATAAATAGACATGCTGGTTTTGTAGGCGCAGACCTAAAAAAATGTGTAGAAGATATTGATAATTGCAGAAAAAATTAATGATAAAAGGAACTCGGTCAACATTTGGACACCAAGGTTCCCTACTATTCGAATATTTTTGTAAACAGGCCCACTTCAAAAGAAGCGTAATCATAACAAGCGAGTATGCGGCTAATCAGTTGGGGTCTCGTCTTGATCTGAGAGTTGCTAATTTTAAGGGTCCTGTCAGACCAAATTCAGCTCAGTTTTTTATCCTGCCATATTATTATTTCAGCCACAAATGCTCCCATCGGATTTCGTGTCCACAACACATTTTTCTCTGATGCGTCCATTCATTGTTATTGTTGAAAAGCCAAGCATTGAGCTCATCCTGTGGTTGGTCGTGATTAGAAAGGGTTTTCTTTCGAAAAGTCGCCTGATAGAATTTTCAAAGGATCGTTTTGTGGAAACGTTCACAGAGTTCATTAGCCTGTGGCGACCTGACTTTAGGTTGTGTATGTTCGATATCGTTGATAGTCAAATCAAAACCATTTTAATGAATATTGTAATAGGTTCTTCTGGTTTGTTCAGTCGTGTCGTTAAAGGGGGCTGCCAACCTAACTGACCTGTAGTGCCCCTGGTCATCTTACTCCTAGCTTACTGTCGCTCAACAGAGAGAACAAGCCGGAAGCCGAGGGCGATGCCAGTGGTAGCAGGTGTGTCCCCGTTGCGGGCAGTTGCCCGGGCACCGCCCGGGTCGTCGTACCATCCACCGCCACGATTTGCTCGGCCCGAGCCCGACGATGGTCCTTCTGGGTTACTCTTGGGGCTCTTGCTATAATAGCCGCTTTCATACACATCCTCACACCATTCCCAGACATTTCCGGTCATATCATATAGGCCGAGACCATTCGGTTGCTTCTGACCAACCGGATGAGTACTACTTCCGCTGTTGGTTTTATACCAGGCTACTACATCAATATTATTGCCACCAGCGTATTTCTCAATTCTGCCACCCGATCTTGCCGCAAATTCTGATTCCGCTTCGGTCGGAAGTCGGTACTTGCAACCAGATTTACCATTCAACAGACGGATAAAATTCTGGGTATCATTCCAGCTAACCATTTCTACCGGATAGTTATTACTCTTTTTGAAGTTTGATGGATTATTGCCGATCACAGTCAGATACTGGCCTTGCGTTACTTCGTATTTTCCTAAATAGAACGCATCGACGCATGCGGCATGCACCGGCTTCTCATTCGACTGACCATCGCCGAAGGTGTCGCCCATTTGAAAACAGCCACCCGGAACTAAAACGAATTCCATGCCGGTGGTCGGATCGATATGGGTCTTATTGGTTAAGGAGAGGGGATTTGTACTGGAAGCCACTGAGGCAGGTTTATTTTTATTGACAACCCGTGGTTGTTCAGCTTTGATTTTTGCCTGTCCTCTGTCCTTTTGCAGTTTCTCGACCTCAACGGCTAGACGCTGCTTTTCTTCTTCCGCCTTGCGCCGCTCCTCAGCCAACCGCTTTTGCTCGGTTGCTGCCGTGTTACTTTTTTCTTCGACAAGCTTTTTGGCCTCTTCTTCGGATTTTTTTACCACAGTTGCCGTCGTTTTACCCAGCAACTTGGCCGCTACATCTTGTGCCGTGCCGATTAGTGCGTCCTCATTGCACTTGCAACTTTCACTTACTCTGTTTTTAACGCTCGCTCCCTCACCTTTTGTGTCGAGCATTCTGAGGCTTATTGTATAAGTTGCGCCTAACCTTGAGATATCACCTGCCACCATAAAGCGCGTGCCGATCGCCCGGCCAAAATCAACCAGGCATTGGCTGCCATCGTCATCGCAGCCGAGCACCTGCTTCAGTCGTTCACGGCTTGCCACCGCTTGGATATCGCTTTGACTCATTACCTCGTATTCCCCAAATCCGTGGAGTTTGTCGCGGACAATGACTGAGAGCGCCTCGGCGAGGCCCTTGTCAATACCGTATTTGGCTTCTAGATCGAGCACTGCCAACCGCTCTTTGACCTTTTTTTCTGCAGCTTGAACCGGGTTGCCGTGAAAGGCTCCGATTACCAAAAACAACAATAGCACGACGGCTAAGTCTTTAATTCTTCGATCCATACTGTCTCTAGCTTGTTCATTCTTACGATGCAAGAATAACTGCCCACAATAATTTGGCGTTTTTATCATATCCGTATGGCGATGCAAAAGTTTCCAAAAAGATGGTAGATAGTTCAGCTTTCTGCAAAAAAGATAGAAAATCAGACAATTGAGCTAAGAGATAGTTCAAGCTCGGAGTTGCTTAAACAGTATATGCATCAAAATTTTGGTTTGCATCCTTCCAGATGGAAGCAGAAACTGATGTCCTAAAAGTCAATATATCTCCAAATTATATGTACCGTGCCCCGCTCTATTTTAGTTCCACTTTTGCAATGTCGGCACCAAATACTCTTACTTAGGCTACAGATAGCAACTCTACCGCACCAGGGGCACCTGGTTTCTATACCAACTATATTTTTTATTATTGATCTATCTAATTTGATTCACGTTTTCTTTGATCGGCAGCAGCCATTTCCTCAATCCATTTTTCTAAGAATTTACTGGTCTTTTTGTTCTTTGAAGCAAAGTGCATACTCATTGATAAAATAAATCCTGCACGACCCCCTTCGTGGAACACATCGCTGTAGATAAATCCTTTCCTTCTG
>JAZDOW010000103.1:0-74999 GCA_043798185.1 Pseudomonadota bacterium | reverse complement strand
CCTTCACATTACCGTTGCGTTATGTGATTATCAGTTTATTGAGAACAAAGCCCTTCTGAGCCTAATTTGCAATGAGATTTCAAGATATTATTAATCCCTGAATGAACCGACTTTTCTGTCAATATTGCTTACGTAACTCAGTTACACGTTGTTACAATCAAGTATGTAATTCTTTTTCAGAGACGATTGCTCTGGAAAAATGGAGATACAGTGATGGATAAAGATACTTCAATCATAGTGATGATGTTGCTTGCTGCCTTCTGCTGGTGGATAAAGCTGCAGATTGCCGAGGACCTCAACCTCGCTAAAGAAAATAAGCGCCAGGAAAAAGACCGAAGGAAGCGTGCCGAAAGAATAAAAAAGTTGGTGAACAAGGAGTGATACTCTCCAGTCCCAGCATTTTTCCATCCTTTGGATTACATAGTGCTACCGGATATAACCACCTACCGGCAGCAGGTGGTTATTGAGTTATGGGTAGTAGATCTTATCCTTTCCGATTAACACCTTAACCATTTTGCCTGATCAGATCGACAGGACCTCCCCGTTCACGAACGTGTTATTTTGTTATCGGCTCGCCAAACGGGTTGACACGCCCCGCCGCTATCAAATCAACGGTAACATAGAGATTCGCCTGGGTCTTTCCAAAGTAACTGACAGCATCTTCAGACAGCACCACCATGCACGTTCTGTTTGGTTTTGTAAAGGCCAGCATGGCATTTTTATAAGAAGCTTCACCGACCAGTTTCCATTTATGATTGCGCATGGAGGCAATTATATAATCGCGCAAAGAACTGATCTGCACCCTGCCCCTGTATACATGTATGCCACCCTGAAAGGAATCTGTACGCATCGCCATGCTTTGTGCCGGATTGAGGACCATTTCGATCGGCAACTCAATATCACCGTAGCTCTCTACCATCGTTGACACAGGGGCTAATTCATCTTCTTTCATGGATTGCGTGCTATCGGGTCGACTGCTTGAACAGCCGGATAACATGTTCAGCATGAGTAGTAAAGCGCAGCCACAAGCCATTTTTTTAACTGCTGAATTCATCTGCATAATGTATACTCCCTTATGGAAATTATTATAGAAAACAACCTTTCATTTCATATTGAAAGACCATTCGAATCGAATGAGTTTAAAAAGCGGTCCCTGACAATTGAGATAAAATGTAACAGATCAATAAGTAACAACTTTTATTTATACCATACTCTTTCAAGAATTCGAACTGTTTTACAGTGATTCTACTCTTCCTTTTACAACACGAATTTTGGGAATTCGATTCATTTTGGCAAAAAGTGTACTCCCCCTGCTGCCTGCTTCTCATGAATTGGGTGAATCCTGAAACTCTCTTGCAATCATCAATTTCTAAGGAGTAAATATTGGTTAATCAATCTGAAAATCTAGCAATTTCAAAGCTCCCCATTCGCCTTGGGCAATTTCTGAAACTTGCCGGAGTGGTTCAGGATGGCGTTGAGTCGACGATGAAAATACAAAATGGCGAAGTACAGGTAAATGGCAAGATTGAAACCAAACGAGGCAGAAAACTCCAGGCTTTGGATGAAATCACCTTCGGCCAAAAAACGTGGCGCATTACAACGACCTTAGAGTAAGCCTTTGTTAATAGGGAGATCACATCAGGTTAATGTCGCAACACCTTCGATTGATAAGGAATAAACCTTGACCTCTGACTCCATTCCCCGAAGTCGACGCTTGCTCTCCATCATTATCTTAAACTCGCCATCGAGATGGTGATAGACCCGGTCGGTAAGGAGAATCTGACCGGACAACGTCTCCGCTGCCAGGCGTTGAGCAATATTGACGTCAGTGCCAATGACTGTATAATCGAGTCGACGAGCCGAACCAACATTGCCGAGAAACATAGGTCCTCGGCTTATTCCAATCCCCAGACCAATTTTCTCGAAGATTCGATCTTTTTGCACCCAAAAAATCCGTAATTGTTCAAATTCACGCATTATTTTCTCTGAAGCCATAACTGCAGCATGGCTTGGTTTTGCGATTTTTACCGGAGCGCCGAATATCACCAGCACCGCATCACCCATGAATTTATCAAGCATTCCCTGAAATGAAAAAACAATCTGGGCGAACAATTCAAAAAAGCTGTTCAGAAAAAGTCGCAAGGTAGCCGGCGGCAAATGCTGCACAAGAAGGGTGAAATTGCGAATGTCGGCAAACAGTACCGTCAATTCCTGCACATTTCCGACCTCCAGTAGATCCATCTGACTGTCCATCAAGAGATTTGAAACCTCTGGCGACACATACTGCTCAAGGAGTGCCCTTATTCTGCTGTCATTCTCCCGTTCTCGAATAAAACGAACATTTTTCAGCGCCATCATCGCCTGACTGGTGATAACTGACAGCATTTCAGTATCGGCTTCACTGAACTCCGCCCGGTCTCGTGTTTCACTGACGTTCAACACCCCAAGAACCTTGCCTCTGCTGATGATGGGAAAGGAAATTGCGGCTGACAGCTCCTCTCTTTTAAGTAAATTGATATAGGGGCTCAGATATTGGCTGGCCCGGTTGAAAATTGCGGGATTTTTAGAGAGAAATACCTTGCCGACGATATGTTCACCGGGTCTTATGGTTAAATCCTTTACAATTTCATCCTTCAGACCTCGATGCGCTACAAGTTTCAGCAGTTGGGTGAGAGGATCGAACATCATCACTGAAACAAATTGGACATCTATTTCTTGGGCAACCGCATCGACGAGTTCTTCATAAACCGACTGCTCTGTTTCCGCGGCAAAGAACCTTTCTCCAAGATCATACAAGGGAAGAAGCGTCCTCATCCTGGTAATATCTTCTCGCATATCGGCGATTTTAAAAGTCTCTTTGACTGCCGCGACAAGCTCCTTGGGATCAAGAGGTTTTTTGCATAATCTCGTGAAACCGTTATTCATGGCCTCAATAACCATATCGAGACTTGCATGGCCGGTTATGAGTACACCTCCAAGCGCAGGATTGGTTTGCCTGATAATTTCAAAAGCCTCAATGCCGGTAATACCTTCCAACAGTTTATTGACAATGGCCAAATCAAAAGTAATATTTTCGGCAATTTCAACAGCATGCTCACCGCTGAAAGCACAATAGACCTCATAGCCGAGCTTACCGAGAGTGATGCGGCAAACATCAGCAACGAGATTTTCACTATCAATGACGAGGATTTTTCGCATCTAAGCAATCAACAATGATTGAGACCATCTTGCCATTTTCCCATCGCCGAAGAAATTCAATCAGGATTCTTACCCCAACCCCGGAAGGACCCTTGGGAATATATGTTTTTTCAGTGAAATCCCAAGCTGTTCCAGCGATATCAATGTGAGCCCATGGAATTTTTCCGACAAATTGATGTAAATATTCTGCGGCGGTAATGCACCCAGCCGGTTTTCCTCCAGTGTTTTTAATATCCGCAACCTGTGACTTGATCTGTTTGACATACATCTCTCCCAGAGGCAAGCGCCAGAGGGGTTCACCACAGACGGCACCAACTTCGATAAGTTTTTCCGCCAATTGATCATTGTTGCTCAGCAGGCCGGAATAGTGGTGCCCAAGGGCTATAATCACCGACCCGGTGAGTGTCGCCAAATCAATGACACAATCCGGTTGAAATTTTTCAATCCCATAGGCCAGCGCATCGGCAAGTATCAACCGTCCTTCCGCATCTGTGCTTTCAATTTCAGAAGTAATTCCACCATAATGAGTAATAACATCTCCTGGTTTCAAAGCCTTGCCATCGGCCATGTTGTCAGTAGCCGGAACTATGGCTACCACCCTTACGTCGGGTTTTTCACGACCGATGGCAACCATCGCTGAGAGTACTGCAGCTCCCCCGCACATGTCATACTTCATATCCATCATGCCTTGGGCAGGTTTCAAACTGATCCCTCCTGAATCAAAAGTAAGGCCCTTACCTACCAAGAGTACGGTTTCACCCTTTTTCTCTGGAATATATTCAAGAATAACAAATTTCGGTGGTTCCTCCGAGCCTTGATTAACGGCAATCATGCCGCCCATGCCGAGATCGATCAGATCCGTTTTTTCAAGGATCGTGCAATGCAGTTGAAGCTTCTCCGCGATTTCCATCGCATATTTGGAGAAATGCGAGGGAGTCCATCCATTGCCCGGTTCATTTGCCATATCTCTGGCAGTAATCACAGCATTGGCACTATTTCCGGCTTTTGCAGCGCTCCGTCGCACTGCTTTGACATTCGTGCTGCCAAGCAGCTCTATCTTGGCAAGACCTGGATAAGCGTCTTCATCCTTTCTTTGAGTCTTATACTTAACAAATCTATAGTCACCAAGGAGCACACCTTCACTCAAATATTCACCTATGGCGACCTCTGATATGCCGATGGAGGTAGGAATGCAAACACCAATATTTATTGCCTTGCAACTTTTACATTGGTTGGCTATGCCTCCACCTGCGGTGCGTAGCAATTCGTTTGCAACATTGATGTCGGTGTGGTCACTCCAACACCCTAACCCTACTAAGAGCAGTCTTCGGCATTTAAATTTTCCCGCCAACGGTCCAAAAGGAGGGTACAACTGAAGCTGTTCGCCTTTTTTTGCGGAAAATTCTTTATATTCTACTAGAAATTCGAGAAGCGGTCGAAAAAGATCATCCGCAACAGAGATCCCCTGGTCGTCCAGAGCCACCAGGACGACCAGCAGGTCTCCTGCATATTCTTCAATTTTCTTAGAGGAAACAATAAGCTTTGTGCTCTTCATCAGACACCTTGGGAGAATTTCGCAGAGACTTTCTTCTTCACACTTTATTATCATGCAATTTAAAGTATAATTCAAATATCGTTACAAAATATTTAAGAATTTCATTACCAATCAATTAATTTCAATGACATTTGCCTTCTTTTCTTTAAATGGCAAAAAATCCTTTTACTGGAGTATCAAGCAGTGATTCAAAGTCTTGTCATATCTGTCACTCTTGCCGTAGTATTATCCGCGATATGCTCACTTTGTGAGGCAGTTCTCTACTCAATCAGCAGCAGCCAGGTTGAAATGCTCAAGAAAACTGGACATGCCGCCGGCGAACATCTCCAAAACCTTAAGTCGGATATTGACGAGCCCATTACTGCGGTACTTACTTTGAATACAATTGCCAATACGATTGGCGCTTCGGTTGCCGGTGCTTCTGCAGCAAAGATCTTCGGAGATGATAACCTTATCCTGTTCTCCTCTTCCTTTACCTTTGCTATTCTTATTTTCTCTGAGATTATACCGAAAACCATCGGAGTGAATTACGCATTCAAACTGGCACCCTACATCACCTATCCATTGCGAACAATGGTGCTCCTCCTTAAACCCATTATCTGGCTATGTCGAACTATAACCGGCTTGCTGCCGAAAAAAGCTGATGAAACAATTTCAGCGGAGGAGCTCCAAACAATTGCTACACTATCACGAGAATCCGGCGATATAGAGGAGAGCGAAGAGAAAGTGATCAATAATATCATTGATCTTAAAAACAAAATCGTTCGACAAGTAATGACTCCGAGAACTGTCACTTTCTCCCTCAACGAACACATGACCGTCGGCAATGCCGTTGCTAAGTTGACCGAACTCAGCAGTCACAGTCGAATTCCTATTTTCAATAGGGGGCCTAATAATGTCACCGGTATCGTCATGCGGAAGGATATCCTTCAAGCAGCTGCGGAAGGTAAAAACAAGCTGCCACTGACAAGGTTCAAACAAGCTGCCCATTTTGTCCCGGAAATGGCCAGACTTAACCGAATTCTCGTTGATTTCTTTGATCGCAGACAGCACCTTTTTATCGTCGTTGACGAATATGGCACCATGACCGGTATTATATCCATGGAAGATGTGCTTGAAGAGATCATTGGCAGGGAAATCATCGACGAATCAGACAAAGCCAAGGACATGCGTGAACTTGCCCGCGCAAGAAATATCGAGTCCCGCAGAAACCTGAAAAAGACGAGCAAGAATCAGGGGCTCAGTTAAGAGCAGCAAAGCTGGAAAATATATCAAATGATTTTTTTCATAACCATTTTTTTCGTTTAAAAAACAAAAGAGTCATCACCGATGAAAGGCACATAAGAACAAGTGCGAAAGGGTATCCCCAAACTTTTCCTAATTCGGGCATATACTTAAAATTCATGCCATAAGCACTTGCAATTACGGTGGGAGGCATAAAAATCACCGTAACTACGGTGAAAATTTTAATGACCCTGTTTTGTTCAATATCGACCAAGCCGAGAAAGGTGTTCTGTAAAAATTCAAGTCGCTCAAAATTAAACGACGTATGGTCAAGAAGCGAGCCGACATCCTTAATCATTATTCGCATATTGGCATAATCTTCTTTGGGAAACATTTTACTTTTCAACATGGAAGAAAGTATTCGTTGTTTCTCAATGATATTTTCACGAATAGCTATTGTTGACTCTTGCAAGGATGTGATTTTTAACAGTAATTCTCTGTTGATTTCTTGATCCGCAGTCATTTCCTTGCTGATTGCCGATATTCGGTCAGTAATACTTTCAATCAGATCTGCATCAAAATCAATCCGGGTTTCAAGTATTGTTAGAAAGACATCATCGCCATCGATGGGTTTTATCACGGTGAGTTTCCGATACGTCTCGGAAAAAGATCGGTATTCATGATATCTTTGCGTAATGACAACCTTATCCTTGATGATAAAAGATACCGGTTCGTTGGTGAAACTGTCGCCATCCTGAGTTAAAAAATTGAGATTGACACCAATTTCTTCAGCAGTCTCGACATATTTAGAGCTGCTTTCTATCTCCTCTCTTTCTTGTTTTGTGAACAATTCAACATTGAAATCTTTTTCAACCTGATGTTTTTCATCACCCGTTGGATTGATGAGATCAACCCAAATAATATTCGAAATACTGGAGTGATTGCCACTCACCATTTTGACGATATTATTTTCCAAATAAAGATAATTTATCATAATAAGTTTCCCATTGAGCTTACTGGAACAACGAAGTCTTTTGCACGACAAAACATATGATCATGCCAAACAACATGGCAATAAGCCCCATGGCTCGCAACTGATTCGGAGTTATTTCACTTAATTTTTTCAGCCAATTTTGCATAGCTTCGGGTGCTGCTACATATGGCAAGCCTTCAACTATTAAAACGAGGCCAAGGAGGAGGGTAAGTAATTTCATAGTCGATGTATCTACCAGAAGGCTTCATATTTTTCAACATCCTCATTATTGTAGGGGGAGAGACTGACACACTCAGAACGAATTGATTCAAAAGAAACATTGCAATTGCATTGCTTTTTCTTTCCTGCACTAATATTATAGATCATCTATTGATTCTATTGATAATAAACTTTTTACTATAAAAATCGAGCATCAGACACTATTAGCCAACATGAGCAACGAAAAACCAAGTAAATACAGTGAAGCCGGTGTTGACATCGACAAAGGCAATGCTTTCATTGAGGAAATCCGGGATATTGTATCTTCCACCCATCAGCGCGGTGTTTTGGGTGGGATTGGCGGATTTTCCTCCCACTTCGCCATCGATATCAATAAATACAAAAAGCCGGTTATCGTCAATTCAACAGACGGTGTGGGTACAAAGTTGGTTATTGCCCAGCTTTGCAATAAACATAGTACCATCGGTATCGACCTGGTCGCTATGTGTGTTAATGACCTGATCGTCGGTGGCGCAACTCCCCTCTGTTTTCTCGATTATTTTGCTGTGGGAAAGCTCGATCTTGCCGTAGCTAAAGAAATCATTTCCGGTATAGCCGAAGGTTGCCGACAGGCGCATTGCTCACTGGTTGGCGGCGAGACTGCCGAAATGCCTGGCATCTATAAAAACCATGACTATGACTTAGCAGGATTTGTTACCGGGATTGTCGATCGAGATGCCATTATTGATGGTTCGGATATTCGTGCCGGAGATAAAATTATCGGCCTCGCCTCCAGTGGCCTTCATTCAAATGGCTACTCTTTAGTAAGAAAAATTTGTTTTACGGATCAAAAACTGACCGTCGATCAGTATATCGACGAACTGGGATGCACCTTGGGTGAAGAATTATTAAAACCAACAAAAATCTATGTCCAATCGGTTCTCAATGTCCTGAAAAATTATCCATTAAACGGCATGGTCCATAATACCGGCGGCGGTTTTATAGATAACATTCCAAGAATTCTGCCTGAAGGATATAAGGCAATTCTTGATACGGCCAAATGGTCACTGCCTCCGATTTTTCCATTTCTGCAACGTCTTGGAGAAATCCCAACAGATGAGATGTACCGGACTTTCAATATGGGTATCGGCTTGCTCGTGGTAGTCAATGAAGCGAAAGCAAATGATATTCGCCATCACTTCGAAGCGGTTGGCGAAGACGCCTCTATTATTGGTGAAATTGCTCCGATGGCAGAAGGTGAAACCGCACAGGTTGAAATCTTAAAATAACAAGAGAACAACCGTTCTTCACAACAAACCGACCCAAAAAGGACCGTGGCGTGAATACCGCCATGGTCCTTTTTTTATTCCACCGCGCCACAATCGCTTGTACTTCCTCCAATTTTTTCGAGAGCATGTGACAACACAGGCAGCACTACCTCAAGGTTTTCTTTAACAGCCTTGAGGCTCCCGGGAAAGTTGATTATGAGACTGCCATTACGTATTCCCACCTTGCCACGAGAAAGCATAGCCCTTGTGGTCTTTAAAAGACTTGCGCTGCGCATTGCCTCCGCCATTCCTGGGATTTCCTGGTGGAGCACCTCACTCATTGCCTCCGGAGTTACATCCGAGGGAGATACTCCAGTGCCTCCTGTGGTAACAATGAGAGGCACCTGCATATCGTCAGCAAGCATCTTCAAGTGGTCGATGATCAACTGTTTATTATCGGCAATCACCTTGTACGACTGCAATACGAATCCAGCTGCCGTAAGTCGTTCCTGCAGATATTCCCCACTGGTATCCATCCGCTCGCCACGAGCCCCTTTGTCACTCATTGTCACCACGGCAAAGGCGTAGCTGATTTTCTTATCTGGCGTCATTGGAGCGAAATCTCAGTTACTCGTTTTGGGCATTTGCCTCAGCAATGATTTTTTCAGCGATCTGTCCCGGCACTTCTTCATAATGGGAGAACGAAACGGTGAAACTGCCAAGACCACCTGTCATAGATGTAAGATCCGTGGCGTATGACTGAACTTCCGCTTGGGGAACCTGGGCGTTGATAATCTCCATTCCATCACTGGAATCCATACCCATAACTTTTCCCCGCCGTGAGTTGAGATCGCCCATGACATCGCCGACATTTTCCTTACCAACCTTTATTTCCATATTCACATAAGGTTCCAGCAGGATAAGTCCAGCCTCCTGTGCACCTTTCTTAAAAGCAAGCGATCCGGCGATCTTGAAAGCCATCTCCGAGGAGTCAACATTATGGAAGGAACCATCCACTAAAGCAATCTTAATGTCGATGACCGGATACCCGGCGAGCACCCCCTTCTCCATGGCCTCCTGAATCCCCTTATCAACCGCCGGACGATAATTCTGAGGAATAACACCGCCGACAATCTGATCAACAAACTCGTATTTCCCACCTGGAAGCGGAGATATCTCAATCCAGCAATCGCCGAATTGTCCGCGCCCACCACTTTGTTTCTTATGTTTGCCCTGCACTCTGGCGGTTGATTTAATTGTTTCCATATAGGGGATTTTCGGAGTGCTGAGTTCCATTTCAACTCCGAATTTTCGTTTTATCCTCGCGCCGACTACATCAAGATGTACCCTGCCCACCCCTGATAGGAGCACTTGTTTTGTCTCCTGTTGCCGAGTAATTCGTAAGGTCAGATCCTCATCGAGCAATTTAGTGATCGATGAAAACACCTTCTCTTCATCGCCTTTCTTGGCGCTGACCGCAAAAGAGATAACCGGTTTCAAGGGTTCGGGAGCCGCCAAAACAATCGGATTTGCCGCGTCGCAGAGTGTGTCGCCGGTGACCGTTTCTTTTAACTTGGCAACACCGATAATCATGCCGGGACCGGCGTATTCAATAGGCTTCTGCTCTTTTCCTTCCAGGACATACAGTTGCCCGAATCTCTCGGAGGTCTTTTTATTTGCATTGTAAAAAGTATCACCTTTCAAGACGCCGCTAAAGATTCTGAAAATGGTAAGACGACCAGTATAGGGATCGGCCATCGTCTTAAAAACCAGGGCTGAAAAGGGTGCCTTTTCACTCGGCTGAATTTCAATAATTTCATCCCCCCCCTCTTTTGTTGCTGTAATCGGTGCCCGTTCGGCTGGAGATGGCATATACGTATTAATGACATCAAGAATGGGAGTAACGCCTTTATTGAGGGTAGCCGAGCAAACACAAATGGGAGAGATTGCCGCCTTTGCCAATCCATTTCTCAAGCCAATGGTAATGTCTTCATAGCTGAGTTCGCCTTCTTCAAGAAACTTTTCGATGAGTTCGTCGTCCGTCTCGGCAACAGCTTCCATAAGAGCTTCCCTGAATGACGCAACTTCGTCATTCATTTCTGCGGGAACGTCAATCGGCTTAAGGTTTCCTTTGTCACCATCAAAAAGGTATGCCTTGCCGCTGGCAAGATCGACAAATCCCTTAAAACTCTCTTCAGCGCCGATGGGCAAATGCAAAATCACGGAATTGAACGGGAGCGATTCTTTGATCTGATCAACCGTATTGAGAAAATCAGCACGTTCTCGATCCATTTTGTTGATGGCAATAACAGTTGGGAGATTGTTCTGCTTGATTATCTTAGCAAATTTAATCGTCTGTCCCTTGACCCCTAGTACCGCACCAATAGTGAACAAGGCATTATCACAAACATGGGAAGCAAATACTGTTTCGTTGAGAAAGTTGTCATCGCCGGGGGTATCGATCAGGAAGACATTGTGCTTTTTCCAAGTATAGTTATGAAAGCTGGAGTTAATAGAAATATTCCTGCTAATTTCCTCTTCTTCATAATCCATAGCCGAACTGCCATCATCCACCTTACCCAGTCTATTGATTTTCCCGGCACTATACAACATTGCCTCGACAAGGGATGTTTTCCCGCAATTACCATGACCTATGATAGCAACATTTCTCACTATATTTGTATCCTGCATTCGTATCTCCTCAAAAACAACGATTTTTTCAATGCTCTCTCCAAATACCCAAAAACTTCCACTTGTCACTCAATTCAGCCATCCAGACGACATACTCATATATTCAATTTCAAAATACAAAGTCAAGAAAGATTAGCCGGGGATGAGAGTTTCAAAAGAAATATTTCTACAGAAAAATTTGCATCGAAGCAAAAGGATGATTTTGTGGCATAATCTTTGCGATCAGGGTATTCTGCCGACGCCGATAGTTGACTTCAAATTTACAGGATACAACCCCATTGACAGAACAAACAAAAAACAACGGAACCATTGCAAAATCTGCCGCTTCCGTCGGGATTGCGGTTATGTGCAGCCGCGTTCTCGGTCTGGTGAGAGAACAAGTCTTTGCCGGGTTGTTCGGCGCAGGTTTCGTATATGACGCCTTTGTTGTCGCATTCAGGATACCTAACCTTCTCCGCGATCTCTTTGCCGAAGGTGCGCTTTCTGCCGCTTTTGTCACCGTTTTTTCCGCCTACGACAAACAACGTACTCAAGAGGAAACCTGGCAGTTAGCCGTAAATGTTCTCAACTTTATTCTTATCCTCCTGTGTATTATCACTTTAGTGATGATGTTTTTTGCTGGAGAAATCGTTACCCTCCTGGCTCCTGATTTTTCCCTAGTTGAAGGCAAAACAGCGCTTACTATAAAGCTTACCCGCATCATGCTACCCTTCCTGGTTTTTATTTCCCTGTCCGCTGTAGTTATGGGAATATTGAACACCAAAGGACGTTTTTTTATCCCGGCTATTGCTTCCAGCTTTTTCAATCTCGGTTCTCTGGTCGGCGGAACGACTCTCGCATTTATCATGCCCCGCTACGGACATCAGGCAATCGTCGGCATGGCTATCGGCACATTGATTGGTGGCCTGCTTCAGCTTGGCATCCAACTTCCGACACTTCACAAAACTGGTTTTCGCTACTTACCGACCATACGACTCACCGACCCAGGACTCCGACGAATCCTCACCTTGATGATTCCTGCTACCATTGGTATGTCAGCTACCCAGATCAATCTCTTTATCAGCACCAATTTTGCGGCATCCTGTGCCGAAGGTTCGGTTTCCTGGCTCTATTACGCCTTCCGACTGGTGCAATTGCCGATTGGGGTGTTCGGGGTGGCTCTTTCCATCGCCATGCTTCCTGTTCTGGCCAAACAAGCCGCAGACAAAGACATAGGAGCAATGAAGGGTACTATGGTCTCGTCACTTACCATGGTCTTTGCCCTGACGATACCGGCTACAGCCGGTCTCATCATTTTATCTCAGCCCATCATCCGTCTGATTTACCAACACGGTGCCTTTACCACCGCTGATACCTTGGCAACAGCGGACACACTCTGCCTCTACGCCATTGGCCTCTTTGCCTATTCGGCAAATAAAGTTCTCGTTCCTGCTTTTTACGCCCTCGACAAAACCAAATTCCCGGTTATTGCCAGCTTTCTGGCGATCATTATCAACATCGTCATCATTAATTTAACGATAACTACTTACCAGCACAGGGCTATTGCCCTCTCTGCTTCGTGTACCATGCTCGTCAATTTCGTGTTTCTCATGGTTGTTCTCTACAAGAATCTCCATGGATATTCACTCAGCTACCTCGGAAAAGGATGCCTGAAGATCGGCATCGCCACCCTCGCTCTCTCTGCCCTCTTGCTTACGGCCCAATCGTTCTTGGCAGATTGGTTTGGGGGAACCTTGGCCCAGCAGGCAATAACACTTTTTTTTGCAATACTCTGTGCGACTATTCTTTATACCGTAATCCTCGACAGGCTTGGCCTGGCAGAATTGAACATCCTTACAGAAAAACTTAAAACCCGGTTTAAGAGATAAGAAGCAAAGCAAGCGTAGTGTCAGCTGTAACTATTCTTTATTACGTAACGCTTCTATCTCTTTACGTAAACCAGCAATCTCGGTTTGCAGTTTTTCCAAATCAGAGACCCTTGCAAGCTGCATCCTGTTTAATGATGCCTCAACCATCTTATCTGTTTGGTGCCTAAGAGCCTCCCTGGATTCTTCTGCCCGTTTCCGCATCTCCAGCATAAATTTCTCCCCTTCCAGCTCTGAAAGTTTCCCTTTTTCTATCAACTCCCGGGAAAAATCATCAATTTTATCGATGGTGAGTGATGCAACACCCATACCTGTCAATACTGCCTTTTTTAAGAGATCTATCATTGGCACACCTCTATTTTGATGGTGGATTAAATGGTTTGAGCAAAAAAAATCGCTGCTCGCTGCTTAGCTTGATCGATTGTATCACTTGATTGAATGGCAGCCGCCAAATGATGCCCAAAAGTGAAGGGGGCGGCATAATAGGTGGTAAATTGCTTCAACCGCCCCAATCGTCTTTCCGGTGCAAACCGCTGTTCCAACAGACTAACAAACTTAAAATAAATTGCCGCTTCGGACCTTGGCTGAAAAGGTATTGGTATTCCATAAATCTCCCTGGCGATATCAGCACATAACCATGGTTTCTCGACTGCACCGCGACCAATCATAAGACCATCGGCACCGGATTGCTCGAGACTTTTCCGCGCATCATCAACGCTAAAAATGCCACCATTGATAAGTATAGGGATCGAGACGGCATGACGGATCTCAGCGACAACAGCCCATCTAGGTTTCCGGCAAAATTTTTCGCCGTTCAGCCTGGCGTGGATGGTAATGAGATCGACGCCTTCATCCTCGAGCAAGCAGCATAACGTTCTCAACTTCACGGAATCCAGGTTTTCGCCCAAGCGAATTTTAACACTTACCGGAAGGTCCGTACATGCACGTAGGCTGCCCAGCACTTTGCATAGCTGTGCCCTATCCTCCGAAAGCAATAGTCCCGCCCCTTGTCTCTTCTGCAAAGGTGCCGGACAACCTAAATTAAGATCAATGCCTTGCGCCTTAAAGTCATGAAGCTTCTCTATTGCACGACTTATCGCTTGCTCGTCGGCGGTTACAATTTGATAAAAGAGCGGATATTCCCCCGCGCTTCGGATCAATAAAGGTGAACAGCGCTCATTGTCATGGGGCAAACGCCGGGCCGCCAGCATTTCAGTATAAAGTATCCCAATGCCACCCTCTTCCTGCACTAGTGTTCGCAACGCAGAATGTGATAATCCTACCATAGGTGCCAAAGCAATTGGAGGCGATATTTCCAAGCCCCGGATCACTATTGTATTTGGAAATATCTGTTGAACCACAGAATCATCCTTTGGGACTCATTATTTTCTCATTCATCCTCGCCCCAGTGATAGAATTCTCGAGAAGGTTCCATCTTCAATTTTCTTTGAAAACTTGACACGGACAATCGAGGTTTCCTTCCCCCCATCTTGATATTGAATACCAACGATGACTCCATAACATTCAGCTAAAACAACATTTTCAGCAGCTTGAATTTCTGATATAATTTGTCTGCCGAGCATCAATTTTGCGTTGCTTTGACTGGAAATTTTGACAATAAATGCCAAACCATTACGAGAAATATCTACCAACTCGCCTTTAAGGCTTCGTTTTCCTTTTTTGCCGTAGGGATCAAGGAGGTCATTTTTAGAAAAAAGTGTCACAGGAAAGCGAGGGTACTCCCTTCGCTCATCCCCGGATATTTTAATAAGATCAGGCACTCCTGCATAGTTCAGGCTATATTGCCGCAACACTTCAGCAACTACTTGATATTTTTCGGCAATTTCCAGAAAGACCTTATGGTCAAGAACCTGCATATGCACGTCGGAAAGAGCTCGCAGAGTAACTGTCCAAATAGAAGCAGAAAAAAAATGATCTCCTCCTAAAATGCTGCCGGGCCCCAACCGTTTAAGAAATATCTCATTGCCTCCAGACAAACAATTCAGACTTACATCTCCTGATTTCAGAAAATAAAGCACATCATCGGTATCCCCTGCCCGCACAATTATATCGCCCTTGCCGTATTTCTCATGACGGAGGGCAGAATGAAGAGCATTGAACTCCTCGGCGTTCATCTCTTTATAAAGTTCATTCCATACGCCAAGATGATGGTTGACATGGGACACAGCCCTTTCCTCTTCAATCAAATCCCCAAGAGCCATCACCTCGCCCAGAGCCATGGGATTTATCACCAACAGTCTATCGCGCAACTTTTCAGCCAAAAACATGTCCTTTGCCCGCGCTGCGGAGAGAGCCTCATCGTGTATCAGTAGGCCAACGCTCCTCATGTCACCAGTTTGAACAAACTTCCTGAGGCTTTCTTCAATGTCAGTAAGCTTAGCAAGTGATTTTTGCTTTTGCTGAGGATCGCTTTCAAATGATACCGTCTCTTGCGACTCTTCAAAACGTTGTTGGTGATGCCTGAGTTGTGGGATTAGATATTGTAGCGCCTCTTCAATTTGAAGCAGCATTTGCTCACTTCCCGACCGTTTTTTATAGTCATCCTGCAAGTTCCGAAGGATTTCGATACTTTTAATGCAGGGAAAGGATTTCAGAGCGGCTATTACTGCGCTCACGAGCTGATTTTTGGACCCAGAGAATATGGTGTTTATCTTTTCGATCAATTGATAAAACACACCCACAACTGCTTCATCTCCGGCAACATGTTCGACAAGAAGTTGAATTATATATATTTTCAGATCATCATCAACAACTCTAAGACCATGAAGCAACTGATTTTTGATTTGAGGGCCGCCAATTTTCACAACGCAACAAATCATTTCGTACTGCACTCGCTTGTCTTCATGCCCAAAAAATTGCTGAATGAAAGTATAGCAAGAATCGCTGCCAATCTCCGACAAAATACAAAGCACATTTCTAACCACTGCCCACGAGTGTTTGTTTTTTAAACACTCCTCAAGTATTGGTAAAGCTATTAAACCGAACGAAGATATCAGATGAATCAATGATAAGCGTTCCTTTCTGCTCAAACTACGGATAACCCTATTCAGGAGATATACGACAGCTCCGGTTTGAAAGAAAAGCAGTATATTTCTAAAAAGATGTTGATTTCTGTCTCCAAGAAGAAAGCCGTCAGTCAGAAGTTCAAAGGTTGCCTGATTAGAAAATTTATCAAAAGTTTGAGAGACAAGACTCCGAAATGCCGCACCTTTTCCAATAACCCCATCCCGAACAAGACGAAATATGGCAATGAGCTTTTCCCCTTCATTCCAACAAGCATTTTCCAAAAGCCAGAAGGTGAGCTCCTCCATCCGTTTAATAACAACCACCAGACCAGGTAAAATTTCCTTCTCATACTCCAACCAATTGCAAAAACTGTGGACGACAAGAAGAATCTCATTTTTTCCACCGGTCTGTAAAAAAAATTCACTGGCAAAAGATAAAACTGCAAGTGTCCTTTCTCTGATATTTTTATCTTCAGAAATCACAGCTTGACCCAGATTTATCAGGAGTTTTCTTTTGCGATCCTCATCTTGAGCCGTATTACCTGAAAGATAAGCAATCAGCCCCATGATAAATTCATCGCTTTTGAGTATCTGTACATCACTCTGCATAAACTTGGAGAGATTATGTTCAAACCTGATGTGCCTTCTTTTTTCTTCAGACAAGATAGTGCTCTGTTTGAGAGCTTCAATGACATCCTTATGTGGTTCCAACATTTTTTCCATCGGAAATGTCCCAAAAAATCATTTGATGCTCAACGATTAAAGACGCTCATTGCTCTTCGGTTACAAATACTAACTGCACAATAAACATGTCCTACCCGGATAATTTGATCAGCTTACGACCACTGGGGTTTGACACAAGACTTCGAAGCTTGTATAGAAAACACAATTAATCCGGGTTATAGTTTTTTGAAATAGGTTAAAGCTGGGTAAATGCTCCCACAAGACGCACCCATTGCTTACTATAAGCAACAGCTGGAGAAAGAAAATGTTCAGAGCTCACACCATCTTGTTATTTTGCATCCCATTCATTGCACTGCAAATGTTTCCTGACTCGGCAAATTCACGTTCCGAAAACGACAATGTTCGTTACATCTCCGATCTCCTAGTAATTAATGTTAAAGATCACCTTGAAAAACCCTATGAAGTCGTTGCAACCGTCCATTCTGACGATCCTGTCAGACTTATCGAAGAGAAGGGTGAGTATCTTAAAATTGAGACCACAGATGGTAAACAGGGTTGGATTGCCAAACACTTTGTCAAGAGTGACACTCCGAAAGCACTCTTAATAAATCAGCTCAGACAAGAAATTTCGGATCTGAAAAATCAGCTAAATTCAAAAGCCATTGTGCCTCCTGATGCAATTGATGGAGAGAAACCAGCCAACGTCCTCCCCCTTTGCCAGGAAGTCCAGCAAAAGCTGAATAATGCTGAAAAACAGATTTCACAATTGCAGGAAGAACTGACTTCGCAACGACATCAATCGCATGAACCTCCTTCTTCACCACCTGGACTTGCGGCCAATGATCATCTGATAGTCACCGACCAACTCGAACAAACTCCCGAAAATTTTGAATCACTCATGACGGAGTACGAAAAACAAAGCAAATTAATTGCCAGTTTACAACAAAACATCGCCAAGAGGGAGGATCAAACCGGTTTTTTGTGGTTCGGAGCAGGAGCGGCTGTTTTCTTAATTGGCCTGCTCACCGGAAAAACAAGCAATCGCAAGAAGAACAAATTCATGTATTAGTGCCTTATCAGGTTCTTTTCCTGTTCTTTGCTTGGGAAAAGAACCTTCAAGTCACTCATTCTGGCTTTCTTCCCTGTTGCCTGGGTGAGAAACTTCAGCTACTTTCTCCAACCCCATACCCGTATTAGCGAAAATATATATTTTATCATTAGTTTATTCAGAACTGCAAGTAATTGCACTATAATATATTTAACCTCACAAATTTCAGGAAACGACAGCTACCATGCAAAACAGCAGAATAGTAATGACCGGGATCGGCTTAGCCGCACCTAACGCATCCAATCTCCAGGAATTTAGAAGAAAATTGATTCACGGAATCAGCGAAATACAAGAGATTGAGCTTCGCTATTTCGGCAAAGCTCCGGCAGGTGTCTGCACCTTTCCTGAGACTCTTTATCGAAAGAAAAAAGAGAATAAAAAAGGGACTCGTGCCGGATGCCTTGGAGTGTACTGTGCCAACGAGGCCCTGAAAAATGGGGACCTCAACATTCTCGCCTATGATCCATCGCGCATCGGAGTGTACATTGGTTTAACTGAACATGGCACAGTCGAAACTGAGAATGAAGTGTATAATATCAGCAAGTACCAGTATGATGTTAATTATTGGACTCATCATCACAATCCTCGAACTGTGCTGAACAATCCGGCTGGCGAAATTACAATGAATCTGGGGATCACTGGACCACATTATGTAATTGGTGCCGCTTGCGCAGCCGGCAACGCATCCCTCATCCAGGCCGTGCAGATGCTGAGATTGGGAGAAATCGATATGGCTTTAGCCGGAGGAATATCTGAATCCGTCGGCTCTTTTGGGATATTCGCAAGCTTTAAAGCCCAAGGAGCCCTCGGGGAAGCGAAGGATCCGAGAATGGCATCCCGTCCTTTTGATCGGGATAGAAACGGCATCGTCATTTCCGAAGGCGGTTGTGTTTATGTACTTGAGCATTTAGAGAAGGCCCTTGCCCGAGGAGCACATATCTACGGCGAAATTGTCGGATATGCCATGAACTCAGATGCCAAAGATTTCGTTCTCCCTTATGGTAAGCGTCAAGCCGAATGCATGCGCCTCGCCTTAAGCAGAGCTCATCTTCAACCAGAAGAAATTGATCTGATAAATACGCACGCAACGGGTACAAAACAGGGTGACATTGAAGAGTGTAAAGCTATTAGAGATGTCTTTGGTCATTGTCCGTCAACATACATCAATAATAGCAAAAGTATCATCGGTCATGCCATGGGAGCGGCAGGCGTTCTTGAATTGGCTGGCAATCTCCCCTCTTTTGACGATGGTATAGTCCACCCGACAATCAACATTGAACATCTGGACCCGGAATGTGCTCTCAATAATTTGGTGATCAATACCGCGGTTCAGGCCGATACCATCGAGATATTATTAAACAATTCCTTTGGAATGGTCGGAATCAATTCCACTGTCATTGTGAAAAAATACAAAGGTTGATTTTTTTTCCTGCCTTACTATAAATAAATATCAACAAGAAAGTTCTAGTATGTTATAAGAAATGTTTTGCCATCGCTTCGACAATTATTCCTTGGCCTACGCGGGGATTATAATATTTTGAACCTTTTTCTATCATCCCGTCACATCCGGAGAGTTTCATGACAAGTGAAGATATTAAGAATCTGATTCTTGAAATAATAAAAGATATTGATGATGAGGCAGATTTTGATAGTCTCGATTCCGACAAACCTTTACGTGACCAACTTGAGCTCGACTCCATGGACTTCTTGGATATCGTCATGGAACTGAGAAAAAGACATAAACTGCAGATACCCGAAGAAGACTACCCCCATCTTGCAACGCTCAACAGCTGTGCGATGTATCTTCAACCTCTTTTGAAAGACATCTGATGTTGTGAGCATCCCTCTTCTGGTAATTGGCGGTGGCCTTTCCGGGCTGGCCGCTGCCATACGAGCGGCACGCTTTGTTCCTGGAGTTCTTCTAGTAGAAAAACATTCGCGACTGGGAGGGCTCAACTCATATTTTTATAGAAATAACACCCTGTACGAGACCGGACTCCATGCCATCACCAACTATGCGGCCGCCGAAGACAAGCAGTCGCCACTCAACAGACTGCTACGACAGCTAAAACTCCGACGAAAAGATTTCTCCTTTTGTCAACAGATGCAAAGCGAAGTTGTATTTCGCAATATTGAATCCTTAGTCTTTTCGAACGATTTCACTGTTTTTGACACTGAAGTAAGGAGCAAATTTCCACAAGCTGCCGATAGATTTCAAAAAATGCTCGATTTTATCAAGCATTTCGATCCGTTCATTCCTTCTCCTTTTCGTTCGACCAGAAGTTTTCTAGCAACAACGCTTCAAGCTCCTCTCCTTGCTGAGATGATTCTCTGTCCACTCATGTATTATGGCTCAAGCCGTGAGGATGACATGGATCTCAGCCAATTTGTCATCATGTTCAGGGCGATTTTCCAGGAAGGTATGTTTCGCCCACACGGCACAATAAAAGAATTCATTGATCTCTTGGTTTCCCATTATGGTAAAATTGGGGGTAGCCTCAAAAAGGACTGTGGCGTCAAGAAAATACTCGTCAACCGGAATAAAGCCGTCGCCGTAGAGCTTGGCCATGGAGAAACCTTAGAATGTGACTATATTCTCTCAACAATAGGCCATGAGGAAACTCTCAGACTCATTTCGGGTTCAACAGCACAAACAACCAGCCTCCCTCGGTTGGGTTTTGTTGAAACGATATTTCAGCTCAAAGGATTACCAGCAGAGCTCCCAAATAATAAGACCATTATTTTTTTCAATGATGGGGAGAAGTTTTCCTATAAAAATCCTGTTGATTTTGTCGATTTCAGGAGTGGTGTCATTTGTTTCCCGGCGAACTTTCATGGTATTCCACCAAAGAACGAAATAGAGATTCGTTCCACACACTTAGCAAATTACGATAAATGGAAACGTCTTTCTGCAACTCCCATCCACTACTTGAACCAAAAAGATGATACTTCTCGCTGTTCCGCAGAAATGCTGGAGAATTTGATTGGCAGTTTTACGACAAATATTGTATATAAAAACACTTTCACCCCCGTTACCATCGAGCGCTACACTGCCAAGATCAGTGGAGCTATTTACGGCAACCCAGAGAAGGTAAAAGACGGTAATATTGGTTATGCCAATCTCTTTCTTGCCGGCACTGATCAAGGTTTTTTAGGAATTATCGGGTCTATGCTCAGCGGAGTTTCGATCGTCAATCAGCACATCCTGTCTAAACTCTAGCCCATTAATCTGGACAAGATTCTTGGTTTTGTTGTATTTCAACCTCGCAATAGTATTTTTTCAAGAAATCTTTTCGAGATCATCACTGCAAGAATCAAATATTGCTAATAGTGAGTTATTCTGACGCTGATTGCTTATGCCTGTCTCATTTTCTCAACTCGACGAACGATATGACGTAATAGTTGTAGGTTCAGGTCTTGGTGGACTTACTACCGCAAACCGTCTGGCATATTGCGGGTATAAAGTTCTCCTTCTGGAATATCATTCCCAGCTGGGAGGGCTTGCCACCTGGTTCAAAAGACGCGGCCATATTTTCGATGTTTCCTTGCACGGTTTTCCATACGGCATGCTGAAAACCTGTAAAAAATATTGGAACAAAGCGATCATGAGCTCTATTGTACAGCTCAAAAATATTGTTTTCGATAATCCACAGTTTTCATTGCGGACGACCTTTGACAAGGACGACTTTACCAGGTTGCTCCAATCTCATTTTAAAATTTCCGAGAAGACTATCGAACGGTTTTTTGCTACTGTGTCCAGCATGAATTTTTACGATGATCAGTCAATGACAACCAGGGAATTGTTTAATCATTTTTTCCCTGGCAGATCCGATGTCCACCGGCTCCTCATGGAACCAATAACATATGCCAATGGCTCAACACTCGATGATCCTGCCATCACCTATGGTATCGTTTTTTCAAATTTTATGAACAAAGGTGTTTACACTTTTGAGGGGGGCACTGACCGACTTATTGGACTGATGACCGAAGAGTTGGAGAAAAACGGGGTAACGATCTGTATCAATTCCAAGGTTGATAAAATTATTATCGAAAAGGGTCGGGTTCGAGGAGTTGAAGTACTTGGCAAAACCATTGCCGCAAAGGCGGTTGTTTCAAACAGTGGGATAACCAACACCATTCAAAATCTCACTGATCGCTCAGTGTATTCGGATGATTTTCTTGAAAAAGCAGATAAGATACGAGTCAACAACTCAAGCTGTCAGGTCTATTTCGGCATCAAGGACAATGAAACCATCGATGATATTGGCGACCTGCTCTTTACCTCTTCCGCCATGGAATTCGATTCTGAAGAACTGCTCAATAAGCATTCAAGTTCCAAAACCTTTTCACTTTACTACCCCAAAACTCGCCCTGAAAAAAACAGGTACACCATTGTTGCTTCGATGAACAGTCGCTTTGAAGACTGGGCGTATCTGGAAGAAATCGAATACCAGAAAGAAAAACAGTCCCTCATCGACCGAACCCTAAAAGATCTTGAACATTATCTTCCTAGTGTTAAAGCACAAATCGACTGGATGGAAGCGGCCACCCCAAGAACATTCAATAGCTACACCCTCCACACCAGGGGCACATCCTTTGGCACAAAATTTGAGGGCCTGAATATTTCTCGGTCTATCTTTAAAGAAGTTGCAGGACTGTTCCATGTGGGATCAGTGGGAATTATCATGTCCGGCTGGTTGGGGGCTATCAACTATGGAGTTATCGTATCCAACGATGTCGATAGTTTCCTTAGGTCCTAGAGGTACATTATGGAAGATTTCAAAGGCAGGACAGTCTTAATCAGTGGTGCTACACGAGGAATAGGACGGGCTATTTCCAGACATTTTCTCGAAGCAGGGGCGCAAATCATTGGAGTGTATGCAGGAAACAACGAGGCTGCCCAAATCTTTGCCGATGACAACCAAGTATTTGCCGCTCAATTTGAACTTCTCCAGTGCAATGTCGCCAACGAAGAACAAGTTAAGGCTTTGTTTGCCGGAATTGATGAAAAATATCCTTCTCTTGACATACTTGTTAACAATGCCGGCATTCGCCAGGATGCCATGCTTGCTATGATGAGTTACCGCCAATGGCAAGACGTGCTGGACACTAACCTTACCGGCACATACCTTATGTCCAAAGAGGCGGTACTGCTCATGATGAAACATAAATACGGGAGAATTATCAACATCACCTCGCCTGTTGCTCATCTTGGCTTTCCAGGTCAGGCAAATTATGCGGCATCAAAAGCCGGCCAGGTTGCTCTTACCAAATCCCTTGCCAAAGAAGTCGCAAGGAAAAAAATCACGGTTAATTGTGTGTCTCCCGGCTTCATTTCTACGGACTTTATAACCGACCTCAATCATGATCTTCTTGCCGAATATAAAAAGATGGTTCCCATGCGAAGGTTTGGGACCCCCGAGGAAGTAGCGGATGCAGTACTTTTTCTCGCCGGCAATCGAGCCGCCTATATTAGCGGAATAGTCCTTGAAGTGAGCGGTGGGCTGTGATCATGCAGCAGATTGAAGAAATTTTACCACTTATCCCTCATCGCCCACCTTTTCTTTGGGTTGACAGAATTATTTCAATTTCGGATGACTGGATAATTACAGAAAAGGACATCGCACCAGACCTTGATATCTTACGCGGTCATTATCCCGGAAATCCGATTATGCCCGGTGCAATCCTTTGTGAAGCGGTTTTTCAAAGCGGTGCGTTGCTCATCGCAAAACGACTTGACAGCACTCCAGATAAAAAGAAGCAGCTCCCGGTGTTGACGAGAATTAATGGGGCCAAATTCAAAAGACAAGTCTATCCCGGTGATACCATCCAGATAAAAGCTATTTTAACCGAGACAGTCTCAACTGCCTATTATTTTAAAGGTAAATTGAAGGTTGCCGGCAAGGTAGCCATGACAGTCGATTTTGTCTGTGCGATGGTTCCCAGCACACCCTGATCTCATCTCTCCAGGCGACAGGAAATCCCACCTGCAAAACTTTTTTATCTTTAAATTGACCGGTTGAATTTTTAAGAAAAGCAAGTAAGATACCAGCGTTGAAAAGCTAATACAGTAACAGCCATTTATTTCATAAACTCACCGGGTAAAACCGGGTCATGACCTACCGCCTGAAGTCAAGCGGTTGCACTGATTTAAGAAGGATCTCTCCGTGCAGTTATCAATTCTCGACATGATCACCCATGCCGGCCCTGTCGGCCAACTTGTAATGCTTACCCTCCTCATTTTTTCACTTGTGTCTTGGACTATCGTGATAATGAAGACACGCCTTTTCAAGAAAGTTCGCCTCGATTCTGAAGATTTTCTGGAATCATTTTGGAATTCCGCAAATCTCAATGAAGCCAACACTGCGGCAGCGGAATTTGAATACAGTCCCCAGGCTGCAGTTTTTATAGCTGGCTTCAGCGAGTTGCAAAAAATTAATAAAATCCGCAACCGCAAAGATGACAATCGTGGCAATGAAACCTTAGAAATGCAGCTTGCCACCATGGATAATTTAAAACGTGCGGTTATCAAGACATCATCACAAAAACTCAGCCAGCTCGGCAGCGGCCTCCCTTTTCTTGCAACCACGGGAAGTGCTACTCCTTTTATTGGTCTCTTCGGGACAGTTTGGGGAATTATGGCCTCGTTTCACGATATTGGGCAGCGTGGCTCTGCATCCCTTGCCGTTGTCGCTCCAGGTATCTCCGAAGCTTTGGTTGCCACCGCTGCGGGTCTTGCCGTCGCCATTCCTGCCGTTATTTTCTACAACTATTTTTCCAACAAACTTGACTTGGTTGATGGGGAAGTGTCTACTTTTTCTACAGATTTCCTTAATTTGGTCGAAAGAGATCTGTTGAGCAGGGTATAAAACACCATGGGACCATCAAACGGCAACGGCAGAAAAAAAATAATGGCGGACATTAATGTCACTCCTCTCGTGGATGTTATGTTAGTGCTGCTTATTATATTCATGGTGACAGCTCCTATGATGACCCAGGGGCTTAATGTTGATCTCCCGGAAACCACTGCCAAAGCCTTGCGCCAAGAAGAAAAACCGATCGTTGTATCAATTCAAAAGGATGGTGCGATAAGCATAAATAATGTTACCCAAGCCAAAGCTCTTATGGTCCAGGAACTGAAGAAAAGCTATGCCGCCAACAAGGACCAGCCCATTTTTTTGAATGCAGATAAAAATGTGCCGTATGGGCAGGTTGTTACGGTAATGGCCGACATACAGTCGGTCGGTTTTAATAAAATTGGCATGATCACCAAGCCACCGGAGAAAGAGTAGAGCAGTGGGTTACGATTGCCAAGTTGTATCTATGCAACCAAATGACTGGAAACTTCCACTAAATTTTGCTATTGGGCTGCACATCATGCTGCTTCTGGGAGCACTGTATCTCCCTGGTTTTTTTAAGGCAAAACCGAAGTTTGCTGACATATACACCGTTAGCCTTATAAATATTGCCGAACCGGTTTTAGCCCCTCCTTCGCCAAAACCTCAGGCGCCGGCACCGACTCCACCAAAGGTACAGGAATCTGCCCCTCCCCCTCCTGCCCCGGAAGCGCCACCGAAAATTAAAAAAGCAGCCCCCATTGCCGAAGTTCCTGATAAAGTTGCACCGGCACCGGCTCCAGATCCGACACCTGCGAAGGCCATCTCATTGAAGCCGCTCAAACAGAAAATCATTAAAGAAATTAAAGAGGAAAAGGAAGTTAAAGAAGTTAAAGAAATAAAAGAAAAACAGGTCACTCCAAAAAAGAATGACGAAGAGTTGAAAAAGGTGCAAAAGCTAGCCGAGGCTATCAGAGAAGAAGCTGTTATGAACGAGAGGGCACGCTTGGCTCAGGAAGCCTTGGCCCAAGAACGCAAAGTCTTCGCGCAAAGCAACAAAGGACGAGTAACACAAAATGCCGAATCTTCGGTGGGACCGCAAACCAGTGCACCGGCAGTGAGCGGCAGCAGCTCAAATCTTCTCGAAACTCAATATCAAGCAGCTATTGCAAGCCGACTCCAACAGTTTTGGGCTATTCCTGAGTACTTACAAAAGGACCCAAATTTAACGGCGATAGTTGCCATTACTATTAGAATTGATGGAAACATTGCCAGCGTCGTATTTGAAAGCAAATCAGGCGATCACATCTTTGACCAATTTGTCAGCAAAACAATTGAATCTGCCAACCCCATGCCACCTATTCCACCCGCTTTGAAAAAGCAGCGGTATGATATCGGCTTTCGCTTCAAGCCTGGAAGTATTCAATAATAACCGTCAACATTCCACCAACAGTCACAATGAAAGCCATGCTGAAAAAAATATTATTATCTTCCATACTATCCGTACTTTTTTCCCTATGGTTGACACACAATTCCATTGCGGCAGACCGGGTATATCTCGACATATCCGCTCCTGAAATTCGTAAAATCAACATCGCCGTTCCTTCGTTTCAAAATAAAAGCCTCAATGACCAAAGCCAAAACCTCGGCAAAGATTTATCCAGTACTCTTGGGCAGGCTTTGCAATTTCATGGCATCATCTCAATTATTTCTTCGGAAAAATATGGCGAAAATCAATCGGCCGATTGGAAAAGGTTGGGTGCCGACTATACAATTTTGGGGCAATACGCTCTTTCTGCAGATGTCCTCAAACTTGAAATGAGATTGCAGGATGTTGCAGGAGACGAGATCGTCATGGGCAAGACTTTCTCCGGCAATATGGCTCAGAAGAACCAAATGCTTTTCAAATTTTGTGACAGTGTCATAGAGACACTCACCGGAAAACCCGGCATCGCCGCTACCCAAATCGCCTTTGTTATTCGAGAAAACACTGTAAAGGAAGTTTTTATTACTGATATTCTTGGAAAAAGCCTCAAGCAGATAACCCGTCATAAGCATCTTACAGTGTCCCCGAGATTTTTACCGGGCGGAATTTTCTTGTCATACACCTCATACCATAGCGGAAATCAAAACCTTTATATTACCGACCTCCGTCAAGACAAGACCACCCAGGCCATTTCTCGGCGAAAAGGTCTGAACCTTGCGCCTTCCTGGTCGGCAGATGGTGAAAAAATGGTTGTGACGCTATCGAAAGATGGTAATCCTGACTTGTATCTCCTCGACAGAAAAGGAGAAGTTATTGAACAATTAACTCATCATGCAGGTATTAATGTGTCCCCCGCATGGTCTCCCGATGGATCCACTGTCGTTTTTGTCTCAGATAGAACAGGAAAGCCGCAATTATTCGCCCTAGATATGCGAACGAGAAATGTTCGAAGGCTAACTTTTGAAGGTACTGAAAACGCTGAACCAAGTTGGTCGCCGACAGAAAACCTCATCGTTTACTCTAGTCTCCGGGAAGGTGTATATCAGCTTTTCACCATGAATCCACTCACCGGCGGCTCTCAAAAACAACTCACCCAAGACCTGAGTCATCATGAGGCACCCAGCTGGTCGCCAGATGGCAACCAAATTATCTTTGCAAAACGTAATGGCAATAAACAGTCTCTTTACGGTATAATGAAGAACGGCTCTTTTGAAAGAAAGCTTTTCACCTTTCCAGGCAGCCAGACATATCCTCAATGGTCACGGTAAGATACTCTGACATCATTTTCAATACGGACTAGAGATTTATGAAGAAATTCGTTTTTAATTTCCTTTTCATTACAACTTTGACTCCATTTCTCGTGCAATGCGCATCACAAGGCGAGGTCGAAGAGCTTCGTTATCAAGTGCGTATCGTCAACAAAAAGGTCGATGATATGAAGGCGACAACGATCCCCCTGCAAAAGCGACAGGCTGCAGCATCTGGGCAACTGGATCAACTGGAGAAAGAAATTCTTGAACTCAAAGGGCAATTAGAGGAAACTCGCTATCACAATCAAAAGCTCAAAGAACAAAATAAAGAATTAGAATCATCGATTTCTAACGTTGCCCAAGAAGAAGCCACTAAACGTGAAGAAGCAATGCGCAATTTTGAGGAGTCGCTACGTGAGAAAGAAGCGAAACTTGCGGAAAAAATGAATCAACAACAGGAGAGTGTCAAAGCTATTCAAGAGGCTCGCCTCAAAGAAGCCGAACGAAAGGCAAAAGAAACCGCTCTCATGGCGGAGCTCGCAAAGAAAAAAGCGCAAACCGCCAATTCTGCTTCTTCGCCCGAAGGGAGCAAAACTAAGCAACCCCCCGTAGACAAGAAAAAAGAGAAAAAGGACTCATCCAGTTCCAACACCTCTGATACTACAGGAACTGCAAATAAACATGAAGCTCCAGTTGCTAAAGAAAAATCACCCCCCGCAACCAAAGAAAAACCTGCGCAACCAGAAACTCCCTCCGCGGCAGCGGGCGAATCATCAGACAATAATATGAAGAAAGCGCAAAAACTGTTCGAAAAGAACAGCTACGCGGAAGCACTGCCGATTTTCGAACAAATCGCAGGAAACTCCTCATCCGGCGAAGCAGTTGAGGCCAGATATATGATGGGGGAGTGTCTCTTTAACCAGAAAGAATATGATAAGGCCATCATGCAATATCAGAAGATTATTTCACAATCTTCCGGGCATAACAAGGCTCCTTCCGCCATGCTTAAGCAGGGCATGGCGTTTGAAAAGCTTTCAGACAAAGAGACCGCCAAGGTAATTTTTAAAAAGCTTATTAAAAAGCATGGCTCTTCACAGGAAGCAAAAAGTGCCCAGGAACACCTTGGTAAACTCTAATTTTCAGCAAAAGATGCAATTTTGAAGGTTCGTCTCGACCAGCTTTTGTGTGACTGTAAACTGGCTCCGTCTCTTGAAATAGCCCGAGCAATGATAGGAGCAGGTGAGGTGTATGTTGAAGATCGGCTAGCCGACAAGCCCGGAACTTTATATCTTAGCAGTGCAAACATTCGTTTAAAAGAACGCTGCCCATATGTCTCACGAGGCGGTCTCAAACTGGCGAAGGGACTTACCTATTTCCACATTGATCCAACGGATTGGAATTGCCTGGATATCGGTGCTTCCACGGGAGGTTTTACCGACTGTCTTCTACAGCATAATGCGCGAAAAGTATATGCTGTAGATGTGGCTTATGGACAGTTGTCATGGAAACTCCGACAAAACCCTCATGTCGTTGTTTTAGAACGTTTTAACGCACGCAACATATCACTTGATGATATTCATCAGGATGAAATTCATCTCGCTGTAATGGATGTTTCGTTTATTTCTATAACTACTCTGCTTCCCCCTGTAGTGCGCCTCTTCAAAGAAAAGGTGAAGGTTCTTGCACTGATAAAGCCACAATTCGAACTCCTCAGGGAAGATGTAGGCAATGGAGGAGTGGTAACCCATCCTGCATTACATCAAAAAGCCATTGACAAGATATTGCAATTTATCGGTGACCTCGGGTTGATCAGTGTGGATGTCATCCCCTCACCTATTTTCGGTCCCAAAGGCAATCGTGAGTTCCTTGTCATGATAACCTCCGACACATCCTCATAAAACTTGCTGTCATGGGTGAAAAGCACAAAATCCATGAATAATGCAAACACATCTCGATAAGTTAAACTGATTTTCAGGAGATTAATTGATGGCCCTTTTAGAAGGACTTTTGTGGCTAACGCTTAATGTGTATCATGAAGCCAGATCGGAACCTCAGGTTGCCCAAGTGGCAGTGGCTTTAGTTACATTAAACCGCGCCCATGAGAAACATCTGCAGATAAAAGAAGTAGTCCAGGAACCACATCAATTTAGCTGGACCAACCAGAAAGAGTCTTACTTACCCGACGACCCCAAGGCCTTCCTTGAGTGTATGCAATCGGTGTATCTAGCTTTGCAAACTCAAGATTTCACTCAAGGGGCAACCCACTTTCATCTCGACTCCGTCAAGCCTAATTGGGTTGCTCAATACACCTTTCTCGATCAATACGGTTCGCATAAATTCTACAAATAAACCGGCAATACCTCTCATATTGAATGCAACATTGCCGGTTTTCTCACCTTGTTCTCAAACCTGGGCAGCACTCTGCAAAGCGCGGCACATCTGTTGAAGTTTCTCCTCAGTCATCTTTATTGAGACAGGGTACACCAAAACACGTTCGAGAAGCATGGCAGATTGTGGCAATGCCAACGGGTCATAGGCGATTCTTCTATTGCCACCCGGTTCATTAAATGGATATCCGGATCGAGTTATGCTCTTTGCACCCAGTAAATGTTCCCACTGTGGATAATAGTGCCAGGTATTCTCAGAAAAGTTTACTGCCCCCAGGCCATCTTTCTTGAGAGAAGCATTGACCCTTTGACAATGCTCCCTGTCTTGCATGATGAATGCAAGGTGGGTGGCGGAATCGCCTTGAGGATCAACAAGTTGCCTGAAGGATACCCCCGGAATTGCAGCTGCTGCTTCCTTGAGCACTGTTTTATTATGCTGCTGTGCCACAACCATGGCGTCGAGTTTGGCTAGCTGGGCAATCCCAATTGCCCCCTGCAATTCCATCATTCGGTAGTTGGAACCGATAAATCTTCTCCCTTCCCCCCCTCGGCCTCCGGGATTCGCACTATGATCGTGTCCATGATCGTGATATTCGGACATTGAACGCCACAGCTCTTCATCATCGGTTATAACCATACCACCTTCTCCTGTGGTCAGTGTTTTAACCGAATCAAAGGAGAAGGTTCCACATTTGCCAAAGGTTCCAAGGTGTTTCCCCTGTATCCGTGCGCCGGCAGCCTGGGCGGTATCTTCCAGAACCGGTATGTTATGCTCGGCAGCTATGGCAACGATTTCAGTTATTCTTGCCTGGGCACCAAGCATATGCACAGGAATTACACACTTTGTTTTGGCGGTGATTTTCTTTTTTAGATCCTGGGGATCCATGTTCAAAGTGGCATCAACTTCAGCGAAGACCGGCAAGGCACCCACCTCCAAAATCGCCTCCCAGGTGGCAACGAAGGTAAATCCCTGGGTAATCACTTCATCTCCTGGCCCAACGCCTAATGCGGTAAGGGCGACTTTGAGGGCAGTGGTCCCAGAGGTGACGGCCTGTGCATGGCCTGCTCCGCAATACTTGGCAAAATTCTGCTCAAATTCACGAACCTTGAAGACGCCTTTACGCTGTTCGAGGAATTCATAGCGAAAGAGAACGCCCGTATCCAGGACGTCCATGATTTCTTTTTTTTCCTCTTCCCCGAATATTTCAAATCCCGGCATATATGACTCCCATTATTAAGTCTGATCAAACCCTTGACGGGCATATTTCTATTGCACGGCCCCTTTTCCCTGGAAAGAGGGTACCGAAACATCACGCCTTGGTGGTAATAAGTTTGCCGTTATCAATGAGACGAACTCGCCCACCTATCTTTACCGCGATCGCCAATACGCTGCTGCCTCCAACCAAGGTTTCTGGTTTAAGCGAATGTTCATTAATGACCACCGCGTACTCTAGCTCTCCACCGGCCGCAGCAACAGTTTTTTCGGTTGCGGCGATAATTGTCTCCGCTGGCACCTTATGTTGTGTCTGCGCCACGATCTCCCGGGCACCTTGAAGAGCTTTGTACAGACACAGGGCCTGATTGCGCATTTCCCCCTGAAGATATTTATTACGGGAGCTCATAGCTAAACCATCTACTTCTCGAACTATGGGTGCACCGATTATTTTCACGGGAAAATCGAGATCCCACACAACTTGCCTGATGATCGCCAATTGCTGGAAATCTTTTTCTCCAAAAATGGCAAAATCCGGTAATGCCAAATGCAGAAGCTTACACACCACAGTTGCGACACCATCAAAATGGCCGGGCCTCTTTGCACCGCACATTCCCTGCGCCAGGGTTTTGACGCTGACTGTAGTTTGGAAGCCTTCCGGGTACATTGCCGTTACATCCGGACAAAAAATTACCTGAACCCCCTCTTTTTGTGCAAGATCACAATCGGTTTGGAATTGCCTGGGATAAGCATCGAAATCCTCATTTGGCCCAAATTGAATAGGATTGATAAAAAGACTGACAATGACCCTGTCGGCATATTCGGCGGCTTTACGCATCAGGGAGAGATGCCCATTATGCAGACACCCCATGGTCGGAACGAGAGCAATTTTCAACCCGTCGCGTTTCCAGGCACTGGCCTGGCGCTGCATGTCCGCAGGAATTTTTATGATCTTCATTTCCATCGTTTCTTCAGCACATTAGAGTCGGGCTTTAAGCCGGGCAATTTTTTCATCAATCTGCTCTTTCGCTTGGGCAAAGGATGGGTCATCACCGATACTCAGCAAGAAATTATTGTATATAGCGATAGCCTTTTCAATGTTGCCCTGCACCTCTGCCAGTCTTCCCATCCCCGAATAGGCAATATGTTCAAACCCCTTAATACCTTTGAGAACGTCGTATTCTTTTTCGGCATCGGTGAATTTATTGTCTGCTTCAAACGCCTGAGCTAAACTAAACAGAACCAGCGGATATAACGGATTGGAATCACTAAGTTCCAACAGGATCTTGCGGTATTTATCAGCTGCTTCGACAAAAGCTCCATTCTGCATGTCAAGATGAGCAAGATCTACTTTGGCCCAGAGCGCCGATGATGTACTGCCATATTGTTCAGTTACCTTATGCAGCGCCTCGGCCTGTCCATCTTTGTTTTGCAGCATGGCCTTTGCCAGTGCCGACGAGGCCTCCTCTCTCTGCCTCTCCCGGTAGGAGCCATAGAGCGAGGTAAAAATAATCGCCGCAACGATGACGGAGATGGAAATTTGAATCACTCTCAAGTTGCCTCGAATAAAGCTTATTGCCTTTGGGGGGAGATTTAAATGTTCCAGCAATCCCTCAACTTTATCCAATGTAGTTTCGGCAGTAAGACGTTTATTGAACGCACTTTCGCTCGCCATGCGATATTCCTCCTCGAACTCAAGACTTATTTTATTAATAAATGACAGGACATAGAGCGGACAATATAATATATACCCTTATGTCTGTCTATGCGTAATCAGCTGGGTTTACTCAGCTTGGAACTCCTCATGTGCCTAAAATGAATTCTTTGAATACCCAGACCATTCTCACTGTCAGTCAATTAACCGCTGAAATCAAAGATATTCTCGAAAGCCAATACCGGTTTGTGAGAATCAGCGGTGAAATCTCCAACCTGAAAACCCCTTTTTCCGGCCACAGCTATTTCACCCTGAAGGATGCAGGTGCACAAATTCGTGCTGTGCTTTTCAAGCAGCAGAAACGATTTACCGAACTTACTCTACAGGATGGTCAACAAGTAGTAGTGTTCGGGCGGATTTCGGTATACGAACCCCGAGGTGAGTATCAGATTGTCATCGACTCCGTTGAACTCTACGGTATCGGCAAATTGTTACGAGAGTTTGAACAACTCAAGCGTAAACTTGCCGACAAGGGTTATTTCGCCGCCGAATTCAAAAAGCCTCTGCCTCCATACCCGGGTAAAATTGTGGTAATCTCGTCGCCTACCGGAGCGGCCATCCAGGACTTCCTCAAGATTATCGGAAACAGAAAGTCCCCTGTACATATTCAGATTTTACCGGTGAAGGTGCAAGGAAAAGGTGCCGCCGCCGAAATAGCCAGAGCCATAGAAATAGCCCAAGGGATTGCTGATACAGATATTATAGTTCTATGCCGAGGGGGCGGCTCCATTGAAGACCTTTGGGCCTTCAATGAAGAGATTGTTGCCGAAGCTATCCATCGGTCGGCCTTGCCGGTAGTAACAGGGATCGGTCATGAAATCGATTTTACCATTGCCGATTTCTGCGCCGATTTTCGTTGCCCCACGCCAACCGGCGTAGCAGAGAAACTGGTGCCCGATGCTGCTGCCCTCCGCCGTCATATTGGCTCCTTACGCTCCAGCCTTGAGGTTCGCATTGCGCGCCAACTGCACTTTTTTGAGCAGCAGTTACTGCATCACAAGAAAATGCTCGGGGATATGCGAAATGTTTTTAACAGATTAGAATTCCGGTTAAATCTCAGCGAAGTGCACCTGGCCCAGGCAATGACCGACAATTTACAGACAAAAGAGCAGAGATTGCGGTTACTTGCACGTCGTTTGCACGATGAAATACCTACGACGCGCATTGACTTGCACGAGCGCCAGATCGATCTGCATGTATCACATTTGAATAATTATATTCAGCGCCTCCTGGAACGAAAGCGGGCGGCACTCGCCGAACAGGCAACTCTTTTGCATGGCTTAAGCCCTCTTGCAATACTGGCCCGAGGCTATGCAATCGTCCGTAAAAAACAACAAAAGGAAGCCTCCTGGCGAGCGGTTTCGCGAGGAAAAGATGCCCAGGTCGGAGAAGAACTTAATATTCTTTTACAGGAAGGCCAATTGGACTGTGTCGTCACCAGGAGTGAATAAGGTTGCATCCGGGTAACGAACGCTATGAGAATACTCTCTTCAACTTCTAAAGGCTTACGCTTGAAGTGAGTGTAATCCTAGCGACAAGTGAACGCACCCCTCCAAGGGGGTGCGTAACACAGCTTTTCAAGAGGATGGTCCGGTTAGAGAAGCTCGAGACCGGCGAAGAAATAACCAATTTCAAAAGCGGCTGTTTCTGGTCCATCAGAGCCATGCGTGGCATTTTCGCCCAGTGATTTGCCAAATTCCCGGCGCAGGGTTCCTTCTGCAGCCTGGGCAGGATTGGTTGCGCCCATGAGATCCCGCCACTTCAGGATCGCATTGTCAGCTTCAAGGACCATGGCAATGCAGGGGCCACTTGACATGAATTCGGTCAACTCACCGAAAAACGGTCTATCTTTATGCACATAATAAAAGCCTTCCGCCTCGACTTTGCTGAGATAAAGCTTTTTCAAGCCAACAATCGTGAAACCTTCCTGATAAATACGGCCGATGATTTTTCCGCTGTTGCCATCGGCGAAGGCATTGGGCTTGATAATTGCAAATGTCCTTTCCATATTTTTCTCCTTCAATGTTATGAATGTTGTTTTTCTGTTATCCCGTTTATGGGGGTTAGGCTGCAGGAAATTCCAGGTTTCTTAGGAAGCTATAAGTCGTAATCCGATCAATGCTCCTAAAAAGATACTCGTGCCAACCAGCATAAGATGATTCGTTTTCTTGATATCATCGGGAATCGGCTCACGGCTACTATCTCCAAGGAACGGTTTTTCGACCATCTTACCGAAATATGACGATGGCCCTCCCAGACGCAGCCCAAGCGCTCCCGCGGTGGCCGCCTCGGTATGGCCGGCATTAGGGCTTGAATGGTTCAACCTGTCGCGCCGGAAAATCCTCGCCGCCTCCCTGTAATCTAATTTCAAAAAAAATGCAGCCAGAATTACACACAGACCACTGATTCGCGATGGCAGAAAATTCACCACATCGTCAAGCTTTGCAGCACATCGGCCAAACTGGAGATATTTTTCATTTTTATAACCAATCATCGAATCCATTGTATTGATGGCCTTATATAAAAAGGCCCCGAGAACGGAACAAGTCATCGGGCTCAATCCGACTAATGGCGCTGCGAAACTCGCTAGAATTGCAAAAAAAAGCGGGGCGGTCACGCCATCGACCATGTTCTCGGCAACCGTCTCAATGCAGGCTTTGGTAATTCCGGCCTGAGACAGGGCTTTTGTATCACGCCCTACAATCATGGCGATGGCTTCCCGGGCTTTTTCCAGAGAGGCGGTCGTTAGCTGGGTATGTACGGCATTGCTGTGGCGCACCAGGTCTCTTGTCGCAACAGTCGTATAGAGAAGTATGATAGCAAAGGCTGCACCGAGAATCGGCGAAAGGGTCGTTGCTGCTTGCAAGATCAAAAGCACCCCGGTACCAGTGCCAATAAGTACGATGAAAACCGTTACTGCACCAGCGAGATAGACGTTAGAAAAAACAGCCCGGGTTATTCTCTCACTCCATGTAATTAATCTGCCGATCCCTCGCACCGGATGGGGCAACCAGGCAGGGTCCCCCAGCAGGAGATCAAGGACGACAGCAGATAAGAACTGCAAAATATAGCTCATGTTTCAAACTCGTATGGTACGCATCATTGTCAGATTCCAAGAAGACGATATAAATAATCCATATCGACGCTGTGCCGTACCTGATCCGCCAAACGTTCAAATGCATTTTCGAGATCATAGGGGGCGAGGACTCTGCCAATCGCCTGCAAACCAGCCGAAACTCGCAAACGATCGATAAACCACCTTCTGAATTCATCGCTATCGAAAATCCCGTGCAGATAACTCCCCCAAATTTTCCCATTTCTACCAGCAAGGCCACAGGTCGATCCGTCGGCAAAAGACAGTAAGGGATTATCTGAAACGGACGATATACCATGATGAATCTCGTAGCCGAAAACCTTCTTGCCGGACACCGTGTGCATTCCCGTTTTTCGTGTCAGTCGCTTGTCACGCTCAATCACCGTATCCATAGGTAAATAGCCAAGACCTGCCAACTGACCATCCATAGATTCAATGCCATAGGGATCCTTGATCACCTCGCCGAGCATCTGATATCCGCCACATATCCCGACCATTTCACACCCCTGATCACGACACTCGGCAAGTTTGCCGACAAAACCCTCGGATCGCAAAAAGTGGAGATCATGGATAACATTTTTTGACCCGGGAAGAATGATCGCCTGGGGTTTGCCAATTTCAGATACTTTATCGACAATCCGAACAGATACATCAGGTTCATCAAGAAAAGGTTCAATATCGGTGAAATTTGAGATATGCGGCAGACTAATGACGACAATCTCAACGCCTTCTCCTGACCGTTGCCTATTGAAACTGCCCTTTTTGAAAGAAACCGAATCCTCTTCCGGTAAACCGAGATTCTTAAGATACGGCACCACCCCGACAACCTCTTTTCCAGTATGCAGTCGGACATAGGAATGGGCTGCATCAAGGAGCGAAGCCTGGCCTCGAAATTTGTTCACCAGAAAACCAGCCACCAGCTGCCGTTCCCACTCGGCAAGAACCTCCATTATCCCTACAAACGATGCATACACTCCGCCCCTGTCAATGTCGCCGACCAGAATGACCGGAGACTCGGCATACCTGGCCATTTGCATGTTGACAATATCATCGGCCTTGAGATTCACCTCGCCGGGCGAACCGGCACCTTCGAGGACAACAACATCAAATTCGGCGGCGAGGGAATCATAACTTTTGCAGACCGACTCCCAGACCTTGGGTTTATAACTATTATATTCAAGAACCGACATATTACCGACAGGTTTACCACAGACGATAACCTGACTGCCGGTGTCGGAGTTTGGTTTCAAAAGTATAGGATTCATCCGGCAGTCGGGATCAAGTCTTGCCGCCTGAGCCTGAACCACTTGGGCCCGGCCCATCTCATCGCCCTGTCTGGTAACGAACGAGTTGAGTGACATATTCTGCGCCTTAAAAGGGGCCACACGCAGTCCATCCTGACAAAGAATTCGACACAATGCCGCTGTGAGAATGGATTTACCGGCATCGGAACATGTTCCCTGGAACATGATCGATTTAGCCTTCTTTTTAGGGGAAATTTTCTTATTATTAGGGGGAAAGTAGCCATGCAAGGCAGCAAGGAGTTGACGATTTTCTTTACTGCTCCGAACGGCAATACGAAAAAAAGAGCCATCCAGTCCGGTATAGTTGTCGCATTGCCGTATCATTATCCCCCGTTCCAGGCAAAATTTGGCAAGACCGGCAACATCTCCACCATGTGAAATCTTGACGAACAGATAATTGGCGGCAGCGGGAAACACCTTTAATTGAGGAATAGCAGCAAGTTCATTTTCCAGTGCCTGGCGCAGTTCCAGGCAGACCTGCCTCGTTTTATCTTGATAGGCAAGGTCCTTGAGAGCAATGGTTCCAAATTTCTGAGCAAGGCTGTTCACCGTCCATGGCGGCAGATTTTCACGTATCATTTGAGCCAGAGGCAAAGGCAGAATGGCATACCCTATACGCAGACCGGGAACCCCATAAAACTTGGTCATGGAATTGAGAGTCAGGATATTTTCCGCCTGGCCCGCAAACGACTTTTCGTCGTCCAGGAAATCAAGAAAGGCCTCGTCTATAAGAAAATAACTCTCGGGAAAATCGCCAATAAGACCAAGAAGGGCCGCTCTATCGACTGTCCTGCCCGTTGGATTGTTGGGTGTTGCGATGATTACCAGATCTCCCGGACGGAGATGAGCAGAAAGAGCAGCACAATCAAGGGAAAAATCAAGGGATTCGGGCATGAGGAAGGTGGCGACCTCCAAGCCTCCAAGTTTTGCCGCCCGGACATAATCGACATAGGAAGGTACAGGGATAAGCGCCCGTTTTGCAGGTATTATCCTGGTAATAAGGTACAACAGCTCCGTTGTTCCATTGCCAACGACAATCCGCTCAGCGGCCACACCGGAATGTTCGGAAATGGCCTCGATGAACTCGGTATTTTCCGGATCCGGATAGTGGATAAGGTTTTGCAATTGACTGCTGATGAGAGGACGAAACCATTCAGGTGGTCCCATCGGATTGATATTGGCACTGAAGTCGAGAATCTCGCCCGGGCCATTTGCCGCTTCCCGGAGTACCTTATGGACATTGCCGCCATGTTCGAAACTTTGCATAATATTCAAGTCATTATAGGAAAAAGTAAGTGAAAGACGCAGTCAAAGAAACAGCTACAATCATTTCGGTGAGTTCACAGACAGCTCCCAGAGTATCGCCCGTCGCCCCTCCAATTTTTGCCTTGCACCACCTATTGAACAAGAAAGTCACAACCAGAAAGCCGACAAGAATTGGCAGCGTGTGGCTAGGTGTCAGAATAACGACAAAAAACAAGAGGAAAATCATGGCACCAACGGCCGCTTTCTTGCTGTTGCCTGAGTAGAACAGCGAGCCCAGACCACCTTCTTCTCTGGCATAGGGCAGACTTGCCATAGTCAGGAGGATGGCGCAACGACCCGCCAGCGGCATTAAAAAGAAAGCCGCCAAAAGACCCTCCTTCGACAAGGCGCTGAGTGCTGCATATTTCATTAACAGCACCATTACCACTACAACAACCCCCATCGCGCCGGCCCGGCTGTCTTTCATGATTTCCAGGCAAACTTCTTTTGGACGAGAACTGAGCAGCCCATCGGCGCTGTCGGAAAGTCCATCAAGATGGAGACATCCGGAAATAAAGGCCAGATAAGCAAGACCCAGGGCAATGACCACCGGTTGCGGGAAAATCATACTCAGAAGAAAAACCCCGCTGGCACCGACGGCGCCTATAATCACACCCACCACCGCAAAAAATACCAAACAATCGGCGAATTGTCGCGAATCGTCCTCGGCTCGCCAGGCGATCGGCATAAGGGTGAGAAACCTCACCGCCGTACACAACCTGGCTGCCAAGACTATGAAGGTGCTTTTATCGAATCCCATGACCACCGTTGCCAATAGATTACTTGTCTGCCTCGGCCACTGAGGCCTCGGCAAAAGTTGCTACTTGGGTGAGGATAGCCACAGCTCCTTCGACAAGATTCATAGCAACTGCGGCACCTGTACCTTCCCCCAGTCGAAAATTGAGATCAAGTAGCGGCTTCTTGCAGCCGAGCATTTCCTGCATCGCCTGATGGCCTGGCTCTACCGATCGGTGGGAAAAAATCAGAAAATCTTTAATGAAAGGCTCTATCCGATAGGCAATCAGAGCCCCAGCTGTAGAAATAAAACCATCAACCAATACCGGTTTTCTGTTTGCCGCCGCACCGAGGATCAGTCCGGCAATCCCGCCGATCTCAAAGCCACCAACTTTGGCGAGGATATCTATCCCATCCTTTGGGTTCGGTTTATTCACCTCAAGCGCCCGCTTGATAACACCAATCTTGTGGGTGAGTTGCTCATCGTCAAGACCTGTCCCCCTGCCGGTCAGTTCCGCAACACTTTTGCCGGTGCACACAGCGGCGATGGCGGTTGACGGTGTGGTATTTCCAATTCCCATATCGCCGGTACCAAAGATATCAAAACGTTCTGAAAGGTCGTTGGCGATATCGATTCCCGACTCTATCGCCCTTTTGGCCATGGCCTTGCTCATCGCCGGACCAACGGCAATATTGTCTGTTCCCAAGCCGACCTTTTTATTGATGATTTTTTTCGCCTCCACCAGTTCCCTGAGATCGGCTGCAACCCCCATATCCACAACGAAAATTTCCGCTCCAGCCTGTCCGGCGAGGGCATTGATACCGGCACCCCCTCGGACAAAGTTATAGACCATCTGCGGGGTCACTTCCTGTGGATATTTACTGACATTTTCGGCAACCACACCGTGATCTCCGGCCATAGTGACGATGGCCTTGCGCTTCACCACCGGCGTAATCGTCCCGGTCATTCCGGCAATGTCAATTGCCAGATCCATTAAATCACCAAGCGCCCAGTGCGGCAGAGCCAAATTGTCAAGACGGAGTTTTGCAGCCTCGCGGCTGGCACTATCCTGCGGATATATTTTTTCCAGTGTTCGTTCAAGTTGACTCATGGTGCTCTTCCCTAGTTTTTATTGGTAGTTGGTCATTTTTTAAATGAAGAGGAATACCGCAGCTGACAAGAATAACCTCATCCGCCGCTTTACCGATGATCTGATTGCATGTGCCCACCAGATCACGATATTTGCGTGCCAGTGCATTATCCGGGACGATGCCAAGCCCCACCTCATTGGTCACACAGATGACTGTGCCGGTAAAACTTGATGTCTTATTAAGCCAGTTCCTGCACAGTTGGCCAATCAACCGGTCGTCAATGGCTACTCCTGAGAGTTCATGGTTATAGAGAATATTATTTACCCAGAGGGTGATGCAATCTACTAAAACCACGTCAAATTCGGCAACATGCTCAGGAAAGAGAGCTCCCAAATCCATCTCACATTCGATTGTTTTCCATCCCCTTCCCTGTCGCTCTTCTTTGTGACGCCTGACCCGTTCGGTCATTTCGCTATCGAGGTTGGGGCAGGTAGCAACAAAAAGCCGCTTTTCTCCCAATGTTTCAGCAAGTTCAAGAGCATGCGAGCTCTTGCCGCTCCTCGCTCCCCCGGTTATAAGTACTAGTTTCGTCATCGGCTCAACCTCGCAAGTTCATTCCGGTGAGGACACCTCCGCCGGATGAAAGAAAGAGGGAACTGTAACTACCTGGTTGCACATCAAAAGAAAGATATTTTTCGACTGGAATACCCAAGCACAGACAGAGAAGGTGGCGAATAATACCACCATGTGTTACCAGGAGAATACTCTTACTGTGCGCATCGCCCAGCATCTTGAAAATCGCCGTTACTCTTTTATGGAAATTTGTTAGAGCTTCTCCCTCCGGAAAGCAAAATTGTGCCGGATCTCTCACCCATGCAGCAACGGCCTCGGCATCGTCTTCGGCTATCTCGGCAAATTTTTTTCCTTCCCACCTGCCGAAATCGACTTCTCTCAGGATCTCAATTACTTGATATGGCATTTGAAGCTCAAGTTGCGCAAGGGTTTGACGGCAGCGGAGCATGGGGCTGCAAAGGACTTTATCGATGTTTTTCCGCCGCAACAACTCCGCCGTACCCCGAACCTGTTGATACCCGGTCGCAGAGAGGGGGATATCGGTGCTGCCGATATAGCATCCTTTTCTGCCGGTATCACCATGACGCAGCAAATATACCTCCTTTTCTACCATGAAACCGCCTCTGCTCAACTGTTGCCCGATGCAAAAAGTATTTTAAGTCCACCAAAGTTCAAGCAGACTCAATACCCCAAATGATCGGTATAATCAATCATCAAAGAACTGTTTGGAACCTTTCCAAAAAGTGAAGAATTGTATTCTCATATACCTTCCGTCTTGTATACACGTTGCCTTTAACTTCATATATTTCCTTGACATTAGGCAATAAACAGCGAGACAATACAGAGCAACCTTCAATTGCTTTAAACATCAACGTTTCAAACCCAGATGATCCAACTGACATCAAACGGCAAATTCGCAACCCCTTCCGTACCTTTCCAGAATCTTTCGATCCCCGTCGACTGCCTGATCGTTGACCGGAAAGGTAAGATTCTCTATGCTGCATCAGATGTGCACTTCCTTGAAAGGATGTATCCTTTTGCTATCCTCGGTGCAAACATTTCCCATCTCTTCGCTTCTCTACTCTCCCCTGCCGATTTTCAAGAACTGAGTGCCTCCACATCAGGCACAAAGGCCGAAAGTTTTGCTCGTAACTATCATTCCACAGACATACCTGCCAGGTCTTTATCAATCACCGGCCATCCTTTCCCGCTTCCAGACAGTGATTTTGGATGGTTGCTGATAACACAAAATCTCACAGCCTGCCAAGAAATGCTCGGCAAAATGTCAGCGCTGGAAGATGACATTGAGAAGATCAGACAAACTGAGAGAAGTGAGTTGGATAAGGTGACGGAATCACTCATCGAAACCAACGTCGCCCTGCGAAAAGAAATTCGAGACAAAGAAAATACTTTTGAAAAACTCAGCATCAGCGAGGCTCGATTCCGAAATCTCACAGAAACCACCAGTGATTTCATTTGGGAAATCAATAACGCCGGCAATTATACCTACGCCAGCCCCAAAAGTCTCAAACTTCTTGGACTGGAGCCGCAAGAACTCCTTGGCACGCCTTTACTTCTGTTAAGAAAAGTTGCCAGCGCCGGGAAATTCATTAAAAACATTGAGCTCCGCGGCCAGCCCCAGCATGGTTTCTCAAAAATGGAATACAGCCATACCAGAAATGACGGGTACGAAGTAACTATCGAATCAAGTGGCGAACCAATTTTCTCTAAACGTAACGAATTTATTGGTTTTCGTGGAATCGACAGAGATGTCACCGAGCGTCGCATTTATGAAACTGAACTCCAACACGCAAAAGAGCTGGCCGAATCAGCTAATTTGGCAAAAAGTGAGTTCCTGGCAAACATGTCCCATGAGCTGCGCACCCCCTTGCATGCTATTCTCAGCTTTGCAAGATATGGTGAAAAAAGAATTGAAAGTGCCAGTCGCAAGGAGTTGTTACGTTTCTTCGAACAGATAGCCACATCAGGTCAACGTTTACTGCCACTCATCGACAGCCTGCTTGACTTGGCTAAGCTTGAATCAGGAAAGATGACCTACGATTTTCAACTCCTCGACCTCGTCGATGAAATCAGATCGACAGTCCATGAGATTACCCCTTTAGCGGAAAAAAAAGGCCTGTTGTTCGAGCTTGCTTCAGGGAGTGTTACAACAGTTGCCTATTTTGACCAGACGAAGATAGGACAGGTGGTCCGCAATCTTCTGTCAAATGCCGTGAAATTCAGTGACCAGCAGACTGTCATCAAAATTTTTTTTGAAATTTATGATGACGCCGGTGATAAGAGTTTTTTGAAAACCACCATAAGCAATCATGGCATACAAATACCGGAGAATGATTTGTCGACAATTTTCGACAAATTTGTCCAAAGCAACAAGACAAAAACCGGGGCCGGTGGCACAGGACTGGGTCTTTCCATCTGCAAACGGATTGTCGAGGATCATGGTGGTATAATCTCGGCTTGTAATGGCATAAACGGTGACACCAGATTCCACTTTACTCTGCCTCTTAACAGGCAGGTGAAGAGCTAATAGGATTTTCATCACTCCTCACCGACCGAAAATTTCTATCAATTAATAATGGCCTCCACAACAGTCGAGCACATTACCAATAAAGAGAACTCACGGACCATGGAAATTTCAAGTATTCTCGTTGTCGACGACAATGAAATTAACCGCGACATCTGTGCCCTCAACCTTGAGCACATGAAAGTACCACTGCATTTTGCGGAAAACGGTCAGGATGGGCTCAAATTGGCCAAAGAGAAGCAACCCGATCTCATCCTTCTCGATATCATGATGCCGGTCATGGATGGCATGGAAATGCTCCGACTTCTTAAGGCAGATGCAACCCTTGCTCATATTCCGGTACTCATGCTCACGGCTAAATCGGAAACGGCGAGCATTGTCAACGCGTTAAATTGCGGGGCAAATGATTACATCAAGAAGCCCTTTGCCGAGGAAGAGATGGTAGCTCGGGTAAACACCCTGCTCCGTAACCGCTATCTGGAAAAAAAACTGGTGGAAGATCTCGCGGCAGGCGCAAGGATGCAGCAGAAATTTCTCACGGATTTTCTCACTGCCGTAAATCTCTGCGATCGTGCCGGGCTGAAAATTGATATCTACAATCGACCCTATGCGTCTATATCCGGTGATTTCTATTATTGTTATTCGCAGGCTGACGGCACTCTGGGGCTCTTCATCGGTGACAGCTGCGGCCATGGTTTACCTGCAGCTCTCATCTCCATGCGAGTCATTGGGCTTCTACAACAACTTGCCAGTTTTAGTCACTCAGCCGGTGAAATATTAACACTCCTCAACGAGGACATCGCAGGCCTTCTCCCCCTGGGAAGATTCGTCGCGGCTTCGTCGCTGATTTTCAAGGGTAATGAGGTTACCTTCAGTAATGGCGGCCAACCATATCCCATCCACATTTCTGGAAATGGCATTGTCGAGATTGAGCATGACGGCCTGCCTCTCGGCCTCGTTCGCGGAATTGTATATCAACAAAAGACATTTAAGTTCCACACCGGGGATAAGCTGGTGGTTTATACCGACGGCATTGTTGAGATTACTGACAGCCATGAACAGATATACGGCAAAAAGCGTTTATACGGTTGCCTAAAAAAGCAGGAACTCGCATCAGATGTCCAAATGCTTCGTCAAGCAATGCTTGCCGATATCCAGAGCTTTTCTGGAAGTGCGATCCAAGATGATGATCAGACAATGATAATATTTGAGAAAAAATAAGAAGTTACAGACTGTCCTGAAAATACTCTTTTCAGCAGGGAAAAGATGAAAAAAATGAGCTCTCCTGTTTGTCATTTACAAAAAGAAATGATAGCATTGATTTTATAGAAAAACAATGAGACTTCTCTCCCCATTGAGAAGAAGGGAATGAGGTGTATCTATGAGTACAATTTCTGTGAGTGAGGGTCGTGTCTGCATCATTAAAATCAGTGAAATAACCTCGGTAAAAGAAGGTCTTGATCATGTTAAAAACGCCCTGATCGATTTTACCACAAGCGAGAGAGTGCAAGACAGCAGTTTGGATACTTTTATCTTTCTCGATTTATCACCCTTCAACATCATAAATTCGAGTCTTATCGGAATTCTCGGCTCTATTATTATGGATCCGAAAATTCAACTTTTGGCTCTTTGTGGAGTACAACCTTCTGTTGCCGACATCCTCAAACGCTTTGGAGTCGTTTCAGAAGAGGGCAAAAAAAGAGTGTACAGCAGCACAAAAATCAAGAACAACCTGAGCAAAGTTTTTACCTTCAACTCGATTGAAGAAGGGTTGACTTGCCTTAACCCTGTGTAATATGGGATATCGTCAGGAATCAATGCAACAGGGTAGCCAGGGTTCCGGGCGATCTGCAGCAATCGCTAAGGAGCAATCACTTTCAGCAATTCTTCCGAATACTTTTGGGCTGCAGCCAGCTCATCTTTAGAAAGGATACTTTCAAGATATTCTCTCGCTGCTTTTGCCGCTTGATGACCATTTGCCGCCGCCAGATTCAGCCAGGCATACGATTTTTCCAGGTCGGCTGCCTTAACTCCTCTACCGGTATAGTACATTATTCCCACATTATACTGGGCTATCGCCAAGCCGTTGTATGCCGCCTTTAAAAAGAGAGCTCCACCTTTTTCCGCATCCTGTTCAACTCCATTGCCGACAAAATACATAAAACCCAGTTCATTCTGTGCGTCCTTGCTGCCGTTCTGGGCAGCAAGATTATACCATTCCATGGCCTTTTGGTAATTTTTCGGAACCTCTGAACCCAGCAAAAACGCCTGGGCAAGAATCTGCTCTGATTCGGCAGTGTGTTTGCCATTTTTTGCCGCTTCATAGAGAAGCCGAAAGGCCTTCTTAAAATCCTTTGTAACGCCAAGGCCTTTGAGATACATGCCACCGCTTATATATTGCGCCTCCGCATCCCCTGTTTCAGCGGCCTGCAGATAAAGCTGCAAGGCCTTGGCGTAGCTCTGTTCAGCTCCAGTTCCCCAGTAGTATTTTTTCGCTCGCTCTTTGAGGGTCTGCACCGAATCAGCGGACAAGCTTTGCCCTGCCAGACCGAAACAGATAATGACAACCGCAATGCTCTTCCAGAGGTATTTCGATAAGTAGCTCTTATCCATTGTCAAAAATCATTATTGAGCGGTAATTTCCGCAAGAAGATTGCGTGCAAAATCAAGGTCTGGGTCAAGAGTCAGTGAAAGCGAGAGAAACTCAATGGCTGAGTCTCTCTTGCCTATTTTGTGGTAATTCACCCCAAGGTTGGCATAGTCGATACCGGAGGCTGGATTCAAAGCAACCGCCCTATGAAAATGGTTTATCGCCTTTTCATATTGCCCGGTTTTAAAAAAACAGACCCCAAGCGTGTTGTGAATATCAGGTCGCTCCTCATCTGCTGCTAGCCCCTTGTAGAGGATCTGAATGGCGTCCTCAAACTTACCGAGATCCTTCAGGCAACTCCCCATGTAAGAAAGGATATACGGCAAATCCTCAGACTCAGGTTGCCTGTCCATAGCGCGATGAAAATGTTCCAACGCTGATTCCGGAAATCCCATGGTTGAAAAATTTCGGCCTCGATAAAACTCAAGATAATAGGCCGTCGGCAACAATTCTTCCATTTGACAGAGTTTTTTCTCTAAAACGTCAGGATCTTGGACTAACTCGACCAAAAGTTTGGCAGCAAAAAGACCAACATCATTAATCATCGATCGTTCCCGGAAATGGGCGCCGGGAACTATGGTATATAGGGCTGGAATCTGCAGGTCGTCATGGGTCACATCGATCATGAGAATTTCCATGCCGATTTTTCTAAGAGCAGCGATGCAGTTGTCAACTTCAACGCGGATATTGTTATCGGCAAGATTCGCCATCTCATCAACGGTCACGCTATCAAGGTTATCCGTAACATATTCCACCTCTTCCATAGAGAGTGGCTTCGGCAAACCCGAGGCAACATAATTTGAGTCAGTATTGAAATCACCGGCCAATTGTGCCACCTCGGTAATTGCCCGGATTAAGGCCTTCTCAGGGTCAGGAGTAGTTCCCGCAGTATAAACAATTTCGCTTTTGTCAGGAAATGTCGATCTATCTATCGCCAGGGCCCCTACCGTGCAGATGCCGGTATCAAGGCTGAAATCGTTAAGATAGAGTTCAATATCATGGGCATTAAACTTTTGCAGTAATTCCTTGGCCACCTCATCCTGAATTGAAGTTACATCAATTCGAGGGGTCAATAATTTCCTGTTATTGATAAGGGAGCAGACATGTCTTTCGACGATCTCACAAATTCCCTGGAGAGCTGCCTCTTCGATCGTGTTGCCGGCGGATGGACCATTAAATTCATTTATGGCAAAAAACCATGAGAAGGGAATAAGGACATCCTCACCCCGGGTTATATTTGTTCCCCAAGCCCATTGCATGGGAAGATCTTCCAGCAATTGACCAAGCAAGTCAACACTCGAGTGGCTGTCATGCACGGAGGCCAGGAGATACTCCAGTGCCAGCACCGGATATCCCGCCTTGGTCATTGCCGCGTAATCGCCGACGAGAAAATTGTCGGCATGATTTTTGTACGAAAAAAAAGAGAACCTTTCAGCCAACTCCATACATGCCGAGGCCTCTGCCTGTATGGGAGAGGCACCCTTGCCCATCTGTTTTTTTGTACCGGTCAACGCCTTGGCGTCTTCACCACAGACACTGAAATAAACCGGGATATCGAGGCGGCCATTATCTATCCTTTTTACTTCATTCAATATTTCCATGTTCAGGGAAGCCACTTTAGCATAGAAATTCTGCAAAGTTTCTTCTGGAGAAATCGCTTTATCCTGATCGATAGTAAATTTTTTATAGCAATTGTTAAAATGCACAGATTTCTTTTTCATCGTGATAGTAAGATTTATTTTGGTTAATCGTGAAACTACGGAAAGCTATATTGCATTGTTCATCAAATTCTTCTTTTTTGACAAAGTGGATTATTTTTTTGAGCCCTGGAATTCTCCAAGAATATCCAGCATTCTCTTTCGGAAAATTTCGGTTGCCCCAATGACGACCTTTCTCGTCTCATCGTCGTTTCGTAAAATCTCTAGAGTTAGCCGTTCTTCGGGAAGAACTTCAAATGCTCTCATTGACCATTCAATGACCGTCAACCCGGACAGGTAAAAATACTCTTCAAAGCCGAGGTCAATGACCTCAATAGCGTCCTGAAGGCGATAAAAATCCATGTGATACATAGGGATACGTCCTTCGTATTCATGTAATATTGCGAAAGAAGGGCTCGTCACATAACAGTTTTCAGGTATTTCCAGTCCTCTGGCAATTGCCTGTGAAAGGGTAGTTTTACCGGCACCGAGATCACCATCAAGACAGATTGTTTCGCCAGGATTAGCCTTTTCTCCCAAAAACCGTCCGAGTTTTTCTGTATCTGAGAGGCTTTTTAGTATAATTTCAAAGGTGTCCAACTCTCCCCTTCCTGGACGCATATATTGATAGCCTCTGCTCCCACAGACCATCAATGGCATCATAAATCTTTTAAAAACCAAAAACCCCGCTGCAGGGACAGCCAACACGCATCCTGAAACGGGGTTAACAATACACAAGCAACAAAATCACTTCACTTTGCTGACATTTTCGGCCTGCAGCCCTTTATCGGTTTTTGCAATGGTAAATTCAACCTCCTCGCCTTCTTCAAGTGTACGAAATCCTTCCCCCTGGATAGCACTAAAATGAACAAAAACATCAGATTCCCCATCGGAGCGCTCTAAGAAACCATACCCCTTGCTGGCATTAAACCATTTGACTTTTCCTCTCACACGATCAGACATACAGCAAACCTCCCCGAATCATTCCAGACTGAATAACGCACGTCCAATAATGCGAAAATTCGGTCTGTGTTAATAAGAATGCCTTCAAACTGGTGAAGTCCCTTGCGAGGAATTTTCCAATTCTTCACGAAAGGACGTTTTGGTTTGTTTAGTGCCTTAGAAATTCATTTCTTAACCCACCCTGTCATAAGCAACTGGAATGGATCATAATAAAGTGGCAATTGCCTGGGCATCGAGAACTTATTGTGATAGCTTATTCTGTGCACGGGGAGATACCAGTTTGGTACCATATAATATCCATACCATAGAACTCTATCAAGAGCTTTGCAACCAGCGGTTAGCTCTTCCTTCGTTTCCGCGTAAATTATTTTGTCGACCAAACCGTCCACTACAGCCGATTTTATACCCGCGTAGTTTTGCGAACCCACCCGATCAGCCGAGGCCGAATGCCAGTAATTGCGCTGCTCATTACCGGGAGACTGTGACTGGCCATAACTCATGACGATCATATCAAAATCAAAAGTTTTCAACCGTTCCGCGTATAAGGTTGGGTCAATCACTCGATATTCTGTATGAATTCCCAATTTTTCGAGATTTTTCACGTATGCCGCCATGACCCTTTCAAAGGCCGGCGAGACAAGGAGAATATCGAAGTTGAATTTTTGCCCTTTAGAGTTGACAAGACTGCCGTTTTCGATATGCCAGCCGGCTTCCTCCAGTAATTTTCTTGCCTCAAGTAGATTTTTTCGAACTCCATCGGGTTCAGTTGCAGTTGGCGGAGCCAAAGGTTTGCTCAATACCTCCTCGGGAAGGATAGCTTTATACTCTTCCAGATACTGACGTTCCAACCCTTCCGGCAATCCTCTGGCAGCCAAATAGGAATTACTGAAGAATGAGTCACTTCTGGTATATTGATCATGGAAAAGAGATCTGTTGATCCATTCAAAGTCAAGTGCCAGTCCTAAAGCTTTTCTTACCCTTTTGTCCTGGAACAACTCCCGTCTGAGGTTCATGAGAAACCCCTGAATCCCCGCGTTATTTTGGTGTGGAAAAGTTTTTTTAACAATCAAACCGTCGGTAAATTTTTTACCTTCCATATCCCGAGCCCATTGCTTGGCAATATTGATTGAAATAAAATCAAACTCTCCTGCTTTAAAAGCCTCCAAAGCAACAGTTTGGTCCTTGTAGTATTTGACGGTGATTTCATCAAAATTATCCATACCTTTTCTGGTCGGATGGTCCCCCGCCCAATAATGGGGATTACGTTTATAGGTTATTGTCTTACCAATATTAAATTTCTCAACAATATATGGGCCTGAAGCTACTGGGGCAATCAGATCCCGGGTGCCGGCCTGATCTTCAAAGCCGTGTTCCTCAATAAATTTTTTCGACATCACCCGCAACTGTCCAGCGATCATATGCAGTTCGCGATTCGCTTTCTTGAAGTGCATACGAACTTTGTCGGGGGCGAGGATTTCTGCACTTTCAATATCCTGGTAATAATAATTATAAGAAGGATGCACCTTATCGCTTTTCAAGGTTTCCAAGGTAAAAGCGACATCTTCGGCGGTGACCGGTGCTCCACTTGAAAATTTTGCCTTCGGGTCGAGGGTGAAGGTCACTGACATTTTATCAGCCGCGACCTCAATGTCGGCAGCAAGAAGGCCGTATTGCGAAAACGGTTCATCAAGACTTGCAATTGCAAGAGGTTCATAAACCAGGGTTTCCAGGAGGAGTGGTGCCTCACCCTTCAGGGTGAAAGGATTCATTTTATCGTAGCTGCCAATGTCATGCAACACCAGAGTCCCACCCTTTACTGCGTCCGGTGAAGTGTAGTCAAAGCGGGAAAAATTCGCCGGGTATTTGAGATCACCATCAAGAGAGACGCCATGGGCAGCCAATACCGGTGTGGTGATGATAAGGCTTGCGAAGAACAAGAGTAAAAAAAACCTAGCGGGGGTCATCGGCTAAAACTCCTGATTCCCGAATGACGGGAAAAGAGATGTGGTTATCATTGCTGGAACAGGAAAACAGCTCCCAGCAAAGAGCCATATGCAGAGATAAATGTTGCAACAACTTGAAGGTATTATCAAGTTGCCGGAGGATGAGACAACTATAATATTCTGGCGAGATTACCATTTTTTGTGTAATGTGTCGAACTCTCTAGCCTGGGAAATTACGATTTGTTACACTCGCATGCATGGAGCCGATGCGGTTCAACAGCATTCCCTCCCCTTTTCTTTCGGAGCGCAAACAATGGGAAAAACTATAGCTGAAAAAATATTCGCAGCTCATCTTCGTGATAAACCCACTGAGGATAACATGATCCTCGACCTTGACGTTGTAATGTGTCATGAAATAACCACCCCTATAGCCATTATGGACTTGGTTGAAAAGGGTATGGACCGTGTTTTTAACAGCTATAAAATCAAGGCGGTCATCGACCATGTCACTCCTGCCAAGGATTCCAAAACCGCGATGCAAGGGAAGATCATGCGGGACTGGGCAAAACGGCATCAGATCAGGGATTTTTTTGATGTGGGCGAAAACGGCGTCTGCCACGCCCTTTTCCCGGAGAAAGGTTTCGTCAGGCCTGGCTATACCGTCATCATGGGTGACTCCCATACCTGTACGCACGGAGCATTCGGAGCGTTCGCCGCTGGCGTCGGGACGACCGATCTGGAAGTCGGCATCTACAAGGGTGTCTGCTCCTTCCGAGCGCCGAAAACCATACGCATCACCATCAGTGGGACTTTACAGCCCCGAGTCTCTGCCAAAGACCTGATCCTGGCGATCATCAAGAAAATCTCGGTCAATGGCGCAACCGACAAAATCATCGAATTTGTCGGGCCGGTCGTTGAGGCATTTACCATGTCGGCCAGGATGACCCTCTGCAATATGGCCGTTGAGGCTGGCGCTACCTCAGGCATCTGCATGCCGGATCGGGTGACTGCAGAGTATCTCTGGCCTTTTATCCAGACCGAATACCCTTCCATTGAGGCTGCTGTTGATGATTATCGCAACTGGCATTCCGATGCCGATGCGGAGTATGTTGAGCGGATTGATTTCAATGTTGATTCCCTTGTCCCACAAGTCACCTTCGCCTTCAAGCCCGACCAGGTCAAGGACATAAGCGAAATGGCGGGAACGCCCATCGACCAAATCTATATCGGTTCCTGTACCAACGGGCGTATTGAGGATTTAAGGGATGCAGTGGAAATTATTAGAGGTCGTAAACTGGCTCCAGGTGTGCGGGGCATCGTTACCCCGGCGACCCCTCTTATTTACAGCATGGCTCTGGATGAGGGCATTATAAAGATTTTTATGGATGCTGGGTTTTGCGTTCTCAACCCGACCTGCGGGGCATGTCTCGGCATGAGCTCGGGAGTGCTTGCTCCAGGCGAGGTGTGTGCCTCGACCACCAACCGGAACTTCAATGGCCGCATGGGCAAAGGCGGGATGGTGCATCTCATGAGTCCTTTTTCTGCCGCAGCTGCTGCGGTAACCGGAGTAATTACCGATCCGCGAGACTTCAAGAATTAAGAGAGAGGTTGTTGCAATGAAAGCATTTGGCGGTCCGGCGATTCTGCTGGACAGAAGCGATATAAATACGGACGAAATAATACCGGCAAAATATTTAACCGAGATTACCAAGGTGGCGTTAAAACCCCACCTGCTTGAGGATCTTCTCCTTGACGGCAAGCCCTTTGCTCCTTCATCGGACGACGAAATGGCACGCACCAGAGTCGTGGTAACACGTGCCAATTTTGGTTGTGGTTCCTCTCGGGAACACGCAGTATGGGCCTTTGAGGTAAATGATATTAATCTGATAATTGCCGAGAGCTTTGCCAGAATCTTCAGACAGAATATGTTCAATTGCGGCATTCTGGCGGTGGAGCTTTCCAAGGAACAGATAGGTGCCCTTTTTGCCATGCAGGGCAATATAACAGTTCAGGTCGATCTTGAAAAAGACCGGCTAACTGCCTCATCGGATGATGCAACCCAGGATGATCTCGTCTGTGGCTTCCATCTTAACTCTTTTGATAAAAAATTAGTGTCTGCCGGTGGATGGCTGCCCTATGCCGATCAAAAATATTGACTAGACAAAGAAGGGGATGGGATCTTCAGAGGACCCAGCCCCTTCTTTGTTATGTACGGCCGGTTTTCCGTCAGCGTCTCACAGGCCGCAATCGCGTAGTTCTTGAACCACTTTTTCCTGCTCCTCAGTCAACTCCTTGGGAACCTTAACACCTAATCTTACATAAAGGTCGCCCCGTTCGCCCAAGGGACCAACAGGTAAACCGTATCCCTTCAAGCGCAAACGCGAATCATGCGTTGTCCCCGGAGCCACTTTCACCATAAATTTCTTACCATCAAGGGTTTCAACTTCAATGGAGGTGCCAAAGCAGGCTTCACTGAAGGAGATGAGTTTTTGGGTAATCAGATCATCGCCATCCCTGGTAAATGTGTCGTTTGAGCTGATATCAACCTTGAGATACAAATCGCCGGGCTGCCCTCCGTTACGAGAAGCTCCCCCCTTCCCCTGCAGCCGGAGTTTTTTCCCTGCCTCTATCCCTTTGGGAATTTTCACCGATACATTCTGAGGAGTACCATTCTTTCGTAAAGTTATGGTCCGTTCAGCACCATTCAACACTTCTTCAAGGCTGACGGTGATCTGATAGGTCATATCCTGCCCTTTTTCCGGAGTGCTATGGCACCCTCCGCCACATCCTCCCGACTGCCCCTGATTGAAAAATGAGGAGAAACCATTTCCTCCACCCCCCATTCCCCCCATGTTACTCCGGATATGAGCCGATTGACCCGCACCACCAAAACCGAATTGGCGAAGCACATCATTGAGATCAAATCCCCGAAAAATATCCTCCTGCGAATAGCGTTGATGGAAGTCAGTGGAGCCGTAAAGATCGTATTGTTTCTTTTTTTCAGGGTCGGAGAGTACTGCATAGGCTTCATTTATTTCCTTAAACTTCGTCTCAGCTTTTTTATCCCCCATATTTTTATCGGGATGAAATTTAAGCGCAAGTTTCCGGTAAGCCTTTTTAATTTCGGACGGGGATGAATCTTTTTTCACCCCAAGTAATTCATAATAATCCATTGCAACAAGCCAACTCTATTAAGTGTTTAGCGAAAATGTTCCTTTAAATGATCGTGTACCAACAATACGAACGGTTTGCCCTACAGTCAACCACCTTTCAGGCTGACAATGCCTTTGAATAAAACGAAAAAAGGAGCTGATTCCAAAAGGAAAATCAAGCTCCCTCTTCAAGCGTCGGAGGTTACATCACATCCGGCGGCGATGATATTTAACTCTTGTAAAGTCTCAGCCCTTGCGAACCACTAACGTTGAAAAATAATGAATTTCCTGATCAACCGCTTCCCGAATATTGGTCCAAATCTTCTGGTCTTCCAAGCTGCAGCGTTCAACAAGAACAGCCTTGTCAGCGAGATCCAGTTCCTCCAGCAGGGCGACCAGACGGGGCATTACTTTATGCACCTTCATAAATACAGCCACGTCGCAAAGATTCAATATCTCACGGATACGACCGTTTTCAAAGGTCGCAGGTATTACTACAAGCCGCTCATCGCCCAGGCAGAGCGGCACAGCCGCGGCAGCGGAAGAAGCACCAATAGCCGAGACTCCTGGGACTATTTCAACGTTGAAAGGTGAGTCATACTCTTGGAGAGTTTCACAAAGATAAAACCCGGTTGAGTAGATGGCCGGATCACCAAGCGTTGGAAACACAACATCCCGGCCTTCGCGGAGGCAGGTCATAATGGTTTTTGCCGCCTCCTTCCAGGCGCTTTTCACCTCCGGGTCAGGGGTTTGACCTCTTCGGTATACCTGTTTCATGGGAAAACGGTGACTGAGGATGGTTTTACCCTCCTGGCCGACAACGCCGGCGGCAATCTTCAAAGCCATGCTGCCCCCATTTTCAAAGGCTGAGGGAACAAACCATACAGCACATTTTTTCAGGATTTCAACAGCCTTCAAAGTCATAAGTTGTGGATCTCCCGGCCCTACACCAACCACATAAAACGTTCCCTGCATGTGTTCCACCTTCCAGCAAAAATTGTGTTTTGCAAACCAGGGTGACTGGTTGTCCTGCCAGTCACCCTGTCGGTTTTAAACCGGTTTTGACAAATTATTCGTTATTGTAAAGTAAGATTGCCTTCCTTGGCAGCATCGGCAATGTTTTCGACAAAAAGAGCAGCAAAAGCCTGATTTGAGCCCATGCCTTCAAGCACCGGCTGGACAGAAAATCCTGCACCTGTCAGGACCGATTGCCAGGAGTCTTTATCAGGACCGGCCATATCATTGGTCGCATGATCTCCGGCGGTAATCATAAAGGGCCGAAGGATGATCTTTTTCGACTGATTACCCTTTAGCTCAACCAGAAGATCGTCTAGCGCCGGACTCCCTTCTACCACACCGATAAAAATCGGCACATCCGGGTAGGCTTTACGCAATTTATTTTCTGTCTCGGCATATATGCCGGTTGACCAGTTTTCGTTGCCATGGCCCATATAGACGAGGCTTGCCCCTGCTTTTCTGGCCATCTCGACGTCGCTTGCCAGCGTTTTTACAACCCGATCGACATCGTCGTGATAGCTATACCTGTCACCCGGCATGCCAAGAGCCGGCCGTCCCATGATCACCGTATCAAAAGGCTGCCATTTGCTTTTCAAGGTCTTAATGGAACCGAGAGCACTTATATACTTCTGCAAATCATAGGACTGTTCCATATAAAACATATGCGTGGGCTGAACAATGATTTTGCGGTATCCATCCTCCTGAAGATCGCCCATGGCCTGGATGATGTTTTTGACATTGAGAATTTCGGCGGGAACGCCTTGATCGAGCCACTTCTGCGCCTCGACCCGACGCTTTTTCCAGACGCCGCGAACTATATTGGAGGTGAAAGTGACCCGCACCTCTGTCCCAGGATAGGCCTTTCGCACCTGTTGGGTAATATTGTCGAGTGCCGTGACGGCTGATGGCACGGTGGTGCCGAAACTTGCTAGAAGTATAGCGGTTTTTCCCTCGGTCGGAGAATTGCCGGAAGCATTTGCTGTAACAGTAGCGAGATGTAGAGTGCAAAGGGTGATGAGAATAACTCTACCAAAAGACTTGAACATGGGACATCCTCCTTGATTAAAATATGACCCGGAGAATAAAAAAACCCCGAATCATGATGATGATCCGGGGAGTCCCTGTTTTCCTCGTATCGATTGAAGTATCCTTTTCCACGGGATACACCAACACAAACACCTCAGGCAGGTCTTCTGACTTCCGGATCAGCCATCTCCCACACCTTCCCAGGATTTACTCCCAGTGGTTTTACGTGGAATTTGTACCCGGTTACAGCGGCGGGCCCGTCCTCGACTTACACGAGGTTCCCTTTTGAGCTTTCGTTTTCATCCTGAGTATCGAGGATGAACTCCTTTACCAATAATTCTGCAAAAGAACGAAAAAGCACCTGAAACGTGGGCGCAAGTTAACAAGCCGACAAAGAGAAAGTCAACTCTTTTTTCCCGGTTAAACGAGCCGGCCACCGACCAAATCCTCTCTTGACCAGGCCTCAACCGGGCAATTATAATATCTGTTTTCTTTCTTCTTCATGAGGTGTAGTATCGCCCTAAATTAATGAGAACTCCTTCAAACAGACTCTTTTGAGGGGTACTTTATGAGGTGCGAATCTCCTTACACAAACCTCTTGATTATAATATATCACCAAAAGATTAAGAAACTTACCACCCCCAACCTGCCTTATACGCTGGTTGAGGAGACGGGTGGTGTCCCACATGTCCTGACACAATCACCATGGAACACTTTCTTCTAACCCAGCTTTGGCCGCAGATAATCCTGCCGATCGCAAGAATCGCCTTCTTCATCACCATGGGTCTCTTTGTCGCCAATTTCATCGAAAGCCTCAACTGGACACATCGTCTGGCCGCTTTCGTTCGGCCTCTGCTCAGGATGGGGAGGTTGTCGTCGATGACCGGTGCAAGTTTTTCCATCGCTTTTATTTCCGGGGTCTCTTCCAACACTATGCTCGCCGAGGCTTACGACAAAGGACAGATGGGACGGACTGAGCTGTACCTTGCCAACTTCTTCAATTCACTGCCACGCTTTTTCCTGCACCTACCAACGGTCTTTTTTCTCACCGCACCGATGATCAAAGGCGGAGCTTTCTTATATGTTGGCTTGACCTTTGCCGCCGCCATTCTCCAGACCTTTCTCGTGGTTGCCTGCGGCCGCCTGCTCCTGCCGGAAAATGACGGTGCAACATATATAGCCGCACCCGCGCAAACCGCCACCGGCTGGCGAGAGGCCCTGGTAAAAAGTTTCAAGCGGCTGAGGAAGCGTATCGGAAAAGTTTTGCTGTTTATGATCCCGGCCTATATCCTCTTTTTTCTTCTCAATAAATATGGTCTATTCACTTGGTTTGAAGGATATATTGCCGCCCATGCCTGGTTTTTATCCTGGCTCAATCCACAAAGCCTCGGGATCGTCGTTTTACATGTAACCACTGAATTTTCCGCCGGCCTTGCGGCGGCCAGCGCACTCCTTGCCCAAAACAGTCTCACCACCAAGGAGGTAGTGCTGGCCCTACTGGTCGGCAATGTACTGTCGACGCCGATAAGGGCCATTCGCCATCAGCTGCCCTATTACACCGGTATTTATTCGCCGCGGTTGGCACTACAACTGGTTGGGGCAAGCCAGGTAGTTCGTGCGCTCTGCGTCGTCCTAGTGGCCATTTGTTACTATTTTTTGGCATGAATATTTAATCCCGATAAACGGGATAAGTCACTTATCAAAAAATTTTCGCAGAAAACGTGCAAATATTTTTTGTGAGTGACTAATAACCAGGTAATTCTCCATCAGCTATGCTTCGTCATTCGGATAAAAAATTCTTTCTGCTGACCCTCATACTTGCCACCTGCACGGTACTAACGATCATCGTCTCGACCGGTATGGGCTATATGAGTATCGGAGCGGAAGATATTCTCCGGGTGATAGGTGCCCACCTTATGGGTAAGGAAAGCTTGGTCAATGGCTTGGAGAAAACCGTCCCCTATGTCGTTATGGATGTCCGGCTGCCGCGCATCCTCACCGCAGCCCTGGTGGGCGCGGGTCTGGCGATGAGCGGCGTCATCTACCAGGGAATCCTCCTCAACCCGCTCGCCGACCCCTACACCCTGGGAATTTCCAGCGGCGCGGCCTTCGGTGCTTCGCTGGCTCTCCTGGCCAATGTCACCATGTTCGGCCACTTCTCCACCCCGCTGTTTGCCTTTGTCGGCGCCATTCTTACCCTGCTTGTGGTCATGCGTCTCTCTACCTTTAACGGTCAGATTTCAGCCCAAACCTTGATTCTGTCCGGGGTCATTGTCGGTGCAATCCTCTCAGCCGGCATTAGTTTTCTGAAATACCTTGCCGATGAGCAGGTGGCGATCATCATCTTCTGGCTGATGGGCAGTTTTGCCTCCAGCACCTGGAAAGGCGTGGCGCTGGTCGGTTCTGCGGTTCTTATTGGAACAGCAATTACCCTTTTCTACGGCCGCGATCTGAACATCATGAGCCTTGGCCGCAGGTCCTCGGACTCCCTCGGGGTCGAGACAGCCAAGGTTCGAAAGATTCTTCTGCTCACCGCCTCGTTTATGACCGCGATCTGTGTAGCCGTAACCGGCATTATCGGCTTCATCGGGTTGATTGTACCACATCTGATGCGCTATCTGGTCGGACCGGACAATCGAAAACTCCTGCCGGCCTCGGCCTTTGCCGGCGCAATCCTCCTTCTTCTCGCCGACACCCTGACCCGGGCCGTGCTTCCCGTCGAAGTCCCCATCGGTGTCCTGACTGCGCTCATCGGCGGGCCTTTTTTCTGCATCATCTTCCGGCAGAAACAGAAGGGCAGGACCTATGAATAGCCCTTACCTGTTCAATATTGAAGGAGTGTCTTTTTCCTACACCGACGCCCCGGTTCTGAAAGACATTAGCCTCAGTCTTTTACCCGGAAAATTTTACGGCATCGTCGGGCCTAACGGCTGCGGCAAGACGACATTTCTCGATCTCCTCACCGGCTGCAAGAAACCCCGATCCGGCACCATCAGCTTTTGGGAGAAACCGCTCCTTTCTTACGACAAGCGCGATCTCGCCCGCCAGCTCTCCCTCGTCCCCCAGGAATTCGATACCGGTTTCGGTTTTACTGTCGAAGAAATTGTCCTGATGGGTAGACATCCGCATATCGATCGCTTCTCTTCGCCCACCCAAGCAGACTGGGCTGCGGTCGACCGTGCCATGGCATCGATCGGCATTGCCGAGCTCCGTGACCGCTACACCAACACCCTGTCCGGCGGCCAAAAACAGCGAGCCGTGGTGGCAAGGGCACTGGCCCAGGACACGCCAGTGCTGCTTTTTGATGAGGCAACGTCGAGTCTTGACGTAAAATATACCCTGCAAATTTTCAATCTCGCCCGGCACCTCGTCCACGATGAAGGTAAAAGCATTATCGCCGTGATGCATAACCTCAACATGGCTGCGGCCTACTGCGATTACCTGATTTTCATGAAGGACGGCCGCCTGCAGCACCACGGCCCAACCTCGGAAACGATGACCGCCGCAACCATTACCGAGGTCTTTGATATAGAGGCTCAAGTAACGATAGACCCGTATAATCAAGCACATCAGGTAAGTTTCCAATATTGGAAATGAAGGTTTATAATGATTGACCGAAGAACACAACTAGTCGCCTTTCGGCATGCAGTCGTCCCACTTTTGTTGCTCATTTTCTTTTGTCTCTTTCCCGCCCAGACAAGCCTGGCGGGGAACGGAAAAACGGTAATAGACTCTTCGGGACAAAAACTATTGATATCCAAGCCGTTTACAAGAATCATCTCCCTCTATTCCGCCCATAGCGAAAATCTCTGCAGTCTGGGCGCTGAGGGGCAGCTGATCGGGGTCGGCAAAGGTGATGACTACCCACCGGCCATTCTCAAAAAACCGGATTTCTCCTACCGGGAGGATCCGGAAAAATTCATTGGCGCACTCCCTGATCTTGTGCTGGTGCGGCCGATGATCGAACACTCCTATCCGGAATTCATCAACAAACTGCGTCAGGCAGGCATTACGGTTATCTCCCTGCAACCCAATAATATTGATGAAATATTTGCGTACTGGCAGACGCTTGGCATTCTCACCGGCCGGGAGGCACAGGCAAAAGAAATGATCAGCGCCTTTACTAATCGTCTCGCCAAGGTGCAGGGGCGCCTGCAGAACATTTCCCATAACCAGCGGCCCAAGGTGTATTTCGAAGCAATCCACAGCAAAATGAAAACCTTTGCCACAGACAGCATCGCTGTATATGTACTTGAGCAGGCCGGCGGCATTAACTTGGCAGCCGACGCCGAACAGGTTCGGGAAACCAATATCGCCGCTTACGGCAAAGAACGCTTACTGAGTCATGGCGGTGATATCGATATCTTCCTCGCCCAGGAGGGAAAAATGAACCCGGTGGAGGAAAAGACCATCAGAGAGGAACCGGGTTTCCAGGCTATTAAAGCTGTGCGCGAAGGGAAAATCCTTCTTATTGCCGAGGCTCTGGTTTCCCGTCCGACCCTGCGCATCCTTGACGGCATTGAGCAGCTCAACGCCGCCTTCTATCCCCAACCCGAACAGAAGAATTAACCGGACAACTGATGAACACTTCGACTGTGCCGTCATGTATCATATCCGGGACCTCCAGCGGCTCCGGCAAAACCACGGTAACCCTCGGTCTGATGGCCGCCTTTAGGGCTAGGGGATTACGCGTGCAGCCCTTCAAATGCGGCCCGGACTTTATCGATCCCGGCCTGCACCAGCTGGTGACCGGCACATCCTCACGTAATCTTGATCTCTGGATGTGCGGCGAAGAATTCACCAGAGCCACCTTTGCCAGGAACAGTCATAAGGCTGACATCGCCATTATTGAAGGGGTTATGGGCATGTTCGACGGCGGAGTGTCGTCGAGCGGTTCACTGGCCAAGACCCTCGGCCTGCCTGGGATTCTCGTCCTCGATGTCCGCTCCATGGCCGAGAGTGCAGCGGCTATCGTCAAGGGTTTTGAGACCTTCCACCCCGAGGCGGCACCAAAGGCGGTAATCCTTAACCGAATCGCCAGTGACCGCCATCTGCAACTGATAAAGGACGCCATTGACGAGCACTGCCAAGCCGAAGTTCTCGGTTATCTACCGCGGACCCTAGAATTTTCCATCCCCAGCAGGCATCTTGGACTCTTGACCGGTGATGAGGCGCCACTGAGTTCTGCGGCCTTGCAGCTCCTCGCCGAAACTGTTGCAAGACATATTGACCTGGATAAAATTTTATCCCTCTGCACTTCCATGCCGGAGATCACACTCAAGCCATCGCCTTCGCCGCTTGGGAAAAAATGCCGAATAGGGGTTGCCAGAGACAAGGCCTTCTGTTTTTATTATGAAGACAATTTTGACCTGCTGAGGAACGCCGGGGCGGAACTGGTCTTTTTCAGTCCTGTTGAGAATCACGAACTTCCGGAAGACCTCGACGGCCTCTACCTAGGTGGCGGCTACCCCGAACTCTACGCCGAACAGTTAAGCGATAACACGGCAATGCGTACGGCAATCAGGCAGTGGATCGAAAACAACCGCCCAGTCTACGCCGAATGCGGCGGCTTTATGTATCTCACCGAAGGGATCGTTGCTCAAAACGGAAAGTATCACCCGATGGTCGGTGTCTTTCCCGTCAAGGCGCGAATGCAGGAGAAGCGGGCCAGTCTCGGCTATAGGGAGGTGCGAACGACAGCTCCATGTTGTTTTGGACCAACGGGAACGATTCTCCGTGGCCACGAATTTCATTATTCACACATTGACCCGATGCCAACGCATATCGGCCGTATCTATGAAGTAAACAACGGCACTAGGGAAGGCTACGCACACAGGAAGGTCTTGGGCGGCTACATGCATCTCCATTTCGGCTTTGCGCCGCAGGTGGTGAAAGAATTTATTAATTATTGCCGGGAGTAAGGATATGACTGTGCAGCTGCAACAGGTGGCACCTACGGAAATCGAGGCCGAAAGCTTTAAAATAATCAGTGCGGAATTCGGTCCCCATGATTTTGATGAAAAGACTTTTAAGGTTATCCAGCGGGTCATCCATGCAACCGGGGACTTTTCCTTCAAGGACAGTATGCGTTTTGCGCCGGGTGCAATTGAACGGGGTATCAAAGCGATCCGTGAAGGAAAGGATATCCTCACCGATGTGACTATGGTGGCGGCCGGTATCAACAAAGTCATGCTCGGCAAATGGGGTGGCAAGGTCATCTGCCGAGTTGCCGACCAGGAAATTGCCGCCCTGGCCAAGGAAAAGAAGAAAACGAGGTCGGAGGTGGCCATCGAGATGAGCCTTGGCTCGAACATCGGCATCATCGCCCTCGGCAATGCGCCTACTGCCTTGGTCCAGGCCATTCGTAGCGTTGCCCTGTTACAGCCTGACACGGCCCCCCTCATCGTCGGCGTTCCGGTTGGTTTTGTTAATGCCGCCGAATCCAAAACCCTGCTTGTACAGGAAAACAGCTGTTATATCACAAGTCTTGGCAGGAAAGGCGGCAGTCCGGTGGCCGCGGCAATCGTTAACGCAATGCTTCGTTTGGCGATGGAATGACCATGGCTAAACGTCTTCGCAGTGGTTTCACCACCGGTTCCTGTGCGGCCGCCGCAGCCAAGGCGGCGACGCTCGCCCTCATGGACGGCATCAAGCCGCAAGAAATTGCCATCCCCTTTCCCGACGGCAGCAGGCACATTTTTCGGGTTCACTCCTGCACAACAGCGGAAGGCAGCGCCACCGCCTCGATTATCAAGGATGCCGGAGACGACCCGGATGTGACCAACGGTGCCGAAATCATCGCAACCGTCAGTTCCGGTTGCAGGCGGCAGAGTGGTGGAAACTGCGTCCTCCTTGGCAATATCCGCTTGTGCCGGGGGTCTGGCGTAGGACAGGTGACAAAACCGGGTCTGGCAGTATCGGTCGGCGAACCGGCCATTAACCCCGTCCCCCGCCAGATGATCTGTCAAGCGGTGCAAGAAGTATCCGGCGAGGAAAAACTCACAGTCATCATTTCGGTTGCCGGCGGCGAAGATTTGGCACAGAAAACACTCAACAGTCGACTTGGAATCATTGGTGGACTCTCGATTCTCGGCACCACCGGTATTGTCCGACCGATCTCTGCCGATGCCTGGACAGCAACTATCAAGGCCTCCCTTGAAGTGGCCAGGGAAGCAGGACTCTCCGAGGTGGTACTGTCCACCGGCAGAACTTCGGAAAAAGGGGCGCAACGAATCCTCGACTTGCCGGAGGAGGCCTATGCAATGATGGGCGATTACCTGGAATTCTCCATGAAAGAGGCGGCGTTACGGTCTTTTACCACCGTGCACTTCGCCGGAATGTGGGCAAAAATCATGAAAGCCGCCCTGCGTATTCCGCAAACCCATGTGCGAAACGGAGCGCTTGAGGTGGCCGATGGTGCCGGCCTGTTGGCGAACCTCGGTGCCGAAGGTGAGCTCTTGGAAAAATTTCAACAATCCAATACCGCCCGGGAAATGTACAGTCATATCGAAGCAGCCGGCCGGCACGACCTGACTCTTGCAGTCTGTCGCCGGGCCCAGGAATATTGCCAGGATGTAACCGGCGGAACTGTGCGGATTTTCTTGGTCAACCACAAGGCGGAAATCATCGCCCATGTCTAAGATTTTCGTTGTCGGCATTGCCGACTCCCTGCTCTCTGCCCGACAAAAAGAGCTTTTAGCGGAATGTGTGCTGATCGTCGGTGCCGAACGTCTACGTGACATGGCCTCAATCTCAAATATCCGGTATCAGCAGATCACCCCGCTCACTGAAGCCATTGCAACGTTGCGGAGCACTCTGCCAACGGGTAACGTGGCGGTGCTTGCCAGCGGAGATCCGCTCTTTTACGGTATAGGCAGAAAACTGCTGAACGAATTCCCTAGGGAAAGCATTGATTTTTTCCCCGCCCTCTCTTCGATCCAACGAGGCTGTGCCCTCTTTCGCATCCCTTGGGATGATGCTAAGGTCACCAGCCTTCATGGCCGCAGCCCCGAACATCTTCCCGGTCTTTTACTCAGTGAGAGCAAACATCTCCTCCTTACCGACGCTGCCAACAGCCCAGATCGCATCGCCGGAAAATTGCTTGATTACCTCGCCCTGATCGGTGAGACGGAACTCCCGACCAGTATAAGAATGCTGGCTGCCGAAGACATCGGTCTCTCCACCGAACGGCTATTCAGTGGCAGCTTAACCGAAGCCTGCCAAGAGCGGTTTTCTACCCTCAATATAGTCTGCATGCTGGTTCCCGGCGTCCCTGCTCCACCCGCCTACCGCTTTGGCTTGACCGAAGATCTCCTGCATCATAGCCGGGGTCTGATCACCAAAAACGAGGTTCGAGCCGCGACCCTGCACCACCTTCGACTGCCGGAAACCGGTGTTTTCTGGGATGTCGGGGCAGGCAGCGGCTCACTGTCCATTGAAGCTGCGCGTTCTAATCCGCGGTTGACTATCTATGCGGTCGAACAAAAAGCGGAAGAGCTGCAAAATATCAAAAACAATATTGTTAAATTTCGCTGTTTCAATATAGTACCGGTCGCAGGCCGAGCACCGGAGGCTCTTGCCGCACTCCCCGACCCTGACAGGATCTTTGTCGGCGGCAGCAGCGGTGCACTCTCGACCATTGTTCCGTTGGCGGCCAGCCGAATGGCCAAAGACGGTATCCTGGTCATCAACGGTGTTGCTGAAAAAACCATAAGGACCGCGCCTGGCCTGATGCAACAGCAAGGTTTTACTGTGCATGCATCGGTTGTCCAAGTATCAAGGACCGATTCGGATGGGAATACGAGAATTTTTAACCCGATAACCATAATGACAGGAACACGATGAACGACACGCGCGAAACCGAACCGACCGAGAGCATCACCCGCTACAGAGTCCATTTTGTAGGCGCCGGTCCGGGCGATCCAGAGCTGATTACCGTCAAAGGCCAGCGTCTTTTACGAGAAGCCGATCTGGTCATTTTTACCGGCAGTCTGGTACCCCGGACCTTGCTTGTCGGGTTGCCTGCGGAAATCCACGATTCCGCCGGTATGAATCTCGCTGAAGTCTTCGCACTCATCTTAAAGTCATGGCAGGACGGCAAACGTGTTGTCCGGTTGCACACCGGCGACCCTTCAATCTATGGGGCAATCAATGAGCAAATTTCCCTGCTGCGCAGCCATGCCATTCCCTTTTGTGTGGTTCCCGGAGTGAGTTCCGGAACCGCCTCGGCGGCGGTCCTTGGGACCGAACTCACCCTGCCGGAGGTATCGCAGACGGTTATTTTCACTAGACGTGCCGGCAGAACTCCGGTCCCCACCGGGGAAAGCCTCAGTTCTCTTGCCACCCATCAGGCGACCATGATGATTTTCTTGAGTGTCGGCATGATCGACGAGGTGGTGGCCGACCTTTGTGCCGGCGGCTATCCGACCGACACCCCGGTGGCGATTATTGAAAAGGTCAGTTGGCCGGATGAAAAACAGCTGCGCGGCACCCTTGCGACTATTGCTACCCAAGTGAAAGAGGCAAAAATCACCAAAACCGCCATTATCGCCGTTGGCCGCGTACTCGCCGATGGACCGCCACCAGCCCTGTCAAAGCTCTATGACAGTGCCTTTAGCCACGGCTTTCGGCAGGGAACCGATGGTCAATGAGAATCGCCCTCGTCGCCATAACCCAGGGCGGTAAGAAACTGGCCCGGGAGCTTGCCGACCGCCTGGACGGAGCGACCTTTCTCGAACAAGCGGAAGAACAAAAAGTCGCCAACCTCATTGCCATCAACTGGCAGAGCTACGACGCCCTGGTATGCATCATGGCGGCTGGCATTGTAGTCCGGTCCATCGCCCCGCTGTTGCGCGACAAACTTATCGATCCCTGCGTCGTTGTTTTGGATGAAGAGGGGCGACACGCTATAAGTCTTCTGTCCGGCCACATGGGCGGCGGTAATGCGCTGGCCCAACGGCTAGCCAAGCTTACCGGAGGAATCCCAGTCATTACAACCGCTTCCGACACCTTAAAATTGGTAGCACTTGATCTCTGGGCAACTCAGCAAGGGCTGGTTCTTCCCGACCGGGAAAAACTGACAACAGCGGCCACCCTCCTCGTCAACCGGGGCGAGTTACGCCTCTATACCGATGAGGCCGTCATCTCTCTGCCGCCGGGGCTGATCTTGGTGGATGGCACGGAAAAGGCCGATATCGTGATTTCCGCCTCGACGAGGTTTGGGAAACAAGTCACAATCTTCCGGCCCCGCCATCTGGTGGTCGGCATTGGCTGCAACCGGGGCACCCCAGCCCATGAGTTTGACGAGGCCCTGACCGAAATGCTTGCCGATTTACACTTAAGCAGAGCAAGCGTCCGCAACCTCGCCTCGATAGACAAAAAAAACGATGAGCCGGGACTTTTACAATTTGCCACCGACAACGGCTGGCGGGTCGATTTTTTTCCCGGCGACAGGATAAATTCTTTAAATAATGTGGCTATATCCTTTGCCGCACTGAAGGCGGTTGGAGCAATCGGTGTTGCCGAACCAACCGCCCTGCTCAGCGCGCAGAGTAATCACTTAGAAAGTAGGAAAAGAAAATGGAAAAATGTAACCATGGCGGTAGCACGGGCACCCTTTTCGTTGTCGGAACAGGACCCGGAGCAGTAAAACAGATGACCCTTGCGGCTTGCGAGGTCTTGGAAAAAGCCGAGGTTATCATCGGTTATAAAACCTACCTCGAACTTATCCCGGATTTCCTCGCCGGTAAAGAGGTCATCTCCTCTGAGATGATGAAGGAAGTTGATCGGTGCCGCACCGCTCTGGCAAGTGCCGAGACAGGCAAAACCGTAGCCCTGGTTTCCGGAGGCGATCCCGGCATTTATGCGATGGCAGGTCTGGTGTATGAGCTGGCAAAAGAAACGGGGTGTGTCTGTAAAATCGTTGTCATTCCAGGACTTGCCGCCATCAACAGCTGTGCTGCCCGTCTCGGAGCACCGCTGATGCACGACTTTGCGGCAATCAGTCTTTCCGACCTTCTCACCCCCTGGGAACTTATCGAAAAGAGATTGACTGCTGTAGCCATGGCCGATTTCGTCACCGCCATCTATAACCCGAGGTCAAAACGTCGCACCGACCAGATCGTCCGCGCCAGAGAGATTTTTCTCACCCATCGCTTGCCGTCCACTCCGGTCGGCATCGTCACCGCCGCCACCAGGGAAAACGAGACAATCGTCATCACCACCCTCGATACAATGCTTGAGAATGATATCGGCATGCAGTCAACCGTTATCATCGGCAATAGTCAGACCTACACTTGGAACGACCTGATGATCACCCCGCGTGGCTATCAAGGGAAATATCAGCTTTAGCAGAAATGTTTTACAATTCCTAAACGGTGGCCGGCATCCTTAATCGGCCACCTCCCGGTCATCAATCCCCCAAACATGTCCCAACCATACGAGCGGCAACCACCCATGGATGATCCTGGGGCACAAGATTCTTTTTACCAACAACCTCTTCCAACAGTACCGTCTTGGTGCCGTCGCGATCGGCGGCAATCATCACCCCGCTGATGCCTTGCTCAATACAATCGACACAGGCACTGCCAAGGCGAGTGGCCAGCATCCTGTCGGCAGCGGAGGGTGTCCCACCTCGCTGATAATGGCCGAGGATCGTTACCCGTGACTCCAGGCCGGTCATTTTTTCCAGTTCCTGGGAAAGCCTGAGGGTATTATTGCTGCGGTGCGTGGTAAACTCGAGCAATGCCTCTTCGATCTTTTTCTGGCCTTTTGTGTCACCCTTTTCTTTTGCGGCGGATTTTGCTTCCTTGAGACTGCTGTAGCGCTTATGGTCAGCCACACAGAGCGCCCCTTCGGCAACTGCGACAATGCTGAAATTGGAGCCCCGTTGCTTTCTCTGGCGGATTGCGGAAGTAACAGACTCCAGATCATAGGGAATTTCCGGAATAAGAATGACATCGGCACCGCCAGCCATTCCCGCACCCAAAGCCAACCAGCCGGCATTATGACCCATAATCTCAACCACGATTATCCGGTGATGACTATGGGCGGTGGAGTGTAGTCGGTCAATGGCCTCGGTGGCAATCTCCATGGCGGTGTGAAAACCAAAGGTCACATCGGTCATCGCCACATCGTTGTCGATAGTCTTGGGGAGTGTCAGGATATTAAGACCCTTCTGGGATAAACGGTAGGCATTTTTCTGGGTACCACCGCCACCGATGCAAATCAGGGCATCAAGATTGTGATGGTGATAGTTGTCACAGATGACCTGGGTCATGTCCATAACTTCACTGCCGATCGGCATCTTGTGAGGTTTGTCGCGGCTCGTTCCGAGGATAGTTCCCCCCCTGGTGAGAATTGAGGCCAGTGTTTCCCGTTCAAGGCGCATCGTCCGATTTTCCATAAGCCCGCGAAAACCATCACGGAAGCCGAGAATATGCATCCCTTTAGAGAGTGCCGATTTACCGATAGCACGAATTGCCGCGTTCAGCCCTGGACTGTCTCCACCTGCTGTTAATATCCCTATATGTTTACTCATTTTACCCCTTCAACGACTAATTGAGATTATTCAATGATGAGTGTTTTGCTCTATTATGCCTTCTCCGACTCTTTCATTCAATTTAATAATGGCAATCAATTCAGAGATTGACCAACCAGGTTTTTGAAAAAATTACAGGAATGTTACAAATAACACAAAAAGCAGTGAAATAAATTGCAATCCATCGCCCGTCGCGTTACTATCTGCAGTATATTGTCGACAATCGACCACATAATTTCTCCCCAAGGATCTGCAATGGCAGTGATAAAAAAGACAACCTATAAGGACCAAGTCATTGCACACGTGTATGAATTGATCCTTGATGGCCATTATTTTCCGGGTGATCATATCAAAGAAAGCCTTCTTGCCAAGGAACTGGGTATAAGTCGAGCACCGGTACGGGAAGCTTTACAAGAACTCATTGTTAACGGAATTGTTGATTACAAACCGCAGGTGGGAAATTTTATCGCCAAACTTTCTGCCAAGCAGATCGCCGATTCCTATACCACCAGAGGGATTCTTGAAGGATACGCCCTTATGGACACCCGCAAACAATTCAACAGTGATGATTTCAATGAGTTGCATTTGCTGGTCGATAGCATGCAAAAATATGCCGAACAGGACAACAAAAAGATGGTCGTCGAGGTTGGCGACACATTCCACCGCCTGCTCGTCAGCAAAAACACCAATGTCCCACTGGCAGAGTATATGGATCGCCTCAGCCTGAAGCTGCATGTCATGTTCTGCAAACACTGGAGCGACCTCTACTCGCCCACCGAGATCGGTGACCGGCATATGCTGATTGTCACCAGCATCATCACGGGTGATCCCGCCGTAATCGAGACAACTGTCCGTAACCATTACTCCGAAAGCGGCAACAAAATCGCATCACTCTATAAAGACAATGGACAATAAAATGGCAATTGAAGTGCGAGGTAATGAGATAAAACTTGCGGGCGACGACCTGTACTACAGCAATTTCACTTATGATCCTACTTGTTATTATTTCCTCTATATAGGTGAGTTAAAGGCCTACTGCCTCAATCATTTCGTACGGGAGGCTCTGCAAAAGAGTCATCCGACCCGGAAGGTCCGATTTGCGGCAATTATCCCCGACGTATGCTCCCAGTACTATTATGACGATGTGATTGTCATCAATCCGCCGTGCAAGGCCATGGCCGGTGCAGAAAATTTACCAACAAGTTGTCGTCTGCCTACCGGCGAATTTATGACTGCGATTTCCACCAGTGCAACCCTTCGTCGATTGATCGCCGACATTCTCGAAAATCAACCGGAACTCTACCTCAGTATGTTTGAAAGTGTGGTGGAGATGACCCTGGATGAAATTGACCGGGTATCGATACTCGGACCCGACAAAACCGTGGCCAAACAATATAACAGCAAACTTGTGCAGTTCACCGAGCTTTCCGGACACGTTCCCTTGATCGAGGGAGAGATCTGCCGCGATTTTGCCACCCTGCGGGAAAGGACTGAAGCCCTTCGAGACACGTGGTGTGACGGAATCTTCGTGAGCGGCGCCTATTCAGCAGCCGGAGTCAACTCCGCCGTCACTCACACCCAAGAAGAGGTGGCGCGCCGATTTGCCGACAAGAGGGGCGAGTATGTAATCACCCGATATATTCGCCACAACCTCGATCCGACGGTTTTAGCAGTGGTGGCCAACGCCGATGAGGTCTATATCGCCGGTATTGCCGACCAGGAAATCATCGACGGCAATAAGTTCGTCGGCTCGTCTTTTCCCTCGAAGGTAAGTGAAGGACAAGCCACACTTCTAAAAAAATACACCGTGGCTGCGGGAAAGCTACTCGGTCGAGCAGGCTATAGAGGGATTTTCGGTTGTGATTTCATCATCGATCTCCAAGGAAAAATATGGTTCCTGGAAATCAATGCCCGTAAACAGGGCACCACCCTCGAGTTTTGCTGCACTCTGGAGCAAAATCTACCAAAGGATGCACCCAACCTGCCGGAACTGGAATGTCATGCAGTGCTGCACAACTGTTTTCCTCCAAATACTGTCGTCATGATCGACAATTACAGCGGATTGCATTGGCAAACATACAATCACAAGCTTTCTTCGCCGGTCCTCACAACCGGGTATGTCCCACAAAACACAGGTGAACGTGAATCTTTTGCAAAGGTGGCAAAAAAACAACTGCAGAAGGACTTCGTTATCCTCGAACATCTCGGTTCGCCTCTCAGGGTTATGCCGGGAACCTTTCTGGCCCGGGTGGCATCAATCGCCAGGTCCAGGGAAGATGTCGATGCCGGCCTTCGCCAGGGCATCAGTTGGATCAAACAAACATTTCAGGAAGTATGACAACAATGAAAACAACACAACAGGATCCTCTTACGGCAATGCCGCCTCTTGACAGTTACACCCAGGAACTTCTCGCCTCTTTGGCAGAACCTCTTGTCAACACGAAAGCTCCGGCAAACACGGAAGAAGCCGAGATACGAAGTCTCTACGAACAAGCTTGCACAACAAACCTCACTGCCCCGATAATCAAGCTTTTCGACCTCCTTATCAACCGCCGTAAAGAGGGAAAGGGGACTCCCGCTGATTTTGGTATCAGTACGGAGGAGCTGCACCTCCTGGCCGTCAAACACCAGGAAATCGACGAGCATATGGTCTCCGTCGGTGGTCGTCTGACCAGAGCCTTGCCAATTGCCGCCGCCGCCAACAGCCGAGTGGATGAATATCTGGCGCAAAAAGATATCCTCGTCCCAAGCGGCATTGATAAATGGCAACAGATCCAGGAAAACAAGGCAAAGATCATGGCGGAACTGGGTATGAACGAGGCGGCCTGGAATTCCTTTCCCGGCCAGATCCGCCACGCCGTTGACTCGGTCGCCGCCCTCGCCAAACTCATCGACCTGCCTCAAACCCAGCTTGAATCGATTGCAAAAGTTACCGCTTCGTACCGGATGCGGCTAACCCCCTACTACACCAGCCTCATCATGCCGGGGGTCATCAATGACCCGATCATGCTGCAGGCGGTGCCGACCGGCGAAATGGTGGAAAATGGTGGAATCGAAATTCCACCGGTCGCCGCCGACCACTCTCCGGCCCGACTGGTCGATCAATTCTATCCGCGGGTTCTGACCATTAAGGCCACCAATATGTGTGCTATGTACTGCACTCACTGCCTGCGCCTTGCCCACATCGGTCGGAAAGATCAGGTCTATTCGCGCGAGGCCTATGAGGAAGCACTCGACTATATCCGCGCCAACCAACGGATCCGTGACGTACTGATCACCGGCGGCGATGCCTTTGTCCTGCCCAATTCAATGTTGCGATGGCTGCTGGCGGAACTCGACGACATCGATCACATTAAGGTGAAGCGTCTCGGCACACGTATCCCGGTGACCGCGCCCATGCGTATCGACGATGAACTGCTCGATATTCTTGAAGAGAGCAATGACCGTAAGGCCATCCGCGTCGTCACCCAGATCAACACCGCCCAGGAAATCACCCCGCTTTCCCGTGACATCTTTCGCAAACTTTCGAAACGGACCTTTGCGGTTCTCAACCAAGCGGTGCTCCTTAAGGGCGTCAACGACACCCGACTCAAAATGTGGAAACTCTGCGAAACGGTGCATGAATCTTACGTTCGACCCTATTATCTTTTCAACTGCAGTTACCGCAACCCGCAATTCGCTCATTTTCGCGTACCGCTCGAAGTCGGGCGGGATATTATCGAATCGATGTACGGCAATATCTCCGGTGATGCCATCCCCCGTTATATTGCCACCGCCGGGGGAAAAATCCCCTTGCACAGATCGAACGTGGTGAAACGAGAGGGCAACGATATTATCTTAAGGAAACCTTGGAGCGACGAGGAGGTCAGCTATCCCGACGCCGATCCGGAGGTGTATGGCAACGAATTATTTTCCTTCAGAAAATAGGAGGAATATGCGAGAGAAGCTCTTAGCATCTGTCCAGGAAAATGAAAGCGACATGTTCAAGCTTCTGGAGACCCTTGTCCTTCTTCCCAGTTCATCCCGCTTTAAAAGAGGAGTGGATGCAGTCGGCACACTGGTTGTCCGGAGCCTTGGTTCTTCAGGCATGGACCTTGAGATTTCCCACCAATCAGAATTTGGCAATCACCTGCTTTTTCGTTCGCCGGCCTGCCGCAACGGCCGCTCCGGCCTCCTTCTTTTCGGCCATATGGATACCATTTTTCCGGCAGACAGCCCTTTCAACTGGTACAAGGATGAAGGAGAGAAGGTCTTTGGCCCCGGAGTAATCGATATGAAAGGTGGCCTGGTCTGTGCCATTTACGCCATCAAGGCCTTGGCCTCCTTAGGCCTTCTTGAGAAAATTCCCATCACTTTTTTCTGCAACTCCGACGAAGAGATCGGATCGCCCACCTCTTCCACCCTCATTACTACCGAGGCAAAGAAGAGTCTCCTTGCCCTGGGTTTTGAGTGTGGTGGTTTGCATGGAGAAGTAGTGACCGGCCGCAAAGGCCGCCTCGGTTACAAGCTTACTATCACCGGCAAGGCCGGTCATGCCGCCTTCGCCGGGACGGATAAGGCCAGCGCTATCCTTGAACTCGCCCATAAGATCATCGCGTTGGAGGAGCTGAACGATCCGGATCGAAAAATCATCGTCAATGTCGGGACCGTTTTGGGGGGTATCGGCCCCAACACCGTGGCCGATCACGCAGCAGCGGAAATTGACACCCGCTTTCTCTCGGTTGCAGATGCCGCCGATACCGCCGAACGAATCACCCGGATGGTTTCACAGTGCAAGGTTTCCGGAACCCTGGCAGAACTTATAAAAACCGGTGAAAGGCTGCCGATGGAACAAACGCCTGGCAACTCTGGTCTTTTTAAAATTATCGCCGGCGAAGCAAAACTCCTCGGAATACCTTGCCGAGAAGAACTGCGAAGCGGGGTGTCCGATGCCAATACCATCGCCCAAACCGGTATTCCGGTCGTCGACGGCATGGGACCGATCGGCGATTGTGACCACAGCGACCAGGAATATATGATTCGCACCAGCTTGCCGGATCGTGTTAAGCTGGCTGCCTGTAGCATCCTTAAAAGTTGGGAGCATTTTTGCCTGTGACGTCCCCTGGCAGACCTTGCCCAACACGTATGGCTGCAGGTGAAAATGGTTTGACTAAGAGTCCGATACTAATTTTTGTGGCAAGCAGGCCACAAACGTATAAAGCCGAATAAATGTGGCTTCCGGGTTTCGCCCGGTTTGATGCACGGCGATGTACACTCCCTTTTCCTTACACCCAGCATATGGCATAAGGAATAACCTATTTTTACAGGAGGAAAAACTATGAAAAGAACAACTTCTCTATTAACTGCAATGGCCTTCGGCTGTGCCATGTATTTTGGGGCCGCTGCCGCTCCCGCCATGGCCGCCGACCAGAAGTTCATCACCATCGGCACAGGTGGCGTAACCGGGGTTTATTATCCGGCCGGTGGTGCTATTGCTCGCCTTGTCAATAAAGGGAAGAAAGACCATGGCCTCCGTGCCACCGTCGAAAGTACCGCCGGCTCGGTCTATAATGTTAACGCCGTCACCAATGGTGAGCTTGACTTCGGCGTGGCCCAATCGGATGTCCAGTTTGAGTCGATGAAGGGCCTGAACAAGTTTGCAGCAAGTGGACCGAATGGTGACCTGCGCGCCGTATTTGCATTGCACCCCGAACCGTTTACCGTTGTCGCCAGGGCTGATTCGGGTATAAAGAAGTTTGAAGATCTCAAAGGAAAACGGGTGAATATCGGTGACCCCGGTTCCGGACAACGCAGCACCATGGAAGTGGTTATGACCAAGATGGGCTGGAAAAAAGAGGACTTCAAGCTGGCCTCCGAGCTCAAGGCCGCCGAGCAATCCGGTGCTCTTTGTGACAATAAGGTTGATGCCATTGTTTATACGGTCGGACATCCCAACGGATCTATCCAGGAAGCCTGTACCGCCTGTGATTCCGTGCTGGTCAATGTTGACGGCCCGGCCATCGCCGAATTGGTAGCCGCCAACCCCTACTATGCCGATGCTACCATTCCCGGCGGAATGTACCGGGGTAACGCCGATGCCACCAAAACCTTTGGTGTCACTGCAACTGTCATTTCATCCGCCAAAGTACCGGCCGAAACAGTGTATCAACTCGTTAAAGCGGTTTTCGAGAACTTCGACGAGTTCAAACAACTCCATCCCGCCTTTGCCAATCTTGATAAAAAGAAGATGATCAAAGACGGTCTTTCCGCACCGCTGCATGATGGCGCAGTGAAATACTATAAGGAAGCAGGTTTAATGTAAGCCGGCGTAAAAACGGGCGGGGATATGGTCGCAAGTGTCTGCCTCTCCCCGCCCGACAAATGAGAAGCATGACCTTGAAAACGACAACAGGAGTTGCATGACTATGACGACTGAGAAAGAAAATATACCAGTTGCCGAACGATTGGAGCAGATGGTTGCCGAAGCCGACACAGGGGCTCGTAAACCACATGGCAGTATTTCCAAGGCTATCCTTTTCACTGTCCCCTTACTCTGGACCCTTTTTCAGTTGTGGTACTCATCTCCCCTGCCCTTTACCCTGAATTTTTTTGTTATCAACGATACCGAGGCCCGGTCCATCCACCTGGCCTTCGCCATGTTTCTGGCCTATGCGGCTTTTCCAACCTTC
>JAZDOW010000097.1:0-5369 GCA_043798185.1 Pseudomonadota bacterium | reverse complement strand
GTACTGCCGATGGAAAACCTTACTGCCGAAGGTGACATCGCCTTTCACTTCAGGACCAGATTAATAGAGAGGCTGAAGGCAAAGGGATTTTCGGTGATTGATTCCACTATGGTTGATGCAAAATTGCATGAACTGGGTGTGGCCCATGCCGGGCAGTTGAGACTTTTGTCCTTTGAGCAACTTCAAAATCTCACCTCCGCCGATGGTTTTTTCTCCGGCATAGTCGAACAGGGGGCCGTGCAGCATGGCGGTGTTTACAATGGGTATGTATTCACCTGTTCCCTGAAATTACAGGATCGGCAGGGGAAGGTCCTTTGGTCTGCTTTGCAGAACCGGGTGGCAAAGAGACGGTTCGCTGTCGATCCGATAAATATGTTTCTTGATATTGCCTTGGCGGAAGGAGGTGGTGACATGCAGCAAGCAGTGTATGCACTTGCCGACAAAATGCTTGCTCAATTACCCGACGGACCCGTTCGGGTGGTGTCGGGTGATCAATCACTGCTCGACATGGCGGTTGGAATCAAGGCAAAGGAGGAGTGATTGTGGTGGCCTTACGACTAAAAAACGACAGGTGCTTATTTTTTATTATTATTCTGATGAGCATGTTCTTTTTCTCAGGTTGCGCACATAAAAATCATTCGAACAGTCCGCAGCCAATGGATCAACCTTCTGCACGCCAGGATGTTACCCCGACGAAAAAATCACAGGTTCCCTCCGACAAAGACCCTTTGGGAACAATTGCCGTTGCAAAAGTTACTATCGATCATCCCAGCGCCCGTCTGGTGTATCAACCAAATGGGGTGAGTGACACAATTGTCCGTCAGATGAAAGCGACCGGCAACTATAGGATCATCGACTGGACGAATTTGCAGGAAGTACTTTTTCGCCGAAATCTGCAATGGTCAGATTTGCAGAGTGATAAGAAAATTGGTGAGAAAATTCATGACGTTCTTCTTAACGACTACTTTTTGATGGGGACGGTCACTTCCTATGGCGAACGTATGGAATATGCCTCCAGTGCATTTTCCAAAGCAAAAACCCAGATTGTCAATGCCACTATTGAGCTTTCGATAAAAGATGCCTTTACCAATGAGATAGTGGCCTCGGCTCAGGGCAAGGGCGAGCAAAGCAGGCAAATTAAGCAAACTTTGGGTTTTGGTGCGGCTGGCGGCAACGATATGGTGCTTGCCAATGCCGTGCTTGATCTGGCCATCGAAGACGCTGTTGCCAAGTTGGATGCCTCCTTGGCCGCTATTTCCCGAAAGTTTCCAAAGACGCTGGAAGAAGATACGACACCTGGGCAGGCGGTTGTTCAGGCCCCGGTTCCTGGTAACCCCAAGGTACTTTTTATTTTCTCTGAAGCGGAAGATAGTGGAAAAAAAGAAAAAGGCTCCGGCAAACAGACGGAGTTCGGCATCAGCATTGCCGAGCAGGCGATGGCCAAGGCCTTCAGCGCAGCGAAATGCCGAGTGTTGACCGCCGACGATGTGGTCAATAAAGCCTACGGCATCAGTGGCGGCGACAATATTATTCAAGGCGGTTGGGTCACGGAACAGGAACTGCGGGAATTGGAAAACCTTCTCCAGGCCCGCACCGGAATATCGGCCTACGCCGTACAGGTGGGAAAATCAGCCAAGGCCGATATCGTTGTTTCCGGCCTGGTGCGGCATCAGACCCAGCGGGTCGATGGGCCGAATGGCCTGGCGGCACAACAGAGCACGGTATTTATTACTGCCAAGGCCATTGCCGTTCGCGGCGAGAAGGTATTGCATGTGGCGATGAAAGAGCAAGATTATATGGCGGTGCAATCGCCAAGTGACCTCAAGGCCCGAATGAACGCCCTGACTCTTGCCTCGCAACAGGCAGCGGAGGAGTTGCTGGCGGCTGTCAGAGGAAACTATCAGAACAAGTGAACAAGGATTTTCCCGTTTGCCAAAAGGTCGATTGGAAAAGTGAAAAGTTGAAAGAGAAAAGGAGAGTAGCTTCTGTTGTATAATCAACGCTATTAAAAAGGAGAGAGAAAAATCATGCGATTCGAAAGATTATTGGCTACCCTATTGACCCCCTTGATGATACTGCTGAACTGCCCGGTTATGGCAGCGCCAACCGGTGATGCACAGGCAGCTAAACCAACTACTGAAATTTTCCACAAACAAATAGAAAATACTGAAGCAGGCAAACGGGTTGTTTTGTACACCGAAGTCAGTGACACAAACGGTGTAGATGTTGTTAGGATCTATTTTAAATCACAGGAAGCAGCAGATTATAATTTTGTTGGTCTGCAAGCAACTCCAAACGAGGAAAAGAGTTTGTTTCAGTCATTTAAAAGTCTTGGTTCTGATTTCAAGGGACAAGGTTTTTCTGGTGTTCTCCCCGCTCCGGCCAAAGGAAGCAAAGGTTTTGAATATTTGATCCTTGTTAAAAACAAGGCCAATATAGTCGTAAAATCTCAGACCTACAAAGTAACTGTTGTTGAGGCACAAGGTGAAGCTGTTGCCTCAAACCAGCCAGTTAAGGTGTATACGGAGCTTTCTGAGACTCCAACCCAAGTAACCGGGTTCTCAGATAACATCGCTATTGATGGTGTTGAGTCGGGGGGGAAATTCGGAGCAGTTGCCGGTTTGTATGCAAGTGTTACGACAGGTGGTGGGGGTGCTGTATCCGGTGGTACGGTTGCAGCATCCGCAGGTGAATTTACTACTACTGCGGTTGTTGTCAGTAGTGCGGCCGCTGTTGTCGTAGTCGGTGGCTTGGCTGCGGTTGCAGGGGGTGGCGGAAGTGGAGGTGGAGGTGGTGAGGCACTAACTTCAAAAACTATTGTAGGGGCATGGAATTATACAGGAAATAACCCTAGTTATAACTGCAATGCTTCTGGAACTTTCACTTTTAATGACAATGGCACCTTTAATGTGCATGATCACTCCATATGCCCAACCTATGATTATGGATGGAGAGATGCCTATGGCACCTGGAGTCTCAACGGCTCAAATCTATCTTATACAGACAATAACGGCGTTACCGGTTCATCGACTGTATCTGGCAATTCAAACGCGTTTACTGCTACCCAAAACAATGGATATACCGTTAAATATTCGCGATAAATCTGTTTTTATGGGTTGAGAACAGATAGAATGATTGATAGGTTGAGTTATATTATGTTTTTGTTCTGATGGTCAAGGGCGTTAGTTGACGAATTGCTCAATACCCGGCTGGATTGACAGGCCTACCGGGTAACAACCGAGATTGCCGACCTTGAAATATTTAAGGCAAAACGCAATCTCGAACCGGATATCGGCCTGAACCTCACTCTTGAACTGAGGGGGGAAGGAAACACCGTCGACGAGGCCCTTGATTTGCGGGAAACTAACTGATCTTTGCAACTGCAAATGCTCTCATCACTCCTCGATTCCTTCAGTGAAGAAACTCTCTTGGCGCGGAAAAAGATTGAACGGGCAAAGCTTGGCTGCACCCATGATGCATTGCAGAGGAAAATCAAAAAGGAGGCTCGCAGCGCCTTCCTCGATCTCGTAACCGAAGAAAAGCATTACCAGATAAACGTCAGGAAACTGCACGAGGCCGAGATGGCCCTTGATCTCACCAAAACCCGCTATGAAAAAGGGCTCTCCGATAATCTTGAAGTGCTCGGTGCCGAAACGGCTTTCTCCGAGGCCGGGGTGAATAATTCCAGGGCGCTTATAGCCTATAATCTGGCAGCGGTGGGGGGTAGCTTGACTTGATCGTCAATGGTTGAAAATGGCTCTTGAAAGTTCAGAGCAAGGGTAGGCGGGCCAATGATTTTGGCATACGCGGCGAGAAGGTATTGCACGTGGCGATGAAAGAGCAAGATTATATGGCGGTGCAATCGCCAAGTGATCTGAAGGCCCGAATGAACGCCCTGACCCTTACCTCGCAACAGGCGGCGGAGGAGTTGCTGGCGGCTGTCAGAGGAAACTATCAGAACAAGGATTTTCCCGTTTGCCAAAAGGTCGATTGGAAAAGTTGAAAGAGAAGAGGAGAGGAGAGCAGTTTCTGCTGTATAATCAACACTATTAAAAAGGAGAGAGAAAAACCATGCGATTCGAAAGAGTATTGGCTACGCTGCTGACCCCTATAATGATTTTGCTCAACTGCCCGGTTATGGCAGCGCAAGCGAACGACGCGAAAGCTGTGAAACCGACTACGGAAATTTTCCACAAACCGACGGGAAGGGTTGAAGCAGGCAAGCGCATCACCTTATACACGGAAGTAAATGACCCAAGCGGTATTGATGTCGTTCGGGTCTATTTTAAATCCAAGGAAGCTGCCGATTTTACTTTTATCGTAATGCAACCGACGATAAAACAGGAAAAGAGCACCTTCCAAACCTTTAAAAACATGGGCTCCAATTTTGATGGACAAGCCTATTCAGGTATTCTTCCGGCCCCAGCCAAAGGCAGCAAGGCCTTTGAATACCTCGTTCTTGTTAAAACCAAGTCAAATGTAGTCGTTAAGTCACAGACCTACAAGGTGTCGGTTTCTGATGGGAAAGGTGAGAGCGTTGCTGAAAAAGAGCCGATCAAAGTCTACTCGGAACTTTCCGAGGCCCCAGCCAATGTTGCCGGATTTTCCGATAATATCGCTCTCGATATAGTCGAATCCGGTGCAAAATTGGGAGTGGTCGCCGGTTTGTACGCAGGTGTTACGAATGGTGGAGGCGGTGCGATATCCGGTGGCACTGTTGCCGCATCTACCGGAGGGATCACTACAACGGCTGTAGTCGTTACAAGTGCTGTAGCTGTAGCCGTGGTTGGTGGAGTGGCTGTTGCAGCAGGGGGCGGCGGAGGTAGTGATTCTGGGGGTGGTTCTGGTGGGAGAGCAAGCTATGTTTACTGTGCTGAAAACTACCCTTCTGATGCATGTGCGATGGCTTCAAAAGATTATAATTTGGGGTGTGTTGCTTATTCCGTTGGATCGTGTTCAAGCTTCCATCCCGATAAAACAGATGATTTCAGTAGTTATAATTCTGACGGAGCACTAGTTTCTTGTCTTTGTAAAGTACAGTAATGATAAACAATAGCTTCTTTCAGGGTCATAAGAAGTAGTTGATTCATGATCAATAAGCTCTTTCAACAAGAAGGAGGCCTTTCCAGTTTTTATAATGCCCCTTTCTTTGTGAAATATCGTGACTTCCGTAATTGTTTTGAATTATTTGAAAAAATCGAAAAATGTCAGCTTTCTAATTGCAATCGTCTTGATTTTGCAATTCAGTACAGCTGAAGGAGCGGGGCTATTATTTGCCATCGATCAGGCACTGTCGCAAAGCGATACGGCTTATGATCTACGAGACACCCTGGAACTGAGCAAAATGGCCACCGCCTCAGCCGAACACT
>JAZDOW010000045.1:0-46070 GCA_043798185.1 Pseudomonadota bacterium | reverse complement strand
CTTGTTCAGTGCAATCAGTCTGAATTGGAGAGGACAGCCACTCATCAATCATGAGATAATTATCAACCTGATCGAATCCACAACTACGCGCACCGGGCTCAAAGTGCGCGCTTTGTTAGATACGAATTGCTATGCCAAGGGCATCAAGGTGGCGGATGCGGAAATGAAGGCTCTCGGTCATCACCCTGAATCATTTCATGGTGAGTGGAATTATTCCATTAAAAAGCATGAGTAATTAATGAACAGTCCCTTAATATGCTTCAGCACATTCGTGCGAAACGGGATGAAGTCAAAACGGCATTCAAAGGATATTAACTACTTTTCTGACTCCTCGTTGAAGCCTGTTTTTGAGAATATTTTCTGAGTATCTGAGATGACAATCCACTATTCGTAGCAAAACCGGCTACCTTACCAAAGTCAACATATCTCCTCTTATTGGTGAGTCACATATATTTGGAAATATCAGGGCAACACCGCATCGGTTTTGCAGCGGTCTCTGGCTCGACGTGCTCAGTATAACAACAATACAGGCAAATCGACAACGAAGGCAAAGAGATACGTCTTCATTGAGTTACCGACATTACGCTCACTCTGCCCCTGTCAAAAATTCACCCGCGAATCGCGTATCCCCCATCTACGGTGATCACCTGCCCCTGGATCATCCCGGACAGATGACTGCACAGGAACAGGGCTATATCGGCGACATCCTGCGGTGTGGTCAATCGCCCGAGAGGAGTCCGCTCCGTGGCCGCCTTGAGAATCTCGTCTCGGTTGGGAAAGTGTTTGAGAGCGTCGGTGTCGACGGCGCCGGCACTGATGGTGTTGACATTAATCCCTCGTGGGCCCAGTTCCACCGCCAGATGGCGAACAAGCGATTCCAGCGCCGCCTTCGACGCCCCGACGGTGGTGTAGTTTTCAATAGCCCGAACCGAACCGAGGCTTGATACGGCCATCACCCGGCTGCCCCGACCCATCAAGGGCAAGCCCTGCTGAACCAGCGTGAGAAGCGCCCGGGCATTGATATCCATGGCCCAGTTCCAGTGCCGTTCAGTCAGCTCCAGGGCCGGTTTCAGAACGCCGGAGGCAGCATTACTCACGAGAATATCGAGATGATCAAACTCTTCGGAGATAGCGGCAAACATCCCCCGGACATCATCGGAATTGGCGACATTAGCCTTAACCAGCAGGCATCGCCGTCCGAATTTTTCTACCGCTTCGGCCGTTTCTGCGGCATCCCTCCTATGGCGAACGTAGTTCACCACCACATCCGCCCCGAATTCTGCCAGGCGCAAGGCTATGGCCCGGCCAATTCCCCGGGAGCCTCCGGTTATCAATGCCACTTTTCCTTGTAAATCAAACATTATTAGATCCTTAATTAAAATTCTTATCCCGTTTATTGGGGTTAGCTTACCAATAATACTTGCAAATCATAAGTGCAAACCTCTCCACGCATGCAGCACAAACATTTCACATAAAGCTAGCCAGGACTTCTTCAGGAACGAAGCTTCAACATCGCCCTTTGCACCAACCCTCTTATAAATCTCAAAGGATTGAAACGGACCGGATTGAGATTAAAGGGGGCAAGAAACCCCGAACCGTGGAAATCCTCGGACAAGAGGGCAGAATAGCGGATACTGCCGGGATCGCTGCCGGCAAGCTTACGCGTTACCGCGACCTGCCAAAGTGGACTTCGTGTCAGGTCCAGCTCAAGAGCGGCTAACACGGCGGTATCCATTGCCACTGCAGAATTTGCCGCGGCAATACAGTAGAGAGGAAGTGGCTCGCCGTCAAGGGGACCGGACCTATGCATGGCCACTATACCGTCGGCCAGATGCATCTGGGAGGGTAAAAGATCGAGAAGATCAAGAATGATCTCGGCAAAACCGTGGTGCGTCGAACCGTGCACCATGTGCAGCATAGCCTTATTGACTCCCTTTACGATGCCAAAGACATTTTTTACCGCCAAGGTCATATACATCTGGTTATGGGCTTTAACTTTGGGCAAGCCGACAAAAAGGTCGCACTCCAGGGCCTCCCGGGCAACCGTAACTTTCAAGCCTCCGGTCAACCGCTTCTGAAGCGGGGTCGAAAAATTAACAACCTTAACATTCATCCCTTTGATAGCCTGAACAATCCCTTGTTTCTCGCACACCTTCACGGCACTTCCCAAGGCCGGAGAATCACCAAGGAGAACCTTTGCTCCATGGTCGATAAAACAGGCGGCAACTCCTGCGATAAATTCAGCATGGGTGCAAGCATGCAGCGGGCCACTGCTGCTGATAAGATTGGGTTTAAGCAGAACAACCTGCCCATGCATGCCGCCGGTATGCCCTAGGCCTACAAGAGCTGCCTCCACCAGGGCTGCAATAGTGATTCGCTCATAATGGACGCACCTCTGCAAAACAACCTGTAAAGACGAGTCGTTCATGATATCAGCAAGAAAAGGAGAAGAACGTGAAGAGAAAAAAGAGAAAAACCGGACCCCCGCGCAGAAGTCCGGTTTTTCCAGGAGAAAAGAGAGAAGAGATAAAGCATAATAATTTAAGCATATATCATGCCAATTTAAAGCAATCACTTATTATCATTTATATACAGCAACTTACCTTGAAAACAGGCAAAATTTGCTCTCCAAACGGTGGCAACAACGTACAATTATTTGAACTCGCCACCAAAAAAGTGACGATCGCCCTTCCCTTAGCAGCAATATAGGGACATAATCGGCGTGTTATTTTTTATACCCACCCCGACAAGCCAATCATGCACTAATCATTAAAACCAATCACTCTCGTACGAATAACATCTTGATTTTTCATTATTTCATCAACAATCACCGAAGGTATCTCCGACTCAACATCGATAATATTATACCCCACTGTGCCATTAGACTGGTTCAAATAACTGGCGATGTTTAAACGGTTATGGCCAAAGATATTAGAGATGAAGGCGATCATCCCCGGCACATCGCGATTAATGACAATGAGCCGTGATTGTACCTTATCGGTTGGTGTCGCTTCGATGTTTGGAAAGTTGACGCTATGGACGACATTGCCGTATTTCAAATAGTTGGCAATTTCTTTTACCGCCATGGTGGAACAATTTTCCTCTGATTCTGAGGTTGAGGCACCGAGATGCGGTGTAGTCAGGACTTTATTATGCTTTACCAGGGCAGGTGTTGGAAAATCGCAGAGATAAGCATCAAGGTAACCACTATCCAAAGCCTCGATGACCGCCTGCTCGTCGACAATCGGCCCCCGTGAATAGTTCACCAGTATTGCCCCTTTTTTCATGCGGGCAATAAATTCCTTATTGACCAGATTGCGGGTTCTTTCACCAAGCGGCAGATGAAGACTGACCACGTCGGCGTTGCCGACCGTTTCCCTTATCGACCGACAAAGCTGTACCTCCGGCGACAACTGGTGAATATTGGCCAAGGCCGGTGCAGGGTCAAAACCGTTGACATGCATGTGCCTGAACACCCCGCCATTGGCAAGACGTACGCCGATCTGGCCAAGCCCGATAACACCCAGGGTTTTCCCGGCAATTTCCTCGCCTTTAAAAGCACTTTTTCGCGCTTCAACCTCACTGCTGACTTTGTCCGGATCCATAGTCGCCAGGGACTTGCAGAATTCAATACCTCGGAAGATATTTCTTTTCCAGACCCCTATCATCGGAAACACCAGATCTACGACTGCATTGGCATTGGCACCGGGAGTATTGAATACACACACACCCTTTTCCGTGGCCCGGACGACATTGATATTATTGGTCCCCGCCCCGGCTCTGGCGACGGCCAACAGGGTAGGATAATCGTCGACATTTAGCTGTGAACTGCGAAGAATTATGCCGTCGGGGTTGGTTTCCTCGCTGGAAACGACAAAATTACTGCTGAACAGATGCAAACCTTCCTCGGCTATGGTGTTGATCTTCTTAATCTTATAGACTGTCATTCAATGCTCCTTCGCTATTTGTGGACGTGCTGTTCGTTATGGAATAATTACGCTGCTTTACAATATCAAAACCTTGTTAAAACCAAAAAGTCCTTCCTCTCGCTCCGCCAGAATACACAGACAGCATTGTTCGGGCTTAATCTCAAATCCGATCGCAAAAATGGCCTCGGGGGAAACCTTTAAAAAAAAGGATTTCCTGAAGAATTGGTTGCGGCCGGCCCGTCCGTAAATCCCCGGCAATTCTTGCGGCAGGGACTGGTAGAGGGCTGACCTGGTCACTTCCGGCTGTTCGATAAAACCGTCCTGTAACAGACAGTCGGGAAGGAACTTGAAACCACAGCGCAACCAATCGTAGCGCAGCAGGTCAATGAGGAGCGGGCCATCGTCACGCTCCACTGCCGCCTGCTGCAACAGAGTACAAAGCAGTTCCTGGGTTGCCGCCAGTTGGAAAAAACCTTTTTCATGACAAAAGACCAAAAGGCGCTGAAAAAAGACAAAACCATTTTCCCGACGCCTCCGTAAATATTTCCAAAGAGTTACGAAATATCGGTTATTCAAGAATTTTTCTACCGCCTCGGAGAGCCAGTACAACTCACTGATGAGAGGATGATCCATCCAGAAATTTTGTAAAACGGCGTAGGGCGGTTCGTTGCAGTGGCGATAACCGAATTCACTGATATCGTTACAGATAGGGGTGTCGGGCAAAATTTTAAGCAGGCCCATTTGAATATAGTGGGCACCCATGGCAAAAACTGCGCGAAAGGATTCGGCAAAGGTCTCCTTCGTCTCAAAGGGAAGTCCGAGAATGAGATCAACATGAAGGTGGATATTGCCTAAACCTGCAAGCCTGGCCACCGTATTCTCCGCCTCGGCCGGATCAACACGCCTGTTCACGGCGGCGAGGGTTGCCGGGTGAGTAGACTGGATGCCCAGTTCAAACTGAAAACGACCGGGCGGCAGAGTCGCCAAAAAGGCATACATCTCCTCGGTAAACCGATCCGGCGCCATCTCAAAATGAAAGAGGGTGTCTCCGCCTTCCGTTTCTAAAAACCGCCAGATCACCAGAGTCCGGTCTGGGCGATCATTAAAGGTGCGGTCGATGAAGCGCACGACCTTGGGCCGATGGCGAAGGATATCCCTCAGCTCTTTTTCCACCACTGCTATCTCTTTATGATAAAGCCCCTTTTCACCGGCGGACAGGCAATAGCTGCAGCTGAACGGACACCCCTTCGAGCTTTCATAGTAGATGTGTCGATTGAGAAGATGGGTGGCAAAATCACTGTCGCGGTAAGGGTATGAGAAGGCGCGTTTCGGTAAGGCAAAAAATGATCCGACATAACGAGGCTGAAGGGTCCCCTCCGAAAGGTCGCGGTAGAAACCAGCACCGACGCCTTCAATCTCACCAAGCACCGTTGTGCAGTTGTCCGACCCCAATCGGTGTGCGAGCACCCCCGCCTGCGGCCCACCGATTACTATCCGGCAATGGGGCAGACAGCCCCGCAGGTCACGGGTGAGCTTTTCGATGAGACTGCTGTTCCAGATGGCCGCCGAGAAAAAGATATAGCGAGGGCTGCCGGCGCTGAGTCTGATGACCATCTCATAATAATTGTCATTGATAGTGAACTGATAGAGTTGCCCGGCCATATCCGGACAGTTTTTCTCCAGTTCATTGCGGACATAGAAAAGAGCAAGACAGGAATGGGTAAACCGCGCATTGATGCCGACTATTTTGATGTGTTCTTGTATCTTTTTCACCGGAAAAACCTTGCCGCTCCCATGAAAAAGAAAGGAATTTTTCTTAGCATGAAAGGGATTTCAATATTACTCTATACGAAAAATGCGTTACGGGCGAATTTCCCGCCACCATGCAAACCGCAACCATCCGATAGCCACATTATAGTCCATGCCATTTTTCTTAAGCATCGTACCGCCCACAGCCGTTTTCTTCGTTCTGCTTATCTTCGCCCTGCCGGCCTTCTCAGCCCAGGGGTTGGAAGCGGAGCCGGCTGATTACGAACTCTCCCTGTCTTTTACGCCGGGCGAGCAAACGGGCAAACTGACCGGCACGGCCAAAATTGAGATTTTACCGGAGCACAGACTGATCCTTTCTTTGCCGCAGTTGGAGGTGACCGGCGCCCTGCTTTGCGACGAAACCGGTATGGAAAGCGAGCTCCCGGAGATCCATGATGTTTTAATCCTCCCGGCCGCTAACATCAGGCGCAAGCTTATTATTTCTTACGGTAAAACCGTGGCGGGCGAAACCGACAACCTTATCAGCCCGACCGGTATCGTGCTGACCAGCAATTGGTACCCGCTCCCCAACCAGCCAATGCGCTTCCGAGTCACCGCTTCCCTACCCAACAATTTCTCGGCAATCACCGAGTCCGACACCTTTCCCCTGAGGCGTCAGGGGAAAAAGGTAAGCGCCGATTACCAGAAACCGCTGGAGGCTCTTCATTTTATCGCCGGCCCCTACAACATACACAAACACCAGGTCCGTGAGAACCTTTTTGTCTATTCGATGTTTTTCCCGGAAGATGCCGATCTTGCCGACGGCTACCTGCAGGCGGCGACCGACTACCTGGTCCGCTATGAGCGGGAAATCGGCCCCTATCCCTACAATCATTACGTCATCGTCGCCAACCGCCTACCCACCGGCCTCGGCATGCCGACCTTCACCCTGCTCGGCCAGACCGTCCTCCGCCTACCCTTCATCAAGGCTACTTCCCTCGGCCATGAAATCGTCCATTCCTGGTTCGGCAACAGCGTAGCTGTCGATTACAGCGGTGGTAACTGGTGTGAGGGGCTTACCGCCTTCCTTTCCGACCATGCCTATCGCGAAGAAAAGGGTGAGGGGCTTGCCGACCGGACCGAAAGCATCACCAGATATCTCAGCTATGTCACGCAGGACATTGACTTTCCCCTGCAGGCCTTTTCCTCGGCCGGCCACAACCAGGCGATGGCAGAGGCCAAACGGGCAGTCGGCTATAATCGTGGAGCCTTGCTCTTTTACGAACTGCGCGAAAAAATTGGCCGCCAGTCCTTCAGCGAAGGTCTTCGCCTCTTCTATGCCAAGTTTCGTGATCGCCAGGCATCCTGGAATGACCTGCAGCAAAGTTTTTCTACAGCGGCAAAAACCGAGCTCGCAGCTTTTTTTAAAGAACGGCTGGAGCGGACCGATATTCCAAACCTGGCAGTTGAAAACGTGGCGGTCACCGGCAGCGGCAAGGGTTCGACACTGAGTTTTACACTGCAACAAAAAACCAAAAAACCCTTTACCCTGATGGTGCCGATCCGCATCCGGACGGAGGAAGGAGAAATTACCGTGAGCCAAGAGATCAGCGAGCTCTCAACCCCGCTGACCATTTCTCTTGCCCAGCGTCCTTTGGGATTCACCATTGATCCCGACCACGCCTTTCTCAGACAACTCGCCCCGGAGGAATTCCCCGCCGTCTGGTCGCGGCTGCTTGGAGCTACCAGCATACTTGCCATTGTCGCAGGCGACCGTGAGCGGGAAATCTACCAGCCACTGCTTGATTCCCTGGAAAATAATGGCTTAACCATTACTACCGCCGACAAAGTGAGCAACAAAGAACTCTCAGACAACAATCTTCTTTTTCTCGGTGCTAATCAGCTCCCGGCAAGATCCCTGTTCGGGCCGCCACCGCCTCCCGGGTCAAAACTGGTCCTCAATGTCAGGCGCAACCCTCTCTCCCCCGGACGTGTCGCGGTGCTGGTCACCAGCGGCGACCGGGAAAGCACCAGGGCTGTCATCGGCAGACTGAGCCATTACGGCAAATATTCATACCTGGAATTTCAAGGAGGTCGCAACACCGAAAAGCGCATTCAGCCGGTGCAATCCGGCCTGCGCGTCGTTCTCGAAGATCTGCCCCAGGGCGGTGCCACCTCGCAACTTTCGTCCTTTGAACAGATCATTGAAAAACTGGCCGAGGCGCGGGTGATATATGTCGGAGAAACCCATACGACTTTTGCCGATCACCTGCTGCAACTGCGCATCATTGAGGCACTGCATAAAAAAAATCCTCTACTGGCTATCGGTATGGAGATGTTTCCAGCCTCCTCCCAGCCGGCCCTTGATCGTTACACTCTGGGCAAAGGCATAATGGACGAACGAATCTTCTTAAAAGAATCCGGATACTTCGATGTCTGGCGTTACGACTATCGCTATTTCCGGGAAATTTTCAATTTCGCAAAGGAAACAGCAATCCCGGTCGTCGGTCTCAATCTCGAAGGAAAGATCGTCTCGGAGGTATTTCACAGTGGAGGCACAGACAGCCTGAGCAGCGAGATGCGAGCATCCCTGCCGGTCGACCGGGATCTTGATTTGCCAGGATATATGGAACGGCTTTCGGAGATGCATGAGGTGCATCTTCAGGGCAAACACGGTAGCGGTTTTGCCGGTGGCTTCCTCCAGGCCCAAGCACTCTGGGATGAGACAATGGCCCAAAATATAAGTGAATATTTGACTGCCCACCCCGACTATAAGATGGTGGTACTGGCCGGGACTGAACATACCCGAAAGGATTCCGGAATTCCGCCCCGCGTTGCCAGACGTTTGCCGGTCCGGCAGGCCTCGGTGTTGAATCTCTACGACAACAGTGATCCTGTTGACCTTGCCATGGTTGCCGATTACTTTTTCCTGGCTACAGAACAGACCCTGCCTGAAACGCCAAAGATCGGCGTGATACTTGATACCGAAAGCAAAAACGGCAGATCTTATCTGAAAATTACCCAGATCAATCCGCACAGCAAGGCAGGTGCGGCTGGTCTGAGGGAAGGTGATCGCATAGAAGAAATCAATGACATGGCCGTCGCAGATATGGCCGATCTGCATATTGCTATGTTGGATACGCAAAAAGGAGATATCATAAGTGTCAAAATAACCCGAAAGGAAAACGACGAAGAGCGAGATTTGCAGTTCCAGGTGGAACTGACACTCTCGCCGGTTTCAATGCCACACCCTTAAAAAAACATCGAAGAATTGCCAAAATTGGCTTTTTCCGATGGAACTGCCTAGTCAAAAGCATTAAGGTGGCTTTTTTCATTTCAACCCTTTGCAAAAGGAGAATCAATGTATAAAATCTTGACTTTGTTTGTACTCATTATGAGTTTTTCAACCCTATCCGGAGAAGCAGGAATGACAAAAACAAAACTAAAAGACGGCCTTTACGCCCAGTTCAACACCACCAAGGGCGAGATCGTCTGCGCCCTTGAGTTCACAAAAACCCCGCTGACGGTAACCAACTTCGTAGGTCTTGCCGAAGGTACCAAGGAACTCGGCGGTGGTGCCAAGATGAAGGGCGATAAATTTTACGACGGCTTGAAATTTCACCGGGTAATTCCCGACTTCATGATCCAGGGCGGTTGCCCCCTCGGCACCGGTACCGGTGGCCCCGGCTACACCTTCCCCGACGAATTTGATCCAAGCCTCACCCACTCGGGACCGGGTATCCTCTCCATGGCTAATGCCGGGCCGGGCACCAACGGCAGCCAGTTCTTCATCACCCACGTGGCAACTCCCCACCTCGATGGCAAACATACCGTTTTCGGCCATGTCGTTTCCGGTCAGGATGTAGTCAACAAGATCGTCACCGGCGATGTCATCAATTCCATTGAAATCATTCGTGTCGGGGCAGCCGCCGAGGCGTTTAAAAGTGATCAAAAGGCCTTTGACGCCCTGCTCGCTAATGTTGACAAAAACAAACGTGCCAAAGAACTCGCCGCAACTGAAGCGGAGCAGAAACAAATCAAGACCCAGTGGCCAAACGCCGTCACCACCCCGTCCGGCCTGATGTATGTGGTCGTTGCTGAGGGACAGGGCGAGACACCAAAGAAAGGGGCGACAGTCACCGTCCATTACACCGGCAAACTGCTGAACGGCAAGAAATTCGACAGTTCGGTTGATCGCGGCCAGCCGATCGACTTTCCCGTTGGTCGCGGCCAGGTAATAAAAGGCTGGGACGAAGCCTTGATGTCGATGAAAAAAGGAGAGAAGCGCGTCCTCATCATCCCGCCCCAGCTAGGCTACGGCCCATCCGGCCGCGGCCCGATCCCACCCAATGCCTATATGGTATTTGATGTGGAACTGGTGAATTTTCAGTAAGTTGGGATTTAATTAATAAGGGAATGGGCAGTTCAGAGGATCTCTGAACTGCCCATTTTTTTCACACAAACAGACAAACCGACACCATCCGCACCGCCCCACTGCCATTCTCAACAAAGCAACACCAAGCCGCAAACAAAGGTAATTTCTCCCGATTCGCCATCGATACCGAGAGTGTCCGCACCCTTATCCCAGCCGACGCTCCGCAAAAGTTCTGCTACATTGATGCCGACCCCGGACATTGACGGCCGGGCTGACTGTGGGTGCCGACATTCCCCAAGGACTGTAAGGGCCAGGCAGTCGACTTGGTCATGACAAAAAACCCTTTTGCAGGAATCACCGGCATAGGCCCTGGCCTGCGCCATGCCTGAGGCAATAGCCGAGAGTTCGATCCCTGCCGCTATCTCGTGGAGCAACTGAAAGAGCTCGCGGCTGTCGCTGGAGTAAAGGACTTCCGAAGGAACATCTATCTTGAAAAACAGTGCATATTCATAGGCCACAAGCTGTTTTTTGAATGCCGCAGGCCCTGCCACGTGTGGAGGACAATTCCTCGACAAACCATAGTTTTCGCAACGCGGCTGGCGACACCGATCGGCGAGTTCCTCCTCCACCACGATATCCCCCGTGGCGACTATGGCGGCCTTCGTCGCCCCGGCAAGACAAGCACCTTGTAACAACTCTTGCAATAATAGCTCTTTCATTGGCAAAAAGTACCATTCATATGGCTGCCTCATTTCCTGGTGCATATGTTTTGGCGCACAGGAGATGACCATAGTGCAGGCGGTGATCAATCACCTGTTTTTTGATGTCCCCCATCTTGACCCGTTCACGAATAAGATTTCGGTAGAGACCGGCCCGGGCGATATCGCCGACAAAAATCGCTCCCAGCAATCGATCGCCGTCGGGGGAAAAAACCAGCTTGCGATGGGCAACGCCTGAGCTCTTCGTATACGTCTTATATGCAGTGCCTATTGTGTGGACAATGCCCATTGACACAAAAGGCATACGAGCTACCTGGGTAGCGTTCAGGATGCCGAAGTTGCCGCCATAGGCTGTTGGACATCCAGCCATGTTGGCTCCGGCACAGCGCCCCATCTCAACGGCATTGGTCCACAGTCCGGTTATCATCGGTGCGCCGGTAATGGGATCAAAGGTGACGGCCACATCGCCTGCGGCATAGACATTTTCTGCCCGCGTGCGTGTGTATTTGTCGACAACTACGCCTCGATTAACCGGAATTTCATCGGAACCAAGCCATTCGGCATTGGGAGACACCCCCTTACCGATGCAAACCATGCCGCAGCTAAGTTCCGTGCCATCATCCAGAACCACTCCGGTAACCCCATTTGCATCGCTCTCTATATGTCGGGCGCTGCGACCGGTAATAATTTTCAGACCCGCCTGATCCAGAGCCTGGCGGATAAGAGCGGCATCGACGGGCTCCATCAACTGACTGAGGACCTCGGGGGAGAAAACCACCAGAGTGACCTTGATGCCGCGCTCTAAAAGAGCAAAGGCCACTTTGAGGTTTAATAACCCTCCTCCCAGCATCACCGCTTGCGAAATGCTTTCGCTCCGCGTGGCTGTTTGCCTGGCATCCTCCAGGGTGCGCATAGCAAAAACCCCATTACTGTCTAATCCGCTTATATCAGAGGGAATATTGGGGCGGCTGCCGGTGGCGATAAGCAATCGGTCATAGGGAATCGATGCGCCATGCTCAGTTTGCACCAGAGTTTTGCCGGTATCGATCCGAACAACGCGATTTTGCAGCAGCACCTGTATCCCTTTCGCCTGATACGGACCACACCCCTGGAGAAAGATCTCCGCGGCACGCTTTTTCCGGCTGATAATAAAAGGAATCATCGGTCGGAAATACGGGGCATCCATTTCCTCGCTCAGCACCAGGACTGAACTCTCGGCATCGAGTCTTTTAATGGTCTCGGCTGCAGCCATGCCGGCGGCGCTGCCGCCGATAATCACATAACGTTTTCCTTCCATGGCCATTACCCCCCACTTCCGGCGAGTATCGCCCGAGAGGCTGCCTGTCGCTGGTTGCGGGAATAATCAGTTGCACTTTGATAAACCAGGGCTCGTGTGGGACAGGCATCGACGCAGGCCGGTATTTCGCGATCCGGGCAGCGATCACAACGGTAGGCTGTATGTTTTTCAAGGTGACGGCCAATAACGCCATAGGGGCAGACCATGACGCAGGTCCAGCAACCGATGCATTTATCAGTGTCGGTGGTAACGACTCCAGCCGAAGAGCGACTGATAGCCCCGGCAATACAGGCATGCATGCAGGGTGCATCTTCACAGTGACGGCAGAGAATGGGAACAGCCCGGTCCGGTGCCACCCATTCCACGTAAAGGCGTGGTTTGGGAGTCGGTCTCTCGGATAGGGCGCTGTATAACGATTGCCCGGCGGAGTGCGCCACGGCACAGGCCATTTCACAGCTGTGGCATGCCATACAGTGATCAAGCCTTACAAAAATCTCCTTGGCTTCTGTCATATTCTTCTCCTTTATGAGATCAAGGTTGAGTTCAGGTACCGAAGCTACGAAGCTACAGTATCAGGAAGGGCATTGAACAGAAGCGCCCAATCATTCCAAACCCAAACCCCTTCTTCTTTCATCAATGGCAGCGAGCAATTTTTCGGCGGCGCTCTTTGGATCCAGATCAACAATGAAATACCCGCCAATAAGGTCCTTAACCTTATCGGTGAGTATCTGGGTCACGAGCGGACTGCCAAGAACCGGTAACATCACCCCCACATGGGTTGGCAGCCCGGCAGCGACCGCATAGGCACCTATGGAGACAGCCTTTTCAGAAACGGCTTCAGCAGCCGAGGCCACCACCGGCAGTTGCCGGGTATCCACTCCCAGATATTCGGCAACGGCGACGGTCAAAGCAACAGCCCGGGAATTGTCGACGCAGGAGCCCATATGCAGGACCGGCGGCAGAGGCCCACCCAAATTATTGGCCTGACCAATGGCGGTAAGCACTGCCTTAAGACCGGCGCCGCATAAAGACTCAACATTGGCCGGATCCATAAAGCCATGGCGCATCAGGGCTCCGGCGCCACATCCGGTTGCCAGAACCAGCACATTTTGCTCGAGAAGAATTTTGGCCATCTGGACAAAGTTTTTATCCTGGGGAACCTTGACGTTGTTGCAACCGGCAAAAAGACACACCCCTCGAATATTACCGGCTTTGATATTGTCAACAAGAGGCCTCAGGGGCTGCTCGGCATCAAGCTTTGCGAGCGCGGCGACTATGGCCTCGACCGAAAAGCCGGCAACTACCTGGGCCTTGACATCCGGAATCTCCACAGGTTTGTGCTTTCGTCTTTTGAATTGGTCGATGGCCAGGTCGATGATCTCAAAGGCCTTGGCACGAGCCTCCTCTTCATTAAATTCCACATGAGTTGCACCGCTTATCTTGGCGATGTCCATAGTCGTGATAATCTTGGTACCGACGCATTCGGCGACGTTGACCACCGAGGGCATGATACATTGATAATCCACAACCATTGCGTCAACAGCCCCGGTTACCAGGGCCATCTCCTGGCTCACCGAATGGGTGCAGGCTGGTATGCCGTGGCGCATCATCACCTCGTTGCCGGTACAACAAATCCCCACCAGATTGATGCCACTGGCCCCTGCCTGCTTGGCCGCCTCTTCTTTCATGTGGGTCGCGCTCACCAGCACCTCGGACAACACCGGGTTGTGACCGTGCAAGGCGATATTCACTGCACCCGCTTGCAAGGTTCCAAGATTGGCTGTGCTGAAGGTTGGTTGCGGTATCCCGAAGAGGATATCGGCGAGATCGGTGCCCATATAACAACCGGCCAGATCAGCAACGCCGCATCGCAGGCCACCCAGCAGAAGATTGACCGGATCGGCATCCACCCCGTACAGGGTGCGATGCATGATTTCCGAGATCTCATGGTCGATGCCTTTTGGGACAAGATTCAGGTTGCTCAACACCTTGACTCGTTCCGGATTGACGATTGTTGCGGCCCAAAGAACGGGAGTGTCTTTTTCGTGAAAGTCGGCGAGTGCTGCATTGGCCACATCAAGGGCGATCTCCTGATCCTGCCGTCCGGCAGTCATAATATTCAGTCGGGTGGCCACGGCCCTCAGTTTACCCGGCTCCTTGATGCTGTATGCCTCAGCTTTGCCCATGGCCATTTTCTTCATGGTATGGGCCAGATGTTTGGCATGACCGGAATGGGCTGCTGTTCCTGCAGCAATGGCGCGATCAAGCCCCCGGGCCACCATCACATCGGCCGAGGCACCACAGATACCTACTTGCGGGCCTTCACCGAAGGGATCAATACGACACGGTCCCTGCAGACAATGTCGGCAACACAGGCCGGTATCTCCAAAGCTGCATTGGGGTGTCATGGCCGCATAGCGATCCCAGACCGTTGTAATGTTTTCCGTACCGGCCTTGGCTATCATCTGCTGAATCGCGGGGTCAAGGCTCTTTGCCACTGTCTCCTTCAATTGTGTCATAGTCATTTTCCTCCTTTTTCAGGTTACAATCGATTTTGCATATTCCGGGTAACGCAAAGATTTTTTTCCAGGGGGTCGACAAAACCTCAACCAAGGTTGATGCTGTTCGAGAAAAGGCCAGTGAGCTAACACAAGAAGAGAGTATAGCCAACTCCCATAAAAACATCATGACAAAAATATTTTTACCTGTTTTTTCCCTGCATGTTACGACAAAGCACCTTCGCCTGCGCAGCTTGAATGTCAAGTCAACAACGCTCGGCTGTAGCTTTAATTGATTGAACCGGCGAATCCCCTTGGCCGGTCCGTTGTGGACTCCTTTCGATTTTGGCTTGAAAATCCTTGAGAAATGAATAAACTTTCGACTTTCTTCCAGGTTCTCTTTCAATTTACAAAAAGATTGGCAATCACACGACAAGAAGCTTCGATTGCCAATGGAGACAGGCTATGAAACACAATCAGCTTATTCGAGCGATCATTTTCACAACCCTCCTTCTGCTATGGGGATGCATGGACACTTCCGTCATTTTCCAGGTACGTTTTTCCGAGGTTTCAGGATTAAAACAAGATGCTCCGGTCTATTTTGAAAAAAGCGAAGTCGGCAAAGTCGAAAAAGTTACCTATACCAAAGAAGGTGACTATCTGGTGGAAATCAGCATTGCTCCTGATTTTAAAAACGCCGCCACCGAGGATTCCAAGTTTTTCATAGAGAACGATCCCCAAAAACAGCAGTGCAAGGCCGTGACCATTATCCAAGAAAGGCCCGGCGGTAAAGTTCTCAAGAAAAATGCCGTTGTACTAGGCTCTGTAAAGCCTGGATTTTTAGATGAGATGTTGAATGGTTTCAAGCAGAGTGCCACTGTTGCTCGCTTTGGAATACAAGATGCCGTACAGCAAGTGGAAGAATCATTAAGAACATCCTCGCAAAAACTGGACAAAGAGATGGCGGGCGCGTTGGATGATCTCTCCCGACAACTGCAAGCGTTTGGCACGGAAGTAAAAAAGGTGCCAAACAAACAAGAAATACAACAATTTAAAGAGACTATGCACCAATTTGTCGATGAATTCGACAGAGCACAAAAAGATGTGCGCAATCACATTCGCGATGAACTAATTCCGCAACTGCAAAAAGATCTCGACCGGCTCCGCGAGCTGCTTCACAACGAAGACAGAGACAAGGAAATTGACGATATTGACAAGCAAGTCAAAAAGATGAGCAAGGTATAGGCGGTAACTTATCCTAACGTCGGTTTTTTCATTCTGTGACCTGGCTTGGCGAGAATCTCCAGATAAAATGTCTCTAACTGCTGTGCCTCTATCTGGTCAATGGATTTGGTGATTTCCGATAGGTGAATCACCTTCGCTTCTTCGGCAACCGGGCCGAATTTGCAGTCGAAATCCCAAAAATCAACACCCTCCGGCAGCTTTTTATTCCGCTCTCTTTTGATATATTTTTTGATTTCATGTCTTACCGCTTCTACTAGTCTATCTCTTTTGATTTTTGGATGGGTTAATTGAAAGGTTTTCTTCATTGTTGTCCTTAGATTTTAAGTTGCTATAGCTCCGGCAGAACAATTGTCCGTTCAAGCTCCCGAAGCCAGGTATTTTCCTGATGGTTATAGGTTCTCACAACAACCTTATCAGGATAGAGAAAGAGAGAGTTAGTCCAGATGGTGCCTCGGTTCATGTCCTTATTATGGATATTGGTAACGCGACCGTCGTAGAGATTAATCGGCGAGGCAAAACTTTCTTCAAGCGGCGATGTATGGGTATGGCCGGAAACCCAGAGGAATACCTGCTTGTTGTTTTTCAATATTTCATCCACAGTTGCCACCGGTTGAGCGACGAAACTTGGTGTATTGATCCATTTTCTATAATCCCGCAGGGTGCCATTCAAAGGGCCATGGAAGATTATAATAGTTGGAGTCTTTTTATTGGTTTCAAGCTCCGTGCGCAGCCAAGCCAGCTCTTGGTTTGACATGCCGGCCAGGAATTCGGCATGATCCGCCGAAAGAAACAGCAGCAGATAATCACCAACATACTTGCTGTAATAATAGTTTGGCAATTCGAATGTTTTGAAAAATCTCCGAAGCTTTGCCTCTTGGGAGGCTGGTGTACCGGCGTTCAACTGCCCCTTGTCATCGGCATAGAAGTAATCGTGATTGCCGGCAATGGAAAAAAATGGGGCGTGCAGTCGATCGAAAAAGGTCTTTGCCGCCCGATATTCGTCATCCGTTCCCAAGTCGGCACAGATATCTCCTACCGCAACAACCATCTCGACGTCTTCCCAGGAATTGATTGTTTTTAGAACCTGTTGCTTCTTCTCGATATTACGGCCGGGAAGGTGGGGATCCCCGAGGACAACGAGATGATGGTAAGAATCATCGGGCTCATCGGATGGCCTCGCACAAGCGGCAAGTACAATACAGATAAGAGCTGCAAGTACTGCCGCTCTGAGAGGCCTCATCGAGCTCTTTATGTTCATAATATCGAAGGTCGTAAGTGAGCAAAAACCATTTATCGGTGATTACTGCAGAACATTACAAACCAATCTCTCCGGCGATCCCCTGCATCGCTGCAAGGCTCAGTTGACAAAATTCAGCAAGGGGGATACCCGTCAGTTCACATTCGGCAATAGTCGCCCGGTCGGCACCCCTGGCAAAGGCCTTTTCCTTGTAGCGTTTCTGGACCGATTTTGCCTTTACCAACGCCAATTTTTTCTCAGGGATAACGAGTCCTGCGGCAACGATCAGTCCGGTTATGGTCTCCCCGGCAGCCAAGGCGAAATGGAAAGGCGTGGTTCGCTTCTCCCCCGGCCAGGCGGTAAGGTTATGCAGACGGATGGCTTCGACAATCTCCGAGTGCACCCCTTTTTCTTTGAGAATTGCCACGGTTTCCGAGGTATGGGTGACAAGATCAGGTTGGCTTTCCGAATCGAGATCATGCAGCAGCCCGGCCAGCCCCCAGAGTTCCTGGTCGACACCCAGCCGCCCGGCGACCGCCCGCAGAACCGCTTCGGAGGCCAGAGAATGATTGACGAGATGTTCGCTCTTCAAGGTAGAACGGACCAGTGCAAGCGCCTCGGTCCGTGTTATTCCGTAGGTCATGGCCTCCTCCTCTCTTAATACTTTAAACCAACACGGTCGCGAACCAGATCGAGGGTCACCACCGCCTTGGCCCGAGCTTTATCCCGGCCTTTCTCGAGAATCGCCCGGAGCATCGCCGGATCGCCAAGCAACTCGGCCTTTTTCTGCCGTGCGGCACCGAAGGTGTCATTAAGCAGATCGAGAAGTTCAAGCTTCAGATAGCCGTATGCAGCACCGCCGTTAACATAAAGATTATGAATTTCCGCCATCCGGGCCGGAGCGGCGAAGAGTTTCATGATTTTGTAGAGACTGCAGGTATCGGGATTTTTCGGTGCCTCTACCGGGGTTGCGTCGGTTGCTATGGCCATAACCCGTTTTTTCAGTTCTTTACCCTCCATGAAAATGGGAATGGTATTGCCATAGGATTTGGACATCTTCTGCCCATCGAGCCCTGGAACGATTGCCGTCGATTCGTTGATAGCCGGTTCAGGAACAACGAAGGTCTCACCATATTCATTGTTGAACTTGATGGCCAGATCGCGAGCCACTTCGAGATGTTGTTTTTGATCCTTGCCGACCGGCACCTGTTCCGCCTGGTAGAGGAGAATGTCGGCGGCCATCAGCACCGGATAGGAAAACAGACCGTGGCTGGCGGAGATGCCCTTAGCCATCTTGTCTTTATAGGCAGTGCAACGTTCAATCAGTCCCATCGGGGCAATGGTGGAAAGGACCCAAGTCAGTTCGCATACCTCCGGAACGTCCGACTGAACCCAGAAGATACACTTGTCCGGATCGAGGCCAAGGGCGAGAAAATCGGCGGCCGCCTCCAGTGTGCCACCAGCCAGTCGATCACGCTCACGAACGGAGGTAAGGGCATGGAGATCGACGATAAAGACATAGAGCTCATCGCTTTCCATATGGGCAATCATGGTCTGCATCATACCGAAGTAATTGCCGATATGGAGTTGGCCGGAGGGTTGGATACCTGATAATATTCTCATAATTTTCCTGCAGTTGTTGGATAAAAAATGTTTGAGACCATTGGCAAATTTTTCAGTCCGATACCATACTGTAAAAACAAAAAAAAAGGGAGTAGGGAAACGATGTTCCCTACTCCCTTCCTGGAAATGCCCTTACTTAATAACCGGAGATGCTATTTGACCTCTTCAAAGTCGGCATCGACCACATCATCGTCATCCTTCTTTTTGCCTTTACCGGCACCGCCACCCTGGCCCGCATCACCGCCACCATCAGGATTCTCTTTGGCAGCCTGCTGATACATGAGTTCCGCAAGTTTATGCGAGGCCTGGGTCAGAGCTTCAACCGCCGCTTTAATAGCCGCAACATCGTCGCCGTCTTTTACTTTTTTGACGTTGTCGATTTCCTTCTGGACATTGCCCTTGGTGGCTGCATCGACCTTGTCACCAAGATCTTTCAGGCTCTTCTCGGTGGCATGGACCATGGCATCCGCCTGATTACGGGTCTCAACCAGTTCTTTACGGCGTTTATCTTCCTCGGCGTGCAGTTCTGCATCCTTGGTCATCCGCTCAATCTCGTCTTTGGTCAGGCCGGAAGAGGCAGTAATGCGGATGGATTGCTCCTTACCTGTTCCCAGATCCTTAGCGGAAACGCTGAGAATGCCGTTGGCATCAAGATCGAAGGTAACCTCGATCTGCGGTACCCCGCGAGGCGCCGGCGGGATATCGGACAATTCGAACCGGCCGATGGTCTTGTTGTCGGCGGCCATTTCCCGCTCACCCTGAAGAACATGGATGGAAACCGCCGGCTGGCTATCTGCCGCCGTTGAGAAAATCTGACTCTTCTTGGTCGGTACAGTGGTGTTTTTTTCGATAAGCTTGGTGGTAACACCGCCGAGAGTCTCGATACCAAGAGAAAGCGGCGTGACGTCGAGCAGAAGTACGTCTTTAACGTCACCCTGCAAAACGCCGCCCTGGATGGCCGCGCCAATCGCTACGACTTCGTCGGGATTGACACCCTTGTGCGGTTCCTTGCCGAAGATATCCTTGACTTTCTGCTGAACCATCGGCATACGGGTCATGCCGCCGACGAGAATAACTTCGTCGATTTCCGAGGCATTCAGGCCGGCATCTTTTAAGGCGGTGCGGCAGGGTCCGACGGTACGTTCGACCAAATCTTCGACCAGACTCTCGAACTTGGCACGGCTCAATTTGATGTTCATATGCTTCGGCCCTGAGGCATCGGCGGTAATAAACGGCAGGTTGATATCAGTCTCCTTGGTGGTGGAGAGCTCCATCTTGGCCTTTTCCGCCTCTTCCTTCAGACGCTGAAGGGCCATCTTGTCGTTTCTGAGGTCGATCCCCTGCTCGCGTTTGAACTCGTCGGCGAGCCAGTTGACAACCCGCATGTCGAAGTCTTCACCACCGAGGAAGGTGTCGCCGTTGGTCGATTTAACCTCGAATACACCGTCGCCGATTTCCAGAATCGAAACATCGAAAGTACCGCCGCCGAGATCGTAGACGGCAATCTTTTCTTCTGCCTTTTTGTCAAGACCATAGGCCAGAGAGGCGGCAGTCGGCTCGTTGATGATACGCAGAACATTGAGTCCGGCGATCTTTCCGGCATCCTTGGTGGCCTGACGCTGGGAATCGTTGAAGTAGGCAGGCACGGTAACCACCGCATCAGTGACTTCTTCACCCAAATATTCCTCGGCGGTCTGCTTCATTTTTGCCAAAACCATCGCCGAAATCTCCGCCGGCCGATAGGTTTTAGCGTTCACATCGACGGAGACGCTGCCATGGTTCCCTTCGACAATCTTGAACGGACTGATTTCAATTGACTTTTTCACTTCCTGGTCAGTGAATTTACGACCAATAAGGCGTTTAATGGCATATAGTGTTCGCGTTGGGTTGGTGACCGCCTGTCGTTTTGCAATCTGACCGACCAACCGTTCATCGCTGTCATTAAAGGCTACTACAGACGGAGTGGTTCTATTGCCCTCGGCATTGGCAATTACTTTAGGCTCGCCTCCATCCATAATCGCCACGCATGAGTTGGTGGTTCCTAAATCTATTCCGATAATTTTGCCCATCTTCTCTCTCCTTAAAACTTTCTCAGCGGATTAATTATCCGTCCAGCATTATTCAATTATTTGTTGATCACCCTACCTGTTGTAGTAGCAACCTACTGTAAAGTTGTCATTTTCCCCTGTTTGTCAAGGGATTTGCACATCTTTTAAAAGGCTATGACCACAACCTTCTCCATCATTTGGGTCCGGAGGAAACTACGACCTTGGCGGGCCTCAGCAACCGGTCCTTATAAAAATAACCCTTTTCAAATTCCTGGATGACGTGGCTTGCGGGAATTGTTTCACTGGCATCCATGGTCAGGGCCTCCTGCTGCTGCGGGTCAAAAGGCCTGCCGACACTCTCCACTGCCTTCACCTCAAATTTCTCCAAGGTTGTTACAAGGCTTTTCAAGGTCAACTGAACACCTGCAAGCAGGGCGGAAAGGTTTTTTTCCGCCTCAGCGCCCTCAATGACACCCTGCCCCAGGGCCCTTTCAAGGTTATCGACTACCGGCAGAATCTCCCGAAAAATGGTCTCGCCGGCGTACTTCAACCCAGCCAATCGTTCCCTTTCCACCCGCTTTTTGAAATTTTCATTCTCCGCGGCCATCCGCAGCATCCTGTCACGAAGACCGGCAATCTCCTCACGGGCATCGCGAAGCTCTTTCTCTGGATCGCAAGCTTCCAGCTCTGCCTGGGTCGTCGTTTCAGGTGCTTTCTCGGGGGCTTCGGAGGCGTTTTCAACCTCAACTGCAACTTCAGCATCATCTTGAAGTTCTTCGTTTAATTTTTCCTCGCTCACCTCTTTCTCCCTCTATTATTGCATTTCTTCTCTGCAGCTCCGGGAAGGACCCGGTGCGGCCAATCTTAACTTGTGCCAACAATAAGTAGCCGATTTTTCCTTGTCAAGTAGCCAAAAGCCAATAATCATGGCGCCAATAGGATTAAAAAAGACAATAAATTCAATATAAACCACAAAAGAAGAAGTCTGGTGATGTGTGTGTGGGAGGGGAGTAACTAATCGACTTCGTATCTGTTTAATTTGTTCAGCAAGGTCTTGCGGGTAATCCCAAGTCTGCGGGCTGCTTCGCTTTTATTACCGCCGGTTTCCTCCAGGGTTTTAAGGATGAGTTGTTTCTCAGCCGCAAACAGGGAGCCGGATTCCGGTTCGTCGGTAGAATGCTGGCTCTCAGGTTGCTTTCCTTCCTGTTTCTGGATGGACAAGGGCAGGCTCTTTTCGGTCAATTCAGTCCCGCGCATGAGAATAATTCCCCGCTCGACGGCGTTTTCCAACTCCCGCACATTGCCGGGCCAGGAGTAGTCGGTCAATATTTCCATACATTCAGAAGTGATGCCATCGAGAACCCGACGATTTTTTTCGGCAAATTTCCGGGCAAAATGCTCAACAAGGTGGGGAATATCAGTGCGTCGGCTGCGTAGTGGAGGAACGGTGAGCATAACCACATTCAGGCGGTAAAAAAGATCCTCGCGGAAACCATTACGGCTCACTTCCTCTTCAAGATTGCGGTTGGTGGCGGCAATAATCCGGACATCAACCTGAACCGTGTCCTCACCTCCGACCCTCTGCAGTTCCTGTTCCTGCAGGACGCGCAGGAGCTTGACCTGCATGGCCTGGGAAGTTTCGCCGATCTCGTCGAGAAAAAGAGTGCCGCCATCAGCCTGGACAAATTTACCTTCCCGCCTTTTCTCGGCACCGGTAAAAGCGCCTTTTTCATGTCCGAAAAGCTCGGATTCAAGGAGACCCTCGGCAAGCGCGGCACAATTAACCTTGATAAAAGGCTTATCGTGTCGCTCACTGTTCCGGTGCAGGGCTTCGGCCACCAGTTCCTTCCCCGTGCCCGATTCTCCATAAATGAGTACCGTCGCCTCGGTCGGGGCCACATAACCGACCATCTCCAACAGCTCGAGCATTGGCGGGGAGGTACCGATAATCGAGGTCTCCAGCGCCTTTCGCTCCGCTACCGGCTGCTGTTTGCGGCTCACAACCTGCTGGTGATCAACAGCCCGCATCAGGGCGAGACGTAATCTGTCAAAATCAAGGGGCTTGGTGAGATAATCGTGTGCTCCCCGCTGAATCGCCTCAACAGCATCGTCAACCGAGGAATAGGCCGTCATGATTATCACAGGCAGGGCAGGTTGCAGGGCCTGGATCCGTGTAAAGGCCTCACGACCATCCATTTTTGCCATCCGCACGTCCATGAGCACAGCGTCGTAAGGATGCGCCGCCACAGCTGCAACCGCAGTTACCCCGTCATCGGCTTCGACACAACGCCAACCCCATTGTTTAATGAGCGAGCACAGCGTAAAACGATGCACCTGATCGTCATCTACCACCAGAATGGTTATCGGCCCCTTTTTTCCCGTCACCTTGCAAATTCTCCCTTGGCGTTCTCGACACCATCTTCATTGTACATCGGTATCCATCGCAATTACTGAATCTTCTTGGCTTGCCAGAAAAGAATACAAACAATAGCGTTTCTCTAAGGTACCATTATATGTTACCATCCTCTCGGAAAAGCAAGGCAAAAACTTGGAATTTTACCGTTGCCGATGTATAACCGATGCAAACGGATTTTTATCACTGCACCACGGTGGAGTGCACTATTTTTTTCGGAGACACCTATGTGCACCATTTCCATTATCAGCGTCGGCGGAACCATCGACAAGGTCTATTTCGATGCGAAAAGCGAATATGAGGTTGGGCCGCCGAATATTGAAAAGGTGTTAGCCGAGCTGAACCTATCGATCACCTACCTGGTCAATTCGCTCATGCGTAAGGACAGTCTGGATCTGAACGACCATGACCGTACACTGATTGCCGATGCAGCAGCTCAAGACCCCTGCCCACGGATTCTCATCACCCACGGTACCGACACCATGGTCGACACCGCCAAAGCCCTGCAGAATATCACCGGCAAAACCATTGTTCTGACGGGAGCATTGGAGCCGGCCCTCTTTAAAACCAGCGATGCGGTGTTTAATATCGGCTGCGCCATCGGAGCTATCCAGGTTCTCCCTCCGGGTGTCTATATCGCCATGAACGGTCGGATTTTTACCGCAGGAAACGTCAGGAAAAACCTAACCTTGAATAAATTTGAGGAGATAGGGGACAATGCTTGAAATTCGTCCTTTTCAAGACAGCGATGAAGAAGCGATTGTCGAATTATGGAGGGACTGCGAGCTTCTCCGGCCCACCAACGATCCGCACCGTGACATTGAGCTTAAGCGGGCCGTACAGCCCGATCTCTTCCTCGTGGGGATACTGCATAGCCGGGTTGTCGCAAGCGTCATGGCCGGCTATGAAGGCCATCGTGGTTGGCTGAATTACCTGGCGGTGGCGCCTACTTGCCGTCACCGCGGCTTCGGGCGGGCAATAGTCGCAGCGGCCGAAGACCGGCTGCGCCTTATCGGTTGCCCGAAGATCAACCTCCAGGTGCGAGTTGGCAATGCCCGGACAATGGAGTTTTACCAAAAAATCGGCTTCCAGATGGATGACGTCGTCAGCCTTGGAAAACGCTTAAACTATAAATAACTGCACCGCAAATTCGACATCCCATGACCATGATCGCCACACTGGGGCCGGCCGGAACATTTTCCGATCAGGTTGCCAAAGAATTTTGCAAATCGCTTCGCGGTGATATTGCCATCAGCTACTGCAGCTCCATCAAAAAGGTCTTTCAGGCGGTATCCGAGGGCTGTGCTTACGGTATCGTTCCCATTGAAAATCTATCGGAAGGCTTCATTCCCCTGGTTCTTGACCTGCTCGTCACCTCCGACTTGAAGATCGTCGGAGAAAAGATCATCCCAATAAATTTTTCCTGCATCTCAGCCGTTAAAGGTATCCGGGAAATCAACAAATTGTTTGTACAATTCGTCAGCCGCGGTCAGTGCTCCGAATTTATCGAGAACTTCGGCGAGCATATTGAGATTGTTACCACCGACTCCAACATCCTGGCCCTCACCCGCATGACCGGCGATCCCGGAAAAAGTGCGGCTATTGTTCCCGGCCATTTCGTCAAACCAACTGACTTTCCCCTGGTCATTGAAAACATCAATGATTACCCCAACAACCAGACGCGCTTTTTCGTGCTGGCAGGCAAGAACACCCATCCCTTGCAATGTACCTCCCCCATCTGCAAGACTTCACTCATTATCATCAACGATGACGACCACCCTGGTTTGCTGGAAAAAATCCTTTCCTCTTTTTCAAAACAAAAAATCAATCTCCTGGCAATCACCTCGAGGCCGACCAAGGAACAGTTCGGCCACTATCATTTCTTTATCGGTCTGGCTGGAAGTCAAGACGATATACGGGTTCAAAACGCCCTTGAGGAAATCGGAAAATTCAGCCGGGTAAAAATCCTCGGTTCCTATGAAAGGGCTCTGTAAGGGACTCATCCCGTCCACCGGGATGAGTCCCTTATTTTTCATCAGAAGAAAACTTTAACCAGCAGAAATCCCACTGTACTGCCCGTACCAACACCGATCAGGCCAGGGATGATGAAACTATGATTTAAAATATACTTGCCGATCTTGGTAGTACCTGAGCGGTCAAAGCCGATGCACGCCAAATCGCTGGCATAGGTCGGCAGGACAAAGTACCCGTAACAGGCCGGCAGGAACGCCAGGATCACTTTAGGATCAACACCTATACTAAGCCCAAGTGGGACGATTGCCGCCAGTGCTGCTGCCTGGCTGTTGACAAGCTTTGAAACCAGAAACAGGACAATGGCATAGGTCCATGGTTGGGTTTTCACTACACCGGCAAGCGTATCCTTGAGAAGAGTGAAATGCGCTTCAAAAAATGTATCCGCCATCCAGGCTACCCCGAAAATTGAAATAACCGCAACCATCCCAGCCTTAAAAACTGTGCCGTTTGGTATTTCCTGCGGTTTTACCTTGCAGGCCATCAGGATTATAGCGCCTGCGGAAAGCATCATCATCTGAATGACCAGATTCATTGACAAAGGCTTTGCCTTACCGGCAGCTCCAAAGACCGGTCTGAGTTCCGGAAATGCTCCGAGAAGTACGACCAACGCTATTGCCCCGAGGAAAATCCAGGTTGCAAAATACGCCTCTTTTGGGAACACTTTATCCAACAGAGTCGCCGATTCTCCGTAAATATAGTCGCGCTCGGCCGGGTCCTGGAGCTTAGCCTGAAAATCGGGATCCTTGTCCAGATCCTTACCCCGCTTCAAGCTCCATAGTGCCGCCAAAATAACACCACAGAGAGTGGCAGGGATACCGATGGAAAGAATTTCCAGCAGGCTGACAGGATGGCCAAATCCAGATGTTTTGCTCAACATTGCCACCATGGATACGACAGCAACGGAAACCGGCGAAGCACAGATGCCCATCTGGGATGCGACCGAGGCGACTGCCATTGGGCGCTCCGGGCGAATGCCCTTTTTAATGGCGATATCATAAATAATCGGGAACATGGTGTAGACTACATGACCGGTTCCACACATGACGGTCAGAGTCCAGGTCGTAAGCGGCGCCAGAAAGATGATGTGATCCGGATGCTTACGAAGAAATTTCTCGGCAAATCGCATCATGACGTTGAGTCCACCGGCCGTTTGCAGCACCGAGGCGCAGCCGAGTACCGACATAATGGTCAACAGCACATCGACTGGCGGCTTACCTGGTGCCAGATGGAAAATGAAGGTGAAGATCAGCAGACCGACGCCGCTTATCAAACCCAGACCAAAGCCACCGTACCTTGTGCCGACGATCAAACAGGCAATGATGATCAAGAACTCTATTGTTATTGTAAAATCCATGTTTTCAGGCCTCCCTCCAATGAAATACTAAAAGTGTTAGCGTCTTAACGACGAATCCCTGGCAAAACCATTGCAACAAGCTGAAGTAGAGATAGCATAGACCGTGCCACCACCGTATTCTCCAGGTAACATGTCGATTTCATGACATATATTCGTTGACGGAGGTTGAAAACAAAAAACCGTTATAACCATAGGTTATCGCGATCAAGAGGGTTTGCGCGTCTTGTGGTCGTTTTTCGTGGGAATTGGCCCGTTATAACCTTAGGTTATTGTTATAATCCGAGGTTATGACTGTTTGTGGAAAGTCAGAATTCCAACCCCCGACAGGAGGCCACCGTATCTCTATGAAACAGTTTTTATCAGGCGAGAAATGAATTTCTACGGAGCTAATGCTTTTAAACGTTTGGAAAGGGCAGGTTGAGAGATACCAAGCAGTCTGGCGGCCATGGTCTGGTTGCCGTTGGCACGGTCCATCGCGTCCCTTACCAGGTACGCCGCTGCTTCACTGAAGGTTGGCAGCTTATCGAAGCAGGCAAACGGGTTTTTCCTGGGCGGCGGAACAGCTTCAGGTTCATCCTGACGGGAGCGTTCCACCGCTTTAATAAAGCTGTCCATGGAGAGCATTCGGTCCCGATGAACGCTTACTGCGTCGAACACCATCGCTTTCAGTTCGCGTATATTTCCCGGGAAAGCATAGGTGTTCAAATACGACGCCAGTTCCTTGGGCGGAGTCGGCTTTTTCTTACCCAAGACCCTTGCGGTCTCGGCAAGAAAATAATCCAGCAGCAGGGGGATATCACCATAACGCTCGCGGAGTGGCGGCAGATGAACATGATGCGTGCTCAATCGGTAAAAAATGTCTCTGCGAAAGCTCCCCGCCCGTTCTTTTGCTGCAAGGTTCTGGTGAGTTGCCACGATAATTCTGGCACTAAGCCTTTTCGGCAGATCACTGCCGAGGGGAAAAAATTCTCCCTCCTGGATTAATCGCAGCAGCTTTACCTGTGAAGGGATACTCAGTTCACCGATTTCATCGAGGAAAAGTGTGCCATCGGCAGCCTCTTCAACCATACCGCGACGCATATGTTCCGCCCCGGTAAAAGCCCCGCGCAGATGTCCGAAAAGCGTATCGGCAAAAACCGAATCATCAAGACCGGCCACATTCACCGTTACCAGTTTGCCGCTACAACCGCTTAATTGGTGGGCCGCCCGGGCTATCAACTCCTTGCCGACGCCGCTTTCTCCGGTAATCAGCAAAGGCTGCGGACTCTTGGCCACCGCCTCGATATAGGAAAAAATGCCCTGCATGGCCCGATCAATAGTAACAATCGACTCAAAGACTTCCGGATAACGCACCTCGGGAGAACAGAAGCGGCTGGCCATCTCGCGGTGATCGCGCTGCAGTTCCTGCATCTTGATAGCGCGGAGTACACCGCCGATAATACGGTCCTGGTCGTCGGTCTTGACAAAATAATTATAGGCGCCCCGTCGCATGCAACCGACGGCAACTTCCACCTGATTCATGCCACTGATGACAATTACAGTCACCTCCGGGTGCTTTTCCGCTATTAATTCAAGCAGCTCTTCGCCGGAGAGGTAGGGCATGGTCAGGTCGAGCAAGACCAACCCGATTTTGCCGGTATCGAGAATATCAAGGACCTGCCTGCTATCACCGCAGGTCGTGATATTGGTGATGCCGGCATACGATTCAAGGGTCAATGCCAACGAACTGAGCCAGTCCGGCTGGTCATCAACAAGGAGGACACCGAAATCAGGGTAGACTGTTTTATTCACTTAGTTTCCTCCTCACGAACAATCGGAAGTCGCAGGGTAACAATTGTTTCAAAACCTGGCGTTGATTGAAACTCCAGGGCGCCGGAATGTTCCTTGACAATGCCCGCAGAAACGGAAAGACCAAGACCGGTGCCACCCAGTTCCCGTTTAGTGGTGAAAAATGGGTCGGTCAGACGCGCTAGATTCTCCGGTGAAATACCGCTTCCTTCATCGCGCAGACGAAAGTAAATCGATTGCTGTTGTGGATCGTAGCCGGTAGTAAGATCGATGCACCGGGTTGAGTTCGGAAGTGCCTGACAGGCATTGAGTATAAGATTCACCAGAACCTGTTCTATCCGCGGACCATTGCAGAGAATTTTCGGCAACCCCGGACGATAATCGGCCCTGAAACAGCAGGTGGCTTTACGGATGGTCGGCTCGACCAGACGAACGGCAGCCTGGGCCAGTTGGTTCAAATCAACCTTTTCATTGCCGGTGATATCCCCATGACGGGAAAAATCTTTGAGGTCATCGACAATTCGTTTGATCCGTTTTCCGGCATCCTGTATTTTTTCGAGACTGCGCGGTATCTCTTCGCGCATGCGGGAATACGGCAAGCCTCCGCAGATGAAATCACCGTTCTCCCGGTAGTATCGTTCGAGAATTCTCAGGGTATCTGAATGTACGCGCTTTAAGGTCGGAACCTCCAGTAATATAAGGCCCGTCGGGTTATTGATCTCGTGGGCCACGCCTGAAACCAATACCCCCAGGGCGGCCATCTTGTCCGCCTGAACCAGCTGTTTCTGATTTTGCAGCAGCTTTTCTTCGGCAAGCTTACGTTCGGCTATCTCTCGAGTCAGATCGGCGGTACGTAGGGCTACCTGACGCCGAAGCGTATGGGACCAGACAGCAACTCCGCCAAGCAGAAGCAGCAGCGGAATACCAACACTCGCGCCGAACTTGACCAGGTGACGCCAAGTAACCTCGGGCGGTTCGAGCACACCAAGCCAGCGATTGTGAATCAGTTCATACTGGCCGGTCTTCTTCAATATAGCCAGTCCCTCATTGAACCTCGACAGAAGCTCAACATCTCCCTTCTTCACGGCATAACAGTATCGGTGCGTTGCTACATTTCTGACAACCGTGGTGAGATTTGAAAGTTTGAGCTCTCTGATGATATATATGCCGGGGACAATGGCAACTATGGCAAAATCGGTATTACCTGCGGCAACCTGGCGCAAAGCTTCAGCCGGAGTATCGGTGAGCGTCAACGGGCCGGAAAATCCGGCCTTAGCCAGAAAATCGTGCATAATACCGCTATGATGCACGGCGACGGATTTGCCATCAAGATCTTTCAGTGAACTGACGACAGGTGAATCACCACGGGCAAAAATAGCGTGATTAACAATGGCGTGCGGAGTTGAAAAATCTACTTCTGCAGTCCGTTCTTCCGAATAGGACATTCCTTGCAACACAGCCACCTCATTGTTTTTCAGGGCGGTGCGCATATCGGACCAGGCACCTAGGCGAAACTCGACCTTCATGCCCATTACCTCGGCGATGGCGCGAGTCAGGTCAACATTATATCCGCTGGGCTGACCATCTTTATCGAGAAATTCGTAAGGCGGGTAATCGCGATCGCCACCAACAATGACGGTTCTGGTAACACCCGCAACCTCTTGGGTAACGGCAAAGGAAATATCCGTTAAAAAGAGAACAACTAAAGTACCCAGTAAGATTTTTATCACGTCCACCAGGGTTAGTATCCTATTTTTCAAAAGAGTAAAGGAGGTCGGCACCGGTTGACTGGGAAGAACTTCTCGTCTCAACGGCAAAGCCTCGGGTCAGATCATAACGCACCCGGAACTGTCCAAGCTGGCTGAACATATTCATATCATAACCAATATATAAATCCTTGGTCAGCCGCTTCCCTACCACCAGCGAGACATTCTCCTTCTTGCTGCTGCCTTCGAGATGCATGTCGTCAATCTGCAGGATATTGCCAAGACCGGCAAATATGTCAGCGCCGCCTTTCAGGCCAAGGCTCGTGGCTGCCTCCTCAAGAAGGCTGCTCTCCTCTTTATTGGAGAAGGCCAGGGAGTGGCCGACGATCATCTGCGAGAGAATTTCCGTGTCATCCATATAGGGGTCGGAAAAAAGATGATATTTAAGGTCCTGGGCCAGGCCGCTGATATCGACACCGACGGTATAGCCCCGGTTTTTGGCCTCCTCATCGCTGAACTTTTTCTGGGCCCGAACATCTACGCCGGGATTTTCGATGGGACCCCCGGTGAAGAGAACCCGGCCCCGCTCAATATCGAGGCTCCGGCCGTAGATGGAAAAAACTCCGTCGATGAGATCGAGTTCCCCTTGCGCAGTCGGAAATTCATAGGGGATGGTCTTTACCTGGAGTTCGCCGGCAAGCCTGCCGCTCAAGCCGTAACCCTTTATACGAACATCGTCCCCCAAAAGAACATCAAGGTCCAACGCAAAGGGCCATCCTGAGGCCTTGACCTCCTCACGACCATTGACCAAGATGACGTCCTGGGAAACCTGCAATGAATCCTTCCTCTCCTCAGGCGTCAGCTGAGCATATGGAATTTGCACCGACCCTTTGATCGCCGCCGTTTTTTTTGTGAACAAAAACTGCACATCGGGATTAACCCTGATTGCATACTCCGGCAGATTGACCAACAGAAAATTGCTGCCCCGGACATGCAGATCTCCTTCGACACCCGCATCGCCATACCGGAGGCGACCCTCGGCACTCATTTCCCCGGGCCCGGAGGTGGCCGAGCAAAGAAACTTCGCCCCGTCTTCCACAGCGGCCACCTTCATCTTGACATTTTCCAAGGTAATACCTTGGTATGGCAGAGTGATGCCACCCCCCTCTATCCGGCCTTCACCGATAAGTTCCGGTCGTCCCACCGACCCGGCAAGAGTGAAAGAGCTATTCACCCGACCGGTAGGATCAACGCCGTATCCGGTAAGGGCGGAAAGTATTGCCAGATCAAAATTTTCCAGCTGCAGGTCACCCGAAAGAGGCAACGACCCAGGCATGGCGAACAGGTCCGCCCCCCGGGTGACTGCCATCATGGTCAGCCTACTGCCGTTTTTCATTCGGGTGACAAGGTTGGCCCGCAATAATAAATCGGCAAGTGAAAGAGCCAGGACGGTGTCTTCAAAATGAATGAATTTGAATTCCTGATCTTCAACACCGAGTTCGAAATCTGCTTCCGGCAACCGGACCTCGGCCTGGGCGGACATCACCCGGCGGTTTTCTCCCGATGCCACGATCTCTCCGGCAAGCAAACCACTCACCGGCATACCAAGGAGTTTCAAGCGGTTTAACCAGTTTAAAGAGAGTGCTGAAAATTGGCTTCTTGCCCGCCAGCCGATCTCCTTTGCCAAGCTCATAGAGCCGCCGGTGCAAATCTTCCCTTCACCTTCGGTAACACAAAAATCTTCGAGGGCCACTTGCTGCCTGCCGACAGTCAACGCCGCACTCTCCTGCTGCCGCCAGTTGCCATAGAAAGAAGATGTCAGATACGTATCGGTGATTTTCGCTGTCCAGTCATCCCCCTTGGCGACCTTCGCCCGAAACTGCAACCTGCCGAAGTCACCGGCTGCCTGCGCTTTAATTTCCTGCCCCTTAAAACTTCCGGAGAAATCGATCTGGGTCTGCTCCACAGCAAAGCCGGCCAGAATCATCTTTTCCCCGATAAAAGATCCATCCAACCGGTCATCCTCACCGAGCTGTGAATGAATTTTTGCATCCAATCGAGAGAATCTGCTATCAGCAAAGCCGAGCCCTTTACCATGCATTTCGAGATCAAACACCGGTGCCCTGAGACTGCCGCGAAGTCTGCCAAGGAGTTGTACGGCGCCGCTCGTCTCCGGCACAAGTGTGCCGATATCGGGGGAGGAAAGAGTAACATCCAGGGCAAAAGCATCCCCGGCCTGACCCGTTACCACCAACTCCGAACCACCGCTTCGAAGATACAGACCGGTTGTGCGGATGGTTTCACCCGATAGCCTGATTTCTCCATTCCCCGCCAAGGCATTGCCACGGAGTTGACCGGAAATATCGCTGATTTTCAAGTATCCTTCGGCCCCTGCTTCCCCAAGAAATCCTTCACCGGCCAATAACCCGCTGACTTGCCCAGGAAAATCGGGGTAAATCCCGGAAGGATCGAAGTTATCCAAACGAACCTCCCCCGACCACTTGAGAGTATCCGCCCATGAGAGCATCGCTTTGTTGATACGGGCACTCCCTTCCACTTCCCCGCTTCGGATGGTCAGGCCATCGGTTCGCACATCGTTTTCGGTGACGGCGACATTGCCGACCGCAGAGATCGGCTGCTCCCGCAGCTTGCCGTCGAGTCGGAATATCTTAAAAGCAATATCCACACCCAGGTCGTCCCTGACCGTCCCGACGCTGGTGAGATCGGCATCGAGCTTGCCCGGGAGCCAGTCAAAGAAAGCTGAGGGATCAAAATTCTTAAAATGAAAAAGACCTTCCCAGTCAAAGAGCTTTTTCCAGTTGATCTTGGCATTCTCAGCCACCGCCCAGCCGTCGCCCTGATCTATACGCAGAGTCTCGAAGTCAATACCCATCAAACCGGCGGAAATCGAACTGTTAAGCTGCATTTTCTCATACTTTCCCCAGGTTCCGACGGCCTGGACAAGACCGTGGTAGCCACCGGTATCGCCCGATAATTGCCCGCTTACCGTGGCCAGATCAATCTTCGGACAATGTTTAATGAGCGCCTCCAGATCGACGTTTCGCGCCTCAAGAGTAGCTTTCCACTCCGGTTTTTCCAGAAGATTTGCAACATCCCCCTCAACCCGAATGTCGGCGGGACTGTTGATTCCGAAGGTGGCATGGGGCGAGGCAAGCGGCCCGATGGCGGACAGTGTCCCCGCAAGTTGATTGAAACCATAGTTGACAAGCCGCCAGTTGCCGAGCAGATCGACACGCCAGCTGCGATCAAAATCAACATTTCCGTGTATAGCCAAACCAATTTCCGGGCCCTGGAGAGAAAAGTTGCCGATGCTCAGTTGACCACCTCTCCACTCTAACTGAACATTGATGGTATCAAAGGCCAGCAGTTCACTGCCATCACTGGCTAAAAGTTTGAAGGAGGTCACTCCTGCCCGGTCAAGGGCAAACCCCAGAGGGAGAAGAAACTGCGATGGCACCACCGGTCCCCCGGCAGACGCAGTTGCAGGAGTGTCGCGAAGACCGATTACCACCCCTGAAACGCTCAGGTCAGCCACATGCAGCTCACCAGCAAAAAGTTGCGAAGGAGTCCAATCCCAAGAAAATCGCTCCACTTTGATGTCGGCACCGGGAAGGACAATATGCATTTTCTCCAGGGTGCCGCTACCTAGGAGCCTTCCCTCCATTTCCCCCACCGTTACCCTGCCGCCACTCAGCAATCGGATACTTGGCCGCAGGAGCTGCAGACCTGTGTCACTACCCAGAAGGAGAGCACAACATAGCAGAAAGAGGAATGTCAAAATGCAGGCTGTCCGGATAGCCGTTACTTTCATCACAGATCGCCCCCCACCGTCAAATGAACACGCAAGGGATTGCCATCCTCGGTGATGGCCGAAGCGACATCCAAGCGAATCTGGCCGAAAGGCAAACGAAACCGCACACCGCCGCCGATTCCCTGGTGAAAATCCAAACTCAAGTCGTCGGTTGCCGTCCCGATATCCCAAAACGAGGCAAGGCTCCATTGGTTGTAGATGACCCGCTCTACCTCAATACTGCAAACCACCAGATACTTGCCACCGATAATCGCCCCCGAAGCGTCCCTGGTGCCAATCGACCTGTAGCGGTAGCCACGGAGGGTGTTGTCCCCACCGGTATAAAACCTCAGCGACGGTGGCAGGGAATCAATGCTGTCGACCAAGGTTGCCCCCAAGGAACCCCGGCCAATAAGCCGCCAGTCCTCAAACGGCGAAACGATGGCCTTACCGCCGAAAGTGGCCTGGAGAAAAGTGACATCGGAAACCACTCCTTTTGCCCCGCCAAGCAGTCCCAGTGATGCCTGCAAGCCATTCTTAGTGTTGAGGATATCGTCGGCAAAAATCCCACCAATATTCAATGCAGGCAGGAGGAGTGTCGAGTCCCCACTGGTATCACCGACATCATAAATTTCATCACGAAGTTCCAGACCAGTGCTCAGCTTGAATCGCTGCCCCACATATTCGCGGGCTACAGAGGCGGTGAATAGCTGGGTCGTGGTATTTTCCCATTGCTTGTCTTGATAGGCCAAGCTGTTGGCCAACGAATAATATTTTGGATCCTCAAGCGGCAGCAGATAATTCAAGGCGATGGTGTTTTCCCGTTCCCCGAGCTGTAACGAGGAATTCACCTTGTGACCGCTCGAATTGAACAACCGGTTATCCCAATCGATTTTGCCGCGCACCCCGGTATCGGTGGCGTATCCCAGGCCGAAACTGTACTTATTAAGATGTTCGGGGGCGGTGAGATCAATCTCGACCGGAACGGCAAAATCCTGAACCCGGCCGAGCTGTCCCCTCGCTACAACCTTACTGAAATAGTTAGTCTGATAAAGGATCGACTGGAGCTCGAAAAGCTTTGCCGGACTATAGGGATCGCCGACTTTATAGGGAAGATAGCGATTCAGCAGGTCTTGCTTCAAGATACCCTGGCTACTGTGGGTTGTACCAAAAAGATACTGACGACCGGTGTCCAACACCAAGCGAACCGAACCGCTATTGGCTTCGGCGTTGACACGCAGGGATCGTCCACTGAAGAAGGCCGCAAGGAAACCTTCGCCAAAGGCGAGGTTCACCAGTTTTTTCTTACCCTTTTCATACAATTCCTGATTCAGTACATCGCCTTTTTTCAAAGGAAAGTCAGCAAGAGCTGCGACAAGATGTTCATTATTTGCACCCGCCCCGACCAATCCCACGTCGATTTCTGTGATCACAATCGGTGGCCCTTGGTCAATGGCATATTCGGCATGCCACACCTCACCCTTTTTCTCCAGACTGCTTTTGATGCTCGGATTATAGTAACCGAACGGGGCCAGGGCCGAGCGGATATCCTCTTCCGCCTGGCGATGCAGACGACGAATAGCGCCTGCTTGCAATCGCTCGTTATCTTTTTGCAGGAGAATGGTGAGACGGGCCAGGACATTTTGGTACACGGGACCACTGACCCCGGTAACCGTTACCTCAATTTTTACCGAGGCCGGCACCACCGAAGGCAGGAAAAGGAGAAATGTCAGAAAGAGGAATATGATTCGACAGAACACAGATGTTATATTATGAAAAGGCTCACCGTCAGGGTGCAGATCCCGGTTCGCCATGGTCCGGAGAAACTGCACAAGCTGTCTAGCTTATTAAAAAACAAGAAGTGAATTTCTAAGGTACTAACCGCACTAGCAGAGAAGATGCAACTGGAAACAATCGACATTGGTAAAATAGTCAACGGCGGTTACGGCCTCGCCCACCTGGCGTCCGGTCAGGTCGTTCTCGTCCGTCATGTCCTTCCCGGCGAAACCGTTATTGTAGACATTGAGGAAACGAGAAAGAACTCTCCCTTTGCTCAGGTCCGACAAATAGTCATTCCCCATCCGGCAAGACGCACTCCTCCCTGCCCATATGCCGGTGAATGCGGGGGCTGTGACCTGCAGCACTGCGAGTATCCAGGCCAGCTGGAGATTAAAAAGGGAATAGTCATCGATCTCCTTGAGCGCAGCAACCGGCAAACACTGCGGGATTGTCTACCTCTCATTGCGGAGCCGCTGCCGGCTCTCGAAGAATTCAGTTACCGGCAACGCCTTCGTCTCCAGGTCGACAAAAGGGGTGTGCTCGGCTTTCACCGCTTCCAGTCCCATACCCTCATTCCGATCACAGCCTGTCTTTTGGCAAGACCAGGCCTCAACCATACCCTCACCGTCCTGAGAGCCGACCCCGAAGGTCACAAGCTGAACAGCCTGGCGTCCGAGGTGGAAGTGCAGGAAAATCCCCACAACAACAAAACCGTCGTCATTTTCCGGTTGCCACGAAAAGCCCGCCCAGCCGATATCCTGACTGCCGAACGGTTCGCTCGGGGCAACGACTCGGTGGATCGGATTTTTTTCTCCGGCGAACACTTCTCCCTTATGGGACCCTATGGCGGTAAAGAAGGGATGGCGGCCGGCAATGTCCTTGGTGTTCATTATCCGGCAATTGCCGGGCTCTCAGGAGACCTTCATCTCAATTGGGAGGCCGGCGGCTTCTGCCAGGTCAATCTGCAGCAGAACCGCTTTCTTATCGAAACAGTCCTCACCTTTTGTCAGGCAGAGAAAGGGTTGAAAATTCTTGATCTCTATTGCGGCATGGGGAATTTTGCCATCCCCTTGGCACTCCTGGGAGCAGAGGTCTTAGGCATAGAGGGCCAGGGGTCGGCGATCCGCAGTGCCAAAAACAATGCCGCCAGAGCCGGTCTTCCCCATGCTCGTTTTCAGCAAAGCCCAATCCACACTGCCTGCTCCGAGCTTACGGCAAACGGCGCCCGCTTCGACTGCGTAGTCATCGATCCACCCCGCCAGGGTGCTCCGGAGCTTGCCGGACAGTTGGCAATACTCACCGGCAAACGATTGGTCTATATCTCCTGCGACCCGGCCACTCTGTGCCGGGATCTGGTCGCCCTTGTCCAACAGGGTTTTTCGATCAAAAAAATCCAACCCCTCGACATGTTTCCCCAGACTCACCACATTGAAACCGTAGTCCTGCTCGAAAAATAAACACCCTTCTCCTTCCGGAAGAGTCAGTTGCGACCAGTAACCCACATTTTAAATTTAATTTTTGAGTAGTTATCAATTTATGCCCGCGCTTCTTTGTTTTGCAAGAGCATCCACTATTTTCAGCACAAGATCTTCCCATAGGCCGGCAGTTTGTTGTCGAAAGAGACGCATGGAAGGATACCAGGCCGTAGTATCTCCATTCATGCCCCAACGCCAATCGGCACGATGATGGAGAAGAGCCCAGGTTGGTACGCCCATGGCTCCAGCCAAATGAGCCACAGGAGAATCAATGGCGATGCAGAGACCTACTTGGCTGAGAATCGAAGCCACATCGTTGTAATCCTTGATCTGTGCCGACATATCGGTGAGTTGCGCCTTTCCTGCAAGATTATGCGATCCTGGACTGTCCATCTGGAGACCGACAAACTCAATCCCCTCTGATTGCAGAAGAGGCTGGAAATCTGCAAGAGTGCACGCTTTGTGTCCATCTTGTAAAGGAAGAGCATCGGCGGACCAGAAGAGTCCAACCCGCAGAAGAGGCGTTTTTTTTGCCGGCAATGGTACGCGGGTAGAATCCCCATGCAAGTAGGGCGCTGCCGGCTGAAGGATCTGTTCCTTTGTAAGAGCAAGTGTATGGGGGAGGCTCATGAGCGGCAGATAGGCGTCAAAGACCGGAGGGGTGGTTTGATCGGCATTATGGAATTCGGTAATTTCCGGGCGTTGGCTGAAGAGTTGTTGTAAAGCAGGGGGACAAACCATGAGCAGATGGTCGCAGCAATCAGCGGCCATGGGGAGAAAACGGAGGAACTGAATGGCGTCGCTGTCATTTTGTTCGGTGTGCAGCATAAGGGTTTTATTTAAGAGATGCTTCCCGTCCCACCGGGGATGGTTGGTCTTGAATTGGGCAAAGAAAGGAGGTTGTTGACGGTATTCGCATTCAGCAAGGCCTTGCTGATAATCACCCAACATAAGCAAGGTCATGCCCAAATTATGCCGAGCAAGCTGATAATCGGGTTCTAGACGAATGGCCTGTCGGTAGTATTCGGCAGCCGCTTGCGCATTACCTTGGCGGTAGCAAAGAAATCCAAGGCTGTTAAAGGCCTCGGGTGAATGTGCCTCGGCCTTGATAACGGCTTTCATCTCTTCTTCCGCGGCATCATATTGACCAAGATCCCCCAGTGTTATTCCGAGGTTTAAACGAGCAGGCAGGAAGCCGGGTTGCAGTTCAAGGCATTTGCGATAACACGTGATCGCTTCCTCCTTACGGCCTTGGTTGTGAAACTGATTACCTTTCTCTAAATAGGTCTGCGGCTCCTCCCAAGTATCATCCTGCTGCGATACTAAAGCGATCGCCTCGTCCGGAAGGACATAGGTCGAATGCATAAGCGGCTCGTTCCAGGCAACAATTTCCGGGAAACTCATACCTGGCAAAATGGTGACGGCAAAAATTTCCTGCACCGCCGAATCAAAGCGAAGGAAAGCAACGGTACGTCCATTGGTGATATCTACCACCCAAATACCACAGACACGCTCAGCCACTGTCCTTGTCAGGGGAATATCGCTGAAGGTGGCTGTTTCTCGCACTTTCGAGAGGCCGATAAAGGCATAATTGCCGACAAAATCCAAACCACGAGTAAAACCCGGCAACCGGCAAAGAGTCACAGGTTTACCGGTTGCCGGATCAAGACGGCAGAGAGCTCCGTGGCCGGATTCCAGATACCAGAGCTGATCTTTATACCACCGTGGCGAATGGGGCATGGAGAGACCACTGAGGAGGATTTTGTTGTTGGAGATATCCATAAGTAGGCCACCCGCCGATTTATTGGCACGCCAACCGGTCGGTGTATCCGTGTCGCCTAGTGCGGAAACATAGCGGGGGTGTTTATCACGAAGTCCAAGGCCATTCAGGTGGCATCGGTCGCGCATATCATAGCCGCTTATAAAAGGAGGTCGCCAGCGGGGCACAAAATTATGTTGCCGATCCCACGTACAGAGACAGGAGAACCGCGTGTTGACAAACCATAATCCGTCACTGGCCCAAACCATTTCATGAATATCGATATCGCCTGTAACTTGAATTTCCCGAGGCACAAAACAGGCGTCGGCGGGAAGGGCGCTCTTCACCTTTGTCGACGCTGTAGGAACATTCACCATCGTTGCAATACTTCCACCGGTACCGACGGCAATTCGTTCCCGATCCGCGGCAATACCCATGGGTCTTTGGAAGGTTAAAAAATGGGTATTGACACCGGTGGCATCCGCCCGTACCACAACAAGCTTATTAGCCTCATAGGTTGAGACCAGGAAACTGAGCCGCAGCTCCTTGAGGATCTGATACATGCTGTCGGTGGCGACACTATGGAGAGGATTGACTTCGGTCTTTTCGTTCATGGATGAGTTCCTTTCTCTCTTTGGCAACAGGCTTTTATCATCGAAGCAGTGCGTGATTAACGATATTCGTAAATAGCAAAGGTATATCAGAATGATATCTAGAATACATCTCGTCGGGCCATTTCCAGCAATAAACGTCCCAGGGAAGCGGCAAGGGAGCGATAACGTTCAAGGCGCACCACGCCGCTTCTCCCAAAAGTGGCATCGACATCGTTACTGTTAATGTCGATAAGTACTCCATACCAAACGTGTTGCGGGCTAAATTCCGTTCCCTGACGTTTTACCGGAACAGGGCCGCCAAAGACGTCGAGCAGAGGCGATATCATAAAATTCTTCACCGGTATTCGCTGAATGGCTCGCACCGTTCCGGGAACTTTAGTTATCTTGTCCGGGAAGATAATATCGGCATGTTGCCCCTCGTGGATGCCGGAAAGAGAGACCTCCGGCAAAAACGCCTGAATTACCTTCGACTCTGTCCGGTAAACCTCGCCGAGTCTCACGCCCTGAGGCAACCACCGACCCGTTTCCAGCTCTTCCGGCGCATACCAGACTAAGGTCCCATCGATGGGAGCACGTACCGTCAACGCCTCAAGGTTGTTTTTAATCTCGGTTTCGGTAACCTCTAAAGAATGCAAGTGTTCCTCTTTTATTTTGGCCAGGCCCAGTGTTGCCCTGCCGCTGTTCAACTGGTCCGTTGCCATACGGAGTTCGTGGATTTGCAGCTGTATTTCCTTGAGGTTAAGCTGTAAAAGGGGATTCTGCAATGCATAGATGACCTCACCCTGCCGAACTGCCTGACCGGCATTGCCGCTGGAAATCACCGTTTTAATGTACCCGGGGTGCGCAACAAAAAGAGTGCTCACCTGTTCGCTTCTCACTACGCAGGGAATCTCAAGATTCCACGGCAGCGGCAACAGAAAAAGGCAGATCACTCCCAGCAGCAAGAGGGCGCTGAGAGTGGTCCTGCCATGCTGCATATGAGCTTTTTGTCTAAAAACGAGATGACCTTCCATAATCAATGGACGAAAGATGAGAGTGATAACGCCCAGACTGGTGAAAACCAGGCTCAGTAAAGGAAAAAAGGTACTGGTCAGAACGTAGAGAAGTCCGCTGTAAATAAAAACTCGATACAAGCTGGAACTGATCCCATAACCGATGAGCAGCCATCGGATCAAAGGGGAATCTGAAGAAGGATAACCGGCGATACCAAAAAAGAAAGAACGATACCAGTTTTTCAGTTGGGTAAGGGCCCTGGTGCTGAGATTATCGATACCAGTGGCATCCATGAGCAGATAGTACCCGTCATAGCGCAGCAAAGGATTGCCATTGATGAGCAGGGTATTAAAAGCACTTACGCCGACAAGATAATAACAAAGACCGTTAAGAATTCCCGGGCCGGTGTTGGCCCAGATAAGTCCGGCAATTCCGCCCAGGATGAGTTCCACCCCCATGCCGGCGCCATCGATGATCATTCTTTTGCGGCGATCGCCAATACGCCAGCTATCGGTGACATCGGTATAGAGCCGGGGGAGAAATACCATCAGCCCCAACCCCATATTTCGCACCGGAACTCCCGCCCACTTTGCGGCATAGGCATGGGCAAGTTCGTGAAAGATTTTCACAACAGCAATAACCAACCCATATCTCACAAAACCCTGGGGTGACAAACTCTGATGAAAAACCGCTTTGAGCTGTGGCCAGCGGAGCAGAACAAGGAGATAGCCCGATAGCGCCAAGGCGCACAAAAACCAGAGGAGTCCGGGTTGCAACAGGGGTCGTAACAGCGGCCAGGTGCGGTTCAGGAAAGGTTCCGGTCGCAGCAAGGCAAAGCGCATATACAGCCAGCTGCCAAAGAGGCGCTGACGCTGACCGGCATTCAGTTGCGCATGCATCGCCCGTACTCGTTGATGGCTTTTACCGTAAACCGGCAGCATAAGGCCATTACTGGAAAGAAAACCAAGCAGGGCAATAATCTCCTGGAAGGAGACATTGCAGCCGCTCGCTGCCAGCTGCGATTGCAGTTTATCCAGGGGAATGTTGTCATGCAAACGGCTTAACACCTGATACTCCGTATGGCCAAGGCGGTAGTAGCGGTCCACCACCGGATCGTGCAGGGTCCATTGACGCGGCTGACCCGCGGGATACAGCCGAAGATCACTGCGCAAAATCCCTGAGTTCTGGGTTATATTTTCCGCCACCATAAGATCAGATTACGTCCGAGATAGTTGATCAGCATGACCTTGTTTCCTTGAAGACGGGCCATACCCCGCAGCCCGTTGATGAGATCCGGACGTTGTTCCGGCTCGGCCTTGAGGAGATAGCAGATGCGGCCTTCGTCAGTGGGTAGCGGTTGCGGGGCAACGGAAACGATCCGGGCCTTCAGACGCTGTTCCGGCCTGGTATGGAGAAAGAAGCTCAAGTTTTCCTGAAGTTGGGGAATAATCGTACCCTCGCTTTCGGGCACAAGAATTTTCAGGAGGAGAGAGGAGGGGTCTATCACTTCAAAGAGTTTTTCGCCAATGTTCACTGCCCGTCCGGTAAAAGTTTCCGGTTCGTTGATCCGAAGTACGCCGTCCAATCCCGCGGATATTTCCGTATGGTCAAGAATCCACTGCTGTTTCTCTTCCGCCACCAGGGTCCTCAGGCGGCGTGCCTCAAGGAGCTTGACCTGGCCGAGTTCCTGGGGGCTGGCAAAGGAGCGCTGTCTTTGCAGGTCGAGCTCGGCCTCAATTTCCTGGCGGCTACGGACAGCCTCGGCCATGTTGAAGAGGATTTCCTGTCTTTGATAGCTTATCACTCCATCCTTGGCCTCGACACGGGCACCGTCCTGGAGGAGAGCACGGTCGATTATCCCGGATATCGGGGCGTAAGCCGGGTGGCGGGTGGCCGGAATAAGCTCACATTCCGCAAGGGTGGTAATGGGAATTTTGACAAGGAAAAGGGAAAGCAGCAGAGGAATGGCAACAAGGAGCATTTTCCGCCGCAGGCTCCAGCTTCGCCAAGGCCCTCCGAGGACGCGGTTTTCCCGTTCCGGTCGGGTAAAGAGGGCCAGTGCCTGGCCATAATGGCGAGCCAAAAGTGCCAGAGTATTGCCTTCGGCGGGCGCACAGTCGGAAAAAAACTCGATGAGCCAAAGAAAATTGCCCGGTGACTTTTGCGGCAAAGGCAGGGAGATCGAGAAAACCCGACCGTCCGGGCACAACCCGGCAAGGCCTTCCCGCGCCTCGGGGCCAAGCTCCTCTCCATTTTCCTTGATTGTATATCCCTGCGGTTTATCAAGGGTCGGTAAGGATGCCGCCAAGGAAATAGCCAGCTGGGCATATTCCGATTGGGGGTTCACCGTCGACTGCCCGGAGATCCCCAAGATCCGGGCCTTTCTTCCCTTTTTTTCGATGACGCAACAGCGGTCGTAACGCGAGATGAGTCGGCTGTTATTGACGATGTGGCTTATCAACCCCGGCAAATCCGGCTGATCAAAGGCTTCATGGCCCAGGCGCAGCAGGCCGGCGAGGAGATTGGCTCGAGCCTGAAGTGAGTCGTGTGCTTCGTTACTCTCCATTGCTACCAGCCGGTGACTGTCCCGGACATGCCGGCGCGAAGTTTTTGTTCGGCATTGTCGATCAATATCTTGAACTCGAAACTGCGACTCCCCGGATCGACAGCGGCTCCCTGGGAATAGGGAACGCCGGAATGCTCGGTGCCGGTCTCATCGATACGTATCTTCACCGACATTTGCGGGTGAATACGGGCAAGTTGCTTTGAATCCAGATGCATGACCGCCAGCAGCTTACGGTCTTCGATGATTTCCAGCAGAGGTTGGCCGGGCCGGACATATTCATGGCTATGGGCATCGATCTTTACCAATCTGCCGGCAAAGGGTGCGAGAACCCGGCATTGTTCGAGGCGATACCGGGCCAGGTTGAGTTCCGCCTCCATAATTTTCGCTTTGGCCTCGGCGGTTTCCTTCTGCAGACGGGCCTCTTCCAGCTCGCGGTCACCGGTGAGCTTGCGCTGATGCAGCTCGCTGAGTCGGGCCAGCTCCTGCCCGGAAAAACGAAGCTTGGCCTGGCTATCCAGCAGCCCGCTGCGAGCAATACTCTCGGCCAGTTGGAGGGGGCGCTCGTCCAGGTGGGCCAACAAGGCCTGTTTGGCGAATGATTCCCCCTCACGCAGTTTTACCTCCTGCACCAAACCTTCGATTCCGGCACTGAGCACCGCCTGACCCACCGGAAAAAGTACCACCTTGATGTCCGGATCGGGGCTGTCGCCGGCCAATGCCGAACCGAGGCGACACAGGTAAAGGAACAGCAAGAAGATGAGTTTTAAGCCGGGCTTCATACCGGAAGTCCGGCCAGGAGCAGATCCACATCGCTTTGGAAGACGACATGCCGCTCCATGTCTTTATGCAGATCGGCGAGACCGCTCCAGAAAGCTTCGTGCCTTCCTTGCATTGGCTGGCCCCCCTCGGAACCGTCGTCCAACTGGAGGCCGGGCCCGAAATTGCTGGGATGATCGGGATCAAGGTAATCGCCAAAGTCATGCCGCCCAAAGAAATGGCCATCTCCGACAATTCGTTGCAGGTCGCCGCGCCATGAATCGTGGCCGAAATGGCGCCACATATGACCATTGCCGAACGTCCCGACGTGTCCTCCGAATTCTCCCAGAACCGGAGGTCCGGAGCCATAGGCCGGAATGAAGTTCTCATCGGCATACCTGAATATGTGTTGTGGAGGGTTTGCCGGCGAAGGGTTTGCCGGCGGAGGTGCCGGAGAGTTCGGTGCGGGCGGTATTGCGGGATCCGGCTCAGGTTGTGACGACCCACTGGTCTGCATCTCAAAGGCACCCATATCAACGCCGCCTGCATTCCGGGCATATCCTCGCTGATCGGTGGTGAGGGCGTTCGGGTTGCTGCCGGTATTAAGCGCCGGACTGTCGGCCAAGAGGGCATGGGTCATGGTCGGCCCGCCGTTATTTGCTAAGGGGCCGAGCATTGGGTCAAAGCCGACGATATTGCCGTTTATGCCATCGAGAATATTATGGTCGCCGTCCGGGTCTTCAATGAGGGAGGAAGTGACGGTAAGGTTTGCTCCGCCGCCGACATGGAGATCATTACCGGAACCAACGGCACTGTTGTCGGCGATGATCGTTGAAGCCAGGGTGAGCGTGCCGCCATCAATCCTGATTCCGCCACCGGTACCGGAAACAGTGTTGGCGGCAATGGTCGAATTGACAATAACGGAAGTGCCGTCAAAAATGCTTATCCCGCCACCATCTCCGGCGGAGTTGCCGGAGATGGTCGCATTGGCAAGGTACAAATCACTCTTGTAGCTGCCCAAACCGCCGGCGTCGAATATCGCGGTGTTATTGGCGATAGTGGAATTCTGTACGGTGAGCCGGCCGTATGAGCTGCCGATACCGCCTGCCGAGTTGGTAGCGCTATTGCTCACCACACTGGAAGAGGACAGGGTTACGAAAGCGCCGTTGTTGAGGATGCCACCGCCCCCTGATGCGGTGTTGTTATCGATAGTCGATGCAGTGACGAGCAGGTTGGCACCGACGACGGTCATTATCCCACCGCCGCTTGCTTGTGCCGAGTTATGGGAAATGGAGCTGTTGTTGATGGTGACGTCTCCCCCCTGAGCCAGTATTCCGCCACCGCTATCACTCGAGGTATTGTCGGCAATGGTCGAGTCAAGGATATCGAGCGTTGCAAGGGTGGTGAAAATCCCGCCACCGCTATATTGTGCCGAGTTATGAGAGAGAATGGTGTTATTGAGAGTGACGGTCGGCGAATACGATGCGGAGCCGACAATGGCAATGCCGCCGCCATCGGTCCCTGCCATATTCCCGGTAATAATGGAATCGGTGATGGTGGCGGTAATGGCGCCGCCATAGCTATAACCATAAAAGAAGGTGTTATTGACCAATATACCGCCACCCTGTCCACCGCTGGTATTGCCGGAAATGGTGGTGTCGGCAATGGTAACTGCGCCGGAGGTGCTGTAGTAGCCAAAGATCTGCAAACCACCGGCATCATTGCCCGCCGTGTTGACGGTTATCGTCGAATTGGTAATGCCGGCGCTTTCTTCCCACCATAGCAATAATCCTCCGACATCTCCCGTCGTTGTGTTGTTTGAGATAAGAGTATGGTCAATGACGACATGATCCCCTCCTACAACTGCCCCGCCAACAAAGGAAGTGGCACTGTTGCCCGAGATGGTGCAATTGGTGATTAAAACGGACTCCCCGGAAAAATCACCCCCGCCAAAAGCAAAATCAGCGCTGTTGTTTGAGATGGTGGAGTTGGTGATAGTGAGGGTTTCCGCCTGAAGGTCGGCCCCGGCAAATGCATCTGCCGTATTGTTGGAGATCGTCACATCAGTGAGAGTGCACTGCCCGCCACCATAGACATGGATACCACCGACAGTATCGTGGACGGTATTATTGGAGATGGTTGTATCGTTGATAACCAGTGTTTCGCAATAATTTATGTGTATTCCGCCCCCTCTATCGCCGCCCGCGTTGCTGGTGATAGTTGAATTGGTAATAGTGATGTTATCAGCATAGCTTGAATAGATGCCGCCACCAAAATTATGTGCGGTGTTGCCTGAGAAGGT
>JAZDOW010000039.1:0-19001 GCA_043798185.1 Pseudomonadota bacterium | reverse complement strand
CTTTCGTTGTTATTCAGTTGTCAAGGATCGTCTCAATCTCCCACATTACTCCATGGAAAATCGCGCTGCTTAATGCCGCGAAGAGCTCGCTAATTTAACCTTTCCGAAACTCTCTGTCAATATGTTTTTTCGCTTTTCTTTCGTCACTTTCTGACTTCGAACCAAGCTCGACTTCCCTCCGTCTCGCTTATTGCTCCTTCATCTTCAGGACCGCGGCAAACTACTTGATTGGCTCGAGTGAGTCAAGCAGAATAAAGCGGCAGTTTGAAAAAAAGTCTAAGCTTCTTTTATCCAAAGAGAGAGGGTGTCTATTATTTTTTTTGCTTGCTCTGTACTGGAAATATTGAATTTGGATTTCATTGTATATTCACCTTGGCGCTTTTGATAACGGCGAATAGTATACATATCTTTGCCAAATTCGCCTGTAGCCTTGTCGAGGCTCTGGTAGCGGAAAAGAATAGTTGTCCAGGCACCCTTCGAAAGGATTTCCTTTCCCGTCTCTTTTACAACCTGCACTCCGTCCTCTTCGTAACTTACTGAAAGGTCTTCTATTGTTGAACTCATTATAATGCCCTTTTTAAACTTCGGGAGATTCCCGTTGGTCGGGATAAGGAAGATAGCTATCAGCGTCACTATGTAATGCAAGACCTTGAAGGTGTAAAGTGAAAGCTTCTTTTTACTTCATGATCGACAACCACTTACATGCAGGAATACTCAGGATTTGTTTTGCAAAGCAAAGCTCAAGCCTTTTTCGGTGCCTTCAACAATGACATGATCTTCAGGGTTGATTTCCCCTTGCAGTATCTTTACCGCCATAGGATTTTCGATATATTTTTGAATAGTCCGTTTCAAAGGACGTGCTCCGAAAGAAGAGCTGTAGCCATTTTCCACCAAAAAATGCTTAGCACTTTCTCGGACATGCAGAGTAATATTCTTTTCTTTCAAGCGTTGTGCCAGTTTTTTGATTTGAATATCTACTATGGCCGTCAAGTCTTCTCTACTTAATTGCTCAAAGATTATTATCTCATCAATTCTATTGAGAAACTCTGGTTTAAACTGGCGATGTATTAGTTCATCAATTTGCACCCGGATGTTGTTTTTATCTACCTTATCCTCGGTCATCTCGTTAATAAGTGCGCTACCCAGGTTAGAGGTCATTATCAAAATTGAATTTTTGAAATCGACTGTTCGTCCTTTACCATCGGTCAAGCGGCCATCATCGAGCACTTGAAGCAGAACATTGAAGACATCCGGATGAGCTTTTTCAATTTCATCAAGAAGTATCACCGAATAAGGCCTTCGCCGAACCGCCTCGGTAAGATACCCACCTTCCTCATAACCAACATAGCCGGGAGGTGCACCGATGAGTCGTGATACTGAGTGTTTCTCCATGAATTCCGACATGTCTATGCGAATCATTGCCTGTTCATCGTCAAAGAGAAAGTCGGCGAGTGTCCTGGCAAGTTCGGTTTTGCCGACACCGGTAGGGCCAAGGAAGATAAAGGAGCCGAGGGGACGGTTTGGGTCCTGCAGACCGGCACGCGCCCGGCGTACGGCATTGGCCACGGCAATAATAGCCTGGCTCTGGCCGATGACTCGTTTGGCGAGCATTTGTTCTGCATGGACGAGTTTGTCTTTCTCTCCTTCCAGCAGGCGATCAACCGGGATGCCCGTCCACTTGGCGACAACTGTGGCGATGTCCTGGGCGTCGACCTCTTCTTTGAGCATCATGTGCTTGGCCTGTATTTCCTGGAGCTTGACATTGGCTTCGGATAATTCCTTTTCAAGCTGAACCTTGCGTCCGTACCGGATTTCTGCCACATGACTCAGATTGCCTTCTCTTTCAGCTTTCTTTTCCTCGATATGGGCCGCATCGAGACGTTCTTTAATACTGCGGATGCTTTTTATAGTATCGCGTTCCAGGGACCACTGTGCTTTCATCGAATTCAAAATATCGGTGAGGTCGGCGAGTTTTTTCTTCAAATCCTCAAGGCGGTTCTTAGAAACGCTATCTTTTTCCTTTTTAAGGGCTTCTTGTTCTATTTTCAGCTTGGTCTGTTGCCGTTCCAGTTCGTCAATCTCAGTGGGCATGGAGTCAATTTCGATGCGCAGCATTGAGGCAGCTTCGTCAATGAGATCTATAGCTTTGTCGGGCAAAAATCGATCGGTGATGTACCGGTTTGAGAGGGTTACAGCAGTAACGGTGGCATTGTCCTGGATCCTCACTCCATGGTGAACTTCATATTTTTCCTTTATGCCCCGAAGAATTGCGATAGTATCTTCAACCGATGGCTCTTGAACAAGTACTGGCTGGAATCGTCTTTCCAGGGCACTGTCTTTTTCAATATATTTTCGGTATTCATCTAGGGTTGTAGCCCCAACGCAATGTAATTCTCCACGAGCCAGAGCCGGCTTGAGCATGTTGGAAGCATCCATGGAACCTTCTGCTGCCCCGGCACCAACGATGGTATGGATTTCATCAATGAAGAGAATAATCTCTCCAGCTTTTTCCTGGACCTCTTTGAGTACAGCTTTGAGTCGTTCCTCAAATTCACCTCGATATTTTGCTCCGGCCACCAAAGCACCCATATCGAGGGTGACAACCTGTTTGTTTTCGAGGGTGGCGGGAATGTCGCCGTTGACTATACGTTGTGCTAGACCTTCAACTATGGCAGTTTTACCGACACCGGGTTCACCTATAAGTATGGGGTTATTTTTGGTTCGCCGTGACAATACCTGGATAATTCGTCTGATTTCATCGTTTCGACCAACTACCGGATCGATTTTTCCCTGTCGCGCCAGCTGCGTCAGGTTTCGGCCATACTTTTCCAGGGCTTGATATTTCTCCTCCGGATACTGGTCAGTCACCCGATGACTGCCACGCAAAGCTGACAGGCCTTGGAGAAAGTCCTTTTCCTGGATGCCACGATTATTAAGGCATCTGCAGACATCGATAGCGTTATTTTTTAGAATTGCCAGAAAGAGGTGCTCTTGGCTGACATAGTCGTCTTGCATCTGTTTGGCAGTGGAAAAAGAATCGTCGAGAATCTTTTTCAGACTTTTTGAGGCATAGCTTTGACTGGCTCCTTGGCCGGAAACCTGGGGGATTTTCTCAAGCAACTGGTTGAGGTCCAGGAGTACCAGAGACGGGTCGATGCCCATCTTTTTAAGAACGGGGACGACTATGCCGTCTGGTTGGGTGAGTATTGCTTTTGCCAGGTGTGCCACTTGGATTTCCTGGTGCCCCTGGTCTTGGGCAAGTTTTTGGGCGGTTTGTATTGCCTCTTGTGATTTTAGGGTAAATTTATCAAATTGCATAATGTATCCTCGCTACGCTCTTTTGTGCTTTTCTGAAACTGGCGGTCATGGACACACCATATCGCTGTTGCTTTGAAGAAAATAAGGAGCGTCAGGTTCTGCGTCAAGAAATTGACACGAATTGATCACAAAAAAAGCGAATCCTCTCAAGAGAATTCGCTTTTTTGTTTTCCAAATATTATTTACTACTTAAAACTTTCAGGAAGCAAATGCATTATGGAAAAAAAGAACGGTGGTAAAGCAATATCTGTCAACCGCAACTGCCTGAACTGCAAGATCCAGAGCTGCAGCCACCACCGGAACTAATAGGTTTCACAGAGGTTATACCAAACCCGGAGCGTGGCCCCGCGTCAACATAATCCACGGTAATTCCGCCACAGGTGGTCAGAAGGCTTTTTTCAACGAGAAATTTAAGAGAATCGTTTTCAAAAACCTTGTCGCTGTCTTTTGGCTCATCCAGAGCCAATCCCAATGAAGGGCCTGCTCAGCCACCTTGCATAAGTGCCACACGCAAGGCGGAATCAATATTGTTCGCCTGCATGTATTCTTTGAGTTTTGCAACAGCTAAACCTGTTACATTGAGTTCAGACATGAAAAGCCTCCTTGAAGTTTATTTCTTTAAAATAACTTCTCCTTTTTGTAATCTTTGCCTGGCAGAGAAGTGTTGATACATGTAGAAAAATAAGATGGGATCTACGAATAGTCAATATTGATATGGGAGAAAAGAGCTAGACTTAAAGATACCATTGGAGAAGAGGATGTGTTTTTGTGTATAGTTTGAAAATGAAAAGGAGTGCGCCATGGCTGAAGACAACGTAATCATAGAGTTGATGATTTTTTAAAAACATATTGGCAGACCTCATGGTGGGTTGTGAGGACTGTATGCATGTAACATTGTCTTGCGAGACTGAGGATCTATAATGAAAAAGATAATTATTTCAACAGGTGGTGGAGATGCTCCGGGGCTGAATGCCGTAATCTATGCAGTGGTTCATACATGTTATAGAAAAGGATGGGAGGTTTACGGCAGCAAGAATGGCTACGGTGGCTTTATTGACATTGATGATATGGTGCGTCTTACTCCTCGAGATGTTGAAGGTATTTATTCAGCCGGTGGAACAATTCTCGGGTCGACGAATAAAGGGAATCCTTTTGCTAAACCCGTTGAGAATCTGGCGGGGGAAGTTCAGATCGTTGATGTATCCGAAAAAATATTGAAAAATTTCCACAGAATGGGCTTTGATTGCCATATAGCCATCGGGGGTGACGGGAGCCTTGATATTGCTCACAGGTTTGCCCAAAAAGGGATGCCGGTGATAGGTGTACCAAAGACTATTGATAATGACTTGGAAGAAACCGACAGGACCTTCGGTTTTGATACGGCTGTTTCTACGGCAACCGAGGCTCTTGATAAACTCCACTCCACAGCAAAGTCGCACAATCGGGTCATGGTGGTTGAAGTGATGGGCCGTGACTCCGGTTGGATAGCTTTATACTCAGGAATTTCCGGAGGTGCTGATGTTATCCTGATTCCTGAAATACCTTTTGATATGGAAGTGGTCTGTGAAAAAATTGCCGACAATGAACTTCATGAGAAGCAATATTCCATCGTTGTTGTTGCTGAAGGGGCAATCACTAAGGATGGTAAAAATTTTAATAAAGGAATGGGCGAACTCGGCAGAGAAGAGGTTATTCTTGGTGGAGTTGGAGAGTGGGTTGCTTCGGAGATAAGAAAGCGGACGGAAAAGGATACCAGGTCGTTGGTCTTGGGCCACTTACAGCGTGGTGGATCGCCAACCACCTTTGATCGGTTACTGGCTTTACGTTTTGGTGCTGCTGCGGTGCGTTTGGCTGAAGAAAAGGTTTTCGATCATATGGTGGCATTGAAAAATTCAGTTATGGTTGCCGTTCCTATCACCAATGCTATAAAGAAAAGGAAAAAGGTTGCTCTTGACAATGATAAGATAACCACCGCCAGGGATATAGGAATCTGTTTTGGCGACAAAGATCCTTTGGTTCTTTAGATGTGTAACAGAGAGTCGGAGCAGTGAAAGAGAACATCTACCAGGAAGCCTATCGGTTGCTGTATGCCCATTTCGGTGGGCAAGGTTGGTGGCCGGGGGAGACCCCCTTCGAGGTTATGGTTGGGGCTGTTTTGACGCAGAATGCCAGTTGGTCAAATGTAACGAAGGCTATCGCGAACCTTAATAATTGCGGACTGCTCTCTTACGAAGCCCTTTCGCTCTGCAGTGCGGATGAAATTGCCGATAATATTCGGCCCTCCGGCTATTATAATCTGAAGGCCAAAAGGTTACGGAACCTTCTTGATCTGATCGCCGATTGCTATGACGGTAAGTTGGAAAATTTTCTTAATGATGATGTTTGGATAGCCAGAGACAAACTCTTGGACGTGAAAGGAGTTGGTCCTGAAACCGCCGATTCAATACTTCTCTACGCCTGCGGGCATCCAATATTTGTTGTCGATATGTATACCCACCGGGTTTTCAGTCGGCATAATCTGGTTGCGGAAGAGAGTGATTATCAGAGCATGCAACAGGTATTTATGGACCATCTCCCCAATAATTCACAGCTTTTCAATGAATTTCATGCACTCATTGTTCGCGTGGCAACCACCTATTGTAAAAAAAATAAACCCCTGTGCGATCAATGTCCGCTACAGGGGTTAAATCTTTGAGCTGTAACTTGTTTTACGACTTGAGGTCCAAGAGGGTGCCGGTCATTTCGTTGACCGTCTCTATGGTTTTGAGATTGGCTTTGTAAAACTGGCTGCTCAAGTTCATTTCTGGAATCTCCGAACTGAGTTCAACGTTTGAAAGCTCAACCAGATCAAGACCCTTGCCGGTTTCTTGAAAAACACTGGTTCCGGGCGTGTTTACTTTTTCAACTTCTGCTTGCACCCCTTGTGGCAGAACCTCAGACATTGTAACTCTGGTTTTCTTGAAACCATCGGTGTTGGCGTTAGCAATATTGTCGCTGTTGGCTTGGATCTTTGTTCCAAAGGCCTGCAATCCCGAAAGAGCCGACTGGTATGCTGATATCATGGACTACTCTCCGTACTTTAGAGGAAAATTACCTGCAGGCTTGTAAAAGCAATTATCGTACCGGTTTGTCTGGCAGCTCTAAAAAATTTTAAATATTTAGTGATTATAGTAAGATCTGTAGTTTTTTGGTTGTACGATACAGGTCAAAAAACCATCAGATCTTCTGATCTGTATCGGTTTGGTAATTGTGATTACTGTGTGTTCCATTGGTAGCTGGTTTAAAGAGCTGTTGATTTAATGATCTCTTCTATGAAATCTGCAGCTTCCTCTTCGGTGTATTCGGCTTTTAAAAGAGCCTTTCTATATCTCTCAAGAACCTCTCGTGATTTAAGTGGGTTATTGTTGAGACAGTGCAGTTTGTAAAGCAGAACAGTCAGACTTTCCTCAAGGGAGTTGAGTTGCAGTATACGTTCGAGGATAATTATAGCGTCGTCGAATCTTTCTGATTCTGCGAGATTTTTTGCCCAGATAGAACCGATTTCAACGAGCAGGTTGGCGAGAGTGTCATTGAATGCGAGAACCTGTTCACTTTGAAAGGTGTCGTCAGGCATACTCCCTTTCCAGAAGGAAAGAGCAGTTTGGAAGGCATTGTGTGCCTGCAGCCAGTCATTATTTTTACTGTGAGCCAATCCCGTTCGAGCGGCTTCAAGAAATTGCAGAGCATCAATTTCGTAATTGGTCAGGCAGAGAATTCCCTTTTGGATAAAGAGATAATCCTTAATTGAAGTCGGCAGGTGTGGAGTCAGCAATTGCCTTAATCTGGTTAAAAGAGTGTCAAAGCTTTTTCGACCATTTACCGGCGGACTCTCGGGCCAGAGTTCGAGGAGAATCTTCTCCTGGGGTATACGCTGACCTTTGGCGGTTATCAGTAAACCCAGCATTTCTCTCTGGAAAGGAGTGAGATCCTTGGCCCGGAAAAGAACCTTCCCCGCCATGCTGATTTCAAAATTGTCCATAAGAGTGAATTTCAGGAGGGGCAGGGGCACACCTGTATCTGAAAAATTTACGTGAAGGCGGGTTCTGGCAAGAGTTTGCGCAAAACTTTTTTCGATATCCCTTTTTACCGCTATTGAGAGGAGTTCGGTCATCATCACTGGCTCCCAAGTCCAGAAATGGTTGTAACCGTTAATTTTCATCAAGGAAATCCCGGCCTCCAAATCATCAACCGCCGCTTCAGTGCCGTTTTGCACGTATTTGATATAGCTCATGTTAAAAAGAGCACAGATAGTCAAATAGGTTGAAGGGATGGATTGTGCGATGGCAAGGCCCTTTTCGAGTAACGGCATAGCCTCGGCAAATCTTTTAATACGGGTAAATACTGCTCCGGCGATGATGGCGTTGAAAGCGATATAAAAAAGACCGGCGGATTTGTTTCGAAGGAGCGTCGATTGGGTGATTTTATCGAGAGCGGCATCGGCATAACCGGTGAGGGATAAGCCGAAAGCCTGCCATTGCAGAAGCTGGCTTTGCATATGATCCGTTGCTGCTGTGGAGGTTATGCCCCAGCCTTTATCGAGCAGTTCTAGGGCCTCTTGGGGGCGCCCCAGGGAAAAGAGGTTGCTGCTGCCCCAGACAAACAGGTAGGGAGCAGCGACCGTTTGGTCGATCACATTATGGTTGATGGAGTCCTGCAGTGCCAGTTGTTGCACATGAAAATTCTGGTGATCACCAATCATTGAGAGAAAGCAGAGATTCATGATCCTCATGGTCAGTCTGTTAGACTCACCAACGAGCGGGTCATTGAAGAGTGAAAAGCAAACCTCGGCTTCGCGGAGATATTTGGCGCGGTTGCCGCTTAACAGTTCGATATAGCCCTGAATAAATCGAGTCGAGGCAATGAAATTGCGAATATCATGTCGGGTGGCCAGGGTGTTGGCCAGCTGAATGTAGTGCCGCGCCTTATCCATCTCACCGTTGAAAAAACAGTAGCCACTGGCGAGATTTCTGGCAGTCATGACAAATACCGGCATCGGCAGTGAAGCCTTATGTTTCTCCAAAAGGGCTTCAGTTCTCGGCAATAATTGCGATCCTTCCGTATACCGTCCGGAAATGACGAAATGATAATAGATGGTTTGTGAGAGAGCAATCAATTCGCCGATCACCTCTCCCGTTTCTTTGAAATGGTCGCGCACTCGGTCAAAAAACGGCAGTGTCGTTTGCGGCACAAAATCAACAAGGAGTAAACCGGCGTAAAGAGTCAACCAACTATATTGAAACAGGATATCATTGGGAATGGTCTGCAGCAGAGTGAGGATGGTAAGAGTGCGGTTTTTGGCGATGAGGTTCATGCCCTTTTCTTTGAGAATATTTTCCATCGCTTGAAAATCACCGGCATTTTTATAGCAGGTGAGGGCTTTTTCGGTCATGTCCCGGTCCAAATAATACTGGGCTTCAGCACGGTAAATATCGGAAACTTCGGTGTCGAGTAAATGTACTTTGGCCCGTTGTTGGAGAAATTCCTGGAAGAAATGATGAAAACGAAAAACCTGTTGGCGGTCGTCGAGGTTGTAAATAAAGAAATTTTCCCTGGCTAACGTTGAGAGTTGTTCGGCAAAACCTTCGATCCCGGAGATTTCTGCTGCGAGATCCGTAGGGATTTCATGCAGGAACGATAGCTTGAGAAAAGCAAAATGGAGAAACTCTGGAATCTGGGCGAAGATTTCATCTTGGAAGTAGTCAAGCATATGCCCTGTTTGCGGAACTGCCGAAAGGGCTGCGGTCGTCGGATTCTGCCAGAATCTACTTCGTCCGGAAATGGGATGGCTTGCCAGAATAATGCCCATGATCCAGCCGTTAGTAATGCGGTGTATTTCGCTTGCCTCCTGTCTGCTGATGTCGCGCTTTAAAACGCTGTGGTACAGGGTCTCGATTTCTTGATTGTCGAGAGCGAGATCGGCGGTGTTCAGGTAGGCGATGTTATTGCCATTGCGAATAGTTATACCTTTTATTTCGAGAGGGTGTCTTGTTATGAAAATGAAATGCACCTTGGGGGGAGAAGTATCTACCAGATGTTCCAGGAGACTGTTGGTGAGAGGCCCGAATTCGATGAGATGCAGGTCATCGAAAACAAGATAGATATCTTCCTTCAGGTAATTTTCAAGATCGCGGAGAAGGAGGTTGGCGCAGCGGGTGAGATCTAAGGGACCGACGCTGCCTTCGTTTAATATATTTGCCAGTTGTGGTGAACTGAAACCGGTGAGATTGGTTGAAAGGTTGTTGAGCAAGGAAGAAAGGAGAAACACCGGATCAGAATCTTCCGGACCAATTTGGTACCAGATGGAAATGTTACCGGTGGAATTTAAAAATTGTGATGCGAGGGTAGTTTTACCTTGTCCCGCCTGGGCTTCTATAATGATTACCTTCTTGCTGTGCCGTTGGTCGGGGAATTTTGATCTGAGAAGGCCTGCTCTGAGCAGGCATTGGGAGTGATCGATGTGGGGTGAATAGAACTTGTTCGATGGAACTGAGTAATTAACTAAGCTCTCTTCATGTTTCATGGGTCACCAAGATCTTTGGTTTTTAAGTTTTTTTGGTGAAGCAAGAGTTTCTTGCACACCGTCCTGACTATATTTGCATCTTTTGAAGTAAGAGTGATCCGGCTGAAAAATCGACGAATATTTGTCATCCAATAGATATGACTCACTTCATTGAGGAAATCAATGGAATAAAGCGATTCCTCCAGATAGGCATACATGCTCTCCAACTCATGGCTTGTAGCAAGCTGTGGTGCCGGCGCCATGTTTTTTTGTGCATGGACAACGCCATGATAGATTTCATAACAATGAATTGCCACCGCCTGGGCAAGATTAAGTGAGGAAAAATCTGCAGTTGGAATTGCCGAAGACATTTGACAATACTTCAGGTCGTCGTTGCTCAGGCCGGTATCTTCAGGGCCAAAAAGTATCGCCACCTGGTTGGTGGCAAGAAGGGGAAGCAACGTGTCCACAAGTTCCCGTGGTGTTTTCTCGACACTTCTCTGCCGACCTCGCCTTGCCGTTGTGCCGACCACTATGGAAAAATCGACCAAAGCCTCTGCCAGGTTGGGATAGATTTCAAGGTTGTCAATGAGGTGAGCGGCTTTATGGGTGGCCATTTTAGCCATGGCCTCACGTTCGGGCAGATCATCCCTGATGATGATGAGACGAGTAATACCCATATTCCAGGCAATTCTCGCAGCTGCTCCGATATTCTCCGGTATTTTTGGTCGGACCAGTACGATGGCGAGGTGTGAAAGGAGTGGTTGGGAGTTCATACGTTCAGGGAGTTGGACTGGTTGCGAGTGAAAAATTCAACCGTCGCCGGTACTGGTCGACATCCGTCAGGGTGACTTGTATTGAGTCGCCTATTCGGTAGGTTTTTGCGGAAATTTCACCAAAAAGGCGATGGTTTTTGGCGTCTAGTAGATAATAGTCATCTGTAAGGCGATCAACGCCAATGGAGCCACTGATACAGAACTCCGGAATCTCGATAAAAAGGGCTGAATCGCTGACACCGGAAATAATTGCAGCAAAAGAATCACCGAGGTGTTTTTGCATGAAGGCGATTTTCAGCCTTTCATGCATGTCACGTTCGGCCTGTATTGCGGTTCTCTCGCGGGCGGAAAGAAAGTCACCTGCTTCTTTGAAAGCTGGATGGTCATGCTCTGTTTTTACTTTTGCTGTGGGTTTGGCGAGCAGGCGAAGAAGGGTGCGATGGACGATGAGGTCCGGGTACCGTCGTATCGGCGAGGTGAAATGGGTATAGTCGGAAGAGGCAAGACCGAAATGGCCGACATTTTTCGAAGCGTATTGCGCCTGTTTCATACTGCGCAGCAAAAGATTATTGATGATGTATTCGTATTTTGAGCCGTTGCAAATGTCCAGTACTTTGGCGAACCAGTTGGGGCTGTCCTCGTAGGGTGGTAACTGTAAACCAAGAGTTTTGGCAAAGGCAACAAATTCTTCCGTTTTTAACGGGTCCGGTGTCTCGTGGACGCGGTAAAGGGCCGGAATCGCATGAGCTGTTGCCAGTTCGGCGACGGCTTCATTGGCGGCAAGCATGAACTCTTCTATCAACTGATGGGCAAAATTTCTTTCAATTCTGCTTATCGACGATATTTCGCCTGTATCGCTCAGAATGAATTCCGCTTCCGGCAGGTTAAAGTCGATGGACCCACGTTGCCTTCTCTTTTTCTGTAGAGCTGTGGCCAGCTCTTGCGCCCATTTCAACTGGGTTAGAAATGGTTTATAGAGTTTACGGATGGCAGGATCTTTGTCGATGAGGATTTGTTTTACGGCCGTGTAGGTGAAACGCTGCTTGCTGCAAATCACCGACCGGGTAAAACGTTTGCCTTGCAATGTTCCTGTTTTGTCAAAATCGAGAATCGCTGAAACGGTGAGCCTATCTTGGTCAGGAACCAGGCTGCAGAGATCGTTGGAGAGCCTTTCCGGCAGCATGGGAATCACCTTGCCTGGGAAGTAGATTGATGTTCCTCTTACGTATGCTTCCTGGTCGATTGCCGATCCGGGGGCGACAAAATGGCTGACATCGGCAATGGAGACAAAGAGACGAAAACCCTGTCTTGTTTTTATGACGCATATGGCATCATCGAAATCTTTGGCGGTTTCGCCATCAACGGTGACATGCATTGTTTGGCGCAGGTCTTCCCGGTTCTCATCTAGTGCAATAGCTTCTATGAGGTTTTCAGCCTCCTTTTGCACTTCGGCATTAAAGAGGTGGGGAAGTTTGAATTTTTCAATGACCATACGCATCTGGGTCTCGATCTTGTCACTTTTGCCCAACACTTCTAAAATTTTTCCAGACAGCATTCGGGCCTGCTTCAGCTCTCGGGTGAATTCAGCAATGACCGCGTCGCCGTCTTCTGGCCGGCAATCATTATAGTCGTCAATTCTGATGGTAAATGGAAAACGCGAATCGTCAGGAAACACCAAGGCTAAATGATCATCTTTTTTAAAGATACCGACAATTTTGTTGCTTCCTTCTAAAGTTACCTTTAAAACAATGGCTTCCGGGCGAAGATCCTTGCGAGTTCGCAGTACCCTGATCAGTACCTTGTCCCCATGCTGGGCTGTTCCCATGGAACTGGGAGAAATAAATGGATCGCGCGGGAAGGAAACACTTTTGCCGTGTTGTTGCACGGAGCTGACAAAACCAAAACCTTTGGGGTGTTGTATCAGATGGCCTTCATAAAGAGGGGCAGTGCGGCTCAGTTTGAAGAGGCGCTTGCCGCTTTTTGTGATGAGACCCTCGTGCAGCAGGGAGTCAACGGTCTTGGTCAAGTCTTTTTCCTTGCCCCCTTCCTGTAGGAGAAAATTTTCAATTTTCGGGAGAGTTAGAGCTTCTTCGGCAGAATAGAGGAGGCCGAGAAGGAGATTTTCCCATCTGCCGGGTTGATGTCTATCCTCCCCCTCTTTCCATCTTGTTTTCGGGTTGGTGTTTCTTGATTTCTCAGGTGGTTTTCTTTTTTTGGGCATTTTCTCTTTTTTCTTTTCGCCGACAGGCTAATTTTGTTAAGTTGCGGTATATTGTAATAATCCCGTCTTTCCGGGTGATGGGCAAGCCGTATGGCCAAGGAATAGGGGAAATAGCCGGCGACTTATATAATTTTGCATATTCTAAGTATCCTAGAGATTATGTCTATAGGTGAGGACTGTTATATGAACAGATCGGGGTGGCATGCGCCGTATTTCTTTTGACCTGGAAACCTACCGCATGCAAATGCGAGCGCTCATTGCTGAGAAACAAGGCGAAGATATATTTTGGCAGGCACTGGATTTTGCAATAGAGGCCCATGCCGATCAATGGCGGAGGTCCGGTGATGTCTATATTCTCCATCCCTGCAGTGTGGCAAAGATTCTTGCCGAGGAAATGGACATCACCGACCCGGAAATCTTGGCTGCCGCCCTTCTTCATGATACAGTCGAAGATGTTCCGAAAGTGACCGCAGAAGTTGTCGGGCAGAAATTCGGCAGCTATGTTCAGGCGATTGTCGAGGGATGTACTAAGGTTACCCACGTTTCCGGCGATAAGCAGGCCAACAGTCAAAATACCCATCGGAAGATATTTACCGGTGCCGCCCTACGACCAGAGGTTATGCTGGTAAAACTGGCCGACCGGCTGCACAATCTTCGGACCCTGCGGGCAATGCCCAAGGCAAAACGTCAGCGTATAGCAGACGAGACCATCGATATCTATGCGCCGCTGGCCACCGTTTTTGGACTTTTTAACATGAAACGGGAGATGTATAATCTGGCTCTTTTGTATAAGTATCCAAAACAAGGAGCTAAAATAAACAACCAGATTCGTCAGCTGGCAAATGCTCCTATTGCCCAGACCATAATCAATGAAATAACTAAAAACGCCGAGAGCAAAAACCTTGACTGTCGCATAACCATGAGGACAAAGAATCTTTGGGCCTATTATGATGTCGCCAGCCGCATACTGGTACAGAAAATAGATACCCCAATGGAGTTTCTCGTCGCTGTTAATGATGCGCAATCCTGCTATAGCGCCCTGGGAATTGTCAATCAAACCTTTAAGCCGATTCCCCGAACCATCCGTGATTTCATTGCCAATCCCAAACCTACCGGATATCAGGGGCTCCATGCTCGGGCGATTATTGAAGGCCAGAAATTTCTCTTTAAGATTCGGACCGATGAGATGGCGCGGAAAGCCCAGAAAGGGATTTTTCGAAACTGGAGTTCAAAATCCGGAAAACAGGGGCAGTTTATTCGGGAAATACAAGAAATGTTCGACGTTCTCGGATCTGAAGATTCGGTTTCTTATCGAGATGTTATCGCAGCCAGCGGCATAAAGGAAATTTACACCTACACACCGCAGGGAGATCTGATCTGCCTGCCGGTAAACTCCATAGTTCTTGATTTTGCCTTCCAAGTGCACACTGAAATCGGTCAAACGTGTCTTGGTGCAATGATCCGGAATAAGAGATTCGCAGCCGATCATGTTCTTAAAGATGGCGACATGGTTCGCATAATACGAGCCGACCAGCCTATCCAATTTGAGCAGCAAATATTGTCGTCGTGCAAAACCCCCAGAGCGCGGGGTGAATTGGCAAGAGGATTTAAAATCCGTCGTCGGAAAGTGATACGGGAAGTCGGTTCTTCAATGCTTCGCCAGGAAATGCTGCGTTACGGTATTCCTTTTGATGTCATGTCCGACAGGGATGTTCCTCTTCTCCTGGAGTATTATTCCTTACATAATCTGGATGAGCTCTATATTCGTATAGGCGAAGGGCGGGTCCACCTGCAGGAAGTTATCGAAGATATTAAAAACATTCTTTATGGTGGGGTCTCCCCACTTCTTGCCCCAACAGGTGCTTTTAATAAAATTGAATTGACTACTCTTGATCCTGTCTCCGTGAAGCTTTCCTCCTGCTGTAAACCCAATCCCACAGCCAAGGACAATTGTGCCTTGCTGACACCTAAAGGACTTTCTGTCCACCATAAGAATTGTGAACGGTTTCGGGAGCTTGACTTTCAGCGTGAGGACGCGGTAAATATCACCTGGAAAATCAGGGAGACCCATGTCGGAAAGCAGCAAATCCTCCACATCCTCAGGGCCACTCGAAAAGATATGATGCAGGCCGTCGGCTCTGCTCCGGAAGAGATGGAGATGCACAGCCTGGAAATCCTTTCAAGCTATTCTTCTCTTAACCCGGCATGGCAGCTTTCTTTTAGCGCTCCCAACCTCCATGCGTTACAGAAGGTGTTACGCCATTTCGATAAATCAAATATCCCCTACGAATTTTATCTTGACTGTTGAACAGGGAGTTGTCGGGGAAAGCTTAAGGATTGATTTTTTCCTTGTCGGTTTCAGTGGCTTTCTTCTTATTTATTGTAGTTGGCAAGTACCTTGCCGAGCATTGCCGGAAGGTCGTCCGGCATCCGCGAACTTCTCTGAAGTTGAGTGAGGGTTTTTTCGAGTGTCAACCTTTCCCCTAGAAAAATATGTCGCAATATAAGCGAGATGAGCCTAGTGATTGTGGTCAGATTGGAAATTCGTGACTGCAGGTGCTGGTCGCGGTCAAAGGCCGTTGAGGCAAAGATTTCCACAGGATTTCCACCGAGTTCACTTACTGATACGTACCAGGTATTGCGTTCTCGGTCGGTCGTTCGATAACGCACTGCGTCGAGAACATCAGGGAGTTCTTGTTCAATCTGCTTTGGCTGATGTTGAAAAATAGTAGTTATATCTGCAAGTTGGATGAGCTTTACTGCACAGTCAGGGTGGTTTTGCAAAGTGTTGAGCACCGCCAGACAATTTGCACAAAGATGGTCTTGGGTGGTGGCGGTGAGTTCTTGTGTCTCACCGCAGGCAGTACATTGAAAATGTTGTGGTTTAGTTGAGGTCGTTTTTCCAGTTTTCATAAGGTGTGATCGAAGTAATGAATTTTTTAAGGTGGGTCTGAAATTCCCGTCCGCTTATTTCTCTTGCCCCAAAACGTAATAAATGATCGGTGGTCATCTGGCAATCAACCATTTGGTAATTTTTGTTTTTGAGGAAAGAGATCAGGTAAGTCAAGGCAAATTGCGAAGCACACTTTATCCTGGAAAACATCGATTCTCCAAAAAAAACCCTGTCCAGTGCAATACCGTACAAACCACCAACCAAACGATTATTCTGCCAGCATTCGATGGAATGGGCAATGCCCATCCGGTGTAACTCAATATATGCCGACTGCATCTCCTTTGTGATCCAGGTTCTGTCGCCTGTCTCCGTTCTGACAGTTGCACATTCATGAATTACCTGCGGAAAAGCACAGTCATGGGTAATTCTGATATTGGAGTTGCGCATATAGCGCTGCAGCCGTCTAGGGGTTTTGAATTCGCCTGGGAAAAGCACGAGTCTGGGGTTGGTAAACCACCAGAGCAAAGGATCTCCGTCTGAATACCAGGGGAAAATCCCATGGCTGTATGCTGCAATGAGTCTTTGTGGGCAGAGATCTCCCCCGATCGCCAGAAGGCCGTTTTTCTCCGCAAGATCCGTGGGGGGAAAGTTGATGCGTTTGGTGAGTTGAAAGACCGGCATTGCAAATTGCTTATATCAAAAGGGTTACTGGTGAGAGAGTCGAATCAATTTTCTTTGCCGACTTTACCACTATTGATTGAAGAAGAAAAGGAACTGAAAATCAGTAAGCAGCATGATTACCCTGAGGGAGGGCTTGGATAATGATAATTTTTAGCTGAAGAAAGAAAACTGAGGAAGGGATTTAATCGTCAATCCTCGGAAATTGGTAATACTGTTTTTTTTATTGAGCGATTGTTGTATGATACTTTGTGGAATTGTTAGAAAAAATAAGTGATGGTTGGAGTATGAGTTGGAGTCAGGGCTGGAAGAATGAATTGAACCCTTTAGGGGGAAATTTGAGCAATCCCTTTTTGATCGGGTTTAACTACCACTGGTAATTATGATGGAAATCAGCAAAGATACTGATTATACGATGGAATCCTTATTTCAGGAACAGATAGTTCTTGAAAATTTTTATGCTGGTGCCGGCCGCGGGGATTTACTCATGCGTTTGAAACGTGCCGTGGAAAACGGGGTGCCACTCATGGTGATTTCCGGTGGCGAAGGGAGCGGCAAAACGATGATGTGCCGGATGCTTGAAAACGAGTGTCCGTCCTCGATGATTAGCCTCTTTTTTTCCAATACCATAGAATCTTTCGAAGATGTTGTGAAAAGGATAGCTAAAAAACTCGGCCTGCAATTGTCTGCCGTCAATGAGGTGAAAACTGTCGACTCTGCAATCGAACAGATAATTGCTCATTTGTTGCAGCAATCGAAGGGGCTTTTGATTATTTTCGATGAGGCGGAAAATATCTATCTCGCAACTCTGGAACGAATTCGCAAGATGTTGGACCGAGTGGCAGCTGCCGGCGTGCGTATACAGATAGTTTTTTCCGGAAGGAAAAGCTTTCTTGAGAATTGTGAACAGCTTTCTATCTGTGATTTTCGCAATAACGAAGATTTACGCTTCGAATTGTTGCCACTTAATGAGCAGGAAACTTCCGAATACCTGCGTATTTGTTCGGAGCGTTTGCCGAATCCAGATAAGAGGAAGGTTTTTAATGAAGTGGTGGTAAGGAACATTTATACCTTCTCCAAAGGAAAAATTCGCAAGATTAATTTTTTGGCTGACGAATCCTTACGATCACACGGGGATGACACTTCCTTTATGGCGTTGTTGGACGACAGTGGTCAGGATGAGGTCGAGGCAGAAGATGACAATCAAGAGCCAGTGTCATCGGGGGTGAGTCGTTTCATTCCCTATATATGGTGGATCGGTGGCGTGCTTTGTACTTTGGGCCTATTGTTTTTTCTCCTTCGACCGGGAGAAGGGAGGCACACATTAAAACCGGTTTCCTTGTCTTCTTCTGCCGAAAAAGCAAAGGTGGAGGTAATCGCAGAAGGAGCAAGTGAACAACAACCGATTGTGCAGCCACCGGCCCAAGAGATAAGCCAGCCCATAAGCCAACCTACAGAGATGGCAAAGGAAAAGTCTGAACAGGGAGAGCCAAAGGTTGCAGAGGAACCGAAGCCCGATTCTCCCGCAATTATTGAGGTGTCGGGAGTTGAGGAAGGAAAATCAAAGATTGTCGAGCAGCTTTCTGAACCAGCCGAGTTGATAGAAAAGAAAGAGATTGAGTCTCATCCTGCACCTGTTCAAAACAAGTCCGAGACGGTTTCCGATAACAAAATTCCGGAGTTGCGACAGAGTCCATCCTTGAAAGTCAAGCCGGGGGCCCCGTCCCTTCAGACAAGTGGATCGGTAAAAAATCAACTTCGTGCGGAAGCTCAGGAGAGTGTTGGCGGGAGTGTCCGTTTGACCGTCGATCAGCTTTATCAAAAAAGACTCATTGCCGGACATGCCTGGGAGAGTGGGACGAAAAACGATAAATATACCGTGCAACTTATGGTTCTAACTGCAAAAAATGCCGAACTCAACCTTAAAAAAATGCTTAGCCAGTCAAATTATCGTCAAGAAGCGAATAATTTTGTCATTTTTAAAAATAATGGTTCTCCTGAGGTAATTTTTGTGTTTTACGGTGAATATCCAACCTTTGAAATGGCACATATAGCACAAAACAGTCTGCCGCAGTTCCTCCGTGACCATCAACCCTATGCAATCTCTATCAAGGGTGCTGTTGCCAAGGTTGGAAAATAGACATTGACAACAAGTATGAAAAAGGGGTGTTACAGTTTTCTGTAACACCCCTTTTTATTTTGGTGAAGCTAGACGCGGGATCGTACTGCCTCTGCCCATTTTGACCCTGAGAATCCCAGTTGCCTTGATGATCACATTGCCACGGCAAGATACTCTGATGTACGGAGAAAAGAAGCAAACGGCACATAAAAGAGTACATGGCCTGAATTGAGGGTCTAAGGTTTTAAGCATATCCCCTTGTGTCGCAAATATTCGCGTCTGCCTATATCAAATCCAAAAGAAACTCTTAATACATCATGAGGACACGCGGTGGTGCATGTCTTGCAAATGATACACTCAGAGGACGTAATGCGGCGATCAGACTTTATATATTCAGTCAGTTTAATATCCATGGGGCAAACCTGTTCGCAAGCTTTACAATCAGTGCATTTCTCTTT
>JAZDOW010000031.1:0-32168 GCA_043798185.1 Pseudomonadota bacterium | reverse complement strand
ACGTATAAACACTCATCTCGGCGGGGTAGAATTCATGTATGTTTGGCGGGGTAACGGGATATGAAAACCATCATTTTGCATTGTGGATGAATGGGTGAATTTATCTCAGCAGAAATGGGTGAATTTATCTCAGCGTTATAGTATCGCCTTCGGGCTCAAGCTTTTCCCGGTTATTGCAGGGAGTAACCTGGCAGCATTTGGCATGTTCCTGTTACTGGCAATCTGGATGTATATCTATTCGACGAGAAAGGCTTGATGACAATGACCCAGCAAAGCCGTGCAAAGGATAAATATAACTTTGTCCTCTATATACCTGAAATTATGCACCAGAAATTCAGAGTGACCGATACGGGCAGGGTCATTCTGGATTTTAAAATAAACCCTGTGAAAAAGCTGCTGGGCAGGCTTGTCAACAGAAAACCCGTTTCAACCCTTCTGTTGGACGAGCTTTCTTCATCGGTTTGGCTCAATATGGATGGAACGCGAAGCATCCTCGACATAGCCCGCATCCAAAGCAAAAAAACCGGGGACGACATTGACGAGGCTGTGAGAAAAATCGTCCAGTTTATGCGATATATTGTCAACAGAGGCTGGATCAAATTTAAGCGGGCCGAGCATACACTAAATTAAGGGCTAGCATTTTTTCTACCCCCGACAATCTGATCAACGCCAACGATACATTGTTTCAATGCAATACGTACAATCTGAGCATCCCCAGAAACGGTTTCAGCCAGTTCTGTCTCTGCTCAGATCTTTTCCCCCTGGCTTTTACATCTCGATTATTTGGTTGGGCAGGTTTGCGTTCTCGTTTTCGATGCAATAAGCCAGGAAGGGTATGATTAAATCGTCTCTGATCTTTTCTCAATCATCAGATAGCTTCATAAGAAAATTTCTGCCCTCCAAGGGAAAGCTCATACATGAGGCCGCCCATAGGATGGACGAAAGTAATCGTTCCCTTGTAATATTTGGGGTTGGCTTGGACATCAGACTTTGGCCCGACACTTGCACCGGCACTGACACCTGTGGTTCCGCCCTGTACTGACGCTCCCGCTGTTATAACGATTGCCTGAGCAGTAGCGTCGAATTCAAAATTGCCACTGATGAATTCATTGTAAGCGCTTTTGTCCTTAAAAAAGATTATCTCGCTGAACGCCTCACCGCCTGCCTGGAAGCCTATTGAGCCCTCAATAACCGAGGATTTCCCGGTTGCCTTGCTACCCTGGTAAACCTGTCCGACCCCATAGGAACCACCAACTACAAAGCCAGCCTTACCAATAGTTGGAAAGACCGCATACCCGTATGCAGTCTTGAAGTATTCTGCCGGGACGGGTGAATCTCGGAACACATTTATGGTGCTCGAATAGTTCTCCGCTGCAGCAGCAAAGGTCGATATCCCGAAAATTAAAGCGGCGATTGTCAATAACGATATTTTTTTCATTTCAACACTCCATATTAATGATAGTTAATTTTGTTTAATCAACGAACCTGTAAAACCAAATTGCGTCAAAAAAAGATTCCGATCATTCTCACCTTATCTGTTCAGCATGGGAGGTCCTCCACTCTCCCAGGGCTGGTCCCTTTCCTAAACTTTTTATACACATCTCATCTCAAGATTTATGCCAGGAGGCAATCTCATTGTCCTGCCTCACCCATTATCCTAATATTTAAGTATAATTATCTAAATTTGTATCGATGCAGTTGGCATTACCAGGCCCAAAAAGAGGGTCAAATGTAACCAAAGGGCAAATATGACCACCGCCAGAGGGCGGCAAACGACATTATTGCCCCTACCTTAATTGGGAATCTTGCCTAAAAAGCAGCATGATGGCTAAGGCAACACTGAATGTTCAAAATCTGGCACAATGATTGCTTTCTACAGATAACCAAACAATATCTAACTTCGCGGAGATACAGATAGATGACTAGACCAATAGAAGAAAGCTCATGTGGCCATGAAAATCAACCTCTGGGATATCCGCTCGTTGCTGTATCCGAAGAAGGAACTCTACCGGTTTTATGGAATCAGGCCTTACATCGATATTTAATGGAAATAAGCCAGTATGAGCTTCTGTCTCGTGAAGAGACCGATGAACTTGCTGTACGATTTCGAGAAACAGGTGATCTGGATGCTGCATACCGTCTTGTTTCTGCAAATCTTCGCCTTGTTGTAAAGACTGCGATGGATTTCCAGAAACATTGGATGCAGAATTTCATGGACCTCATCCAGGAAGGAAATATTGGACTTGTTCAAGCCTCCAAGAAATTTGAGCCCTATCGTGGGGTCAAATTCTCCTACTATGCAGGCTTTTGGATTCGTGCCTATATGTTGAAATTTATAATGGATAATTGGCGTCTGGTGAAAGTTGGTACTACCCAGGGACAGCGTAAGCTCTTTTTTTCTCTCAATAAAGAAAGAAAATTGCTAGAGGCCCAAGGGTTTGCTGCGGAACCTAAATTATTGGCTCAACGCATGAATGTCAAGGAAAGTGAAGTTGTTGAGATGAGCCAGCGCATGGACAGTTGCAACGTTTCCCTCGAAAGTCCAATTTATGCTGATTCTGGTGATCAAAAGAAAAACTACATTCCTACAAATGGGCCCGGGATTGAATCCGTAATCGCTTGCAAGGAGCTGAAAAAAAAGTTGGCTGAATTGCTCGATATCTTGAAACTTAAATTAAATGATAAACAGAAGATGATTCTTCATAAACGTCTGCTTACAGATGAGCCGCTCACGTTACAGAATATCGCCGACAGTTTCGGCATCTCTCGTGAACGGGTAAGGCAGATCGAAGAGACCCTACTGAAAAAAATGAGGATATTCTTTGAGACAGAGATGCCTGATATTCTAGATTTTTTAGCTGGAGATCCGATTGTTTTATCAAATTTTTTAAGTTCCCCTACGAGTCATTGAGCAAGACATGGAAAACGTTAGTACATGAAGACCAACCCTGTTATTGATGCAAGACAAATAGAAGTACACCGCAGTGGACGTTCAGGATGGTTGCGTGCTGCTGCGGTGCTAGAGTCGGATTCTCGGAGTCTCCGTGGGGTAGTGAGGTTTTTCAAAATTTTATTTCAACAGCCTTTCCAAGATGCTTAAACATCTTGGAAACTTCCTCGTTGGGATCTTCGAAAATACCTTCAACTTCCTCCGAATCTGTCTCTAAGATTTTTTCATCGACGGTCTCATCGAGAACACCTTTCCCTTGGTTGATCTTGCGCTTTACGTGGTCTTTTCTGCTCGCTTTCATGGCATATCTCCTAGTCATTTCATATTTCCTGGTCATTTCAGGGTGTGTCGATACATTCATGACAAAAAATGAACTATATGACCTTTCTCTTCACTCCGCCCTTAGCACCGCGTCCGCGATTCGGATGATTTCTTTTGCAATATCTTCAGGCGAAAGAATAAAATCAATACACCCGCTTGCTATAGCGCTTTCAGGCATATCCGGCTGTCCAGCCGTGTCGGGTTTCTGCGCGATGGTAATGCCGCCCACTTCTTTTATACCGCCCAGCGCTGCTGCCCCATCACCATCATAACCAGAGACAATGACAGCGATAAGTTTGCCGTCCCAGTGCTCCGTCAGAGAACGCATAAAAACCGTGATCACGTCGGGCCATCCTCTTGGCTTTGATATCGGCTTGAGACGGAATTCTCCATTAAGAACGTGTAGATCACGCTTTTCCGGGATGATGAACACATGGTTGGGCTGAATCTCTAAATTTTCCGTGATCAGTTCAACCGGCATTTTCGTATAGTGCGGAAGAATCTCGTGGAGCATGGTAGCCACGGTTCTTAGATGATTAACGATGACTATAGCAACATCCATATCGGCCGGCAGATGCTTGAGTAGCCGGATATAGGCGTCAAGGCCACCGGCTGAACCGCCCACGCAAACGACAGGAAAGTCTTTTGCACCAGTATTAGCTTCCATTGACAACCACTCTGTTTTGTCCCGAGTCATGCATGGGTAGTGACATACTCTTTAAGCGTTTGCTCGCTAGCTAGATTCTGCCCAAGACGACCAAGATTACAAGAATTAGAACTATTAACCCAACCCCTCCGCTCGGTCCATAACCCCAAGAACGACTATGCGGCCAGACGGGGATCATCCCTAGAAGAGCCAGCACGAGAATAACGAGTAAAATTGTTCCAATTGACATGATTCTTCCTCCTTCTATATTTGATCTGCAATGCTGAACACTGCCTCCAGCTTGCTCTTTACAAAGCCCTGATCGAGATCTGCACCATAAGAGACTCGCCACCCCACCAGAAAGGAGTCGGCAGCGAGTCAGCCCTCGCTTCGGTTTAAATGACGGTCATGTTGTTGACGATCTTGACTACACCATGCACATCACTTGCGAATTTACCTGCCAAATCCTTCTCAGCTGCGGTCTTGGCTTTGCCGCCCAATGTGACAACACCATCTTTCGTATCAACTGTGGTGTTGATGGCGCTGGTTGAGCGATGGTTGAGCAATGTCGCTTTGACCATACCGGTGACGGATGCATCATCAATCGAATCGACGACCTTATCCACTTTAGTGGTAATTGCCGGGGAAGTTGTTTTTTTGGGGGCATTGGCCACTTTCATTTCATTTTTAACATTTTTGACGCCATCCACATCCATGGCATATTCAGTCGTCAGATCCTTCTGGGCAGTGCTGTCGGCATGACCACGCAAAGTGATGATGCCCTTTTGTGCGGAAACCTCAGTTGCCAAACCGTTGACGTTGTTATGGAATAAAAGGGTTGATTTCACTTTGGTGATAAGCCATGCATCCGACGGTGCAGCAGGGGCCCCACTTTTTTCTACCAGCTTGTTGTCGACGCTCTTAACGCCAGGCAGACCGGCAACAGTTTCCGCGGCCAAGGATTTGTGGGATGTGTCGGAGACGGTACCGGTCAACGTGACAACCCCATCATTTGCCTGCATCTTGATGTTATCATCCTTGAGGTAGGTCTTGAACACATAGGTTTTTTTGGCAGTTGATTCAATTTGGTCATCCGTCCCAACTGCAAAGAGTTGCGTGTTGATTAAAAACGTCGAGGCCACGGTGGCAATCATTGCTAAGCGATATATTGGTTTTATCATGGCGGTGTTACTCCTTTTTTTGTTTCTTTTTGTCTCTTAGAAAATTTATTTTCATGTTTTATCCTCGATGCTCCTGAAAGGAGTTATAAAGAATTTTCCAAGAGAGATATGGATCCAGTGAGATAGCGTGCTCTTATACATCCATTGCCAATGGATGCTTTTTAGTTTGGCAGCATCCTGAAGATCCTGCAGAGTCGATGGGTATATTGCCATGATCGTACTTCCATGGCGGGGATAAATCGTAATACTTGTAAATGTTCTCTCCCCAGAGAGTGTCCGAGAAATCCGGCCATTTATCACTTTCATCGAATCCGGGAGCAACCTTCAACTTCTCTTTATCCACGTTGAGGATGAGCTTGTTTTCGGTAACCGAAAATTGGAAAGCAACCCAAGGCATGGCGAAAAGCTTGTTCCCCATACCGAGAAAACCGCCGAAGGAAAGCACCGCATAGGCCACATGATTCTTTTGGGCGTCGATCACCAATTCGTGGATCTTGCCCACATTCACATTCTGACGATTGACCACTGTTTCGCCAATAATCTTCGATGCTCGAACAATACCGTACATAGCCACTGATTTTTCGCTTGTTTCGTTCATAACTCACTCCTTCCGTTTGGTTTACTTTGTGAGGCTTGTCTCAATCCAGATTGGTTGGCCATAAATTTTTCAGCATAACGTTCCTTCATTTTTTTCGGACGTGATACATCGCCTCATTTTTTGAATTCACTTGTTTGAACAAGAACTGGGTCGACAAGTGCCTTGATCACGGAGGGTATCTTTTAGTCAAAGATTCACCTTCCCCTTCTTCCACTTCTTACGGTTCAAGTCTTGTGCCAGGTTGACATTATTCGCCGATATGCTACACATCTAATGGACATTATGTAATATTTTACTGATGCAGGATCGGCGTAGGTGCCATTAACAGCCATCAGAAAATGGTTGCATTTAACCTAAGGTTATATATGACCCTGTTTTCGTTTACAGACAGATAATATTCAGCAAAAATTGAGGGGATAGGAATACAGAGACATCTGGAATACTGAGACATCTTATCTATTTATTTTTAAAGATCTTTTTTGTCTGTTGTAGCCGACTGCAGAAGGAACTTGGTTAAGAGGTATCAGAGAGAAGTGATACTGTCCCTGCTATGCTCTCATTCTCAGATCGCAACAAGACGTTCAGGTTGTTAATAATGTTTCATCAGAAATAGCCTGAACATCCTGATTATGTAAATTTAACGCGCTAATTTCCTTGAGCTTTTTCGATTTTACCTACTTTTTCTTGAACTTTCCCGCTGATTTTTTCGGCGATTCCTTCGGCTTCCAATTTACTGTTATGGACGACTTTCCCAACGGTCTCTTTGACCTTACCTTTCACTTGGTGCATTTTGCCTTCTGCGTTGTCTTTTGTGCTCGATTTCATGGTGTTTCTCCTGGTTTGTCCCGGTGTATTTATGTTACCGAGATCTCTTTATGACCCATTTTGTTGGGTCTCTGCATAGCCGGCTGCAAGCCGACGGATTGAATTGATCAGGAACACGATTCTCTCGACAGTTATAGTATTGAAAGCAATCTTAGTGCCAGATTACAATTCAACGCACATCATCATCCATCATTATGATTTTAAAGAATAATTATCGGAACGAGAACCCATATGGAGGCCATTATTAGCCAAAGAAAAAGGTTGTATTTGACCTATGGCCATATACAACCTTTTTCGGTTTTCCGGATGTTATCGATGGTGATTGATGGTGAGGTTGCTTATGTCGTTTTCGTCCTTGACCCGGCCACGTTGTTTTTGACCGGAGCTTTTATGCAAGCGATTTCGGCTGCGGCGCAAGGTGTCAACCGCAGTCAGAGACAAGGTCAGCCAGGCCAAACCCGCGGCAGCAGCTCCCAACACATCACTGAGATAATGCGCCCCCAAGTACACACGGCTAAAGCCAACGAGCAGAATCATAACAATTGCGCCAAGGACTGCGGCAACCCGCCAGCGCCAGGCCTTGAGTGCGATGACGGCAAAGACAGCCAGCAGCCCATACAGCAACATGGCCGCCATGGTATGGCCACTGGGGAAACTGTAGCCGGAAAAGAACAGCAACGAACCCTCAACACTGGGGCGGTGACGATGGAAGGCAATTTTAAGAAGAGAGTTCAGAACCATGCCACAGGGCAGAACCAGTGCCAAGGCCAGCAATCGATACCAGAACCGCTTCCAGCATAAGACAAGCGCAATTACCGTCCCGAAGACCGTCACCCATGCTGTCGAGCCAAGATCGGTCACGAATTGCATCGTTGTCATGAGTCCGGAAGTTCGGTTCTTGTTGAACCACTCGGCGATATTCATATCAAGAATGGTCAGCGGGTCGCCTGCGACCACGTCCTCGGCGATGCCTCCGAAAATCCAGGATGCACCGATAATAAGCAGAACCCCAATCGTCAAATGGAGTCCCATAGTGCCGTGCGGAGAGAGTCGATCAAACAAGAATTGCAGTTGGGGAGAAAATCGTTGGCGGAGGGTCACCATATACTGATGCTCCGCCAGCCCCTGCCAGCGCCGCTTAACATCATCTTCGTGCCGCACCAGCCAGCGCCAAAGCCAGAAAAAGGCGATGGCGAGCAGAATGGCGCCGCCAACGATTTTACCGGCAGCACCGACCCACTTTTCGGCAACGCGCCAACTCTTCCCTGCCAAATAGCCTACCCAAACGAACACAGTCGCCCAGACGATGCATCCCAGCGCATTAAAGATGAGAAACCTCGGGTAGGGCATGCCCCGTTCGCCTGCAACGAAAGGCATCAGTGACCGCAACAGATGCATGAAATGGCTACTAAAAACAGCTTTGCCGCCATGTTTTGCCAAAAAATCATCAACGCGAACCAGGTGTTCCTGACGTAGGCCAAAACGGCAGCCGTATTTCACTAACCACCCTCGCCCCAGATGCCGCCCCAATTCGTAGCCAATGCTGTCTCCAAGAATAGCGGCGATAGAAATCACCAAGATAAGGATATCCAGATCGAATACCCTTTGTTCCGCAAGAAAACCTCCCACCAACACCAGACTCTCGCCGGGCATGAACAAGCCCAGCAACGCTTGACACTCCAGCGCCACGATAAGAAAGATCACCAGATAACCCCAATGACCGAGGTGGCTGACAAAATTGATCAAATAATCGAGCATGCCCCTACTTCAACTCCTGAGGGTGTACGAATTATGAGCCGGCCAATCAACCTGGCACTGCTTCTATTATAAAATGGCTATGAGAGGGATGCACCGTAAGACTTTTATCTGTGAGCGTGTCGCAATTCTCTCCCACTGGAATCCTTGCCCATTTTATAGCAACAGGGATCCAGTGGCAGAAGATCCTAACGCAGGGAGAAATGATTAACGCTGATTATCATGCTTATTATGTCCACGATTTGAATGATTTCCCCCCTCCCCTCTTGACGGGTGTCGCGATTCCCTTTGCCGTTCTAAATTCTCAACGCCCCAGGTACGGTTTCTCTCCCAATGTCTATCAGCTTTCCAGCCTCTCCAGTTATTTTGGACTTGAATATAAGGTATTGGTTCCACGTTCCATTGTTGTCCTCGCCAGTGGCCTTCTCTATAGTCATTTCGCCAGTCATTGGGAACTTCACGATAAAAAGAGGGTGTATGTCTGTAGCGCTGCCAACCTGAGTCATAATGACGCGAGCGATACCATCTTCCTTCCCACGGGCGGTACCACCAGCCATCGGAGAAAAAGATTTCTTCTTCAACATCGGGAGCTACATAGACATATGTCTCAGGCACCACCACCAGTCTCGGCGGTGCTGAAAATTGAATACGCGGCGGCAGAGGAATGTTTACGCGAATATTCGGAGGCGCAGGAACGTTAACGTGGATACTCGGCGGTGCTGGAATGCCTATGTGGATACTCGGAGGCGCAGGAAAGTCTATGTGTAACCCAGCCATCGTTGGTAAAGGAATTATTGACATCATAGTCAACAGTGATGTTCCTAAAATCATTTTTTTCATTTTGCAACCTCCTCTAAACTCCTTTGCCTTGTCCCTTTTTCACCGATGATACAAATCATAGTTTGTCGGTATTCACTTCTATAAGAAAAAGTAAAGGCGGCTTGATCGTACCTTGCCCATGTATTGGGCTAAGGCGTATATTTCTCATATATTGCTTCTGATGATGGTGTCCATCCGGAACAGGCTGTTTTATTCTTAATCTTTATGCTCTTAAAAAGACTTGCCTGAGAAGTATTTATCTGCATCTCAAGAAGGGGGCACATCCTTCTCGATGCCTGCGACAACCTCTCTTTCAGACAATAATTGAGAACAAAAAATCTCGATTCCGGACAGACACATTTTTTACCAATTTTCAAGAGACTGTTCTATTGTATACTGCTTGTATTGCAAGCAAGTTTTACGCCAGACAATCAACACCAACAAACGCTCAACCTATCATACCGTTTTAATGGAACAAGGAGAGGACCAAGGAGAGCAACGGCAAACATCAGCAACCTCTAATCAGCGGTCACATTTGGCCGTTGGTTGCATTTAACCATTTTCTGCCGGCATTTATTGCAGTATCGATATTTGCCACATCCTCACTCCCTGAGCCCACTCGAAAAATCAATGACACACATTGTCTTGTAGCGGGGATGCGCCCCGCAAAAAACTCCGCCCCTGTGAAAAACAGGATTGAACTGATTTTTTCGGTGGCTCCGATTTGGCACGCCATCGTCGATAAGCAGTTGTAGAACCATACTCCGAGCCGAGTCGGGCCCATAGGCAATGTTTTCACCAATCATATTCCCCTCTATATGCTGGCGTTTGAGCCGAGCTACTATTCCTCCGCTCTTCTCACCATTATGACCTGTGGCGCCTGACTTACTCTGCTCCTGGGTCAACTCTTGGGCGGCGGCAGCAAGACCCGCCGACCAAGCCAAAGACGGGAGTGGTTTCTGGCTGAGGAGGAAGTTGATCGCTTCATCAACCGCGACAACCCCTTCGTTGGTCTCTATAACTGTCGTCATGTCCGAAAGTCGATAGCATTTCCCCTCGAAATGACTGCGAAAATCTTTTAAAAATCCTGCATATATGAGCGGTTCGGTGCGAACCAAGTTAATCTCCGCAAGAACCACCCTGTCGCTGATTCCCGGCGTCGCGCACGCCAAGTCAACAATTGCAGAAAACAAAGAGATGGCCAGGGAAATGCCCTGAAATATTCTGAAAGCAGGAAACAAAATATTTATTACCTTTCCACACCATCAGTTGAGGGCGGCCTCTTGGCTATCGTGTAAATCACTTCAACCTGCTTTTGCGACTGATCCGCCAGCTTTAAAGATGAAGGCAGCAAGACGATATTAATAGTCATTTTGCCATCGGTAGTGAGAGTATCCAAAGGAATTTTTTCGGTGTAAATGGTTCGAATGTCCTTGATCGTCTGGTTTCCACCCACTACTTTTACCGTATCAGGAACCGTTTGCGCTTTCTGCATTATGAGACCGGCAGGCAGCTTGCCGATCCAATCCGGCTGAATGGGCAGCTTTTTCTGAACCGGTACATCAAGCATTACCTCAAGTATTTGCGGCTCTAATTGTTTGAGTTCAATCCCCGGCGGCAGAACGATACCGTCTCTCGTAACGGGGATTTGATTATTGCCCGCCACAGCATTTGCCAGGTTGAGTTTAACCTTTAACTGATCAGGATTGACAGACCTTATAAGCGATCCCGAGCCGCTGATCTGAAGCTTGACACTGCTCGCGGAGGCGGCATAAATTTCCAGATCTGATGCCCGGTTAATGAACTCTACCGGCACGTCCAACGTTGCCAAAGTTTCAAATCCCCGAGCAAAACTGAACCAGATGCCGGCAATAGAAACGACACAGATGGTAGCTGCAATGCTCAGTTCTATCTTTTGTTTTCCGACTCCTTGCGCTCCAGTTACCGCGCCTGTGTGGTCACGCAGTACCTGCCTCAATGCAATATCGTCTTTAATAGAGATGATTGCATTGTCTTTAAAGACCGTCACTTCACCGCGCTCCTCGGACACGACAATTATCAGAGCATCGGTCTTCTCGGCCAGTCCGGCTGCAGCACGATGCCGTGTACCGAAATGGGACGGCAAACCGCTATTTTTAGAGAGAGGAAGAATAGCAGCTGCTTTCACGATCTGATTTCCCTGGATTACCACAGCACCGTCATGTACCGGTGTGCCATGCCAGAAAATGCTCAGCAACATCTCTCGCGAGAGTGTCCCCTGCCAAAGAACTCCGCCGTGAACCACCTCGTCGATGTCTTTTTTGAGGGGCAAAACAATCAGCGCACCTAATCCTCGACCGGCCAACTCGAAGACACCTTCGGCAATGATTTCAACCGGGGTCTGATTCCTACGCCCGGGGATACCCCAAAAAAATGTCTTGAGGCTGCGTACTTGGAATACACTGGAAATTTCATTGCGAAAGACTATGATAACGATCAAGGTGGCTGTTGCAATAATGCCCTGGATGGCCCAGCTGGAAACGATCAAGCCAAGGCTCAAGGCGATTCGTTCGAAAATCCAGAGCATACTGATAGCCATGAGCATTCGAATTACATTGGTTCCGCGAAACAGGACATAGAATCTGAACAGAATATAACTGTTAAGGAGAATATCCAATATATCCTGCCATCGCATGCCGGCCAAAGATTGCACTAAGGGCGCCATAAAATCAATCCGTTATACTGAATCGTAGTGTGGAAAGGAGCTTGCCGCTTTTATCAGTAACTTCAACATGCCACACTCCTTTGTCGGCATCTCTCAGCTGCATGCTGGAGAATGACGACCAGCGGGGAGGATTGACAGTGAATTGTTTTGCGGAAATGAGGATTCCTCTATGATACCATTTATGATAGATAACCGATTTTATCGGCACCGGGTCGAATTTGGTAAAACAGGATATCCGATCCAGGTCGGAGGAAAAAACGACAGCCTCGTTGACTGGTGCAAATTTCTCTATGGACTCGCACATAACGGCTTTGACCAGTGTCGGCTCTTCAGAGGGATTGGAGACCTCCTGAGGCCACACCGTGGCGGGAACAACGAACAAGACCGCCAGGAAGATAATTGACCGCATTGTAGTGTTTGTCATTTTCATATCACTTCAGTTGCTTACCTGCGTTTATTTGTAAAAGAACCTGGCAAAAAGGCTTCCCAGCATATCCCATATAGGCTTCCCAGCATATCCCATATCATTCAATTCATAATAAAATGCACAGTCTGCAGTACATTAATACCTTAGAAATTCATTTCTTGCTTGTTGAGAATCAATTTCGTCAAGGTACTTACACCCATCATGGGGGTTATATACGACCATTGGTTATATACGGCCTTTCTATAATGGTGTTCCGGAATGGCAATGCCACTATCACTCAGGCTATTTTCCATTCAATATCGAGACGATAATGACGTAGCAGCAAATATTTCCATGGTTGGCACGGGGATTGACATGTACCAAGGATAAGAAAATGCTGTTTGAAAATCTCCCCTCTCCCCGAGGGGGGTTCAGTTCGTACCACTGATTGGATTCCCTGACACGGGAGATCCAAGGATACCGGTAGGAGTCACGGAAAACCGATAATCCATCAAAATGTATTTTAAAGGATAAGCAACAAAAAGGTCTTTTATGAATGAAAATCCACTGGAAATCTTATCACCTAAAGAGTGTGCAAATCGAATTCATGAGCTGAGCGGTGTGACCTTTGAACCGGTCATAGCTGTTGACTTATGGACCAAAATTTTAAAACATAAATGGCTTCTCTCGGAAAAACTCGATCGAGATGTCGGTCTACGAACTGCCTGCATCGATTTTCTTGAAAATTTAGAGCAGGTCCCTGATGAAATTGAAGACACAACCCCTCCACGCGCCAATTTCTTGAAGGAGATGGGAGATCAAACTCTCAGTAGAGATCTGTGGGATACCATATCCGACTCTCAACCGCCGAAACAACTGGTCCAACGGAGAATCATCCAACCCCTCACGGAGGAAGGCCTTTCACTCAAACATGGGGTTGTGCCTCCTAAGGCAATTGTTTTTTTGGACCTCCAGGTACAGGGAAAACCCATTTTGTCAAGGCCATCGCCGGCGTCTTATCATGGCGATACATAGAGGTAGTACCCAGCATGCTCATGGCAAACGGGGTAGAGAAGATAGGCGCCAACTTGCGGAAAGTAATGGAAGAGGCAAGAAACCTCAACGAAGTTGTCGTTTTTATAGATGAATTCGAAGAGATTGCCGGCAGTCGTGATATGGCTGATAGGATTGACAAGTCTATCACCAACGAGTTTCTCAAACAAATTCCTTTGCTCAAGGAGCAGCAGAACAAGATTCTGCTTGTCTGCGCCACCAATTACATCCGAGATTTGGATGCCGCCATGCTTCGCCCAGGCAGGTTCGACTGTATAATCCCGGTTGGCGGCTTGGATAATGATGGAAGAACAACAATTATCAGACATTATCTCTCAAAGCTGAATACAGGACAAGTCGACCTTAATACCCTGGTCAAAATGACATCGGGTTTCACCCCGGCAGATATTGAGTACCTTTTCCAACAGGTTGCCCATTATGCTTTTGAGCAGGAGCTTGCCAGTAAAAATGACTTCCTTGTAACTACGAAGACATTTATTCACGTCGCACCAACAGTTCAACCTTCCTTAAGCAGAGAAGTGCTTGAAGAGTTCGAAAAGGATCGCATCAGTTATGCGCGAGTCTAACTCCTCACACCCTCAACACCGAGGCAATTAAAGAGAGGCGCAGAGGAGATGGCAGTTATACTCTGCAACTCTTTTATGCATATGTGCCATCCAGAACCATGATTCAGGAAGAGGTCGTATATGACCTTTGGTCAAATACGACCTCTTCCTGTGGCCCGAACAAGAGCTCTTCAACCACACTCATTGACATAAATTCACATTATATCTGTATGTTATCTCGATTTACACTGGAAGCAAAAACCTGGCACAACGATTGCTTTTATTAAGGTGTCACAGTGACTCCTGGAATTTGCAATATCGAGGGGACAAGAGATCTTTATTATACATTTGGAGGATAACCCATGAAACAATCAAAGATTTTTTCCGCGGTCTTACTCGCTGTCATGATAAGGGTGTCGTTCAACTGAGCGGATTCGTAAAGTCGACTGCCGACATTAGCAAGGCCGTCGATGTTGCAAGCAAAGTCCCGGGAGTGAAGTCAGTCAAAAATGACATGCGGCTTAAATAATGAAGAATCGCCCCTGAACCCCAATGTACGGGGGCAAACACAAATGGCAAAAAGGAGAACCAAAATGCTCGAAACACTTGCAATCATATTAATGATTCTCTGGATACTTGGTCTTGTCACTTCATATACCATGGGCGGACTCATTCATACTCTCTTGGTTATCGCGGTGGTAGTGATTCTGGTTCGTATCATTCAAGGTCGACGTCTGTAATCCTTTGCTGAAGAGCAAATCCATCGCGTAAAAGGAGATTCAGTATGAGCACACCAGAAGTCACCAGACAAGAAATAGAAGAAGAAATGAACCATATACAGGAAAAGTTGGCTGTGGTGAGGGCTAAGGTTAAGAGCTCTGCCACCGATACTCAGATTATCTACGCCGAGCAAATTGAATCGCTTGAAAAGCAAATGGACACCGCAAAGGCGAAGTTGACAATACTCGATGAAACCTGCGAAGATCCTTTGGAACAAATTGTAGGCGGTGTGAGTATTTGTTTGAATGCATTTAGAAGTGCTGTGCTGGATACCGCTGCCAAGTTTAACAAACAGAAAAAGGAATAAGGAGCTATCATGAGCAAGAAAGACGCCTTCTTGAAAAAGATAAATAGCGATCTGTAAACCACTCAAGTGCCCCTCGTCCATCCAGATCTCCTTACCGTGGTGAATTGTCGATCATGAGGTAATCGATCTTTGTAGGTCATCCCGTCTCCCCCAGAGAAAACCATCAGCCATGTCGGTTTTGCCCACTTTTTTGTCATTTCCGCCTCTTTGCAAAGCCGAGATTCCAGTTTACATTGGTTTCATACCATTGACAGACAGTTCAAGGAATCGTCAAAAACCAGGAGGGACCATGACCGATTGGCAAAAGACCGGCTGTATTCTCTGTGCGCAAAACTGTGGCCTCGAAGTGCAGATCAAAGACAATCAGATCGTCCGCGTCCGACCGGATAAAGACAATCCCCGCAGCAAGGGGTATGGTTGCCGCAAGGGTATGAACATCGCCAACCATCAGCACCACGATGATCGGCTGACCGTGCCATTGAAAAAGACCGCCGATGGCTTCGTCCCCATCAGCTGGGAACAGGCCCTCTCCGAAATCGGGACGAAACTGAAAACCATTGTCACAGACCACGGTCCGAAAAGCTTTGCCTATATGGGCGGAGGCGGTCAAGGTTGCCACTTCGAGGCGGCCTTTGGTCTCTCGCTGATGCGGGCCCTGGGGTCACACTACTACTACAATGCCCTTGCCCAGGAGTTGACCGGTTTTTTCTGGGTCAGCGGGCGGATGCTCGGGCGGCAGAACCGTTTCCCCATCCCCCATGAGGAAGAGGCCGACATGCTTGTCGCCGTCGGCTGGAACGGCATGGTCAGCCACCAGATGGTCCGGGCGCCCTTAGTCTTGAAGGAGTTTGCCAGAAACCCCGGCAAGAAGCTCGTAGTCGTCGACCCGCGAAGATCGGAGACCGCGCAAATGGCCAATCTGCACCTTCCGATTAAACCCGGAACGGACGCCCTCTTTTGGCGAACGGTGATTGCCATGCTTTTCGACAAAGGACTTGTCAAGGAGGAGAAGGTGCGCGCCATCTGCACCGGTTTTGACGAGATCAAGCCTTGGTTTACCGGTTTTGATATAGAGAGTGGTCTTGCCGTTTGTGGACTTTCCCACCAGGATGTCGATACCCTGGTTACCGATCTTGGCACTCGCAAGTGGTGCATGCATTTCGACCTCGGAATCCACATGAACCGCCACTCCACCCTCGCTGCCTACCTGCTCATGCTGCTGGCAGCGCTCTGCGACCGCTTCTGCACAACCGGTGGACAGGTAATCCCCGGATATCTGATGCCCCTCGGCTCCCACAGCGACGAGCGGAACCCAAAGACCTGGCGCACTGTTGCCACCGATTTTCCGCCCATCTCCGGAGTTTTCCCGCCAAACGTCATGCCCGAGGAGATACTCAATACCCATCCGGAACGACTTCGGGCAGTCATCTGTTCCGCGTCGAATCCACTCAGGAGCTACGCCGATACCAGCGCTTACGAAAAAGCCTTTGCCAAACTCGATCTATTGGTGGTGATTGAGCTTGCCATGACCGAGACAGCCGAACTCGCCGACTATGTGCTGCCGGCAAGATCAGGGTACGAGAGCTACAACGGCACCTTTTTTCCCTGGACTTTTCCGGAGATCTACTTCCAGCTGCGCCGGCCGCTCCTTGTGCCGCAGGGTGAACCCAGGGAAAGTGGCGCAATCATGGCGGGGATTGCCAGAGCTGCGGGACTGCTGCCGGAACCTCCCAGCTGGCTAACCGAGGCCGCCCGACAGGGCGAGGACCAGTTTGCCGCGGCACTTTTTGTTTATCTCACGCACAATAAAAAAGCAAAAACAGTTTTGCCTCTCCTCCTCGCCGAAACCCTCGGGCAAAAACTCGGCTCCGCCAACCTTGCCGCGCTCTGGGGACTCATTACCACTTTGTCCGGCACAGGCCTGGCAAATGCTGAACGAGCCGGATTTTCCCGCCCGCACTGGTTAGCCGCCGCCATGGATGTGCCCCGTCTTGGTGCTGTTTTCATGGCCATGCTTCGCCATCGCAGCCCCATTCCGCTGGCGCTGCTCAGTCCCCGTATGGCGCAGAGCAGAAAACTCTTTCATGCCATTAAAAACCAGCCGCAAGGGCTTTTCGTCGGCAAGCTGGATGCTGCAGCCAATGTGTCGGAAATTTGCAATAAGGATGGCAAAATTCATCTTTACATCGAAGAATTGGAAGCCTGGATGGCCGAAATCACACCCGGAAGGGAAGAAGGGCTGCTTCGCCCCGATCCTCAGTTCCCACTCCTCCTCCAGGCCGGTCGACACACACCGGAAAATGCCAATACGCTGATGCGCAAACCCGACTGGAATGTTGGACGGCGGGCCTGCACCCTGGCAATCAGTCCCACGGATGCTCAAACACTTGCAATTGTCGACGGCGAGCAGGTACTAGTGACAACGGCGACTGGCTCGGCCAGTATTGAGGCCGAAATCACCGATGAGACCAGACCCGGCCAGGTCATCATCCCCCACGGCTTTGGTCTGAAATACCGCGGCCGGATCAACGGAGTGAATGTCAATTCCCTCACCGCCGCCACATGGCGCGACCGGTTGGCGGCAACCCCCTATCACAAATACGTCTGTTGCCGTGTGGAGAAGGCTGATAGCCGGGTTATCCACCCGGAGGCAAGCGATACTGCAATGGATAAGACTGCAAAGACTGAGTGAACGTAATGAAATCAATATCATTAAATAAACGCCTGACCTGGCTTGAACCTGCCTCCATGTCCAACTTCTCTGGCTGTGGCGGTCTTTTAATCGAAGGCAAAGTGCGGATCGGCATCGACACCAACTTTGGTGTGGAAACCGCGGGGTGGCTTGTGTCGAGCAAACCGGACGTACTGATTGCCAGTCACTATCATATTGATCATGTGGCGACTCTCAAACATGGAGAAGATGCCGGAGTAGGCCGTTTGCTCATTCCGGCAGCCGATTTACGCATGGTGCGGAACCCGGAAAATTATAACCATCTCGTCGACCGGGAGGGCGAGTTACTTGCCTTCTGGAAGGAATTGCTCCTCCGGTACCGTTTCTGGCCGACCGGACCGGTTGATGGTTTTGTCGCCGAGGATATCGAGGACCTTGGCACGGGCCTTGTCGCCATTCCGTCGCCCGGCCACTCGCCAGGCCATACCAGCTTTCTCCTACCGGATGAAGGCGTTCTTTTTACCGGCGACATGGGGATAGACAACTTTGGCCCTTGGTATTGCTGGCCCGACTGCGATCTGCGAACCCTGGTCGCTTCCCTTATCCGGCTACGCGATATTGGTGCGAAGACCCTCCTCACCAGCCACGGAGGCATGATATCTGGTGAGGTGGACTGCCGTCAGGCCTTTGACAAAGCAATCGAGGTAATCCGCAAGCGGGAAGACAGTATTGCCGGTATGACGGAACAGGGCGTTTCGAATGAAGAGATCATCCGCCGGGGCCTGCTCTATCCCGGTCATCAAAACTATAAAACTGAATTTCGCCATATTATGGGCTATTGGGAGGAAAAAATCCTGCAGCAGCATCTCGCAGCCTTGGCTGTTGGCGGCGTCTTTGGCGATCGCCAGAAAAACTGAGGGAGACCATGCACATTACTCTTCTCGGCCTGCCGGAAGCAACACTCGGCAACCTGATTTCCTGCATGGAGATCCTGACCATGGCCAATTATTTTGGCGAAAGTGCCGGCCGGGGCAAGGCCTTTTCCTGGAGCATCGCTACCCCTTCGGGCCAGGCGGTGCAAGCCCTTGGCGCAACGTTGACCGCAGATCTTGCCATGGCCGAGGTTACCCAAACCGACCTGATCTTCACCCCGGCCTTCATCGGCAAGGTGGATGGTGCAATCACCGGCCGGGACGAGGTGTGCGCCTGGCTGAGAGACCGCCACCGGGACGGCATTAACATTGCGACGTCCTGCACAGGAAGTTTTCTTCTGGCGCAGGCCGGACTTCTCGACGGCAAAAGGGCAGCAACCAACTGGCTGTTCGCCGCACTTTTCCGAAGGCTTTATCCCCAGGTGCACCTTGACGAAGATGCCATCGTCGTCCTCGACCAGGGAATATATACCACCGGAGCGACCCTGGCCCTGCACCACTTATTGCTCCACTTTATTGATATTCAATACGGTGCTGAAATCGCCAGAAAGGCCGGCGGCCTGCTGCTCATCGACCCAAACCGGGCGAGCCAGGCCCCGTACCGACGCGGGCTGCTGCTGCGTCCGCACCACGATCATGAGATCCATAAGGTGGAAAACTGGTTTGAACAAAACTGGCAAAGGACGGTCACCATTCCGGAGATGGCAAACGAAGCTGGGCTTGGCGAACGTCAGTTCCTCCGCCGCTTCAAATCAGCCACCGGCAAAACGCCGGTTGAATACCTGCAGAACATGCGGATCGAACAGGCCCGCAACCTCCTGGAAACCACCAATGCCCCGGTGAGTGAGATCACCTGGTCGGTCGGCTACGAGGACATCAACACCTTCCGCAAGCTTTTCCGTCGGTCGGTGGGACTCACCCCCAACCAGTATCGCGAGCGTTTTAACCGTTCCCGCCCTGTGAAGGAAAGCCCAGCCCCTGAATCTCTAGCCCAAACTCCAATGCTTAAAATAGGGTGATCGTCACGTAGTTGAGGGGAAAAGCCGATCGATTTTGCTAGCCCAAGTTTAGCAGACTATTCACAACCTCTGGAGTTATTTTCTTACCATATTGACCCAACACTCCCCTCCGGCATACTGAGGCCGATTGGTTTTGTTGACATGTTGATAATAAATCCCGCTACCCGGCGCCTTCTTAGAACTGCGGTATATGAAGGTATCGTCAAAGATCAGAAACCAAGCACATCTCAATTCCATTTCAGATATTTTTTCTAAAATAAGGGCCAATTAATCCCCCTTACCACGCAAACTTAGCACCTTCTCTTTCCAACCCGAAACGATCAAATAAAAACCCATACTACTCCCCTCATATATAGGCAAATACTATTGGACACATTATTATCATCTATTATTATGACAACTTCAAATCAGAAAACAGGAAAGGAGCAAACACCCGGAAATTCGAACTCATTTAGAGCTACTCTATATTTTTTGGAATCATCTTTGCCGTCAACTTCAAGGTAGAAAGGAGCGATTATGACTGTAGCTATCCATCTGGAAAGAAACAAAAAATCCTGCTTTATGGACAAGGTGAAGGACATGCCGGAAGGCGGCAACCTGAACCTCTGTCTGACCTGCGGAGCCTGTGCATCCGGGTGCCCGGCCACCGGGCTCGAAGACATGGACCCGCGAAAGTTCATCAGGATGGTCGCCTATGGCCTGGATGACGAGATCACCGAACATCCCTGGGTCTGGATGTGCACCATGTGTGGACGGTGCATGTATGTCTGTCCGATGAAAATCAACATCCCCGCTCTGATCTTTGAGGGCAGAAAACTCTGGCCGCGGGAAAAAAGACCCAAAGGCATTCTGGGATCCTGCGATATGGCCTTGCGCAATAAGAGTGGTGCAGCCACCGGAGTTTCCGAGGAAGATTTCCGCTTTGTCGTTGAAGATGTTCTTCAGGAGGTCCGCGATAATCAGCCGGGATGGGAGAATCTACAGACACCCTTCGATAAGCAGGGCGCCCATTTCTTTCTCAGCCAGAATTCCCGGGAACCCGTGAAAGAGCCGGAGGAAATGGCGCCTCTGTGGAAAATCCTCCACCTGGCAGGCGCCGACTGGACCTACGGGAGCCAGGGATGGGCCGGAGAAAACTACTGTATGTTCCTGGCAGACGAGGAGAACTGGAAAAAAATCGCCACGACAACGATCCAGATGGCTAACTCTCTGGGCTGCAAAGTCTATCTGAATACCGAATGCGGCCACTCCACCTTTTCGGTATGGATGGGGCAAAAAAAATTCGGGATCGAAACAGACCTGGAAATTTCCCCGATGGTCAAATACTACGCCCAATGGATTCGTGAAGGAAAATTAAAGGTCAATGCGGATTGGAATAAAGACCTCAAGATCAGGTTCACCGTTCAGGACCCGTGCAATCATATCCGCAAAGGCTGGGGCGATCCACTGGCGGAAGAGCTGCGCTATGTCGTCAAATCCGTGGTGGGAGAAGAAAATATGATCGATATGATCCCGAATCGATCCAATAACTACTGCTGCGGCGGGGGCGGCGGGTTCTTGCAGAACGGGTACAAAGAGGCGCGTTTTTACTATGGCCGGTTGAAACATGAGCAGGTGATGGCTACAAAAGCCGACTATGTGATCACGCCCTGCCATAACTGCCATGCCCAGATTGAAGAGCTTTCCGAGCACAATGGGGCTGCCTACCGCACCGTCCATCTCTGGACCATTATTGCCTTATCTCTTGGAATCCTCGCTGACAATGAACGTATCTATCTCGGACCTGAGCTTCAAGAAGTCAACCTTCCAAAAAGAGGAGCACGCAACAATGACAAGTGAAATAACAGGCTCCGTTCTGGTAGTCGGTGGCGGTATCGCAGGAATCCAGGCTTCCCTGGATCTGGCCAATTCCGGCTACTTGGTCCACCTCGTGGAAAGCAAGCCCGCCATCGGCGGGGTCATGGCCCAGCTCGACAAGACCTTTCCGACCAATGACTGCGCGATGTGCGTCATATCTCCCAAACTTGTGGAAGCCGGTCGTCATTTAAATATCAGTCTTCATACCTTGACGGAGGTTGACAGCATCAGCGGCCAGGCCGGAAATTTTACCGTCAACCTTTTGCAGCATCCTCGCTATGTGAGCCTGGACAAATGTACAAGCTGCGGCGAGTGCGCCAAGGTCTGCCCCATTGATACCAAAAATGAATTCGATGAAGGGCTACGTGACCGAAAAGCGGCCTATAAGCTCTACCCACAGGGTATGCCCGGCGCCTATGGGATCGACAAGCGCGGTACGGCGCCCTGCAAGGCCACCTGCCCCGCCCATGTCAGCATCCAGGGGTATATCGCGCTGATCAATGACGGAAGGTATGATCAGGCCCTGAAACTCTTCAAACAAGAGCACCCGTTTCCCGGGGTCTGCGGCCGGGTCTGCCATCACCCCTGTGAGAAGGAATGTTCGCGTAAAGATGTGGATCAACCGCTTGCCATCCGGGAGCTGCACCGGTTCCTGGCCGATTATGAAAAACGCCGAGGCGAATACTTTGTCCCTGAGATCAAGGCTCTAAAACGGGCTGAAAAGGTTGCTATTATCGGCTCCGGTCCGGCGGGAATCACCGCCGCCTATCAGCTTCTACAGATGGGCTATCAGGTTACAATCTTTGAAAAGCTTCCGGAACCGGGCGGCATGATGCGCTACGGTATCCCCGAATATCGGTTGCCAAGAGACATCCTCTCCGCGGAAATCAAGGTTGTACAGGATATGGGCGCCGAGATCAGATGCGGCGTCACCTTCGGCAAAGACATCAGCCTGGAGAGCCTGAAAAAGGACAACTATGGTGCCGTATTCATGGCCATCGGACTGCATGGCGGCAGAAAACTCGGTATCGAGCATGAGGACATTGCAGGCGTCCTGCAGGGTGTTCAATTTCTCCGCGATTCAGCCATGGGCAAGAAGCCCGAGATCGGCAAGAATGTCATCGTCGTCGGCGGCGGTAATGTGGCCATCGACGTGGCGCTGACGGCCAAAAGGCACGGGGCTGAAAATGTGACGCTCCTCTGCCTGGAACGCCGCGAGGAGATGCCCGCCTGGGAGCATGAGATAGAAGAGGCGCTGGAGGGCGATATTGAAATCATCAACAGCCTCGGTCCCAAGAATTTTTTTATCGACAAGGACAAACGGGTCGCCGGCCTCGAATTCAAGACCTGTACCAGCGTCTTCGACGAAAACGGCCGTTTCAACCCGCAATTCGACGAGCAGGTCTGCCAGATGTTTCACTGTGACACGGTGATTATCTCCATCGGCCAGAGCACCAATCTGGAGGGGATGAGGGAGCAGGGTATCGCGATTTCCCGTCCGGGCGGCCTGGAGGCCGATGCCCTCACCTTCCAGACCCCGATCGATTGGGTCTTCGCCGGTGGTGACGCCTTTTACGGCCCGAAGTCCGTCGTAGATGCCGTGGCCTGCGGTAAAGAGGTGGCTGAGAGCATCCATCGCTTCATCAACGGTCTTGATCTACGCGTTGGCCGGGTGAAAAACTGGGAATTTGTCCGGCCCGAGGTTTTCAACGAGGTCAAAAAGGACCGGGTTATCGTGCACTGTCTCGACCCCAAGGCGCGCGAGTGCAATTTCCTTGAGGTGTCCTACGGCTATAACGAGAGTGAGGCCAAATCAGAGGCCGAGCGTTGCCTGAACTGCGGGATCTGCTCCGAGTGCTATCAGTGCGTTGATGCCTGCCTGGCCAAGGCCATCGACCATCATATGAAACCGGAGATACAAACCGTCCAGGTTGGCTCGGTCATCCTGGCCCCCGGCTTCAAAGCCTTTGATCCAACCCCGCATGAAAACTATGCCTATGCCAGCCACCCGAATGTCGTAACCAGCCTGGAATTTGAGCGATTGCTCTCGGCGTCCGGCCCCTGTCAGGGGCATCTGCTCCGTCCTTCAGACCAGAAGGAGCCGGATAAAATCGCCTGGCTTCAGTGTATCGGCTCGCGGGATATCAACCAGTGCGACCACAGTTACTGTTCGTCGGTATGCTGTATGTATGCGGCAAAGCAGACGGTCATTGCCAAGGAACACAGCAACAAACCCCTGGATACCGCTATCTTTTATATGGATATGCGGACCCATGGCAAGGATTTCGACCGATATCTGACCCGCGCCCAGACGGAAAAAGATGTCCGGCTTGTACGGGCCCGTGTCCATACCATCGAGCCGGGACCGGAGGATCAACTGCACCTGAGATATGTCACCGAATCCGGCGCCATTGTCGAAGAAACCTTTGATATGGTTGTTTTATCAGTGGGGCTTTCCCCGGTTAAGGATGCGCTCCAGCTGGCCGACAAGCTGGGCATTGAGCTGAACAGCCATCAGTTTGCCAAAACCAGTGACCTGACGCCGGTCGCCAGCAGCAGGGAAGGTATCTTCGTCTGCGGAGCCTTCCAGGGTCCCAAAGACATCCCGCAATCGGTTATGGAGGCGTCGGCCTCGGCAGCGGCTGCCGCCCGCAACCTGGCATCGGCTCGCGGGACGCTGGTCCGCACCAAAGAATTGCCGCCGGAACTGGATGTATCCGGACAGACTCCCCGCGTCGGCGTCTTTGTCTGCAACTGCGGCATCAATATCGGCGGGGTGGCCGATGTTCCCGCAATCCGGGAGTATGCCAGGTCACTGCCCTATGTTGTCCATGTGGAGGACAATCTCTTCACCTGCTCCCAGGATACCCAGGACAAAATGAAAGCAGTGATCCAAGAAACGGGTATGAACCGGGTCGTAGTGGCCTCCTGTTCACCCAGAACGCATGAGCCTCTCTTCCAGGAAACCATCCGGGAAGCAGGCCTGAATAAATATCTCTTTGAAATGGCCAACATCCGGGATCAAAATACCTGGATCCATATGAACGATCCAAAGGGCGCAACCGAAAAGGCCAAGGATCTGGTTCGGATGGCCGTGGCCAAGGCAGTCTATATCGAACCCCTGCATCAGGTGAGCCTGCCCGTAAAACCCTCTGCCCTGGTCGTAGGCGGTGGCGTTGCCGGTCTGGAGGCAGCCCTGGGTATTGCCCAGCAGGGATGCGACGCCTATCTGGTGGAACGAAGCGATACGCTGGGAGGCAATGCCCGCAGGTTGGGTGAAACCTGGCAGGGTGAAAAAATCGCTCCCTACTTGAAGAACCTTATCCATCAGGTGGAAACACATCCGAAAGTCCATCCGTTTATGAATACAGAGGTCTTTGAGACCACTGGAATTATTGGTAACTTTACCACGCGGTTGCGATCACTCTCGCAATCGACACCTGAAACCGTGGTCGAGCATGGCGCGACTATCCTGGCCACCGGCGGGTATGAATACAGACCGACCGAATATCTGTACGGGCAACATCCGAACGTCCTGACTCATCTGGATTTCGATGCTGCTCTGGATGAGAATAACCCCAAAATTCTGAGTGTCGGTATTGCCGTCTTTATCCAGTGTGTCGGCTCAAGAACTGAAGAGCGTCCATCCTGCAGCCGGGTTTGCTGTACCCACAGTTTGAAGAGTGCCATCAAACTGAAAAAGATCAATTCGGACATGAAGGTATTTGTCCTCTATCGGGATATCCGGTCCTATGGATTCCGGGAAGATCTCTACAAAGAGGCCCGTAAGGCCGGAGTGCTCTTTATCCGTTTTGACGTCAATAATCCGCCGGAGTTGGTCCTGGAGGAAGACCTGCGGTTAACACTCACTACCCTGGATCCAATCCTGGGCCGAAGTCTGGATATGCATCCGGATCTGGTTGTTCTGGCCTCTGCTGTCCTGCCCAATCCCAACAAGGCGCTCTTTGAACTCTTCAAGGTCCCGGTCAATGCCGAAGGTTTTCTGGTCGAGGCCCACAGCAAACTGCGGCCGGTGGATTTCGCCTCCGAGGGTATTTTCATGGCGGGCCTGGCCCACTATCCAAAATCCCTGGACGAAAGTATCGCCCAATCCCAGGCGGCGGTATCACGAGCCATGACCATCCTATCCAAGCCGGAGATCTGGGTTGGCGGAGTAGTGGCAAAGGTGGATGCCAGCCGTTGCGCAGTCTGTCTGACCTGCGTCCGGGCCTGTCCCTACGGCGTTCCCCATATCCGCCATGAGGGCCACGCAGTGATCGAACCGGCCGAATGTCATGGATGCGGTATCTGCGCCTCCGAATGCCCTGGCAAGGCCATCACTTTACAGCATTTTACCGATCAACAGATCATTGCTAAAACGGACGCGCTTTTTTTCGAACCCGCTGCGGCCTGAGGACGATGTCTGAATAAGAAAACAAAGGATTTTTACTTATATAACTGGAGAACAGATGGATACTTTTGAACCTCAAATAGTGGCGTTTTGCTGTAAATATTGCGCCTATGCGGCCGCTGATCTCGCTGGATCCATGCGGTTATCCTATCCGCCGAATGTGAAAATAGTGCAGCTTCCGTGCACCGGACGAGTTGATATTTTTCACCTCTTAAAGGCCATTGAAGACGGCGCTGACGGCGTATATGTGGCTGGATGCCTGGAAGGAGAATGTCATTTCCTGGCAGGAAACCTCCGAGCCAGAAAAAAGGTCGAATATGTGAAAAAGACCTTGGCAGAGCTGGGCATCGAGCCCGAGCGGGTTGAGATGTATAATCTTTCTTCCGCTATGGGCCCAAGGTTCGCGGAAATTGCCCAGGAGATGACTGATCGTATCAAGGAACTCGGGCCCAGTCCCGTAAGGACGGAAACCGTTATATAACGAGGTGATACATGATTATTGGTGACAGAAAATCTCTGGCCGAGATTTTAGGTATGATTAAGGATTGCCGGAATATTTTAATTTCCGGATGTAAGGGCTGCGTGACCGTTTGCAATGTCGGCGGTCTGAAAGAAGTTCAAATACTGGCATCCAGTTTGAAAATTGCTCGCAAAAAAGAAGGCAAACCCATAACGATCGAGGAAAACCTTCTGGAGAGGCAGTGCGACCCTGAATATATCGCTGAGTTGAGTGATGTAGTCCATAACTATGATGCGGTCGTCTCCATGGCCTGCGGCGTCGGCCCGCAATTTCTTTCCGAGGCCTATCCGAAACAGAAATTTTACCCAGCGATCAATACCAAATTCTTTGGCGGCGCAACCGCGCACGGCATCTGGGAAGAACGTTGCGCAGGATGCGGATCATGCGTCATCCATCATTACGACGGCCTTTGCCCTATTTCCCGATGCTCAAAAAGCCTGATGAACGGCCCTTGTGGCGGCAGCGCCAGTGGCCTGTGTGAAATCAGCAAGGATGTCGTGTGCATATGGGACATGATCGTCAAAAAGAAGATGGAACAGGGAAGGTTGGAAGATCTCCTTGCCTTTGCCCCCGCCAAAGACTGGAACACCTCAAGGGATGGTGGTCCCCGTAAATCCATCAGAGAGGAGCTTACCCAATGAATGAGACTAAATCCGGGAGTAATCTTGAAAACGTGTTGCGCGCAGGGCATTTTGCTTTTACCGGCGAATGCGGCCCGCCAAAGGGGGCTAATGTCCATTATCTGAAGGAGAAACTCGCCTTCCTGAAAGGCAATGTCGATGCCGTCAATATTACCGACAACCAGACCGCAGTTGTCCGCATGTCAAGCTGGGCGGCTTCCGCCATCGCCGTGCAGGAAGGGATCGAACCGAATTTCCAGATGGTCTGCCGGGACCGTAACCGTTTGGCCATGATGAGTGACGTCCTGGGCGTTTACTCTCTCGGGGCCAGAAACATGCTTTGTCTGTCAGGTGACCATCAGCGGTTCGGCAATCATCCCAATGCTAAAAACGTCTATGACATCGATTCGATCCAGTTGATAGCGCTTACAAAAAAGATGCGCGACGAAGAAAAATTCATGAACGGCGAGACCATCGATGTCGCCCCGAAACTCTTTATCGGTGCAGCTTGCAATCCGTTTGCCGATCCTTTTGAATTCCGCGTCTACCGCCTTGCCAAAAAGATCGATGCCGGAGCGGATTTCGTTCAAACGCAATGCATCTATAATATGGCCAAATTCAGAACCTTCATGAAAACGGCTGTCGACATGGGACTCACCGAAAAATGCTTTATCCTGGCCGGAGTGACTCCGTTAAAAAGTGTCGGGATGGCGCAGTATATGGCAAAGCAGGTCCCCGGCATGGATGTCCCTGTTGAAATGATCGATAGACTGAAAGGGGCCGGCAAAGGAAAGGCCGCCGAAGAAGGCATCAAGATCGCCATCGAACAGATTGAGGAGTTCAAAGAAATGAAGGGAGTTGCCGGGGTGCATTTAATGGCAATCGAATGGGAACATCGGGTCGCCGAGATCGCCGAACGGGCGAAAGTGCTCCCCCGTCCCATTGTCTAAGTGCCAGCTTCACAAGGAGGGCAGGAAGAGGACTACGATCCAGAGGCTGTGCGGGCTTTAATACTGCAGCTTCAACACCTTCCGCAAGCTTTTCCGTCGGTTGGCGAGCCATACACCCCATTAGTACCCCGAGCGTTTTAACCATTCACGGCCAGTCATGGCCCCACCCCCTGAAACACCGGGAGTGGGGTCTTGGAGCAAATGTAATATCCATCTTTCCATCCGACTTCCTAAATGGGGGGGGATTGGGTATAATCAAACGTCAACACTTACTATTACTCTGGCCTCAATTAGTCTGTTGAGTTCTCCAACATAAAGGGGCAGTTACTCAAACCAAGCTATTTTGGGGTATTGCCGTCGAAATTCAAAAAATCTTCGTACCCGATGAACAAGATGCCGTTCCTTCCCTTTGGCAATGATATTGCCTTTCAGGAGAAACTCCCCAAATCCATCACCGCATATGTCACCGATATCACACATATATTCTTCTACTGTTCAGTTATTTTCCACTTAGTGCCGATTCCGCATAACAAGCGATTTTTCCCAAAAAACCGAAAGTAACACCATTTACCACCATCAATATCACTCTTTTCGCTGTCAGGTTACAAACGAATTCGCATATTAGGCCGACGCGGCCTAATTGGCTAAAAACCCCAAAAAGCGGAAACTTAAATTCCTAACTCTTTTCTTGTCATTACATACCATCTCGGCTATTGTGATAAAAATTTCTTACAATTCTGCTACATGGGATTACCATCAGAAATATTTTAGAAAAAAACAGTAAAACACCTCAGCTGAAAAAAATGATCGGGGCTAGTCAGCTTGGGAATTTCGCCGGACACGCAAAAAGCGCGTGTCCGGCGAACTCCCTCGTTCGCTTCTAAAATGACAAACAGAATTCTCCTTGACAAAGTTAACCTACATGTTAACAATTAAGTATGACACGCGAGATTATATTTTATGAAACGGCAGCAGGAAGTTGCCCGGTCGAGGAGTTTTTGGAGTCCCTGTCACCGAAGCAGGCACAGAAGACAACATGGGTTTTGAGGTTAATAGAGGAATTACCGACCATACCATCGAGCTATTTAAAAAAGCTCGTTAATACCAACGAAATATGGGAGGTGAGAGTAGCAAATGGAAACAACATATTCCGTCTACTCGGTTTTTTCAATGGCCCGAAACTCATAGTACTCAATCACGCATTCCAAAAGAAAACCCAAAAAACTCCTCCCCAGGCCATCAAGATCGCGGAAGCCAGAAAAAAAGATTATTTCGAGAGGAGGAAATAAAATGAAAACTCTAAAATCATATGTTTCCAAACGGAAGTCCAGTGATCCAGCCTTCGCCAAGAGCTATGAATCCGGTTATGAAGAATTTAAAATTGGTGTAATGCTTAGAGTTGCGAGGGAAGAAGCCGGTTTAACACAGGAACAACTCGCCCTAAAACTCAATACAAAAAAAACAGCCATTTCACGTATTGAGAATCACGCAGAAGATATCAAGTTGTCAACATTGGAGAAATTTGCACAAGCTCTGGGCAAAAGCCTACACATAGAAGTAACTTAACAGCTTAAAATAATATACCAAAGGCGAACAGAACGTTACAGCGGAAGCCGCAAACAGCGCGGCTTCCGCTGAACTCTACGTTCGGCTGAAGATCATGGGAACATGCAAATACAATCTTGAGCAGCTCGGTTGGTTCAACTTCGAGCAGCTTGCGCGAACCCTCCTACGACAGATAATTGGCAATGGAGTGTCTACGTTTAGCGGCTCTGTCGATAAGGGGAGAGACGCCACCTTCAGCGGCGAAGCGACGTCATTTCCTAGTGAATCAGACCGCTGGAGTGGCGAATGGATCTTTCAGGTAAAGCATCGTACCTACAGCACGCGCGGAGCGGATAAGGTACGCGCAGAATTGAAACGCATCTTACCCACTGAAATCGAACGTATCCTTAGCAAGCATCACCATGTATGTCAGCACTACGTTGTCATCACCAACTGCCCTCTAACGGCTCAGGATAAGGATGAACTTCATGGACTTATCAGGTTGGGCCACGACGAAATCCTGCAAGTATCGGTTCTTGGCGAGTCTGACTTGCAGGAATTGCTCGATTGCCACCCCAGGATTGTTTCTGCTTTCCCTCAAATACTCGGGGTCAGCCAACTTCGGGAGTTGATTGAGTGGGGACTGCATCGTCGCTCACTCGACTATCTCCTTGCAGCTCAAGCCGAAATAGCAACGTTCGTCGCGACGAGTCCCTATCTGAACGCGATAGAGCTTCTGCACAAGCAACATTTTTGTGTCTTGACCGGGCCGCCCAAAATGGGAAAAACATGCACGGCATACGCCCTCGCCGCATCCTTCTCAGCGCTCTCTTACGAAGTCTTTGACCTTCGTAATCAGAGAGATTTCTATGACGCATATCGAGATGATGCCAAGCAGCTCTTTATCTGTGATGATGTCTTCGGCGACATTTCTTTGCTCGCATCGCAAAGAGACGACTGGACTCGGGGGTTCTTGCGTCTTGTTGGTAGTCTTGGGCGAGACCACAAGTTGGTATGGACAGCCCGCGAGTATATTCTGAAGGAAGCAATTGCGTCTTCACGGCTGAAAGAAGAGCGGCCGGCATTCTCCACGACGGATACAGTGACCGTTGCTGTAGATCATCTCTCTCGCTTTGAGAAGGCCACGATCTTGTACAATCACGCACGTATGGCGAACCTTCCCACCGAAGTGCGTGACTACCTTCGAGGCAAGGCTTGCATAATGATTACAGACCATCCCAACTACTCGCCGGAGTCGATCAGACAGTTGTGCACTGGACGTCTCGTAACCTTTTCAGAGTCTGTTGAGGGGAATGCGAAAGAGATAGAGGCCAAAGTCTCTTCTTTTCTTAAGGCTCCCGGAGACGCGTGGAAGACAGCATATTTCGCAGCCTCTCCCGGAGAAAGGCTCCTTTGTACTGAGGTCATGGCTGCGGGTGGCACCATCCGGATGTCTGATCTGCGGCGACGATATGAGGACGCTATCTTAGGTGCACCTGAAGTTTTTCACTCTTTTGACATCAGCCTTGCCAGTGCTCACGGCACATTCCTACGTCGAAAACCCCTTCTCACGAGTGATGCCATCGTTCAATTCTATCACCCCAGCATGCGCGATCTTCTTGTCGAGTTGATTCAGTCCGACAAAGCCACACGCATCGCCTACCTGAGGCAACTTGCCCTGAAGGAGCTATCCGCTATCACTGGTCCAACTCGATCAACGCGTGTCGGTGGGTCCGAGAAACACCGGATAGCCGTTACTGATTCTTCCGATATTGAGCTTCTAAGAGATCATATCAGAGAGACGCTTCTTCCTGCCGCAGGACTCTCCGATACGCTGTCTGTCATCACCGACCTCCATCTGGCCTTGGTTCAAAGCAAGTCAACATCTCTAGGAAGAAAAGTGAGGGATTTGTCACAATTCGGGAGCGTGTTCTGGATGATTCTTGACTCCGTCGTCCCGTACGCGTGTTCAAAACAATTCTGGCAGCATAACTCTGATGCTGCATCCGTTATCCATTGGCGCAGGCTGTTTGAGGTTCTTCGTTCACTGTTGCCATATGCATCCACACCCTCGACCCCAGAATATGTACCCGAACTACTCAGACGACGGAAAGTCGACAATTCTGTCGATTACTGGGGGCTGGTCGCCGCAGCGCATACTATCGTCCCAACAGTGGTCGAACAATCCGTAGAAATGCAAGAGAGGGATGTGTGCAGGAAACAACTTGCTCAAACCATTGTAGATGCGATCAGTGAAGCAGAGACGCTTGATCTTGAAAATGACTGCAGTGATTCCCAGTATTGGCATGATGAATACAGCACAATACCTGATGATTGCGATGACTACGCAGAGCTGTTCCCCGACGACGAAGAAATCCCAGGAGTCAATGATCTGTCACAAATAATAGAAGACTACCCCCGTTTGGACGAACAGTCTGATGAAGATCAAAACTACTCATCTCTACGTTCTTCATCGTCATCCTCTGATGCCGACATTCAGCAGCTGTTTTCCGACTTGTAATGAGAATGACAATGCAGAACGGAACAAGTCGTTTCTGCGGAGCCGCTAACAACGCGGCTCCCCCAGAACTTTACGTTATAAATTTGATGAAAATACCATTCTCGATCATTTGCCAACTCTTTCTTATTTCAATCATTTGTATTTCAGCAAACGCAAATGAAATAGAAAAGGAGTTTGTTGCTGCTGGACTTATTGATGTATCAATCATTGA
>JAZDOW010000027.1:0-117109 GCA_043798185.1 Pseudomonadota bacterium | reverse complement strand
GCCTTGAATCAAACCTTCACGGCCGAAATGTTTTTTTATCTCCAGCCAGTTGTGGATGGTCTGGCGACTAATGGCCAGCGACTCGGCTAATTTCGACTTTCCGGCACCCATTTCTATCGCTTCAACCACAAAAAGTCGTTTCGCCACGTTATCCGACGGATCAAGTGTTCTTACGTTAACTCCTTGCCGGTAAAGGATAATTTTCTTGGCTTTTTTTCCTTGTCCACCGATAACATCGAGGGTCAAGCCAAAGCCGAGATCAATATTTTGGTTATTTTTCCTTTCATCCCCAAAAAGCACGTTTTGTTGCATGTAAACACCTTTTCTTTTGTGTTAATATTAGCGCATCTTACCCCAGAAAAGGTGTTAATCAAGTATTAATTGACGTAAAAATATAATTTATATGTTTATATAATATATTACGTATGTCGATGTCCAATTTTCTGCTTATATATTGCTGTGGGGCGAATGTCCAGTTATGTGGCGAATCAGCGAAAATGAAGGGCTGCAGGGCTGTCATGTATTCTCGATTTCCGAGGTCTGGAATAGGACTCATCGCTTTGTAAAGAGAGAAACAAAAGGGGGTCATCTTCCACATGGAGATGACCCCTTTTATCGAACGACATCCGACGAGGAAGTGCTCAACAACCTTCCTTGTCGATGATAATGGTATTGATGCCCAAGCTGTTTCGAGACAGCTTCTATTCTTTTTTGAATTCCCTTCTCAGGTCGGCTATTTCGTTCTTTAATGTTTGACGCAGTACTGCAATTTCTTTTCTTAAATCTTCGGCGAAGCTCTCCCGCATTGCTTCACTGTCGTCTCCGTCCAATAATTGCTCATTGCTTTCGACAGCGTCCTCGGTAAAAGCCGGCATGGAATCAGTATGGTTTGCAGTGTCGCCAAGATATTCATGGCGTTTGGATATGTCTTCTGCAGTTTGATCTTCATAATGTTCGAAGAGATCATCAAAGTCTTTCTGTGCGTCAGACTGTTCGTCACTCATTTTCTCAGTCCGAAGTGGCTCAGCAAAAGTCAACTGACTGCCTTTTTTAACCGCTTGTCTCGAAAGCATCCCCTGCTGCCATTCCAAGACCTTAAGATTTTCAACAAGGAGGAGTTCCAGATTATTTTGAGCATCACTATCCTTCAGGTTCAACATTGCCCCACAAACCGAAACAAGAAGACCATATGCCTCTGCACTGGACTCATAACGATAACTGTCAATATGTTGGGCGACAGTCGATAAGAGTTGCAGAAAAATCTTTTCCAACGGTTTATCGACCCATTTCTGACGAAGAATGTTGATTTCTTGAAACAATCCAACGATAATTGTATCGTTGATTTCAATCTTTAACGAGTCGATACATGCTTGTAAATCACCAAGTGGTTCAAGCTTTGTCAGTTTTTCAACGGTGATTACACTGTCGTCTACCCATTCCTCAACAATTTCGTTTTCCGGAGATTCTGAAAATCCTGAAATCAGGCTCTCACCTTTTGCCATCCACGACTCATCGGAAGATAGCTCTTCCTCTTCGTTTCCTCTCGGTTCGGCAGCAATATCAGGCTCAATCACTTCCTTGAAAAGCTCAAAGACTACCTCCTCCTCAGCAGGTTCCTCCACAGATTCCACCGGAACCGCCTTCGGTTCCCCGCCATCTGCAGGAAAAATCGGCTCTATATCTAAACCCACCTCATCTTCGACAAAATCAGTGTCTGCAAAAAGAGCGCTCACTGATTTTTCAACGATATCTTCATCCCTGTTTTCCGGGAATGACAAAGCCAATTCATCCTCAACAGATTCTTCCTGTTCTTGGTCAGAATCGAATGAATCTTCGTCGCGTTTCAAAATTTCAACGGGGATTTCATCTTCTTTTTCTTCTAGGATATCGGTTTCCAAGCTTTCAAAAAGAGCGTCAATTTCAGAATCATTTTCGCTGTTCTCATCAAAGTCGCTATCAGTAAAGAATGAATTCAGGTTGTCTTCCACCTGATCTTCGACAAAATCTTTTTGCGTAAGTTGATTTTCAACCTCATCTTCTTCCAATACCGGCCTCGAATCCCCAGCAGCGGTGTGGGATAGTTCGATATTTGCATCCTGGGCAACCGGCGCAACATCTGCTTTAAGCACAGGTTCTTCTTCCCTGCTCTCCTCTTTCAACCAGTCTTCAAAACCAATCAGTTCTTCATCATTTTTCACTTCTTCATTGGTATCGACAACTGATTCTTCTTCGAGAGTATTCGAGAAAGCTGGAACCACTGGAGCTTCATCCTGGGAGGAAAACAATCCATCAATAGTGTCAACGATTTCTTCAGTAACACTGCTGGAGGCCGGTCCTCGGTCGAGAGTAGTTGCACTAAAAAGGCTTTCCTCCTCCATAGAAACGAGAGCAGGAGCAAATTCTTCCCCCTCCATGGGCAAAGATAATTCATCGCTATCGTCATCGGCCTCAGTCTCGACATCCACACCTTGAAGAGCTTTCTTCCGATCCAACAGGTCATTTTCTTTCTCAACTTCAGGAAAGTCTGGTGCCTCAGAAGGAAATATAGTCTCAGCTGTACTGACAATTACTTCCTGCGTCAGCATCAATTCTTCTTTCTGCTGGGCTGCCTTGTCCGGCACAACCGGTTCAACATCAAATCTGGAAATTTCCTTTTTGACCTTGTCCGTATCTTCAGGAGGGCGATGTTTGGAAACGTCCTTGTCAGTGACATTTTCTGCGAAATTGTTATTGAGACTACTTTCTCCAAAAAAATCATCAATATGAGAGGTTACGCCACCGGATTCATCCAACCCCAAAGCCATTGCCTCTTCCTCAGCCTGAAATCCAACCTCTTCGTCTTCCGAAACATCAGTCAAGGCAGGAGAAATTTCGCTCACACCGTTTGTCGAACCATAATCTTCTGCCTCCTCATCATCACTTTCTTCCATTGGATCGGTTGAAATTGTGGGACCAAGCAGCGCTTTAAAAGAATTAAATTTCTCAACGGCGGGAAAGAGAATAGATTTTTCCTCTTCAAAACTCATGGGCTTCTGAACAATTTTCTCAAGACTTTCATAAAAAAGCTGCATGACTATGAATGCATCAGGGTGGGCATTACTTTTCTTCACCTTGATGTAAGCAGCAAGGGTGCCGATCCCCTGGAGAAGAATTAGTTTCGGCCGACTTCCCGAATATTTTTCTTCAAGCCGAGAAACCTCACTTCGCAAATCGTTCAATTCCTTATCGCCGATCTCCCAATCAATACCAAGCACTATAGCCTTGAGGTTCAGTAATTCATCTTCGACGGGGGCCACACTGACATCTTTTTGAGTTTGTAGCTTCTCAGGTCTCCGAGTTGCTTCGGATGAGGTCTTTTGTTTGATTTGACGCTTGAGATTCTCAAATTTTTTAACGTCTTCCAACAAGATTTCTTTTTTTTGGTCTTCTGAAAGATCCTGAGAAGATACTATCTTTTCGAGATTATAATAAAAAGTCAGAAGCAACTTGATAGCGTTAGGGTGAGAATCGGCTTTATTCTGATAAATATATTTGCTGATCTTCTCCAAAGCTTGAACATACACCAGGTAAATTGTTTCACCTGCCCAAATGCTCTTTAGATCGAGCAACTCCTCGTTGAATTGAAGAAGCACCTCGTCGGTTATCTCCCAATCTATCGACAAGACCAAACTCTTCAGTCGGCTGATGGGCGATTCATCGTCGGTTGAAAATTCAAAGAGATCGTCCGCATCAGTGTAATATGAATCATCATACTCATCATTGCCGAGAGTTAAATCATCATCATATTGGTTTTCGGTATACTGTTTCACCACAGTTTCTCTCTAGAGTAATTTTTTCTGGATTGAGATTACCGATGAAGAAATAATTTTCTTCAATGTCGCGGCAACATTATACCCAGTAATCGCGCTTGCCTCAAAATAGGGTACTTTTAATCTGCTATTGAGATCCTTTTCCAACACTGAAATCGGAAGGATGGGAATACCGTGCTCCTTGAGATCCACCTTGTTGTATTGCATCACAAGTGGAATTTTGAAGATACTCTCTTTATACGACTGAAGATTTTCATGAAGCTGGTTCAAAGACCTAATGTTTTTTTCACGCTGTTTTTCCATGGCATCTGCAACAAATACTATTCCATCTACACCCCTCAGAACCAGTTTTCGGGTAGCATTATATTTCACCTGTCCAGGCACGGTATAAAGCTGAATTTTGATGTCATAACCTTTTATCTGCCCCATATCAAAAGGTAAAAAGTCAAAAAATAATGTCCTGTCCCCGTGTGTTTTCAGACTGACCATTTCTGAGGCGATCTGTTTACGGTACGTTCGATTAATGTACTCGAGGTTGGTGGTTTTGCCGCACCGTCCCGGTCCATAGTACACAATTTTCACCTGCACTATCTTGTCTTTTAAGTTGATAAAGCTCAACGTTCTGCTCCCTGTTGATTATCACTGCGGATGCCTGTGGTTTATTCATCACATCGACTAGATAAGGCAAAAAAATCAGCTGATGTTATTTCCGGTCCCAAATTTTTCTAATTTTCTCTATGACATCGACAACATTAAGGCGGAGAAAGCCAAGAGATATATCGCGACCAAACATGGAAATTAGGAGTAACTCATCATCGATTTTGCTAAAGTGAATATTTGATTCCTGGCCTTTATGAAACAACAGAGAAAATTCCTGCTCACCTACAAGCTTGGCCATGGCATCGACTGTTGCAAAATTCCCGGCGGCAAGCGCGGCAAAGGAATAGACATCGTACTTACTTTCACCATTATCCTTGGCGGTAATAATATTACCGGCCATATCGATGATAATGACGCAATCAACACCCAGTTTTATTAGCTTATCTGCCAAAATCCGATCTATCTGCTCGAGTTGTTCTTGACTGACAATCCCGTAATTCATGCCACAAACCTCATCGTAAATGTTGATTGCTGGTATCAGCTGGTGCTAAGGCCAATATGCTAAAATAAGCCTGATTGTATAATCAAACTGATTTAAATAATTTTTTTGCGATAATTTCTTGAAAAAACATCCACTCACAAGAATCAGCGCCATGCTTTTTGTGTAAAAATCATCAACATCCTCACATCAAAAAACTTAACGATGTTCCAACAACATATCACTTATCGCACTATACGATAGTTTTTTTGCTATATGAAGATTTATTTTATATTTTTATAACAAATTCATCCCGCTAGCTCCGCAGAGAGGTTAAAATTGAAAATTTGGGAGGGAAACCTTCTACATTTTTTCAACTTCCAGGTAATGAAAATTGCCACATTCAACCATTTCTGCTAAAGAGTTCAAGATGAAAAATAAACCGCAATTTTATGACGAGTGGAAATCTGTGCTCGAAGTCAGCTCGATTATTGACACGCACTGCCATCTGGACATGTCCGCCTATGCCACCGACCTGGAAAAAGTGCTTGATCGTGCTTTCTCACAGCACATCAAAAAAATTATAACAATAGGTATTGATTTAGCAAGTTCTCAAACAGCTATTGAACTTGCCCGCAGGAACAAAAATATTTCAGCAACAATCGGCATACACCCCCATGATGTCAATTACCTAAAAGAAGAGGACTATCTTGTGCTTGAGAAGATATATAAGTCCAATTCTACCCACATTGTCGGGTTTGGCGAGATCGGTCTTGACTATTATAAAGAATATTCAGATCCGGTCAAGCAACGCTACCATTTCCGCCGACAACTTGATATGGCGGACGAGCTCAACCTCCCAGTTATCATTCACAACAGAGATGCCGATGATGATACTTTAAGGGCACTTCTGGATGCGAAACCCTTGACGCATGGAGGAATCATGCATTGCTTTTCCGGGGATTACAACTATGCCCGTAAAATTCTCGACCTAGGAATGCTTATTTCAATTCCAGGAATAGTCACTTTTAAAAACAGCACAATACTTCAGGACGTGGCAAGGAAGATTCCGCTTACCTCAATGGTACTGGAGACAGACGGCCCTTTCCTTGCTCCCCAACCATTCCGCGGCAAAAGAAACGAGCCTGCGTATTTGATCTATACCGCCATGAAAATCGCCGAGCTTCGTCAGATCGATGTGAACATGCTCATCAGACAAACCACTGAAAATGCGGAAAATCTCTTCTCCTTATAACCAACTAACAGACGATATATGATTGCCCAGAACATTCAAATAGTCAAAGAAAAAATCATCAAAGCTGCACACAAAGCAGGAAGATCACCTGAAAATATCAAACTGGTTGCAGTATCGAAACGATTTTCGGCGAATTCAATAAATGAAGCCCTTGCCGCTGGCCAACTTTTTTTCGGTGAAAATTACATTCAGGAAGTACAAACTAAAAGAGGGCTTGTGCCTGCGGAGGCAATTTTTCATTTTATTGGGCACCTGCAAAGCAATAAGGCGAAAATAGCAGCCGAGACTTGTGACATGATTGAAACAGTGGACAGCTTCAAGCTTGGAAAAGCTCTCAATAACCAGCTCGAAAGCCTCAACAAGAGTATGGATATACTCATCCAGGTAAACATCAGCAACGATCCCCAAAAAGCTGGAGTCACATCAGATGAAGCGGAGGTATTGCTTCATCAACTTTCAGAACTCAAAAGATTAAGAGTTTGCGGCCTAATGACCATACCGCCTCTTTCCGACGACCCTGAACGATCTCGTCGCCATTTTCGAAACCTTCGGATTTTGGCCGAAATATGTACAGCAAAAAATCTATTCCCGTATAGCACTCGAACGGAGTTGTCCATGGGAATGTCGGACGATTTTCATATCGCAATTGAAGAAGGTGCAACTATCGTCAGGGTTGGTACAGCAATATTCGGCGATCGCCTATAAAAAAAGGGATCTGCCTTACGGCAGATCCCTTTTTTATTTGACACGTTTCAAACTACTTTCTCTTTGAAGCTCGCTTTGCCGCCTTCAAAGGATTAACTCTAACTTTCACAACACTGATTTCCGGTTTTGCGTGGGTGGCGAAATTACAAAACCCCAGTTTCCATTTTGCCGCTGGATTCACATAGCTTCGACAAAATTTAGAAGTTTCATTCTCAACAATACGTCCGCATCCTTCACATTTTTCAATGATAGGCTGAAAACAGCCATCAGCATAATTCACAATCGTCTGACTTTCCATCTTTGTCCTCCAATCCTTCAAACTCTTACTGGCGCACTCATTTTCACACCAGAGAAACAGTCGTGCTACACCACAAACTGATACAAGAAATAAATACAGAATTGAAGATAATACCAATCGTAGCCCTCTAAGACAAGCTTTTTTTGTTTAACTTCCCTCAACCCCATTTATCTTTGCAATACTTTTTGTTCTGATCGCCGACAAAATATATAAGTGTGGTAGAAAGCCGGGACTTGTAATAAGGATATTCTTGATATATAATCGATATTACTTGTTGTTTAAAATAATTGAGGGATGTTTGCAAGACCCTCTTGATATGCTCTCTTAAATTGGAGGCAAAGATGCCTGTTTATATCTGGAAAGGAAAAAATTCTGCAGGTGAAAAAAGAAAAGGTGAGATCGAAGCTCCCGATCAGGCAGGCGCCTTGGCACAAATCAAACGGTTACGAATGAGTGACCTTGTAATCAAAGAAAAGCCAAAAGACCTCTTGGCAAATATTTCTTTTTTTAAACCAAAGGTGACCGGTAAAGATATTGTCATCTTTACCCGCCAACTTTCAACTATGATCAATGCCGGACTTCCATTGGTACAAGGCCTCGAGATACTTGAAAAACAGCAGGAAAACCCATCTTTCAAAAAAGCATTGGGCGAAATTCGCTCAGATGTCGAATCGGGATCCACTCTTGCAGATTCAATGCGAAAAAAACCAAAGGTGTTCGATAATCTCTTTACCAACATGATCGAGGCAGGAGAAACCGGTGGTATTCTTGATACAATTCTCTCAAGGCTTGCTGTTTTCATGGAAAAAAGCATGGCCTTGAAAAAGAAGATCAAAGGGGCCATGACCTATCCAGCCATCTGCTTAGGTATCTCTCTTGTCATATTAACGGTTATTCTCATCTTCGTGATTCCCGTTTTTTCTAAGATGTTTAAAGATTTCGGTTCCACACTTCCTGTGCCGACACAAATTGTTGTAAGTATGAGTGATTTTTTTAAAAGTAATTTCATTTTCATTATCATCGGCTTATTTGTCGCTATTTTCATTGTGAAAAAGATTTATGCTACAAAAAAAGGAGAACTGGCAATCGACAAAGGTCTACTGTATTCACCCGTTGTAGGGGTATTATTGCGGAAAGTAGCTGTTGCTAAATTTACCAGAACCCTCAGCACAATGCTCCAGGCTGGCGTTCCTATCCTTGAAGCATTACAAGTAGTCGCTAAAACCGCTGGGAATAAAGTTATTGAAAATGCAGTATTTAGAGTCGGAGATTCGATTGCCGAAGGTCGTCCATTGGCTGACCCACTAGAGGAAAGTGGCGTATTCCCCAATATGGTAATTCAGATGATTAATGTTGGAGAGCAGGTTGGTGCCTTGGACACAATGCTGGAAAAAATAGCTGATTTTTACGATGAAGAAGTAGATCAAGCGGTTGAAAATCTGACAGCAATGATAGAACCTTTTATGATGGTATTTCTCGGTGGGATGATCGGTGGCCTTGTTGTCGCAATGTACTTGCCAATTTTCAAAATCGCTTCCGTCATTTAAATAAGTATGACTAAATTCACTTCTTTTTGCTCGAGAAAAATTGACTTTCTGCTTTAAAAGTATATGATTGTACTAAGGTACTTAACTAATACAGTAAAATTAGGAGGAATTATGACACTTACCAAAGCAGATTTGGTCCAGCAAGTATATAAAAATCATGAAGGCTTGACAAAGGCCCAAGCCACTGATTCAGTTGAAGCATTTTTACGAATCTCGAAAGACTCGCTAATAAACGGTTCTGACCTTCTTTTGAGCGGATTCGGAAAATTTAATGTCAAGCGTAAAAATGCGCGCAGGGGAAGAAATCCGCAAACAGGGGATGAACTCACCTTGGATGCCAGACAAGTTGTTACCTTTAAACCGTCAGGGATATTGCGAGAAAAGATTAACACTTTATAAGTGTTACCAATTTTCTTAAATTGTATTTTATCTCGTTCATTAAAAAAACCCTGAGCATGGCCTTGCTGTTCTCAGGGTTTTTTTATACAATTGTGTCACGTATCTCCATGAAGTGATCCAGCATGCCCTCCATAAATCCGCTGTGTCGTGCAGTTCCGTTAAATGCTATTGTATTTTCAAGAAACTGGAGCCTCCATCCTTGGGAATCAGCCGAGATTTCTGATGAATTAGCACAATCTTTCCATCGGGTGGGCATACTTCACAAGCCAATCCTTCTTGCCCGCGAAGGAAATTCTTTTGATATTCTTTGTGGCTTCAAACGACTGCTTTTTGCCTTATCAATTACCCATCAAATAGAATGTGTAGAATGTCTGGTTTTTGCAAAAGACATCGAAGCAAAAATCATACTCGACACTTTACTGACCGAGCAAAGTCTTTCCAAGCCCTTATCTCTGGCTGAAAAGGCTCGATTCGTTGAAATTTGCAGCCGTTTTCTCAGTCATCGAGATATTGTTTCGGTTTATCTGGAGAGATTGCAATTGAGAAAGCAAATCTCAACTATTGGTGAATTGGAAAACATTCTCCGACAAGATCCGATGATAATCGCCGAGATTCATAATGGTCGTCTCCAGGAAAAGATGGTTGCGGAAATATTAAGATTGCCCGCGAACTCCGATCGTATTGCCATAGTACGTTTTTTTAGAGCTCTTGCGCTGGGAGATAGCAAACAAAAAAGGTTTTTCGGCTTCATTCGCGATCTCGCATTTCGTCAGAACTCTCCCCTCGCTGAGTACCTTACAAGCCCGCCGGTTTCTGAAATTCTTACCCACCCTGTATTGAATGTCCCTCAAAAGATCCAGCATCTCAACATTTATCTTCAGCAACAGCTCTGCCCAATGTATGCAAAGGCAGAGGAGGATTTTGCGTGCCAAGTGCGCGATCTGCAATTGCCGCCACAATGTACTATTTCCCATAGCCCATCATTTGAAAAAGATACTGTTACCCTTTCAATCACTTTTAACAATTTTACTGACTGTGCAAAAATAGCTCCTCGTCTCAGCAAGAAGTTCTTGAACAACACCTATTTGGAATAGGACACCTTGCCTGAGACAAGCATATCATCACCAAGCCGTTTATAGCGGACCTCAACCAATTTTGGGGCGCTTTGCCTATCCTTCCCACGAAGCCCTTCTGCCAAGCCAATACCTTTATCTCCAGCAAAAAGAGGGGCAAAAAACAGATGTGCATAGTCGAAGAGCTGTTGATTTAAAAGTGCACCGTGCAATTTTCCCCCTCCTTCAACCATAACGGAACAAAGGCCCTCTCGGCCCAGCATTTTAAGAACATTTAAAAGATTTAAACCGCTAACGTCTCTCTGAATTGGGAAGAGTCTCACGCCTTGTGCTTGAAAATCTTCAATTTTTGATTGAGGTGCATCTTCAGAATGAAATACCCATGTCGGTGCCGACGAATTCAAATGATACACTTTGGCATTAAGCGAGGTTGTTAGCTGGCTATCCACGATAATGCGCACCGGATCTTTGGTGAGTTTCCATGGAAGTCGCGTGGTGAGTGACGGGTTATCTATAGCAATGGTTCGAGCACCAACGAGAATAGCATCGACTCTATTTCTCAGCTTGTGTGCTTCAAGCACTGATTCCTTGCCTGTGATCCAGTCACTCATTCCCTGTAAATAATTCAATCGTCCATCGAGGCTCACACCTGCTTTCATTATCATCCAGGGAAGTCCCGTTGTAATATGTTTAATAAAGGGGCCGTTGAGTTCTTCACATACATGTTCAAGGACACCGCTGGTAACTGCCACTCCACAATTTTCGAGAAAATGTATTCCTGCACCATTGACCATTGGGTTGGGATCTTTCATTCCGACTACCACCCGGGTAATTTTCCCATCGAGTATAGCACGAGTGCATGGCGGTGTTTTACCAGTATGATTACACGGCTCAAGTGTTACATACAGAGTTGCCCCGGCAACACTTTCGGTCGCTTTCCCTATTGCATTTATCTCGGCATGTGGAGTTCCGGCCTTCTTATGATAACCTTTCCCAATTATCCTGCCATTTTTCACAATTACAGCCCCGACACAAGGATTTGGCGAAGTCTTCCCTAACCCTTTCCTGGCCTCTTTTACAGCGATGCTCATGAAATACAAATCTTCTTGGCTATTCATTTTTCCCTCTGGAGTCGAGAAGTGTCTTTAGTTCCTCCATAAATTCATTAACATCTTTGAACTGGCGATATACTGATGCAAAGCGCACATAGGCAACCTCATCCAAGCGAGGCAGCCCCTCCATTACCCATTGACCTACTACCTGGGAATGAATTTCTTTAGCTCCATAATCCTGGAGTTTATGTTCGATTTCATCGGCGAATTCGTCAATTTTATCGCGACTGACGGTTCTTTTTTCGCATGCCTTCTCCAAACCAGCAATAAGTTTGTGGCGGTCCCATGGCTCTCTTCGGCCATCCTTTTTTATTAATACCGGCAACATAACCTCAAGCCTTTCATAGGTTGTGAATCGCTGATTACAAGCCAAACACTCCCTTCTCCTCCTGGTAATTGTTGCATCTTTATTTAGACGCGAATCAATTACCCTGTTATCTAGATGTCCACAATACGGGCATTTCATATAATAATCTCCCAAGAATCAATATGCTGCAGCAGTATCTTATCGTTTCAGCAGAAATGAAATATATTTTCACTGGAATTCGACAACAGAACTTATTGATCCAGCCATCAAACAATGGCCATTATTTAATCATATTTTCAGGAACAGAACACTCTTGCCTGCTACTCATATATCCATAAACAAATAAAGCCGATTTTGCTCATGCAAAATCGGCTTTATTTTTGAAGATATCTCAGCCAACCTCAATCGCTAAACTTGGCAATCCTTCTCTGGTGTCTTCCCCCGCAAAAGGCAGTATCCAGCCATACACGTACCATCTCAACAGCCCTATCCGCTTCGAGAACCCTCGCTCCAAGACAAAGAACATTGGCATTGTTATGTTCGCGACTCATCTTTGCCATGTAGACATTTGAACAATTGGCAGCTCTGATGCTTCTATGTCTATTAGCGGCAATAGACATTCCTATTCCCGTTCCGCAGATCAGTATACCCATTTGACATTCGTCTTTCAAAATAAGTGCGATAGCTTTCTCTGCAAAATCAGGATAGTCAACCGAGTCTTTTGAGTAACAACCAACATCCACAACCTGATCGCCTGTGGTCACCAGTGTGCTTTTGACCAATTCTTTCAACTCAAAACCACCATGATCTGCAGCAATAACTATCTTCACCCTTTCCTCCAAATTTCTTGTCAGTCAGTACATCTTTTTATTGCCAGCACGGCGTTCGTACCACCAAAGCCAAAGGAATTCGACAGGGCAGCGCGAATTTTCATTTTACGCGCAACGTTAGGCACGTAATCAAGATCACATTCGGGGTCAGGATGGTTAAGATTGATTGTAGGCGGAGCTATTTGCTCATACACGCTGAGGGCCGTAAATACTGCCTCTATTCCCCCCGCTGCACCAAGCATATGACCCGTCATCGACTTTGTTGAACTAATGGCCAGCTTTCCGGCATGCTTTCCAAAGACAGTCTTTATTGCCAGTGTTTCACATTTATCATTAAGCGGAGTTGAAGTGCCATGGGCGTTAATATAATCAAAATTCTCCAGATCCAGGCCAGAATCTTCCACTGCCATTCGCATTGCCCGGATCCCGCCTTCTCCATTTTCAGGGGGTGCTGCAATATGGTAGGCGTCGCTGCTCAAGCCATAGCCACAGATCTCTGCGTATATCTTTGCCCCTCTGGCCATCGCATGGTCATACTCCTCCAGAACAAGCATTCCCGCCCCCTCAGACATAACAAAACCATCGCGATCAATGTCAAAGGGCCGAGAAGCAGCCTTTGGGTCTTCGTTTCTAGTCGATAGAGCTTTCATTGCCGAAAATCCGGCAACCCCCAATCCACAAATGACTGCCTCTGTTCCACCGCTGATGACCACATCACACATCCCATACTTAATATGGCGATAGGCTTCCCCAACAGCATGCGTGCCGGCTGCACACGCCGTTGTCATACAAAGATTTGGTCCTTTTGCATTCAAAGCCATGGAAATCTGCCCAGAAGGCATATTGGGAATCACCATCGGAATGAAAAATGGAGTAATTTTTTTTGGTCCTTTTTCTACACATATCTGATGGTATTTCTCGATGGTCGGTAACCCCCCCATTCCACATCCAGTGATAACCCCGACTCTCTCGCAATTCTCATCGGTTATTCTAAGACCACTGTCTTCTGCTGCCATTTGTGCAGCTGCAAGGCCATACTGTACGAAGAGATCAAGGTGTTTAATTGCTTTCTTTTCAAAATAATCCTCGGCAATAAAATCCTTGACTTCAGCAGCAATTTTTACTGCGTAATCACTGGTATCAAATCGAGTTATGAGATCAATGCCACTGACTCCCGAACAAATATTCTGCCATGTTTTCTCAACTCCGATACCAAGTGGGGTCACCAATCCCACGCCTGTAACTACTACCCTTCGCTTCACGATAGTTGCTCCTTTTCGTTCCTTTTTTTCAGTCACACAGTGCAAACGGGGGGCAAATAATAATTGCTGCTTATGCCTTTCTGTTAACGCTATTTCTTCTTCTTTACGTAGTCAATAGCATCCTGAACCGTTGTAATTCCCTCGGCATCCTCATCAGGAATCTCGATATCAAACCCTTCTTCCATTGCCATAATCAGCTCGACGAGGTCGAGGGAGTCCGCTCCCAGGTCATCGACAAAAGAAGCATTAGGTACGACTTTCTCTTTTTCAACGCTTAATTGCTCAACGATTATATCAATCATTTCTTGTTCAATTGCCATTTTGAGTCTCCCTTCTTGAAAGTAGCCACAGTATTTACGCTGTGCGCATTGTTGATTTTTTGATGAAAAAACTTTTCCGATTGCCCTGCTACATACACATCCCACCATTAACATGGAGTGTCTGGCCGGTGATGTAACGTCCATCATCGGATACTAGATAAGCCACAGCTCCAGCCACATCCTCGACCTTGCCAAAAGAGGCAAGGGGAATTTCTTTTTTAATCTGCTCCCGAACCGCATCCACGAGTTGATCTGTCATTTCTGTTTCAATATAACCAGGAGCCACACTGTTAACCGTGATATTGCGAGAGGCATATTCCCTGGCCATGGCCTTGCTCAGTCCAATCAATCCTGCTTTTGCAGCTGAATAATTAACCTGCCCAGGGTTACCTACCACCCCGGAAACTGAAGAAATGTTAACAATACGTCCCCATTTTTTCTTCATCATCTCTCGTGATGCTGCTTTGGCACATAAAAAAGCGCCTTTCAGATTAGTGTCAATAACCGCATCCCAGTCGTCTTCTTTCATCCTGGCCATAAGGCCATCTCTGGTAATTCCGGCATTATTAACCAAGATATCAACGGACCTGGCTTCGCTGACAACTTTTTTGAATGCATTTTGTACCGCTTCGCTTTGGGCTACATCGAAACCGATGATCTCAGCCCTTCCACCGGCTTGCTTAATAATTGCCGCTGTTTCTTCTGCGGCAGATGAACGGCTGACATAATTGACATACACCAAGGCTCCCAATGAGGCGAGACGAATACAGATCGCCCGGCCGATTCCACGGCTTCCACCGGTTACAACGGCAACTTTTCCTGCGAGGTTCATAGACGACGACGCTCCTCGAGCTTGGTAATAAGTTTAGGTATAATTTCATAAAGGTCACCTACCAATCCATAGTCAGCAACATTAAAAATAGTTGCATTCTCATCCCGATTGATGGCTACAATAGTTTCAGCAGACTGCATGCCGGCTACATGCTGAACAGCGCCTGAAATCCCACAGGCAATATAAAGTTTAGGGGCAACCGTCTTGCCTGTCTGGCCAACCTGATGAGGATAGGGTATCCATCCGGCATCAACTACAGCCCTTGAGGCGGAAACCTTTGCTCCAAGGGTGTCGGCAAGTTTATTAAGGAGTTCAAAACCCTTGGCAGTTTCAAGACCACGGCCACCGGAAACAAGAATATCAGCATCTTGAATATTAACCTTAGATGCCTCGCCGACTACCGACTCAAGGACTTGCACTCTACTTATAAAAAGATCAGCAGCAGGTTGTACTACAATTACTTCGCCTTTACGTTCTGCACTGAAATCCAAAGTTTTCATAACCTTCGGTCGTACTGTTGCCATCTGCGGTCTTGAAGCTTCACAAACAATCGTTGCCATAATATTGCCACCAAATGCAGGCCGCGTTTGTAAAAGAACGCCATCTTGCTCACGGATCTCAAGTTTCGTGCAGTCGGCAGTAAGACCTGTGTTAAGAGCAGTTGCAACCGCTGGAATAAACGATCTACCGATAGCGGTCGCCCCTGCGAGCACAATTTCCGGACGATACTTTTGGACCAGATAGGTAAACACTTGAGCATAGCAATCGTCCCTGAAATCTCGCAAGGCTTCATGGTCAACCTGGATGACGACATCAGCACCATGACCAATGAGCAGGGAGGCCGTCTCGCGGGTGTTAAAACCAAGAAGTAATGCGTTCAGCTTTACCCCTCTTTTATCGGCCAGTTGTCGTCCGATTCCTAAGAGTTCAAGAGAAACCGGCGCAAGCGCACCTCTGCGATACTCACAAAATACCGCCACTCCAGACCATCCTGCCAAATTCTCTTGAGCTTTCCGACCACTAACTTCCAGGGTAAGAGCACCAACGTCACAACTTTCAACACATGCACCACAGAGGTTGCAAGACTCCCCGACCACCGCTGTTCCATCTTCTATTGTAATTGCGGCAAAAGGACAATTATCAGCACATATTCCACAGCCGATACAAAGCTCTTTGTTAACTTTCAACATAAAAATATTCCCCACCCCATTACAGATATGGTGTCAACTTCATTACTAGCTGGTCGATCTGTTCATCAAGAGTGCCTGTCAATACTGATCGCTCACTCCGAGCCAAGGGAGGGAATACAGTGACAACTTTAGTTGGTGAACCGGGTAAACCTATGCAGACTGGGTCAGCCTCAATGTCTTGGGCGTTAAATTTGACAATTTCCACCTTCTTCGCCCTCATTTTCCCTTTTATCGAGGGAACCCGCGGTTCATTAATATCTTTAACGACCGAAAGCAGCACAGGATAATCAACGGCTGTAACGTCGAAGCCATCGTCCATCATCCTTTCAGCAACCAATCCACTCTCTGTCGCCTCACGAATCTTTTGCACACATGTCATATAAGGAATTTTCAGACGGGTGGCAAGACCCGGTCCTACCTGAGCAGTATCACCATCAATTGCCTGCTTGCCACATAAAATCAAATCAAAATGACCGATTTTATTAATGGCATGCTCAAGGGTATAGGCAGTAGCCCAGGTATCCGCCCCTGCAAAGGCACGATCTGAAATGAGGACCGCTCTGTCTGCACCACAGCTTATAGCTTGGCGTAAAACCTCCTCCGCCTGGGGTGGTCCCATGGAAATCACGATTACTTCACCGCCATGCTTTTCTCTCAGACGCACAGCCTCTTCCAGAGCATATTGATCATAGGGGTTCATGATCGACTGCACCCCCTCGCGCGCCAGTGTGTTAGTAATCGGATCAAGGCGTACATCCTTGGCATCCGGAACCTGCTTAATACATACAATGATCTTCATTCAACAACCTGCATTTTCAAAACCTTGGATTACTCCTTCGAACAACTGCTGTCCTTTCGGAAAAAACACACTGCGTTCCTCAGGAATATTCTTTATTCAGTTCCTGGCCAATGACATTTCGCTGTATTTGGTTGGTACCCTCATATATCTGGAGAATTTTTGCGTCTCTCATCATCTTTTCAGCGGGATATTCGCACATGTAGCCGTAGCCCCCCAGTACCTGCACGGCATCAGTCGCCACTTTCATCGCTACATCGGTGGCGTACACCTTACAAATTGACGATGCCTTTGACATATCTTTCGGATGTTCCTGAATATGTTTGGCTGCAGCGTAAACAAGCGCTCGTGCCGATTCAACACCAATAGCCATGTCAGCAAGCATATGCTGCACTGCCTGGAAGGCGATGATGGGCTTACCGAATTGCTGTCGTTGCTTGGCATACTTAACTGCCGTATCAAGAGCGCCCTGCGCTAACCCAACGCCCAAAGCGGCGATTCCCGGGCGGGACAAATCAAGGGTTTTCATCACAGTAATGAAGCCCGTACCAGGACGACCGATCATTCGATCTTTGGGTATCCGACAATCCTTGAAAATGAGCTCGGTTGTAGATGAGGCCCTTATGCCCATTTTCTTTTCCTTTGGTCCACAGCTGAAACCCGGATCTCCTTCCTCGACAACAAACAAGGATGCTCCACGGGGGCCACGACTTCGATCGGTGATTGCCACCACCGTGTAAATCTGAGCTTCCCCGCCGTTGGTTATCCACTGCTTCGTGCCATTCAACACCCACTCATCTCCATCCAACACAGCTGTTGTCTGAATACCCGAGGCATCCGATCCGGCGTTTGCCTCGGTCAAACCGAAGGCTCCAAATTTTTTTCCGGTAGCAACATCAGGGAGGTACTTCTCTTTCATCTCCGGCGAACCGGCGAGAATTATTGGATAGACGCCAAGAAAATTCGCCGAGAAAGCAGTTCCAACCCCAATACAACCTCGCCCCAATTGTTCAACCGTCAAAGCAATATCAAAACAACCTCCGCCAAAACCACCATACTCTTCAGGAATTGGTACTCCGAAGAGATCGGCACGAGCCATTTCATTGAGGATCTGCCTTGGAAACTCATGTTTTTCGTCAAGTTCAGCTCGATGAGGAATAATTCGTTCGTCAGTGATCTGCCGAGCAGTGTCGACGATCATCTGTTGTTCTTCAGATAAGAAGTAATCCATATTCAAATCTCCAGTTTACCACCTAATCAAGGTTGCTCCCCAAGTGAATCCACCGCCAAAGGAACAAAATAAAACTGTTTCCCCTTCAGCGATCAAACCATTGCGATTTGCTTCGTCAAGAGCAATAGGGATCGATGCAGCAGATGTATTACCATACTTGGATACGTTAATAAATACCTTACGCCGTGGTATATCAAGACGCTCGATGAGATTGTTGAGAATCCGCATGTTTGCCTGATGCGGAATAACAAAACTTATGGCATTTATATTAAAGTTTTGCTTTTCAAGAAGACCGCGCACTGCATCCTCCATTGCTCGTACCGCATGCTTAAAGACCTCTCGGCCCTCCATTTGGATATATGCCCCCCTATTGCCGGCAACCAGAAGATCCGGGTTACGGCTTTCGGGAGCATGCATATAGAGGAGATCCCAAAGACTGCCATCCGACAGAAGATTGGATCCTATGACCCCGCGCTCGGACTCGGAGTGACCGAGAACAGCAGCTCCGGCCCCATCGCCAAAGAGGATACACGTGTTTCGATCCTGCCAATTCAGTCGCCCCGAAAGGGTTTCTGCACCGATCACCAAGATCTTCATGGAGTGATCGGCACGAATATATTTATCGGCGAGATCTAAACCATATAAAAAACCTGAGCAAGCAGCATTGAGATCATAAGCAAAGGCATTTACCGCTCCGATTTCCTTCTGCACAAAACAGGCACTGGACGGCATGAGCATATGAGAGCTAATGGTGCCAAGGACGATAAGCCCCAATTCCTTGGCCGATACTCCAGCCGCGGCCAAAGCCTTCTTCGCTGCATTAGCCGCCAACTGGTAGGTTTGTTCACCTTGCCCACCGATATGCCGACTTTCAATGCCGGTTCTGCTCTTGATCCACTCGGCACTTGTATCGACAATGGTTTCAAGTTCAATATTGGTGAGGATCTTCTTCGGCAGACAAGATCCGGTACCTAATATTACTGTTCCCATCAGTTCTCCAGTTCTACAACATTCTTGCTGGCAGCTAGGTTTTCAAGGATATCCTGATTGATATTTCGCTTAACCATTTTCGCTGCTTCAAGGATTGCATTCTTGATAGCGTGTGAACTTGATTTACCATGACAGATTATCCCAACCCCATTAATGCCAAGCAGTGGTGCACCGCCATATTCCGCGTAATCAACGCGCTTTCTAAAGGATTTAAAAGCATGTCTCGCAAGGAAATAGCCTATTTTTGCTAAAAAAGACTTAAGAATTTCATCCCGAAGCATCAGCATGGCGGCTTCCGCCAACCCTTCACTGACTTTCAGACATATATTGCCGACAAAACCGTCACAGACAATAACGTCAACATTTCCCTGAAAGACATCACGACCTTCGACATTACCGATGAAATTTAAGGAACTGTTTTCCAAAAGAGGATAAGTCTCTTTTATCAAGCTGTTACCCTTGCCGGTTTCTTCACCAATAGTCAAGAGGCCAACCCGCGGATTGGCAATATCAATAATTCGGGAAAAGGCAGAAGCCATAATTGCAAACTGAAGGAGATGCTGAGGTCGGCAATCGACATTGGCACCGATATCCATGAGCACTACCGGCTTTTTGAGGGTAGGGAAAATAGATGCTATCCCAGGACGGGATATTGAACCCAAACGGCCAAGTTTACGCATCGCCGCTGCCATTGTCGCCCCGGAATTCCCGGCGCTCACGACGGCATCAGCTTCTCCACGACGGACCAAATCAAACGCAACCATCACCGAAGCGTCTTTCTTTTTCCTCACTGCATCGACAGGATGTTCATTCATTTCGATCACTTGAGACGAATGAACAATCTTGATCAACTCTCTGACTTTTTTAGCAGGAGCAAGGGCATCAAGTTGCCCTTGCAGAAGATTCTCATCTCCAACAATGCTTACGCAGAAACCCGCCTGTTCGATGGCCAACAGTGCCCCGGCAATCAATTCCTCATGACCATAGTCACCGGCCATGGCATCCAGGGCTATTTGCACAGCTTTCTCCTATGCTATTTCGGTATCAAGAACAAAAACAGTTCTGCCCTTATATTTGCCACAGCTACTGCATAACCGATGTGGTTCTTTTGGCTCCCCGCAGTCACTGCATTTTGAGAGACTAGGTGCGGTCAGCGCATCATGGGAGCGCCGAAGTCTGGTCCGGGAACGTGAATGTCGTCTTTTTGGTAAAGCCATTGTATCCTCCAAAACAGGTATGTATCATACCATTGAAAATTTTTTATCTATTCCTCATCTTTTCAAGAACAGCAAAGGGCGAATCATTTTTTTCCGGTTGACAACGGCAAAACTCCCTGTTCAAAACAGCCCCGCATCCGGCACAGATACCTCTGCAGTCCTCACTGCACAACTTCTTGAGCGGAACAGCCAACACAGCCTGTTCTCTTAAAATTTCATCAACTTCTATGATCGGCTCCGCAAGATGGAGTGTAAGCGCATCCTCATCACTGCATTCCTGGTCCGTCACCTCAAGAGACTTCTCTCCTCTGACAGTGGCAAGATACTTGAACTCGCTTTGCAGATTTTCTTCATACGACTCACCACACCTGTCACACAAAACCGTGCATCTGCCTTTGATCTCCCCATCAAGAATAACAGTTTCGTCGTCTTGTCGGAAAACACAGATGGTGGCTGTTACAGCAATCACTGAACATACTTCGGAAACAGGAAACCATTGACTGTCAGCAATGGGATACCGACGAGCCTTTCCGGTAATTTCGTCAAATAACAATCTCATAACAGAAAGACACAATCAAAATCGACAACTAGCATAAAAATAAAAGAAAGGAAAAATAAACAATTTCTTCAAGATTGGCTAGAGAAAAAATGGAGAGGGAACTAAAATCTGCCTGGAGGAATGAAGAAATGTAAACAATTCCACCATTCTCATCGAGTAAAATTACAAGCAACAGTATTCAGTCGACATCGATTATTTTCACAGTACATGAGCAAGACGTTCAGAGGTCTTTTTTAATCTCAGAGCAAGTCTACCCATTAGCCATGTGAGCACTTTGACTGCTAGAGAGGGGATATTTCTAGCAATTTCTAAAAATGCTTGCCGTGGCAATACCAGTAGTCGTGAATCAATAACAGCCGTCAGCGTTGCCCCTCGACACTGTTCATTTAACAAGCCATTTTCGCCCAAAGGCGCCCCGGAATCAAGGAGAGCGACTACTTGCGTACGATCACCAAAACCCGTTGATTTCTGTACGGCTATTCTACCAGAAACCAGCACATATAGACAATCCGCCACATCTTCTGCTTTATAAAGTGTTGCTCCAGCCCTAATTTCAATAATTTCCATGGTAGACAGTACAACCAAGGCTTCGTCTTTATCGAGAAAGGGAAGACATCCTTCGTGCAACTGAGAACTATAATCAACCATAATCCACCTACTACAATTCCGTGGAAAAAGAATTGTTCTTTTCTTCCATGACCTTAATGAGTCCTTCGTAGTTATCCTTTCTCAGAATGGCTTTAAACTGCTCCTGGTAATTTCTCACCAAGCTGACTCCCTCGATATTGATATCATATACCATCCAAGTTGTGTCACCTTTTCTCATGATATAATGAATGGGTATTTTAACCCCACCATTATCCAAGAGAACCGACACCTGTCCTCTGTCCTCTTTAATAGCCTCGCCGGTGTATTCAAGGGTTTGGCCTGAATAGCTTTCGAGTTTGCCGATATAGACATTTTCCAGAAGTTTAGTCATGAGCCTTGTAAAATTATCCCGCTCCTTGTCACTAATATCTTGCCAGGTTCTCCCAAGAACTCTTTTGGACATCTCACGGAAGTCAAAACCATGCTTAATAAGGGACATGATCTTCTCACGCCGCTCGGTACGGTGCTCATCACCTTTCAGGGTAGTATCTCCCAGTATGGCAGTTAAATCCTGAAGAATAGGTTTCAGGTCATCGGTTGGTCCCTTTTCGGCAGCCTGTACATTATAGCCAAACAACAAAAGCAGTATCAGCAAGGCGATATATGCATTTTTCATAATGATATTATAGGGATAAAATTTCTTTAGATAAACATCCACAAAACCAGCACTGCTATTTGGCACTACCGAAAGCGAATTTACTGATCAATGATTCTATATCAACGGAAGACTCGGTTTCCCGAAGAATTTCTCCGGGACCAAATATTTTCTCATCGCCGCCAAGATTTATCTGGATGTATTTATCACCGATTATACCCTGGGATTTCACCGAGGCAATGGAATCAATAGGTACCTTCAAGGTCTTGTCAATGCGAAGAGAGAGCATGGCCGCTTCCGTCGGACTCAACGCAACCTCGGCAACTTCACCGACAGTGACGCCCGCGACCTGCACCGAGGCACCTTTTTTTATACCGGCGACATTGTCGAATTCAGCCTTCAGAACATAGGTTGTACTCTGACGGAGGAAAGGAACCTCACCTAATTGCAGCGCCAGATAGACAAAGGCTCCGAAACCAATAAGTATGAATAAACCAACGGCCAACTCTAATGTATTTTGTTTCATTTCTCCACCAGGTGACTTTGATATATATCTCCCATCGTCATTTTGACAAACTCCTGAATATGTGGTTTTTCCGACCATTGAATTGCTTCAGGGCTGCTAAAAACATCCATTTCCCCGTTATTGAGTATGATCACTTGATCCGCCAGGTTAAAGATTTTCGGAATATCATGGCTAACAATCACCGAAGTAAACCCGACTTCAGCCTGGGTTCTGGCAAACAAATGATAAATTTCCATGGTCATTACCGGATCAAGACCAGTAGTCGGTTCATCAAAGAGCATAATATTCGGCCTGAGCTGCATGGCCCTTGCCAATCCCACTCTTTTCTGCATTCCTCCGCTCAACTGAGCGGGATATTTATCCTCATGCCCGGCAAGTTCAAATTGTGCAAGAGAGGCTTCAACTTGAGCTCGAATCTCTGTTTCATTCTTCTTGGTTCGCTCACGAAGAGGTAAAGCCACATTTTCAAAAACAGTCAAGGAATCAAAGAGAGCCGAGCCCTGGAATAATACCCCAAACTGAGTCCGAAGCTTTTCCAATTCCCTGCCTCGAGCTCGGGTAATATCCTGATCATCAACGATTACCTGCCCTGCATCTGCCTGCATCAATCCGAGAACAAGTTTCAAGGTTACACTTTTCCCTTGACCACTGCCACCAGCAATGACTGTGGTTTTTCCGGCGGGAATGGAAAAATTCACCCGGTTGAGAACCGATTGCAATCCACCACTTCTCTTGGAAAAAGTCTTAACGACATCACGAAATATAATGGCCGATGACATTAGAGCAGCACCGCAGTCAGGAGATAATCAAAAACCAAGACAGAAATCGACGACAGAACAACGGCCTGGGTTGTTACCCGACTGACACTTTCCGCGCCGAAACCGGCTCCGCGAATTTCTCGGACAAAATATCCTCTCCCCGTGCAGATCCAGACCACGAGCAAGGCGAAAACAAACGATTTAATTATTCCCAGCTGAATATCATGGTTGGTTACACTGGTCTGCATTCCCTGGACAAAACTACCGGGATTGACGCCCTTGAGTCCGACTGCAACCACATATCCTCCGGCGATACCCACCACATCAAACACCGCAGTTAAGAGCGGTACTGAAATAAGGGCGGCTAAAAATTTAGGAGTGATCAAATAGCGGAAAGGGTCAATTGCCATGCAGTCCAAGGCATCAATCTGCTCGGAGATTCGCATTATTCCCAACTCGGCACACATGGCTGAACCTGCTCTCCCGGCGACCATCAAAGCGGTAAGAACCGGCCCAAGTTCCATAATGAGGGTAAGTGAGACGGCGGATCCAAGCATTCCTTCGGCACCGAATTTATTCAACGAATAATATCCCTGCAACCCGAGCACCATACCTGTTGAGGCGGCAGTAAAAAAAATAACCGCCAAAGAACCGGCCCCAATAAAGTGCACTTGGCGAATAAGCTCCCGAAATCTGAACGGGTGTCTGAAGACTCCACGAAGAGACTTTAGTAAAAATATCGCCATCTTCCCGAGATCAGCAACAATATACAACCCTGTATTACCAAGGTTTATGAGGGGATTACCATTCATAGTGATGGCGTTCCACAACGCCAGTATAAAAGAATGAGCTAACAACTACACTCGACACGATGTTCCCTACATTATTCTCTGCTTTCGAATAAGTCAATGCTTGGAAATTGTTAAAAATGAGAGAATGGCCGGAAAATCTACCCCTCTTCCGCCAGTACAATCCTATCTCTCTTCTCCTCCATCTCCCAAGAGGCATAAGATTTCCTAGTTTTTCCGCGGATCCATAATTTCGCGTAATGCCTCGCCTATAAAAATAAGTAATACCAATGTGCCGACGAGAACTAGAAAAGCAGCCAACGAAAGCCACCAGGCCTCAAGGTTGGCTTTTCCCTGGGCAAGTAGCTCGCCAAGACTAGGAGTGGAGGGAGGAACCCCCAATCCCAAAAAATCCAAACTGGTAAGAGCAAGTATCGCGGCGGATACCCTGAAAGGGAGGAAGGTAATAACCGGAGTTAAACCGTTTGGCAGAAGATGCCTCCACATGATCGTCACATTGCCAGTTCCCAGTGCCTTGGCAGCCTTGACGTAATCAAGATTCCTTCCCCTTAAAAATTCCGCACGGACATAATCGGACAGGCCCATCCAACTAAATAGAGACAACAATACCAATAGCAATAAAAAGCTGGGCTTAAAAATTGAGGCAAAGATTATCAAGAGATAGAGCTCCGGCATTGCGCCCCAAATCTCAATAAATCTTTGGGCAAAGAGGTCCGTACGACCCCCGAAATATCCTTGAACGGCGCCGGCGACAATGCCGACCGTTGTGCCGACCAGGGTAAGGGCCAACCCAAAAAGAACGCTCAATCGAAACCCATAAATGATTCGAGCCAATACGTCCCGACCACGGTCGTCGGTGCCGAGCAGATTTTCTAAGGTCGGCGGCGATGGCACCGGGCCGCTAATCTCTTGATTAATAGTATTATAACTGTGCCTGTTGAAGGGAAAGACAATCCAGTTGCCCGGTCGCTGCAATCTCTCCATAATAAATGGATCTTTATAATCGGTCTCAGTTTCGAAATCCCCACCAAACGTGGTTTCCGGATATGAGATCAGAATCGGGAAATAGACTTGACCTTCATAGCCTATCACCAGCGGTACATCATTACTGATAATCTCAGCCGCTAAGCACAAGCCAAAGAGACCCAAGAAGATGATAAGGCTGAAATATCCTCGTTTGTTCCTTTTGAAGCGCTGCCAAGCTTTATTGCGGGGTTTGGTCACGGCTGGTTTCACCCTCACTCCCGGAAGCACGTTAGCCATTTTCCACGCTCTCAAAACTTATGCGAGGATCGACAACCACATAGCTCAAATCGGACAGCAATCTGGAGACAAGGCCGATAACTGTGAAAAAGTAGAGGGTGCCAAGAACGACGGGGTAGTCGCGATTTAAAACCGATTCATAAGCAAGCAAACCCATACCTTGCAGCGAAAAAATAGTTTCAATCAACAAACTACCAGTAAAAAATGAAGCAATAAAATACCCGGGAAAGCCTGTGATTATTGGGATTATGCCATTTTTAAACACATGCTTGTACAATACTTGTTGTTCGCTGAGACCCTTTGCTCGGGCGGTAAGGACATACTGTTTACGGATCTCTTCGAGAAAGGAGTTTTTTGTAAGCATGGTCATTACCGCGAGACTGCCTACCGCACCCGCCGTGACCGGCAACACCATATGCCAAAGATAATCGAGTACCTTCATCCCCAGGCTCAGCTCGGCCCAATTGTCGGAAACAAGTCCGCGAAGCGGGAACACCGACCAGAAACTGCCGCCGCCAAACAAGACCACCAACACAACCCCCAAAACGAATCCGGGAATGGCGTAGCCTACAAGGATGACAGTTGAGCTGATAAGATCAAATCGCGAACCATCGGTCACCGCCTTTTTAATTCCAAGAGGGATACACACCCCATAGACAATGATAAAACTCCACAATCCAAGGGACATGGAAACCGGCATCCGCGAGACAACCAGGTCAAAAACACTTCGGTGATAATAATAGGAGGAGCCAAAATCGAAAACGATATAGCTTTTCATCATGGAAATAAATCGCGTAAGCGGCGGCTGGTCAAATCCATAGAGTTTTTTTAGTTGCGCAATCTTCTCGCTGTCAAGACCGGAATCGCCGCGATACATTCCCGACGACTCAACCCGCACTTCACCGCCTGCCTTGTTGAATCCCTCGATCTGAGCGATCATCTTTTCAACCGGACCACCTGGAACAAACTGGGTAATCGTGAAGGTGATCACCATTACACCGAAAAGAGTCGGGATCATTAAAAACAATCGTTTCAAAATATAGAGCAACATTCTTCCTCCAAAAAGCCAGCGCTGGACTTCAGCCTTGCGGTAATAATATAAAAAATATTTAAATAAACACCCTAAAAGAAGAATATTTCTTGTTTTTTCTTGTCCTTTGTGTCTTTTTATTCAATGCGTACCCGGGATAAAGCCACGAGCCGCAACCGGCAACACAGCAAATACAATAAGGCATCAAGTGCCATAAAGATTTTACTTCGCTCCCAACCCCGATAAACGGGATAAGCCACTTATCAAAAAATCTTCGCAAAAAACGTGCAAATATTTTTTGTGAGTGACGAATTAACTACGCATCTACTACCATGGAAAAGCTTAATACTCTGATTCAAAACGAGGCCGATTTAGAAATTCTTGTTGCCAATGCTAAACAAAACGACGCCGTCGCACTGGATACCGAGTTTGTTTGGGAACGAACCTATTACCCACAACTTGGCCTCATTCAAATAGCATTGTCAGATGAAAATTGTTATCTGATCGACCCTCTCGCCATCAAAAACCTCCAGGCACTGGGACAACTGCTTTCCGATCGAGGAGTGATAAAAATCCTCCATGATGCTCCCCAAGATCTGGCAATCCTCCAGAGAGCTACAGGTGCCACTCCCCAAAATATATTTGATACCAGGCTCGCCGCAGGTTTTTGCAGCCTTCCCGCAACTCTCTCCCTCGGCAATTTAATAAAAGAGTTGCTCGACATTGAACTGGCAAAGGACGAGACCCGCACCAACTGGTGTCAACGCCCTTTGACCGACGAACAGGTGCGCTACGCCCTTGACGATGTCCGCTATCTGCGGGCAGCGAGAATTCTCCTGCTCAACCGAATCATCGGTCCGAAAATCAAATCCTGGCTGCAGGAGGAGCTGAATCTGCTGAACAATCCCGCCACCTATAGCGGACCGCCTGCCGACGAACGGTATCTGAAAATCCGCGGCAGCAATGCTCTCGACCAATCGGGTATGGCAATCCTTAAGAATCTTTCAACATGGCGGGACGGCATGGCCAGACAAATTGACCGCCCCCGCGGACATATAATCAAAGATCCTCTCCTTATCGACCTTGCCAAACAAAAACCCACAACACTCGATGAGCTTAAATTCCGGTGTGGTCTGTCAGACAATGCCATCTCAAAATACGGGAAGATTATTGCTGCTGTTATTGAAACAACCCTCAGTCAACCTGCGGATACTTACCCTTCTCTTGAGCGGCCGACCAGACTCAGCCAAGTCGACCGAGAGGCCCTGGAAAAACTCAACAACCTGATCACTCTCAAGGCTGGATTACTGGGCATTGCACCCGGATTGATCGGTAACGTCGCTGAACTAAAAATGCTCGTAACCACGTTTAACGACAAAAAGGCGGAAACATCCCATCAACTCAGGCAAACCGATGGCTGGAGAAAAAGCTTCCTTGAGGATTTTTTCAGACAGCATTGGAAAAAATGATTTATTTTTAGAGCGAAGACCATATCCGCATCGATCGTCTTTTCTTAAACGATTCTAACGCTCTCTAGCCATATCCCCTCAAAGGGAATAAATAACGTTACTCAATCCTTTACACCAACAGAATAATTACCATTAACGACTCTTCCATTTACATTTTCATTTAAGGAGATTTCATGCTTGAACGTGATGAACCCCTCTGGGATAGAACCTTACGCCGAATTCGCCTGATTTGGCCTCTTGGCGATCAGACTGCCCTGAAGAATTCTGTGAACGCTGATCTACCCGACGGCGACCTACAAAAACTGCGTGAACGAATCGATGCCTGCCTGGAAGGACGGGGAGGTGAAGTTTCGGCCCGGACCAGAGCCGCTGAGCTAGGAGAAACCTATCTCGTCCTCAATCCTCAAGGCCGTAAACGATTCCTCGAACTGCTGGCCAGGGAATATGATGTCAACAACGAGGCTATTGAGGCAGCAATTACAACACGGTTTCAAGGTTCCGAGCAGGACAGCACCCGACTCATGAACCATGCATTACGTAAACTGCTTGTTCCTCCCCGCACTCAACTTCTCAGACAGTTCAATGGACTGCAGGAAGGAGTAAAATTCCTTGTCGACCTCCGGGCAGAACTCTTGCCGCTTACCGCAACCGACTCCGCACTCAAATCTCTTGATCAGGATATTCTCGGCCTGCTTTGTTCTTGGTTTGATGTCGGATTTCTTGATCTTCAGCGCATCACCTGGGAAACGCCTGCAGCGCTTCTCGAAAAATTGATAAAATATGAGGCAGTTCACGCTATCAGATCCTGGCAGGACTTAAAAAATAGACTGCGCGAGGATAGACGCTGCTTCGCCTATTTTCATCCACGCATGCCGCAGGAGCCGCTTATCTTTGTCGAAGTCGCTCTGGTTAATGGCATAGCTGATAACATTCATGACCTCCTCGATGAAAGCAAACCGACACTGGCACCGCGCCAAGCCGATTGTGCAATATTTTATTCTATTTCCAATTGCCAAGCGGGTCTTGCCGGAGTGGGTTTTGGGAATTTCCTTATTAAGAATGTGGTCAAGGATCTGAGCGCCAAACTTCCCAACCTTAAAACTTTTTCGACGCTCTCCCCTATCCCCGGCTTTCTTTCCTACCTCCGCATGCATCCCGAGGAAGTGGTTTTTTCCGAGCGTGACCTGAAAGCCCTGGGGAAGATGGCCGGAGAAACCGATGCCAAAGAATTTTTCCTATCCGCAATCGGCAACCTCAGTGAATACCTCACAGAAGAAAAATCATCCCCCTTAAAACCAATCCTCCTTCAACTCTGCGCCAAGTATCTTCTCCTAGCCAAAAAAGGCCGCCAGGCCTTTGACAGGGTAAGTCATTTCCATTTGTCAAACGGCGCCAAAATAGAACGGATCAATTGGGCTGCAGACCTTTCCGAGAAAGGCATCAAACAATCGGCAGGGATTATGGTGAATTATCTCTATCAACTTTCCCAGATCGAAAAAAACCACGAGAACTACACGGGAAATGGCGACATTGCTGTATCGTCCGCTGTAAGCAAAATGGCCAAGCTGTAAATATATTCGGGTGGGATCAGGCTCTGCCCCAGACATACCCCATCCCACCGCAAATCCGCACAACCACTGACACAGTGAGAGACCTATTCCGCCTTTTGGGGAAGCTGATCAAAATACCATCGCATGGGATCTATCAACTCAAAGCCGTTCTCAATGAGTCTTTTCTTCACATTGATAACATTATTAGTCAGAAGATAGGGAAATATAGCCCTTTTTTCCTTGTCCCAAACCCTTGCGACCAGAACACTGCCAAGAGAAATCTTTTCTTCTGTTATAATATCAACTATTTTCTTCATTTGCCCCTGTTTTTCTTTGACAATAATGCACAACAGGCATCCCGGTTCGTCAATATTCAGGACATTGACAAAAGCTCTCAACAGATCACGGGTCGAAAGGATACCCTTCAAACGCCCCTCCTGATCTATTACCGGTAAAGCCCCTACCTTCTTTTTCTGCATCACCAGCAAGGTATCCTGGATGGTATAATACCCATAAATAGTCAGGGGGTTTTGGGTCATGATATCTTTTACCGGAAAATTCATGATCTTCGCCAGAGTGATATCATAATCCACTTTCTTTAATAGCGTGGAAGGCATGGCGTCGCGAACATCCCGGTCGGTTACGATACCGAGGAGTTTTCCGCCCCCATCGACAATCGGCAAATGGCGGATATCCCTGTCAGTCATTATCTTTTTTGCCTCGAATATCGTCATGTCCGGATTCGCCGTAATCATGTCTTTCGACATTCTTTCACTTACAAACATATAACCTCCATATATTCTAAAATATTGTTTATGCGCTGCAGGGTTATGGCCGAAGCATGGAAGTGTTACTTGAGATCCGCCAGGAACCTGATATGATTCTCGACCAAGAGTGGTAAAATATCGAGATTGTAGCCGCCTTCAAGGACAGAAACCACTCGACCCCCGGAACAACGATTAACCAAATTCATTATCACCTCGGAAATAAAATCGTACCCATCAGTCGAAAGATTTGTCCCGGACATCATGTCACTCTCATGGGCGTCAAAGCCGGCCGAAAGCAATATGAATTCCGGATTAAATTTTTTGAAAGCAGGAACTAAGTCCTGCATAATCAATCGCTTATACTCATCATCTCCCCGACCAGGAAGAACAGGAGAGTTTACAGTACATCCTTCACCCTCACCTATACCTACCTCAAACTCCCTGCCGGTACCAGGATAGGCAAACGAAGGATGTTCATGAATTGAATAATAAAACACCGTTGGATCATTATCGAAGATGTGTTGCGTGCCGTTGCCGTGATGGACATCGAAATCAATTATTCCGACCCGTTCGATGCCATACATCTTTTGCAGATACCGTGCTCCGATCGCCACATTGTTGAAATAGCAAAACCCCATGGGTTTATCCACTTCGGCATGATGTCCGGGCGGACGCACTGCGCAAAAGGCGTTATCGATCTCACCCTTCATAACGGCATCGATCGCTTTAAGTACACCACCAACAGCAAGAAAGGCCGTATCATAGCTATCTCTGCATATTGCGTTATCGGGATGCTCGAATTCGGTTAGTCCGGAAATGCAGGCCTCATCGAACTGCAAAATATAGTGGATGGAATGAACAGCCTCTATCCATCGCTGACTAGCCCTTTCGGCTTTAATCCGTATCAATTGAGTAAGCACTCCGGACTTTTCGAGCCAGGTATAGATCGCTCTCAACCGTTCAGGACTTTCAGGATGGTACCCTCCGGTATCATGCAACAAATACCTTTCATCATAAACAAAACCAGTTCTTTTCATAAGATTTTCCTGTTTTTCGATTACGATCTTTCCGAAGATCGACATATCCCGCCACCTTCAACTGAACCCCGGATCATGCAAACTGCTGCACTGCCAACATTCCACGCCTACCGAAGTTGATGTTGTCGGCACACTAAGGCTGTATTCTAACAAGCACTCTTCCTTTCTGCCCTCCTTTTAAAATCAGTTCAATTTCTCCATCCAGATCATCGAGCGCGACCTCATGACAAAGGTCGTTGAGCTGCACTGGCTTCCATTCTGCGGCCAATTTGCGCCATATATCCTTTCTGTGTTCCATAGGACAATTTTGTGAATCAATCCCAAGCAATGAGACGCCACGCAAAATAAACGGAAAAACATTCAACGGCAGCTCCGGCGAAGCCACATTTCCGCAACAGGTCACTACTCCTTGCGGATGCATCGATTTAATTGCGGTTGCCAGGATTTCCCCGCCCACAGTGTCAATTACTCCAGCCCACACTCCTTTCAACAACGGTTTACCGCTGCCCTCTAACGCCTCAGCCCTCGAAACCACTCGGGATGCACCGAGCCATGTCAGGAACCCAGTCGCGTCAGGTTTGCCGCTGACCGCTACCACCGAGTAACCGAGTTTGGTAAGGATGGCCACCGCCAAACTTCCCACTCCACCTGTTGCCCCACTCACCAGGATATCCCCTTTCTCAGGGGATACGACTTTACACAAAGCGTCAATAGACATCCCGGCGGTAAATCCCGCCGTGCCAAAAATCATACTCTCCCGACTATCAAGACCGGCAGGTAACGGCACTACCCAGGCTGCCGGCACCCTGATGTATTCGGCAAAACCACCGGATGTATTCATTCCCAGGTCATAACTGGTGACGATTACTTTGTCGCCAGGCAAAAATGCCACACTACAGCTCTCTACCACCACTCCGGTTGCGTCAATACCCGGCGTATGGGGATATTTCCTGGTCACACCGCGGTTGCCACTGGCCGACAGGGCATCTTTGTAATTAAGTGAGGACCACAAAACCTTCACCAGGACCTCGCCTTCCGGCAAAGACTGAAATGACTTTTCGAGGATTTTTCGTGAAAATTGCTTGTCACCACTTTCTTCAACTACCATTGCTCTAAAGGTTTTTTCTTTGACTGCCATCTTCTACACCAAAGTTGGTAATTGAAAACATTTCCGGATCATCATATACCTGATCCCTAAGACAACGCTTCCAACCTAGCATTTTTTCAATAACACTTTCAATCTATTTTCAAACAGAACTCTCCCCGATGCACATCTTGTTTGTGACTTGGGATCAACTCCTCTGCATCTTATTTCCAACTGAACCTAAATCATAAATTATTTTTATTGACAAACACAGTATAATTGCAGTAACAATGTTACCGATATTTTCCATTGACAACCGGCAAGATTATTTATCTTATATAATATCTGAACGTTAAACAAAAGAAACATTTATATTAGGAACAGTTTCACTGTACGATCCTCAGATTGTTGGAATTATTACCCTATATTATGTTTTATCTTTTCAAGAAATTAAGTTCACAACTCACAATAAACCCAAAACCGGTACCTACAACTAAGTAACAATGTTAGACGAACTTAACCCGGAAGTACAAGAAAGACTTGAATCGGCAGTGCTTGAGATATTCTCTACGGCAGATTTCCATAAAGCCAGCATCCGCGACGTATCCGACCTTGCAGGTGTAAGCTTTTCTACTATTTACAAGCACTTTGGGAGCAAAGAACAGCTCCTTTTTGCCTATGTCAATATCTGGATGAGCAAGCTTACCGATCGCATTGAAGACCACCTTAACGGTATTGAGGATCTCAAGGAAAAGCTCAGAAAAGTGTTCTGGCTCCATCTCGATTACTACGAGCGCCACGAAGGTCTCGGGCGCATTCTCTTCATGACTCTGCCCATGAAAACCTGGATGGCCGACGACTCTTTCGATCAAAAAAAAAGGGTTGACTTAATTATCAAGGTCCTCAAGATCGGGCAACAGCAGGGCATCATCAACCCTCATATTCGAGCGGGGAGTCTTCTCGATTTCATGTTGGGTTTTATTCAGCGTACTTTTTTCATGTGGGTAATACGCGGCAAACAGGAAAGTTTAGCAGAAAATGCCAACTCTTTATTCGAGATGGTCTGGCAGGGCATGGTCAACCCGGAAATCATCCGCTACATCCCCCTTCAAGAACAATCGGAAAAAGAAAATGAGGGTTTAAACCCTACTTAAAAAAGCACTACCGGATTACTCCGGCCATGCATGTTATTTGCGCTGTAGCTCAGGGGAAACTTCGACGGAAATACCGATCGAACGAGACAAACATCAATTAAGGAGTTCAACACAATGTCGCTGGATAAAAGGGAAATCTTGCTGCAAAAAAAAGAAAAGATCTACCTCGGCGGAGGCCAGAAGAGAATTGAGAAACAGCATAGCAGTGGAAAGATGACGGCAAGAGAACGCCTTCTCCATCTTTTTGATGAAGGCACCTTTATCGAGATTGATGCCTTTGTCAAAAACCGCTGCACCAACTTCGGCATGGACAAGCTCGACCTCGAAGGGGAATCGGTGGTTACCGGCTACGGACAAATCGAAGGGCGTGTGGTCTATGCTTTCTCCCAGGACTTCACCATAACCGGAGGAGCACTAGGCGAAATGCACGCCAAAAAAGTCGTCAAGGCGATGGACAGTGCTGTTAAAGTTGGAGCTCCAATCGTCGGGCTGAACGATTCCGGAGGTGCCAGAATCCAGGAGGCAGTCGACGCCCTCTCTGGATATGGTGATATTTTCTATCGTAACTCTATCTATTCCGGGGTCATCCCTCAGATATCGGCGATAATGGGACCGTGTGCCGGTGGTGCCGTATACTCCCCGGCACTGACCGATTTCATCTTCATGGTCGACAAAACCTCGCAGATGTTCATCACAGGGCCGCAGGTCATCAAAACGGTAACCGGTGAAATCGTGACCGCCGAGGATCTCGGTGGGGCAATGACTCATAACAGCGTCAGCGGTAATGTTCACTTTATCGCCGACACAGAAAAAGAATGCCTTGATGGCATTCGCCGACTCCTCCAGTTCCTCCCGGCCAACAGCATGGAAAAAGCGCCGGTACAGGCAACGACCAACGATCTCAATAGAAGCATTGAAGAGCTCAACACCCTGATCCCCGATAACCCGAACAAACCCTATGACATACTCGACGTTATCCTCCCCATTGTAGATAATGGAGATTTCATGCAATATCAGCCCTACTTTGCCACCAACCTGATAACCGGATTGGCAAGAATAAATGGCCAATCCGTTGGTATTATCGCCAACCAGCCAAATGTCATGGCCGGCTGCTTGGATATGAATGCCGGTGACAAAGCAGCCCGTTTTATCAGAACATGCGACGCATTCAACATCCCTCTGCTTACCTTCGTCGATGTCCCCGGGTTTCTCCCCGGCACCAACCAGGAATTCGGTGGCATAATCAGACACGGTGCGAAAATCCTTTACGCATACAGCGAGGCGACCGTGCCCAAGGTAACAGTAATTACGAGAAAAGCTTACGGTGGCGCCTATGTTGCCATGTGTTCGAAATCTCTCGGGGCCGACATGGTTTTTGCCTGGCCAACTGCAGAGGTCGCAGTAATGGGCTCCGAGGGAGCGGTTAATATCATCTTCAAAAACGATATTGCTAATGCCGAGGACAAAGAGACGACCAAGCAGAAGATCCTTGAGGAGTACGCAGCAGAATTTGCAACCCCCTATAAGGCTGCCGAGCGCGGCTTCGTCGATGACGTCATTGAACCCCACACGACCCGCCAGCGGATAATTGATGCCTACAATATGCTGGCAGGGAAACGGGAGAAACGTCCCAGCAAAAAGCACGGTAATATACCACTCTAACAGGCGGAGGAGACTATGACCATAACCGAACTCTTGGCTCAATTCGCCAACCCCGAAACAATATCGACCTTGTCCTTCACCCATAAACTTTTAGCAGGGCTGGTCACTACTGTGCTCGGCATGGGTATCACCTTTATCGCCCTGATCATTCTTCAGGTACTCATCTCCTGGATGGACCGATTGATCAATCGAAGCGTCGTCGTAAAGGAAAGCACACAGGTTTTTCAAACTTCAGTGAATACAAGCGCTACCCCCGAAATTCAAAACGACAATGAACTCGTTGCAGTAATTGCTGGAGTTATCGCGATGAAACTGAAAACCTCAATCGACAATATTGTTATTAAAAATATTACAAAAATTGAAGATCGTTCCCCGCTCTGGAACCGAGCTGGGATAATCGAGCAAATGAATAGCAGACTCTAATAATGAGGGAGAATTTCAAAATGAAAATGTTCAGGGTAGTAGTTAACGGCAACGAATACGAGGTTGGCATAGAGGAACTAAAGGAAGGAAAAACCGCTCAGCCGACAGAAGTAAAAGCAGTGCCAGTTCCAAAAACTATCGCGCCAAAACCAGCGGCTAAAACTGAATCGGACAAACCGGCGATGACTAACGGCAGTGGGGAGACCATTGTTGCGCCAATGCCTGGTACAATCCTGAGGGTTGAAGTCAGCACCGGCGATTCAGTCGTGAAAGGGGACACCCTCCTTATCCTTGAGGCGATGAAAATGGAAAACGAAATCCTCGCCCCCAGTGACGGCGTAGTAAAACAATTGAATGTAAGCCAAGGAGCTTCCGTAAACCCCGGCGATATTCTGGTAGTTTTGGCACCCTAAAGGAGACACTTTCATGCTGGAACCAATTCTCACATTTTTCAAAAGCACCGGCTTTTTTGCCCTGACACCAGGGGCGATCATCATGATGGGAGTGGCATGTATTCTGTTGTATCTGGCTATTGTTAAAAAATTCGAGCCGCTCCTTCTTGTCCCCATTGCCTTCGGTGTCCTATTGACCAATCTGCCGGTTGCCGGAATGATGGCGCCACCGATTTTGGAAATCAAGGATAACATGATTCGCACCATCGAACCCGGCGGCCTCCTCTACTATCTCTACCAAGGTGACTGCTTAGGTATTTTTCCGCCACTCATCTTCATGGGTGTCGGGGCGATGACTGATTTCGGACCACTCATCGCCAACCCTAAATCGCTCCTTTTAGGTGCCGCTGCACAGCTGGGCATCTTCATCACTTTTATCGGAGCTATCAGCTCCGGGCTCTTCAATGCCCAAGAAGCAGCCTCCATAGGAATAATCGGTGGAGCAGACGGCCCCACTGCGATCTTTCTTTCATCCAGACTTGCACCGCACCTCCTCGGCCCCATAGCCATCGCCGCATACTCTTACATGGCTATGGTTCCGATCATCCAACCACCTATCATGCGGTTTCTCACCACTAAAAAAGAACGGATGATCCGCATGGACCAATTGCGTGAAGTCAGTAAACGGGAACGAATTCTTTTCCCGATCATTGTCACGGTGGTAGTATCTTTAATGGTGCCGCCCGCCGGCACTCTCATCGGCATGCTCATGCTTGGCAACCTTTTCAGGGAAAGTGGCGTCGTCAGTAGACTTGAGGATACCTCAAAGAATGCCCTAATAAACATCATCACCATTTTCCTTGGTGTAACGGTTGGCGCCACCGCCAGTGCTGAACGTTTTCTCACAGTGCAAACTCTTGCAATTCTCGCCCTTGGAGTAACCGCGTTTGGTATTGGCACAGCCGGTGGTGTATTGCTCGCAAAACTCATGAACAAATTTTTAAAGGTTCCCATCAACCCTCTTATCGGTTCAGCCGGAGTATCGGCAGTACCAATGGCCGCCAGAGTTTCTCAGGTTGTCGGCCAGAAAGAGGATCCCGGCAATTTTCTGCTCATGCACGCCATGGGACCGAATGTCGCCGGAGTTATAGGATCGGCGGTAGCAGCTGGGGTATTGCTGTCACTTTTTGGTAAGTAAAAGAACCTGCTCCGTAAGACCCCCGCAGGTAATAATAGGTACCTCACGGAGCAATGGTTTCTCATAAACCTGGCGCAAGTTTTCCCTTAAATATTTTGACCGAAGACGTTTTTTCTTGAAAAGAATGAAACGATACATTAAAACAAATCCGAGTAACGTTGTTACTTAAAATGATTGTTTTTTATTTTATTGTTATTTTTATTCATTTTATTTCATATAGTTATATATATATTCTAAGAAAAACACTTATACGCATAAACAACATTTCCAAGTTCAAACAAGTGGATTTTTCAAAGTGGCCGTTCCATACGTAATAAAAAAACCAAATGATCACAGGACGGTAACAATGTCAGACGAATTGAGTGGCGACATCCATGCAAGACTTGAAAAGGCTGTGTTGGAAATATTTTCCGAATCCGACTTCCACAGGGCATCCATTCGTGACATCGCCGCCAAAGCCGGTGTCAGCTTTACTACCATCTACAAGCATTACGGCAGCAAGGAACGTTTGGTCTTCGCCTTCGTCGATATCTGGATGGGTAAGTTAACCGACCGTATTGTCGATCATCTACAGGGCATCGAAAATCTAAAGGAAAAGCTACGTAAGGTTTTCTGGCTGCAGCTTGACTACTACGAAAGACACGAAGGCCTTGGTAGAATTGTTTTCATGACCCTACCGATGAAAACCTGGATGGCTGACGAAACATTCGACCAGCCCAGAATGATGTCGCTAATGATCGATGTTCTCCGTCAAGGACAAAAAGAAGGTATTCTCAACCCCCAGGTGCGAGCCGGGACGCTCCTTGACTTTCTTATGGGCTTTGTCCAACGCAGTTTTTTTATGTGGATTCTTCGCGGCAAAAAGGACAGCCTTGCCGAACAGGCCAATATTATGTTCGAAATGGTCTGGCAAGGAATGGTCAACCATCAAAAACATCAACTGGGAAAAACACCCAATGATATGTGAAAATAACCGAACACACAGCTTTATAACGCCCTAAGGGCAACAACTCTGACCCATTGGAGGAACACCATGGAGATACTCAAGATTGATCACCTCGGAATAGCTGTCAATAGTATTGATGACGGAAAAAGTTTCTGGTCCGAAATTCTCGGGCTCAAGTTCGAAGGCGCTGAAACTGTAGAAACCCAAAAGGTTACCACGGCCTTTTTCCCTGTCGGTGAAAGTGAAGTAGAACTTCTTGAATCGACCTCACCCGATGGCCCTGTGGCAAAATTTATTGAAAAAAAGGGTACTGGATTTCAACATGTCGCCTTTCGCGTTGCAAATATTGAAGCTGCTTTAAAAGAACTCAAGGAAAAGGGTATCCAACTCATCGACCAGCAACCGCGCATTGGCGCAGGAGGTGCGAAAATTGCCTTTTTACACCCCAAGGCCACTGGCGGTGTCTTGGTTGAACTCTGTGAACGTTAATCCCCCTCTGTATTCATCATCCTTCATGGACACGATCTACCGATAGACAAGGAGTTACACATGGCACAACATCCACAACTACCTAAATGGACAGAAATTGCTGAAAAGCAAATGAAGGGCAAATCCGTCGAGACTCTTTCATGGATGACCCCGGAAGGAATTAAAGTCAAACCTCTTTATACCGCCGAAGACCTTGAAGGCATGGAGTCGGCCAACACTCTGCCCGGCATTGCCCCTTATGTCCGGGGCCCCATGGCCACTATGTATACCGGGCGACCTTGGACCATTCGCCAGTATGCCGGCTTTTCAACCGCCAAAGAATCGAATGCCTTTTACCATAAGGCTCTGGCCGCCGGTCAAAAAGGTTTGTCGGTCGCCTTCGACCTGGCAACCCACAGAGGCTATGATTCCGATCATCCGCGTGTTGCCGGAGATATCGGCAAAGCCGGTGTTGCCATCGATTCTGTTGAAGACATGAAAATACTTTTCAACGGAATTCCTCTTGATCAGATGTCGGTATCGATGACCATGAACGGCGCGGTTATACCCATACTCGCAGGCTATATTGTTGCCGCCGAAGAACAGGGTGTCAGTCATGATAAATTGGAAGGTACCATCCAGAATGACATTCTTAAAGAGTACCTCACCAGAAACACCTACATTTATCCCCCCACCCCATCGATGCGGATAATCTCCGACATTATGGCCTATTGCTCCAAAGAAATGCCCAAATACAACACCATCAGCATCAGCGGCTACCACATGATGGAAGCCGGTGCCAATAGCGTTTTGCAGACCGCCTTTACCCTGGCTGATGGCGTCGAATATGTCAAAGCGGCTTTGAAAAGCGGCATGGATGTTGACACCTTTGCCCCGAGGCTTTCTTTCTTTTTCGGCATCGGCATGAATTTCTTCATGGATATTGCCATGCTCCGTGCTGCAAGGTTCCTTTGGTATCGGCTTATGAGCCAGTTTAACCCAAAGAATGCCAAGTCTTCCATGCTCCGCACCCATTGCCAAACCTCGGGGTGGAGTCTCACCGAGCAGGATCCATACAACAATATTATTCGGACTACTCTTGAGGCCATGACCGCAGCACTTGGCGGCACCCAATCTCTGCATACCAATTCCTTCGATGAGGCTATTGGCCTGCCCACCGATTTTTCCGCCCGCATTGCCCGCAACACCCAGATTATTGTTCAGGAAGAATCCCAGATCTGTCATGTCATTGATCCCTTGGGTGGTTCCTACTATCTCGAATCGTTGACTAACAGTATTATTAACGAATCACAGAAAATAATTAATGAAATAGAAGAACTTGGCGGAATGGCCAAAGCCATCGAGAGCGGTATGCCGAAAATGCGTATCGAGGAATCCGCTGCGAGAAAACAGGCCCGCATCGATCAGGGTCTTGATGTTATAGTCGGTGTCAACAAATACAAACTCTCCAACGAAAAAATTGATTTCGAGGTTCGTGAAGTTCCAGCTACGGTTCGTGATGAGCAAATTACCCGCATCAATGAAATTAAAGCCAGCCGCGATAAAGCCACGGTCGAAAGAGCACTTGCCGACCTCACCAATGCCGCGAAAAACGGTGGAAATTTACTTGAAGCCGCACTCCCTGCGGTCCGTGCAAGGGCCACAGTTGGAGAGATTTCCACAGCCATGGAATCGGTATTTGGCCGCTTTGTCGCCACAACCCGGTGTATCTCCGGTGCCTACTCTTCCGAGTACAAAGGAGACAACAATATCATCACCTCAATAAAACAACGGACCACCGCATTTCTCGAAAAACAGGGCAGGCGACCACGTCTTTTGGTTACAAAAATGGGCCAGGATGGCCATGATCGTGGCTTCAAAGTTGTTGCCAGCGCCTACGCCGACCTCGGCTTTGATGTTGATATCAGCCCGATGTTTCAGACCCCTGAAGAAGCAGCGAAGATGGCAATTGAAAACGACGTTCATGTCGTTGGCGCTTCAAGTCTTGCAGCCGGACACAAGTCTCTTATCCCTGCCCTGATTGAAGAACTGAAAAAAATAGGTGGGGGTGAGATTCTTGTCGTAGCTGGCGGCGTTATCCCTCCAGGAGACTATGAATTCCTCTACAAGGCTGGAGTAAAGGCGGTTTTCGGACCGGGGACGCCCATCCCTGAATCAGCCGACAAAACACTAACCTTGCTGGAAGAAAAATATCTCAAATAAAAGCTGTGTATTTCTTTATGGCCGGCGCGGCGGTCTCTCTGATCGCCGCGCATTGCATGTTTTTCAATTAGGCAATGACCTCCTCAACCATATGCTTGTTCGATGATAAATGATCCTCAGCACTATGTTACTGGCGTTCTCAATCAAGATCGTCTGACTCTCGCCCGAACCATCACCCTTATCGAAAGTACTCTCCCTGCGCATCAGGACCTTGCACGAACCATAGTTGACAGGCTCCTGCCTTATACCGGCAAAGGTTCTCGCATAGGCATTACCGGCGTTCCAGGTGCTGGGAAAAGTACGTTTATTGAAACTTTTGGAACAATGCTCACCGGCCTCGGACACCGAGTCGCAGTCCTCGCCATAGATCCTAGCAGCAGTCGCAGCGGCGGCAGTATCCTAGGTGATAAAACACGCATGGAACGGTTGGCTGTCGATCCAAACGCCTTTATTCGCCCGTCTCCCTCAAGTGGAACACTCGGCGGTGTCGGCAGGAAAACCCGTGAAACGATGCTTGTCTGCGAAGCAGCAGGATATGATGTGGTGATAATTGAAACTGTAGGAGTTGGCCAATCGGAGACTACTGTCGCCTCCATGGTTGATTTTTTCCTAGTATTGATGATTGCCGGGGCTGGGGACGAACTCCAGGGAATAAAAAAAGGTGTGCTTGAAGTGGCCGACGCAATTGTCATCAATAAAGCCGATGGTGACAATCAGTTACGGGCTGAAATTGCTCGCAAGGAATATCAGACCGCATTGCACATGCTCATGCCTAACAGCGAAACCTGGAGTCCTCCTGTTCTCACCTGCAGTGCAGTGGAAAGCAGCGGCATTGATAAAATCTGGGAGACTATCTCAGACCATCGCAACAAATTGACTGTCAGCGGTGAAATGTCGGAAAAACGGAGAACACAGGCCCTCGACTGGATGGCTTTCCTCCTCGATGAAGGGTTACGCCAGTGGTTTTACACCAACCCTTATGTGCGCGAGGCCCTGCCCAAACTAAGAATGAACGTTGAAGGAGAGAAGACCTCCCCTACGGCGGCTGCCGACAGCCTACTTACCTTTTTATATAACCAAGGAGGAAAACAGAGAAAGCCCTGCTAGACACCAGCTATTTATACCAGCCGGCATATTTAACGTAGTTATTCGCTATTTTTTCAATTTCGCCGGAAGCCTGGTCTCCACTAATGTCCTTAACCTTTCTGGCGGGCACACCGGCATAAATCGTCCCTGCCTCTACCCTTGTGCCTTGGGTGACAACGGCCCCGGCAGCGATGATTGTATTGCTTTCAACCACACAATCATCCATGACAATCGCCCCCATTCCCACAAGAACATTATCGTGAATGGTGCAACCATGTACGATGGCATTATGTCCAACTGAGACGTTATTGCCGATATTGATCGGTGATTTCTTATATGTGCAGTGCACTATGGCACCATCCTGAATATTCACTTTATTTCCCATACGAATATAGTGAACATCCCCCCGAATCACCGCATTATACCAGACACTGCACTGATCACCCATCTCCACATCGCCTACGACAACTGCATTTTCAGCCAGGAAACAATCCGTACCGAACTTTGGAGTATGACCATTCAGCTCTTTTATCATCATTAAAACTCACCCCATTATAAGAACAGGCTCGATTTTCAAACCTCAAAACAATCAGGGAGTTATATAGGACACAAGACCCTACAAGGAAGATCTCGTGCCCCATATCAAATAGTTATTCGATCACACAGAGAACGGCACCTTTTGCCACCGTGTCACCACTTGCAAACTTGATGCACTGAATCTTCCCGTCACAGGGAGCGGTAAGTGCGTTTTCCATCTTCATAGCTTCAAGGATAACAATGGCGTCTCCTTTTTTCACAGTATCTCCAACCTTTACCGTATATTTAATAATCATCCCGGGCATCGGTGCAAGAAGTACTGTTCCTTCTCCCTGGTGGACAGGTTCCGGAGCAGGGGCAGGAGCCGGTGCCTTCATTGAAGCAGGGGGAGCAACCGGAGCGGACACTGGGGCTGCGGCAGCTGGCTGAGGAGCAGATACAAGATGAGTGTTTCCAGTGGGATCTACCTCGACTGCAAAATATTCATCATCAACGAAAACATTAAAAGTTCTAACCGCCTGCGACTTCAGCGGCTTTTCAACCTGTTTTACCTCAACAAGTTTGCCGGCCAAGGCCTTTTTAACAAGCTCATCTTTTTTCTTAACCTCTTCAATGGTGATCGGCTTCACACTTGCAGGTACCTCAGCTTTGCCATACTTCCACTCAAGAAATTTCTTGCCGGTAACAGGAAACTGGGCGTAAAGAATGAGATCGTCCATATCAGCTGCCAGATCACCAATCTCAGCCTTCGCTTTTGCCAACTCCGGTTCCAGAACTTCTGCAGGTCGACAAGTAATCGGTGTTTCTCCCCGAGGATAACCTTTAAGTGCTTTTGCCTGCAGTTCTGCATTAATAGGTACAGCAGTTTTGCCGTACAGACCATAGCAGAGATCCTTGACCTGTCCGGTAATCATCTTGTAACGCTCGCCGGGGGTGTCATGCAAAACATTATTGACTGTCTGCACCCCAACTATCTGGCTTGTTGGGGTAACTAGGGGGATTTGGCCAAGATCTTTTCGAACCCGTGGCAGCTCCTTATACACCTCGTCAATTTTGTCCAGGGCGTCCATTTCCCTCAATTGATTGACCAGGTTAGACAACATTCCTCCAGGAGTCTGGTGCAACAGTACATTAATATCAATAATTGAAACCTTTGAATCATCGAGGAGATGTTTGTATTTCGGCATCACCTCTTTTTCAAATATCTCATTAATTTCAGCAAGCTTCTTGATATCAAAACCAGTGTCGCGATTGGTGCCCAAGAGCGCCATGACCAAAGGCTCCACGGCCGCATGTGAAGTTCTGTAGGCATAGGGTGTCATGCAGGTATCGATAATGTCAACCCCTGCTTCAATGGCCTTGAGGTGCGTCATTGGCGACATACCTGAGGTGAAATGGCTGTGCAAGTGAATGGGTATGCTCACCGCTTTTTTAAGAGCCTTAATAAGCGGATAGGCATCATAGGGGGCTAACAGTCCGGCCATATCTTTGATACAAACGGAATCCGCACCCATTGACTCCAGAGATTTGGCTCTATCGGTATAATAATCGAGATTGTATACCTCACCACCAAGGCGTGGCTCAGTAAGGGTATAACAGATACAACCTTGAAAATGTTTGCCACTCTTTTTAATCTGTTTTACCACCGTCTCAAAGTTGCGATAGTCGTTTAACGCATCGAAAGTCCTAAAAATATCCATACCGTTTTCCGCAGCACGCTCTACAAAGGCAAAGGCCAGATCGTCTGCGTAGTTACGGTAACCCACAAGATTCTGAGCTCGCAGCAGCATGGAAAAAGGGGTCTTTTTAATATATCGTTTTAAGACACGCAAGCGCTCCCAAGGATCCTCATTGAGAAAGCGGTGCATGGTATCGAAAGTGGCTCCGCCCCAGGTCTCGATTGCCCAAAAACCAACCTCATCCATCAGTTCGGCTACCGGAATCATATCCTCTGTACGCCCACGGGTAGCGAAAAGGGATTGATGGCCGTCGCGCAGGGACAGATCCATTATCTTCACCGGATTCTTGGCCTTTGGCCGGTCCGCGGCATAGTTCAACGGGGTCATCTTCACTTGATCGCTCATTGTATGTGTCTCCTTCATCATTAACAATTGATGCTATTAAAAGCGCGTAAACGCTCTCAGCTGGATTAATTTCCGCATGGCCATCATCTCCTGCCGGCCACTCTGTCCCCACTGGCTATAATCGAAACTCACAGGTTTCATGAGAGACGCTTGCAGCTCTTGCGCCGCCATGGCTTCCTCCTGTTGCAGATAGAGACTCACGGCAGCCAGGGCGGCAGCCACTTTCTTTCTTTGACCTGCCATCACATCACCCTTAAATTATGTTAACCTCGCATCTCGATACACAAGGCACAGTACCTTGAGCGGCATAAAAATGCAGAATACTGCTATTCAACAATAAGATTCTAGGCGTTATACATGGCATATTCTGTTTCCTCACCCAGAAGCCTATCGATAGCCGATTGAACCTCAATGCGTTTGGGGTCATTCACCCAAGCATTCCAGTCTCCTACCGAACGCCAGGTACTTACCACCATACACTCATCTTTTTTGTCTATTCTATTTAAGGTCTCCCCAGATATATAGCCAGGCTGCTCCAGGGTGAGTGCCCGTAATTTTTTGAGGAGGAGTGTCAATTCGACAGCATTAGTAACCTGCACCTTTCGTTTAATAAAAATCTTAACTGTCATGTAAATCTCCTAATAATACACAAATTTTTGTTCGATAAACTATAGAGGTATATTGCCATGCTTCTTCATCGGATTTGTGTCGCGCTTATTCTGGAGCAGTCCCAATGACCTTATTATTCTAGCCCGGGTTTTCGACGGTTCGATGATATCATCAATATAACCGCGTTGAGCGGCAACATAGGGGTTTGCTACTGCATCTTGGTATTCCTGCTCTTTTTCGGCCAAAAATGCGCTTGGGTCTGATGCTTTTTGCGCATCTTTCCCATACAAAACCCCGGCTGCACCCTTTGCTCCCATTACCGCAATTTCCGCGGTGGGCCAAGCGTAATTAATATCACCGCGTAAATGTTTAGATGACATGACGCAGTATGCTCCACCATACGCCTTTCTCGTAATAACGGTTACCTTGGGAATGGTCGCTTCCGCAAAAGCATAAAGAATTTTTGCACCGTTACGTATCACCCCACCAAACTCCTGGGCTGTTCCCGGCAAGAAGCCGGGAACATCGACAAATGTAACAACAGGTATATTAAAACAATCGCAAAACCGTACAAATCTGGCCCCTTTTATTGAAGAGTCGATATCAAGGACCCCGGAGAGATGCGCAGGTTGATTGGCAACTATCCCAACACTCATGCCATTATACCGGGCAAACCCAACTAAAAGATTAGGAGCAAAGTTTTCTTTAACCTCAAAAAAATCATTATTGTCCACTGTTTGAAGTATTACATCCTTCATATCGTAGGCAGCATTGGGATTCTCAGGAATAATCTGGTTAAGTGCAGTAATCTCACGATCAACGGGATCGGTGCAAGGTACTACCGGAGGATTTTCCATGTTATTCTGAGGCAGGAAGGAGAGCAACCTTCGGACATAAGCAATGGCATCAGCACCCGACCCGGCAGGATAATCAACAACCCCACTCCGACTGGCATGCATCGCCGCCCCACCCAGGGTTTCCTCGCTTACATCTTCATGGGTTACCGACTTGACGACCTTCGGCCCGGTAAGAAACATATATGATTTCTTCTGGACCATGATGACAAAATCTGTGAGAGCCGGCGAATACACCGCACCGCCGGCACAGGGACCAAAAATCGCTGAGATCTGCGGAACTACTCCTGAAGCCATGACATTACGTTGGAATATTTCCGAATAGCCGGCGAGACTCTCAATTCCCTCCTGGATACGTGCGCCACCGGAGTCGTTCAATCCGACCACAGGAGCACCATTTTTCATGGCGAGATCCATGATCTTGCATATTTTTTCTGCGAATGTTTCCGACAAGGAACCACCCAGCACGGTAAAATCCTGAGCAAAAACATAAACGATACGACCATCAACGGTGCCATGACCAGTTACTACACCGTCTCCCAGAAATACCTGCTTGTCCATGCCGAAATCTCTGCATCTATGGGTCTTGAACATATCGAATTCTTCGAAAGAACCCTTGTCCAAAAGCAAATCAATGCGCTCTCTGGCGGTCATAAGACCTTTTTCATGTTGTTTATCGATTCTCTTTTGACCACCACCCAATCGGGCTTCTTCCCTGAGCTTTCTCAGATGTTCAAGTTGCTCATCAGTCTTCATAGTCTCTCCTTGAAAGAAAAATCACAGTGTTTTCAGGACGTCACTGTTAAAATCAGAACATTGCCCCCTGCACCGACACCTCTCCGCCTGCTAGTGTGTTAAGGCGTACGCCCAGGGACTCATACTCCATGAAAGGGGGGTACTGTAATGAGTCCCGTCGTCAGGGTCAAGTAAAGACTTCTTTGCACAATTTGCCAAGAGTGCCCAGATCTTTACACACGTAGATACCGCACTCTTGCATAGCTTCGATTTTGGCAGAGGCAGTCCCCTGTCCACCACTAACAATGGCACCAGCATGCCCCATACGTCGACCGGGGGGTGCTGTCAATCCAGCTATAAAGCCAACCACCGGTTTTTTCATATTGGCTTTAATCCACGCGGAAGCCTGCTCCTCGGCATTGCCACCGATTTCTCCAACCATTACCACAGCCTTGGTTGCCGGATCCTCATTGAATGCCTTAAGACAATCAATGAAGCCTGTACCATTTACCGGATCGCCACCAATACCGACGCACGTTGTCTGACCCAACCCAACCTGGGTCAACTGGTGCACTACTTCATAGGTGAGGGTTCCTGAACGGGAAACGACGCCGACTGGTCCACCCGGGGTGTGAATGGCTCCAGGCATGATACCTATCTTGCATTCACCGGGAGTTATGATACCGGGACAATTCGGGCCAATCAGTCTGATGCTTGGCTTGGTCGCAAGGTAATTTTTTACCCTGAGCATATCCATAACAGGTACACCTTCAGTTATGCAGACAATTACCTCCACTCCGGCATCAATCGACTCAAGAATGGCGTCAGCTGCAAAAGGAGGGGGAACCAGGATCATTGCTGCATTTGCTCCAGTCTCGTCTCGAGCCTCCTGTACGGTATTGAAAACCGGCACCGCATCCATTTTCTGACCGCCTTTTCCAGGCGTTACCCCAGCGACTACCTTGGTGCCGTATGCAATACACTGCTGAGTATGGAACTGACCCTCTTTGCCTGTAATGCCCTGAACAAGAACACGTGTTTTTGAGTTGATTAAAATGCTCATTTTTTTCCTTTCAAAGTATATGCACTCATGCTTCTTTTTTAAGTCAGGTGATACGTATCTCACCACCCACCCCAACCAGAACATCAAAAATATTCTTTAAAGATATCAGTGAATTTGACAACCCTATACTCAAGACCCTTAGCGTATTGCGAAAAACACGAAATCTACCCTTTGGGATCTTCTTTTCTCATCACCAACACGCTATTCGTGTCTTTGAATATCTATAAGACTGGGTTTTTGACAACTGGCCTGATCGGTGCTGTCGTATGTGTCAACTAGGCAACAATTTCCGCTACTTTTTTGGCGGCATCGGCTAGATCGGTGGCATTAATTAGCTTCAGCCCGGACTCACTGAGAATTCTTCGGCCTTCCTCGACATTTGTCCCTTCCATCCGGACAACTACCGGCACCGAGAGTTGGATCTTCTTTGCTGCCTGAACAACGCCTTGAGCCAGAACGTCACAACGCAGGATACCTCCAAAAATGTTGATCAAAATCCCTTTCACTTTTGAATCGCTGAGAATGATACGAAATCCATTCTCCACCATCTCAGCATTGGCACCACCGCCGACATCAAGGAAATTGGCAGGTTCAGCCCCAGCCTGCTTGATAATATCCATAGTTGCCATGGCTAACCCGGCACCATTGACCATATTCCCGACATTGCCGCCGAGGTTAATATAATTCAGATTGTACTTAGCAGCTTCAGCCTCAGTCGGATCATCCTCATTAGGATCGTGCATAGCCAGGACATCGGGATGCCGATACAGCGCGTTGGAATCGATATCCATCTTCGCATCAAGAGCTATAATTTTGTTATCTTCGGTGATGATCAAGGGATTAATCTCCACCATAGAACAATCATAATCGACAAAGAGCGAATAGAGATTTTTTAGAATTGCCGAAAACTCTTTCATGAGTCCTTTCTCGAGTTCCAGACCAAACATAACCCGACCGACATGATAGTTCCGGATACCAGTGATCGGATTAACAGCAACTTTGATTATCCGTTCAGGAGTTTTTGCTGCAACTTCTTCTATATCCATACCGCCATCCTGGCTGGCGATAATTGTCACCGTAGCTGTACTACGATCGGGAACAATCGAAAGATACATCTCTTTCTTGATCGCCACCCCTTTTTCCACTAGAATTGTTTTGACAACCCGCCCTTCCGGACCGGTCTGCTTGGTCACCAAGGTCATCCCAAGGATTGCCTTTGCGGCTTCAGTAACGCCATCACTGGTTCTGGCCACTTTAACTCCACCGCCCTTGCCCCTACCACCAGCATGTATTTGAGCCTTGACGGCAACAGGCAAACCAAGTCCCGCAGCAATTTTCTCAATATCTTCAACTGAATTGCTTACACCGCCTTCGGGAGTCGGCACCTTGTACTTGCGAAAAAGCTCTTTCGCCTGGTATTCGTGAATCTTCATAAAAAGCCGTCCTAAGAAAACGGAGCTCGAAGTTACTCTCGCTCCTTTGGAAATGAAAAAAAAGGGTAGCTACCACGAAGGTAGCTACCCGGTTAAAAAACAACTACTTTTTCACATATCCCATTTTTGCCAGAGTTTCAGTGATCTCAGTAAGAATTGCAGGATCATCGATGGTCGATGGGGTTCGATATTCTTGGTTATTGGCAATAGAGCGCATGGTGCCCCGGAGAATCTTTCCGGATCTGGTTTTTGGCAGGCGAGCAACCTGACAGGCATCCTTGAAACAAGCAATGGGACCAATTGTTTCACGAACCATCTTCACCAATTCTTTCTTTATTTCCTCACCATCACGAGTGACACCGGCTTTAACGACAAACAGACCAACGGGCAACTGACCCTTCATTTGATCGTCGGCTCCGAAAACCGCACACTCAGCTACATCAGGATGATTGGAGATAATTTCCTCCATTGCTCCGGTTGATAGCCGATGGCCGGCGATGTTAATTACGTCATCCATGCGACCCATGACATATACATAGCCGTCATCATCAATAAATCCTCCATCACTGGTTTCATAAAACCCTGGGAATTTAGCCATGTATGACTTAACAAAACGCTCATCATTTCTCCAGAGGGTGGTCAAATTGCCTGGCGGTAGCGGAAGCTTAATGACAATATTCCCGTTAGTTCCCTTGGGTACTGCTTCACCCTCATCGTTGACTATGCGAACATCATACCCCGGCAACGGTTTGGTCGGCGATCCCTCCTTGACGGGAAGCTGCTCAATACCTCGACAATTGCCGACGATCGCCCAACCGGTCTCGGTTTGCCACCAATGATCGATAATGGGGACACCTATCAGCTTTTCAGCCCAGTGCAGGGTGTCGGGATCGGTTCGCTCGCCGGCAAGATACAAACACTCAAAACAAGAAGTGTCGTATTTTGCAAAATGAATCCCTTGAGGATCCTCTTTTTTAATTGCCCTGAAAGCCGTAGGAGCGGTAAACAAGGTTTTAACTTTATGCTCGGAAATTACCCGCCAGAAAGCACCTGCATCAGGAGTTCCAACAGGTTTTCCTTCATAGAAAACAGTGGTCGAGCCTTGCAAAAGAGGGGCATAAACGATATAGGAGTGACCAACGACCCAACCAACATCGGATGCAGACCACCACACTTCACCGGGATTAATATTGTAAAGGTTCTTCATGGTCCAATGCAGAGCCACTGCATGTCCACCATTATCCCGAATCACCCCTTTGGGCATCCCGGTTGTGCCGGAAGTATAGAGAATGTACAGCGGATCAGTCGCATCGACCTCGGTACAGCCGACCGGAGAACTCTTGCTTACCAATTCTGCCCAGTCAAGATCACGACCGGGGGTCATCTCGGACTTGACAATATCGCGCTGGAAGAGAATAACCTTTTTCACTTCATGGGTTGACTGCTCAATAGCGCTATCAACAAGCGGTTTATAAGAAAGGACTTTTTTGCCTTCAATAGCCCCTGAGGCAGTTATCAATAATTTCGGTTGGGCATGATCGATTCGAATTGCAAGTTCATGGGGTGCAAAACCACCAAAAACAACCGAGTGAATGGCCCCTAACCTCGCACATGCCAGCATAGCTATTGCAGCCTCAGGAATCATCGGCATGTAAATAACTACGGTATCTCCTTTAACAACACCCTGGCTTGCCAATGCACCGGCGAATGTCGATACTTTGTCCAGGAGTTCTTTATAGGTAATCTTTTTGATAGTGTTAGTAACAGGACTGTCATAAATGATTGCAACTTGGTCCGCACGGCCACCTTCCACATGGCGATCAACCGCATTGTAGCAAGTGTTCATTTTACCGCCGGGAAACCACTTGTAAAACGGAGGGTTTGAGGAATCTAAAACTTTGTCGTACTTCTTAAACCAGGTGATGCTTTCTGCCGCTTTCGCCCAAAAACCTTCGGGATCTTTCACACTGTTCTGAAACACTTCATCATAAGTCGCCATACAAACTCCTTTTGGTATGAATTTTAGTCCATCCATCAGTTTCCACAGAAATGTATACTTCAAACCCATCCATACTTCAAGGCAAAATTTAACATTGTTACACTTAATTTTTAACCTATTTTACTTAGATCCACACTATATCCTTTAGTTACAATGTGTTAGTAGATTTATTTTCAACCAAAATAATTAGCCAATACGCCCCTGAATAGATCAAATATTGATGAGTTTAAAATTTAGTGACATTGATATTTACCTGTATTTATTTAATATTATCAATATTCCGTTGCACATCATTTTCAAAAAAGAACAATGTTACACCACAAGTCCCCTGAAGCTTTGTTATATCATAACCTTCAATTTTCCTTATTATTCAAATCGATTGCACACCATCACCTTCACATCTCCATAAGTCCCTAAGTTAGTGCTTTAATAAACTTGTATTTTCCCAATCTTCACCATAAACGACCGATACGACCCCTAAAGAGAACTATCAATTGCCGAAATTGGCGATAAAAGCTCGTTTAGCACTATTGTTCTCTCGCCCTATTTGCACTCCGTAGTCTCCTCTCCCTGACCAACGCCACAGAAAAGCTCATGACCTCTCCAGGGTTGCGCAATTGTCGTGTGAACCGACAATTTTAACAAGATCACCTAAAGCAGATTTCACAAATTAGTGCTGGATTTCTCGTCTTAGTCAGCCAGACTCATCAGGTTTAAAAACTTTCGCCACCCAGAACCCTCTTTTTTGTGGTTGAAATTGTATTGTGATAGCTTTCGCGGTATTATATTATTTCAGGATAAACGCCTTGCCTCTCTGGTGACATTTATCAATCTTACTCCACCACACGATCAATTTTTTTTAGTAACTGGGCGGTTGCTGAAAATCGAAATATCAATAGGAGATCATTAATGCCAAATTCTCAATATTGGGCAGACAGTTATTTACAGAAATCAGTAACCGCGGATAAGGCCATCTCAAGAATCAAATCTGGCCACAGGGTCTTTATTGGATCAGGCTGCGGTGAACCCCAGATCCTCGTCAAGACACTTGTTGAAAATACCAATAAATTCAGTGGGCTAGAGATTGTTCGTCTTCTTGGCAGAGAGACTGCCTCTCTGGCTGCCATAGCTGATAAAACCAAAGACACCAACCTGAATATTCGCTCGATTTATCTTGGCTCTACTACCAATTTGACCATAGCCCAACAGAGAAGATTTATAACGCCGATGAATATGTCGGATGTCCCTAGCTTATTTATAAAGCGTAAACTTCCTTTGAATGTTGCTTTAATCCAGGTTTCCTCCATTGACGATTTTGGCTGGATGAGTCTTGGCATCTCTGTTGATGTAACAATGGCTGCAGCACGATCTGCCGATTTCGTCATTGCCCAAGTTAATCCAAAAATGCCTAGGATTATGGGACAAAGCTTTATTCATGTGAATGATGTCGACCTCCTTGTGGAATACGAAGAGGAGCTTCTCTCGGTTCCAGCCTCAAAAATAACCTCTGAAGCTGCAATCAGTATCGGCAGACATATCGCTAACCTGATAGAGGACGGTTCAACTCTACAGATCGGACTCGATTCCGCTTCCCAAGCAACTGTTCAGGGACTCTCCAACAAGAACGACCTTGGTGTTCACTCACAGTTCCTTACTGATGACATCATGCATCTCTACGCCACGGGCAACATCAACAACAAGAAAAAAGGTCTAAACGAAGGAAAGATGGTTGCATCAATGGCCATAGGTAGCCATAATCTTTACGAGTTCTTAAATGATAACCCAGCTATTGATTTTCATCCCTCCGACTACGTGAACGATCCGTTTGTAATTTCCCAACACAACCGGATGGTTTCTTTGAATGTAGCAAAACTCATTGATCTTACAGGACAAGTGTCGTCAGAGGCCTCTGCGGCAACCCGATTTGCAGGAGTATCCGGCATCCCTGACTTTGTCAGGGGTGCTCGACGATCACCAGGGGGAAAATCGATCCTCATGATTTTCTCCACCAGCGAAACGGCTGATGGTATTAAATCCAATATTGTTCCGTACATCCAAGATCATGTGGTAGTCGTTCCACGTGGAGACGTCCATTATGTTGTGTCGGAGTATGGTTCCGTTAATCTCTTTGGTAAAAGTCTTCAAGAGCGAGTCATAGCGATGATCAGTATTGCTCATCCAATATTCCGAGAGGAATTGTTTGAAGCGGCGAAACAACGTGGTTTTATTGGTGCTGAAAGAACTCTTGGAGAAGCAGCTAGGGCAGTATATCCTGTCCAGATGGAGGAGACTCTCTCAATTAACGGCACAAAAGTTACCATCCGACCCTCAAAACCTGTCGATGAACGACGCATCCAGGAGCATTATTACAGTCTCCCGAAAGAAGATGTCCTCACGAGATTTTTCTGTCAAAAAACCATTTTTGCCAGAGCAGAGATGGAAAGCCGGTCACATGTCGATTATGTGAATGACTTAACCTTCGTGGCTGTTGTCGGTGAGTTTGGTTTCGGTCGTGTTGTGGCGGTCGCGGAGAGCATGAAACTGCCGGACCAGAATCTTGCCGAAGTGGCATTCTCCGTCAGCGAGGAATACCAAGGGAAAGGCTTAGGCACCTTTTTCCTGAAGAAATTGGCTGCGGTCGCCAGAGAGAACGGTGTAGGTGGGTTAATGGCTTACACCTTTCCCAGCAACAAGGCAATGATTAATCTTTTTAAAACGTTACCCTATAAAGTCAAAACCCAATATGAAGATGGAGATCTCATCCTCAGTTGCCGCTTTAACGAGTTGGATGCATAGTCTTGATGATCTTTACTAGAGGCCAAGGATAGCTTTAGTGATGGCAGATACAATCGGAGTGAATACTGAACTGAGTCCATCCCATCCACTCAACCTGACTGCACCAAAAGTGCCGATTATAATAAATGGCCCGACTATTCTGAAATTCTTTTTCACCTTGGCAAAAAAGTCATTATTTGGAAAGAGAGCAAAAAGCAAGCCTGAGCCAGGAAGCGGTGGTACCATTAATAGGCCATAGACTGCCATAGTGACATTGACAACAGCTATCGTCGAAAAAACCTTGTCCTCTAATTCGAATGTGCCAATCAGCCAACTGAGGCTTGCTGCAATGTTGGCCAGCAACAAGTTTGATAACGGACCGGCCACTCTTGCAATTACCAGAAAAAGCCTTGGGTGGTTTTTAAACTTTGTTTCATCTATATCCATCTCTCTTGACCAGCCAAAACCCGCCACCAGGAAATTCAAGGTGCCAAGGACACTCATATGTAGAAAAACATTGTAGTGAAATCGGTCTTTGGCACCTACCCGAGAATCACCAAGCAACGTTGCAACAAAAGCTTGCCCCTCGGCGCAAACCATGATCCCTGCTAGCGCGGCAACACAAAATATCACTGCATCTTCCAGCACAAAGTGAGAATAATCAACAAGATATGGAAAATTAAAATCCAAAACCAGCCCTCCTTTTTTATATCATTTACTGAATCCTTTTCTTCTCTTTAACTGAAACAGCATAATAATTCCAAAAAAAAAGGTGAGAACCCAGAAAAGGGTTCTCACCATTTTTCATCCGTACAAAATAGTTTTACTTAAGTTTATCGTTAACCATCTTTTGAATCTGCTCAACTATCTCAGGATTAGCAAGCGTCATGACGTTGCCGACATCCCCTTTATTGGAGATGGCACCTAGGACCCGGCGCATGATCTTACCGGAACGTGTTTTCGGCATGTCGGGCACTATCCAGATGTTTCTACATTTGGCAATTTTGCCGATCGAGAAGGTAATGGCATCGGCAACTTTCTGGACAATCTCCGGTGACGCTTTGAATCCAGGCTTGAGGGCAATATACACCTCTGGCTCTTTGCCCTTGATCTCATGAGCTACCGGAACAACTGCTGCTTCGGCAACTTCGTTAACATTCAGGCAAGCCGACTCAATCTCCTTGGTACCGAGACGATGGCCGGAAACATTGATGACGTCATCAATACGACCGAGGACACGAATATACCCGTCCGCGGCCATCACCGCAGCGTCACCGGTCAGATACGGCCAGTCACGCCAATCCTTACTGTTCGGATTCTTGTTGTACATACTAAAATATGTATCAACAAAACGCTCTCTGTTGCCCCATATGGTCTGGAACATACCTGGCCATGGATTCTGCATACAGATGTTGCCGGCTTTTCCTGAACCAGCAGGTACTTCATTGCCATCTATATCAAAAATAATAGGATGCATACCAGGAACTCCAGGTCCGGCACTGCCCGGTTTCATTGGTTGGATACCAGGTACGGTTGAGCAGAGGAAACCGCCATTTTCAGTCTGCCAGTAGGTATCAACAATGACGGCTTCGCCCTTTCCTACTTTCTCTTGGTACCACTTCCACACGGCAGGCTCAATCGGTTCACCAACCGTGGTCATATGTTTGAAGTGATAATTGTACTTGGCCGGTTCATCCGGGCCAACCTTTCGCAGGCCACGTATTGTAGTCGGTGCGGTATGGAAGATATTAACATCGAGATCCTGCGCTATCCGCCAGGAACGTCCGGCATCGGGATAGGTCGGCACGCCTTCAAAAATCACCGAAGAAGCACACAGCGCCAATGGGCCGTAGACAATGAAGGAATGGCCGGTAATCCAGCCGATATCAGCCATACACCAGTAAACATCCTCGGGATGGATATCTTGGATGTACTTGGACATGGCCGTCACATACGAAAGATAGCCGCCGGTGCTATGTTGTGCGCCTTTTGGTTTACCCGTTGTACCGCTGGTATACATCAAAAAGAGTGGATCCTCCGAGAGCATTTGCTCAGGCTCTACCCTGGCTCCGTAATATTTTTTAAGTTCGTTGTTGACTATCACATCACGCCCTTCAACAAGTGGCGCTTCCGAAGACATCTTCCCTGGATAACGCTGCCAGATGAGAAGCTTGTCAATTTTTTGCCCGTCTTTGGCTGCAAGTTGGCAGGCCTCATCATCAACCGCTTTATGATTGAGAAGCTTTCCGCCGCGGTAGTAGGCATCCATGGTGATAAGTACCCGGCTGTTTGAATCGACAATCCTGTCGGCGCAGGCACTCGAGGAAAAACCACCAAAGACCACGGAGTGGATAATCCCCAGGCGAGCACAAGCCAACATGGTAATGGGCAACTCTGCCGACATCGGCATGTGGACCGTCACCCGGTCGCCTCTTTTCAGGCCCGCGCTATCTCTGAGGAGTGCAGCAAACTCATTGACACGCACATAGAGCTCTTGATAGGTGATATGGACAATTCTTTCTTCTTCTATCTCGGAAACAAAATGGATGGCAGTTTTATTTTTATTCTTGGCCAGATGCCTGTCTATACAGTTATAGCTGGCGTTAATCTTGCCGCCTTTAAACCATTTGAAACAGGGTGCATCACTTGTATCGAGCACTTGGTCCCAAGACTTATACCAAGTCAGCATATCGGCAAACTCAGTATAATAGTCGGGAAAATTCTTCAAGCTCATACGTTCGAAAATGGCTGGATCGGTGAGGTTTGCCTGACCGACAAATTTCGAGTTTGGATAATATTTTTCTTCTTCCTGCCAATGAACCGCAATTTCAGCTTCCGAAGTTTCAACAATATTTTTTTCACTCATGAATTTCACTCCTTGTACATGGCTAATAAGATTATCACTTAACAAAGACCCAAACACGCGTTTGAACCTTTGTCCATTTGACTGAGGAAAATTATGGTGCGTAATACATTGGAAAAATTACGTACATTTTGTGCAAAGATATTTTCCAAAGAACTCAACCCAACATCCCAGATTTAGGCAGTTACTTTGCTAGCCTGGGTTTCATCTCCGTGCATTGGACGTGTGGTCATCTTGGCGAGAATAACACCCACTACCAACAGCGCTCCAGAAATATAAAAAGCGTACGCTAGGCTTCCCGTTAAATCTTCGATGGTCCCGCCGAGTCTGGCCATAAAGAAGCCGAGGCCCCAACCAAAGAAGATTAAGCCGTAATTCATTCCAAGATTTTTTGGCCCATAGAAATCAGCGGCAAAAGAAGGCATCAAGGAAAGGCCACCACCATACTGCCAGTATGCAATACCGACGGCCAAGAAGAGCAGTAGTATGCTGCCGCTTTTCATAACGTAGGGCAACGAGAAAAGACATAGGGCAGAAACTGAACAGTTAAGACAATAGGCGTTCAATCGTCCAATTTTATCGGAATAGAAGCCGGTGCCGACACGACCGGCGGCATTGACGAAACCACCGTAAGACACCAACAACCAGGCATTCGCAGCAAAGAACGGCATACCCTTGGCGGCTTTCATCATCAAACCATTGGCGTTGGCAATGATTAGCAGACCTGACTGGGTGGTGATAATGAACATGAAGACCAGGGCATAAAATTGCCAGGTTTTAACTATCTCACCTGGTTCCCAGTTGGTAATAGTCGAGCCGGCGGTGGCGACATTACCACCTGAGAGCATCGGCGGTTTATATCCAGCAGGCGGAGTCTTCAGCAATTGCCCGGCAATAATGACAACCACTGCGAAAATTGTTCCCAAACCGTAAAAGCTTCCGGAGATTCCATAATTAGTAATAAGCCACTGGCCAAGACCACCAATGTACAGAGCAGCACCGCCATACCCACCAACAACAATACCAGCGATCAAACCACGCTTGTGTGGACCAAACCATTTGAGAGCAGCCGGAGTCGGTGCAGCATAGCCGATACCCATACCGATACCACCGAGAATACCAAAGCCAATCATGATACCAGTATAGCTCTTCAAATAGCCGGCCAGAATACATCCTACAGCCAAGGTCAGGCCACCCAGAGTCGCTCCGAAACGAGGGCTGATTTTATCCTGAATACGCCCTCCAGGGATCATCAGAAATGCAAAGATTATAACACAGAGAGAAAACGGAGTTGCCGCTTGGGCATTGTTGAGATAGATCCACCCGGCATTAATTCCGGTCATCACTTCACCGGCCTTGTCGACATTCACCAGAGCAGTTTTCCAAATACTCCAGGCATATAAAATACCAAGACAAAGGTTTATTGCTGTACCAGCAAAGACCGTGATCCAAGCCTGTGTCGGAACTGTTTGATTCGGTTGAGACATCTGCTTCTCCTTCTTAGAATAGTGATTTAATGACATTATTAGCTACCCATCCTTACGCCTGCCCACAACATGAACTGTGATTCTATTCAGTTTTGCAATGGGTAACTTAAAGGATCATCAAGGATTGCCATTCATTGTTCACTCTTGCTTCTGCACCACCTCCTTTTTTGGGTTAGAATTTATGGGCGGGGTAAGTTTTTTGCTTCTACTTCACATTCTTTCTTGTAATTACAGATTCTATTTGGAAACTGGATAGACTGTATATCAATTTTATTTATCCTATTAAAATATAATTCTCAAGATAAAAATGAACCCCCTCTGACATTCGTCATTCATTTTTTCGGAGCGCCTAATTTTATCGCAATCACTGTCAGTTATCAGTTAAGGACCAAGATTCCTCCACACCCGGTCCTAACCGAGTAAACATCAGACAACATGGGATTCCTATTGAAAAAAACACTTCCCTACCATCTTTGAAAGCAGAGATTACATGCAATGCGCGCAAACTCAACGCTCTATTAAGCTGTTACATCAGTCAACTTCGCGGACTGACAAATAATTTTATTTTCACCAAACCAGATTCCCAAAATCCTAAAATCTATCTGGCAATATTTTACACTTGGACAAATTTTTTTTGGTATACAATAAAACCATTCTTGAAAAACCCGTCGATACCAGCCAAAAATTCAAAACAGATAAGGCTCTAATTATTCCGCCAGTTAGTTTTGCAAGAGTCGCTATATCGTCCTTCTTGAACAACTTACCAAAGAACATGTTACAACTCGCAGCCTGCAACAAGATAAGTGATGAGAAAATAATGCTTCCAGTAGATTACCCGGATCTCTCTGTTGGAATCTGTAATGTAGGACAAAACTCACATCTCCCGACTAGAGCGATTGACCTACTAGAGCAAATCGCTTACGTTAGAGTAAACTTTGATAATACTATCCCACACTGAACATCAGTCCACAACCAACGTCGGGAGTCTTTAAGTAACAGCCGCACATGAGACTGACTTTTAAATTTTCAACTGCTTTTACCCCTGGGAGATTCTCTCTGCAAATTTCGAACAACTGTCCTCTACCCTATCGGGAAAATAATGAATAATATAGAAAAATCCTGTTCGCTGTTTGCCATATTCTTTGAATTCAGTCTCGTTTCCGGCATTATTTTCTGTCCCGAACTTCGCACTTTAAGCTACCTCCTTCCTGCCACCTTCATAGGTTTGACGGTAAACATAGGACTTATGTCTATTGTCCTCAGAGACATTTTTCTCAGGCGGTTCACTAATCAAAATATAAAGTTTATATGGCTAGGCATGGTCCTTATAATATGGCCATCAATCATTTATTACCTTCTTCGACACGGATTTAAGCCTCGCCTGGTACAAGAAAAGCCTGACCCTTTGTCATGAAATTCTGGAATAAATGAGCTAATTTTATGGTGTCAATCCTTTCACTGCTTGACATCCACATCAATACACAGTATTTTTCTTCTCTTTTGTATTTCTTTTCATCGCACTTATTACGTCTATCCGACCGATGAACTGTTTATATTTAATTGATTTAACTACTGATATTTTCCGGGCTTTTCCGCTTGGGATGACTCTGAATTACGCTATAACACTATGTTTGAGAATTTATCCGACAGGCTAGAGGGCGTTTTTAAAAAGCTCCGCGGCCATGGCAAACTTACTGAAGAAAATATCAGTGAAGCCCTGCACGAGGTGCGCGGTGCTCTTCTTGAGGCTGACGTTAACTTCAAAGTCGCCAAGGATTTTGTCGCCAACGTAACTGGGAAAGCCATCGGTCGGGAAGTCTCAAAAAGTCTCTCTCCCGGTCAGCAGATCATCAAAATAGTGCACGAAGAACTCGTTGAACTTCTTGGTGGCACAACGCAACAAATTAAACTCGACGGCCGACAGCCTGTTATCATAATGATGACCGGGCTGCAAGGATCTGGAAAAACAACCACTGCCGGCAAACTCGCCAAACTTCTCCATGGCAAAGGGCGAAGGCCTTACCTGGTTCCTGCAGATATTTATCGTCCAGCGGCAATTGAGCAGTTGCAGGTTCTTGGCTCTCGCCTCGATGTCCCGGTCCATCCATCGACTTCCGACACAAAACCCGTCGATATTTGCAGGCAAGCACTAAACGAAACAACTCTTCATAATTACGACACACTCATCATCGACACTGCGGGTCGTTTGCATGTCGATGATGCCCTGATGAATGAGTTGAAAGAAATTCGTTCGGCAATTCCAATCTCCGAGATTCTCTTCGTAGCCGACGCCATGACGGGCCAGGATGCGGTGACTGTTGCCGACAAATTCAACTCTGATCTTGAATTCACCGGAATAATTCTAACAAAAATGGAGGGTGATGCCCGGGGTGGTGCTGCTCTTTCTATTAAATCTATTACCGGCAAACCTATCAAATTTGTCGGTGTCGGTGAAGGACTCGACGATCTTGAAATCTTTCATCCCGAACGAGTTGCCTCCCGTATCCTCGGAATGGGTGATATCCTCTCACTAATCGAAAAAGCAGAGGCGGTAGTAGATAAAGAAGAAGCCGATAAAATAGCTAAAAAGCTCCGAAAGAACCAATTCACCCTCGAAGATTTTCTTGACCAGATCCAGCAGATCAAAAAAATGGGTTCCCTTGAGAAAATCCTTGATATGGTTCCCGGCATTAATAAATTACGACAACTGAAAGATGTTCCCAAGCCGGACGAAAAAGAATTGATTAAGACTGAAGCCATCATCCGTTCGATGACCAGTCAGGAAAGAAAAAATCATCAAATCATCAATACCAGCAGGAGAATGCGCATCGCCGCAGGTTCCGGCACGGCTATTGGTGATGTCAACAGAGTGCTGAAAAGCTACTCAGAAATGTTGAAGATGATGAAGAAAATTAGCGGAAAACCCGGAGCTATCTCCGGGATTAAAAGAAGGAAACTGCCGAAAGGCATGAAAAAAAGATAAGGTCTTGACCCGGAAACGGCGAAAAGCACCGTTAGCATAAACCCATACCAATTAACCGGAGGACTTACCGGAATGGCAGTACGTATTCGATTGACCCGACTCGGCAGAAAGAAAAAACCATTTTATCGTATCATTGTTGCCAACAGCGAAAATAAGCGTGACGGCAAATTCCTTGATGTAGTTGGAACATACGATCCATGCAAGGATCCGGCGGCAATCACTCTTGACAACACCAAGCTTCAAGACTGGCTCGGCAAGGGTGCCCTTCCGACCACAACAGTTAAGAGTCTGATCAAGAAAGCCGCAACACCAGTGGAATAAGTAATGGAAGAACTTATTGCTGTTATCGCAAGGTCTCTGGTTGATCAGCCGGATGCGGTAAAAGTCGCGAGCAAGACTGATTCCGACACTGTTACCATTGAACTAGGGGTTGCCCCCGAAGATCTTGGTAAAGTTATCGGCAAGCAAGGACGTACTGCGAGAGCTTTACGATCTCTCCTATCCGCCGCGGCGGCAAGGGTTGATCAACGTTGCAGGCTTGAAATTATTGAATAAGCGATTGTCGGCATGACCCTTGATTATGTTTTTCCGACTGACGAGTTCCTGCTCCTTGGAAAAATCACCAAGGCCCAAGGCTTGCAGGGAGAGTTCAAGGTTTTTCTTTATTCGGGACAACCTGAGAATTTTTCCGATTACAGTGCGTTGCATCTTGTAAACAGTGACGGCGTAATCTCTTCTCCACTTGCAGTTTTAAAATACCGGGTTCATGGTAAAACCGTGATTGTTCGCTTGGAATCAATTACCAACCGCACGGAAGCAGAAAAGGTTGAAGGTTGTGGTGTCCTTCTGGCGAAAAATCTTTTACCGGAAGCTGGCGAAAATGAATTTTACTGGCATCATTATCAGGATAAATTGGTTATTGACCTCGAGGGAAACACCATTGGCCGGGTAGATCATCTTTTCACTAACGGTGCTCAGGATATTCTTGTAATTAAAGCCGGAAAGGATGAAATCCTTATTCCAGTGACAAAAAGTATTATTGTTAGCGAAACGGCCGGAGAGCTGATCGTCAATCCTCCACCGGGCTTGATTGAAATAAATTGCAACTCAGGTAATTGAAGATAAGCTGTATCCCCAAATGATTTTTGACATTTTAACTATCTTCCCCGATCTCTTCGAATCTCCTCTTAATGAAGGAATTCTTCGGAGGGCCCAAATCAAGGAGCAAATAGAGGTTAACATTGTCAATATTAGGGATTTTGCCAATGATCCCCAAGCGATGACCGATGACAGACCCTTTGGGGGTGGTGAGGGTATGGTGATGAAACCGGAACCTCTGGCGCGGGCTGTAAAGAGTAGATGCAAAGATATAGACTCTGCAGCCAAGGTCATTCTCCTTACCCCGCAAGGTCGACAATACGACCAGGCAATCGCTTTGGAGTTGGCAAGCGAAACGCACCTCGTTCTTGTTTGTGGTCGTTACGAAGGAGTAGATGAAAGGTTTAGGGCCGGCTATATTGACGACGAGATCTCCATTGGTGATTTCATCCTCACCGGTGGGGAACTTGCTGCTATGGTAATTATCGACTCGGTTACCAGATTGCTTCCGGGAGTTTTGGGATGCATGGATTCGGCGGGGAAAGACACCTTCAGCAGAAGGTTATTGAAACATCCTCAATATACCAGACCCAGGGTGTTCGATGAGCAAACTGTTCCGGATGAATTGCTTTCCGGCAACCATGAAATGATAGAAGCGTATCGATTTATCGCTTCAGTGAACCGCACACTTGAAAGACGACCGGAATTGTTAAAACTTGAGACCTTCAGTGCCAAGGAAATAAAACTGCTTCGACAGCATAAATTGTTAGAAAAAGTGCAAATGAGTCAGACTGTGTCCCCAGTAAAATGACGTATCAGGGTGAAACTACACTTAATGTTGCCCTCATACATCATCCTGTGGTGAACAAGAGAGGAGAAGTTATCGGTTCGGCTGTGACTAATCTGGATATTCACGACATCGCCAGAACCGCCAGAACATATGGAGTTGCTCAATATTTCATTGCAACTCCATATGAAGACCAGCAAAACTTAGTCAAAGAATTGCTGACCCACTGGGAAACAGGCCACGGAGCCACTTACAACCCGGCGAGAAAAGAGGCCCTCAGTATAGTTCGACTTGTTGCTTCACTGCAGGTGGCAGTAACCGAATTGACTGAAAAATATGGCCAGCATCCTCTTCTGGTTACAACCAGTGCGCTTCATCGGGATATGCCCATAGGGTATGAAGAAATGAAGGAGAGGATAAATAGTCGGGTACCGGTCCTCCTTATTTTTGGTACGGCCCATGGGCTAGCCCCAGAAATTATAGATTTTTCGGATGCAACACTCCCCCCAATAAAGGGTGGAACAGAGTATAATCATCTCTCGGTTCGGTCAGCCGCGTCAATTATCATTGACAGGCTACTTGGATCTTGAGACATCGGCTAAAACATTTTAACCACTGGATCTAATCCTAAAGATACTTCAACCAATAGACAACGTTATGAGCACAATAATTGATAGAATAAACTTGGAACAAATGCGACAGGACCACCCTGACTTCCGCCCCGGTGATACCCTGAGGGTGCATATCAGGATCATTGAGGGAAGCAAGGAGCGTGTTCAGGTCTTTCAGGGCGTGGTAATCAAGCGCAAGCATGGCACGATGAACGCAAGTTATACCGTGCGAAAAATCTCCCACGGTGTCGGCGTCGAAAAAACCTTTGCCATGCATAATCCCCGCATTGAAAAGATTGAGGTTCTGACGAAAGGTCGAGTTCGCCGAGCAAGACTCTACTATCTGCGCAATCTCACTGGAAAAGCTGCACGTATCCGTGAACGTGGTTTGCCACGATAGTTCGCCTTACGGTTCTCCATTCCATCACTGATATAGGCCAATTTTCGGTCGTCAGTGATGGCCGAATGTTGGTAGCTTGTCTATGGTCTGACTATGCAGGGATTTTCTGCCGGTTACAGTCAAGTAACTGACAATTTCTTTCTTGAGAGCTGTTTATATGCCAAGGGATTTGTTCGTGTTACCGGATGTGATGAGGCTGGGAGAGGACCCCTCGCCGGCCCGGTTGTCGCTGCTTCAGTAGTTTTGCCGAGAGATTGCACGCATTCAGTCTTTCTTGATTCAAAAGTTTTAAGTCATGCCAAAAGAGTGGAACTTGAGAAACTGCTTCTTACACTAGGTGCTTCTATAGGCATTGGCATAGTTTCCGAGCAACAAATCGATCATATCAACATCCTGCAAGCATCTCTTTTAGCAATGAAGCTGGCTGTTGAAAACATGCCTGGCCCTCCCTCTGATTTCATTCTTGTTGACGGCAAATTTCCCATTCCGTTAGCTGTTTCCCAGGAAGCTTTAATTAAAGGCGAATCGAAAAGCGCCTCCATCGCCGCCGCCAGCATTATTGCAAAGGTTACAAGGGACAGGCTTATGGACAACCTTCACACCCAGTACCCTGCCTATCATTTCTCTAAAAACAAGGGCTATCCCACTCGTGAGCACCGCTTGGCGATAGCTGTTCACGGCCCTTGCCCGGCCCATCGCCGAACCTTCAGGGGAGTCAAAGAGTATTTTGAATAATCGGCAGAATCTTGGACGAAGAGGGGAAGATATCGCCGTTGAAGCTCTCCGCAAAAATGGCCACACTATATTGACAAGAAACTATAGGTGTCGGCATGGGGAAATCGATATCATCGCCAAGAAACATGGCGTTCTGGTTTTTATTGAAGTTAAAACTCGATCAGGGGAGGACTACGGCCATCCTGCTTCTTCCATAACACGCCATAAACAAAGACAAATCAGTAAATCTGCCCAGTATTATCTGGCTGAGCACAATCTTTTTGACTCCCATGCAAGGTTTGATGTGATTTCCATTGTTATCGACCCTGTTCAAGGCCCCCTTGTAGAAATCATTCCCAACGCATTTGACCTTTGCGAGATTTAGCACGACTGCTTATTCATTCTTAATACTCAGGACATTTCACTTAATCAAGCGATCATGTTATTATCATTTTGAAACTAAAGTATGAAATGGCTGTCTAATGCTCTTTTCGAGGAATACTCTTTTTTATGATTACAATTGGAATTACCATGGGTTGCCCAGTTGGGATCGGTCCGGAGATTTTGCTCCGCTATTTTACTGAAGATGCCATTCCTACAAATATCCAACCGATCATAGTTGGCGACTTAAACGTTCTTTGTCGATTGGCCTCAAAACTTGGAATAGATGCCCCTTTCGTCCCCTGGCAACCCACCACTCCTCAGCCGAAAAACAGTATACCTGTGGTTCAGGTTTCGTCCTTAAGCCCGGATACTCTCAGCTGGGGGTGCCCCAATGCTGTAACAGGTCTTGCCATGGCAAAGTATATCGAGATTGGAACCGAGTTGACTCGACAAGGAATTTTCCAGGGACTGACAACCTGCCCTATTTCGAAAACATCTCTGAATGATGCCGGCTACTCCTTTCCAGGTCATACCGAGATGCTTGCCAGCCTGACCCAAACGAGTAATTTCGCTATGATGATGGCCGGCAACAAGCTGAAAGTCACCCTTGTCACCATTCACCGCCCTCTGCGAGAGGTGGCAACGTCTCTTTCAATCGAGGAAATATATCGCCTAATTATGATCACTCACACAGCTTTAATGGTCGATTTCGGCATTGTCCAACCGCGCCTTGCTGTCGCAGGTCTTAATCCCCACGCTGGCGAAGGGGGACTCTTCGGCGATGAAGAGGACCGTTTTATCACACCGGCTATTACTCTTGGACGTCAACGAGGTTTAAACGTCAGTGGGCCTTTTCCGCCGGATACAGTATATTACAAGGCTGCTTCCGGCGAATTTGACGCTGTTGTATCCATGTATCACGATCAAGGGCTTATCCCATTCAAATTACTGCACTTTGATAACGGGGTAAATGTCACCCTCGGTCTGCCGATCGTTCGCACCTCTGTTGATCATGGCACGGCCTATGATATTGCCGGCAAAGGTCTGGCAAAATATAGCAGCCTTGCAGAAGCTATTCAGCTCGCTGCCGCAATGAGCACAAACCGAGCACTATTTCGCGACAAGGTAAGACAAGGAATATGAACAACCACAAAGAGTGTGGTAAACTGATCGTCTTTGAAGGCACAGACGGAACCGGCAAAACCACCCAACGAGATATGCTCGCTTATTATCTAGTCGACTTAGGATATCCAGTAGTTACTACCAGGGAACCGACCAATGGTCCCTATGGCTTAAAAATTCGTGATCTTTACAAACACAGAGACAGATACAGCCGCGAGGAAGAACTCGAACTCTTTCTCGCCGACCGCCGACAACATGTGACAGACCTCATTCACCCAAGTCTTCTTGCCGGTAAGATCATCCTTTGTGATCGATATTATTTTTCCACAGCCGCTTACCAGGGGGCTCTCGGTCTTGATCCGGAAACTATCCTTGCCCTTAATGATTTTGCCCCTGAACCTCACCTTGTCCTCCTCCTCCATGCAAATCTTAACATTGGCCATGAGCGAATTACCGTCGGCAGAGGCGAAACACCGAACAATTTTGAACAACACGATTTTCTAGTAAAAGTTGCGGCCATTTTTGCCGCCATCAAACGGCCATATATTCGACGTATTGATGCATCTGGGCTTAGAGAAGACATCCACCGTATGATTGTCGGCCATGTAATAGACCTCCTCCAACCCTCATGTGCTGCAGAACTGGACTGAAATATGAACGGTAAGACATTCCTTTCCATGATCTGCTGTTGCCTCCTTCTCGCCTCTTGCACCTATTATCACAAGGTAGTCACAGTTGTGACCGAACCCACCAAAGACGAACAAGAGGCAGATCTTTCCTGTTCATACTTCTATTTTCTTTGGGGCTCCCATGCTGAATTCACCGGACGCTATGCCGAGGCATTTGAGGCCTATGAAAAAGCTCTGATCTGTGATCCGAACGTCAATTATCTGAGAGAAAAGATCCCCATTCTCCTCTTGAAAATGGGTGAACATGAGAAAGCCGCGACCTGGCTTCGTCAAGCATTAATCGACCACCCGGAAGAAAACAATAACCGAATTTTCCTCGCCAGCCTGTATATTCAACAGGATAAATTGGCAGAGGCAATAAAATTGTATTACCAGGTGCTTGAGCGAGATCCCGACAACGAGAGCGTACACCTGCGCCTCGGACTGCTCTACAGTCATCAGGAAGAATTCGACAAAGCAGAAAATATTTTTCGGAAGCTGCTTTCTAAAAACAGTACCTCCTACTTTGGTAGGCTCTCCCTGGCACGTCTTTTAAAACAACGGGAAAAATCCGAAGAAGCCATAAAAGAATATAAAAAGGCCCTTGAGCTCAACTGGTCAAAAGAACTGGCCTACGAAATTGGTAATTATTTCTCCATCCTGAAAAAACATGCCGAAGCTTTACGTCTTTACACCGCCATCGCCGAAAGTGATCCTTTTGATGAAAGAGCCGGTCTCAGTCGAGTAGAGGCTTTTCTCGATATGGGCAAGAATGATGAAGCTCTTGAAGAATTGAAAAATATCGCCACCTTCAGCAAAAACCCGGCAAACATCGAGCTTATCATCAGCAAAGTTCTTTTGCGCAAGAATGAGGTGCAAAAAGCAAAAGACATCCTGGAACGATTAGCCGGGGAGACGGCCGATTCCGAACCCCGTTACATGCTCGCCCTCCTCGCTTTCAAAGAGGAGGATTATCCCGCAGCCATTGCTCACCTCAACCTTATTTTACCAGAGAGTGCCGATTTCGAGGATTCAGTCTTCCTGCAAATTCGCATTTTCAAAGAAACCAAAGTCCTAGAGAAAGGCATTGCTCTCTTAAGAAAACATATTACCAAGAAAGCCACTCGAAGACCTCTTTTTTATGCCCTTCTCGCTTCACTCTACCACGAGAAAAAAGAGGATCCCTCAGCAATTTCTCTGCTGGAGGCCGCGGTTTCCATCTATCCCGACAACCCTCAATTGTTTTTTGATTATGCTCTGATGCTTGATAAAAACGGTATGGAAGAGCAGGCGATAAGCAAGATGACTAAGGTTTTGGAACTACAACCGGAGCACGCCGAGGCCCTGAATTTTATCGGTTACACCTGGGCTGATAAAAACATCCGCCTTAAGGAAGCTCTCGAATATATCGAAAAGGCAGTTGCCTTGGAACCGAATAACGGATATATCGTTGACAGTCTTGGCTGGGTATATTATCGCCTCGGCAACTTCCAGAGAGCAATCAAGGAACTCAAACGCTCTCTGGAATTGGAATCGGAAGATCCACATATCCATGATCATCTCGGCGATGCATATCGTGCCGACAGAAAATATAACGAAGCCCTTGAACAATACAAAAAAGCCGTAAAGATGTTTGAAGATGAAAAGAAAAAAGCTGCCGTTCAGGAAAAAATCGATGCCCTCGAAAAGCAACAATAAGTCAGGTTTCTTAACAGCAAGTCTGATCCTGCTCGCTGCCCTGACTTTCTCCGGATGCGCTGGAAAGCCGTGGACCACTCCCCTTGAGGGTGACCGATTTGCCGCAACCAGCCAACTTGTTGATTCGCTAGTTTTGAAGAATCAATCATGTGGACAAAGCTTCGATGGCGATCTGGCTCTTTTCTATTCAGATCCTCTTGGGAAAAATGCCTTGAGCGGTTTCCTGCGATTTTCCATGCCTGGATACTACAAGCTCGTTGTTGCCAACCCTTTCGGCCAAACTGTTCTTGCCATCGCCGGAGATCAGGAAGAGTATCAAGCTGTGAACGTTCCTGAAAAAATGTTTTTGGCAGGCAGCCTGCAATCCTTTGGTCTGCGCCATGATATTCCGGTGGAGATACTCAAAGGGCCTTGGGGAGAGTGGCTGACAGCAAGGAACCTCCGTCCCGCTAGTACCATAAGTGCCATCCATGAGGATAAGGACTCCCGTGGTTTGTGGATTTCTTTTCGTCATGAAAAGACTGAACCAGCAGGGATAAGCCATCTACTGCTTGAGTCGGTCAGTAATTTACCCCTCTCTCGTATCCTGGAAAATGGCGCAGGGAAGATTGTCGCCGAAATAACCTATGGCGACTGGACGACAGAGGGTACCTGCCAACAACCCCAGGAAATAAAAATAACCGGACTCGAGTATGGCATCGACATCCGTCTCAAGCTGTCGAATGTCCAACTGAGTCATGATGCCAAAAAATATTCACTGCCTGTGCCGCGGGGTTACATGCAACAGTACAGGCCCTAGGCTATTGTCAAAACACAAACTAGCCAAAGACTTGTCCGACGCAACACTTTGTTCCGTTCCCACTTGAGTTTGATAACCACACCAAACGCGAAAGAGATAGCTGAACTGACAAGGCTATTTCGTGACGTCTCTCTATTGCACTTTATTCGTTGTCTTCTCCGGCGGCAGTTCATTGACTATCAAGACAAAGAGATTGTCTTTCTTGAAGAAAATCTGCTGCAAATCGTAATCTCTATTGGGAGTGAGATTGAGTGTCGCACGGACCTTATCCGGTTTGCTGTGTTTGGTTAGAGTTATACGTTCAACATACTTGCCTTTGGGAAAAATATTTTCCTCTACCGCTTTGCCTAATTCCATACCAATAAAATCACAAATAACCCGCGGGTTATTTTTTTCGACAGCAGAAATCGTTGGTGGCTGAAAGCCTGTCACATGAAAGGTCACCATCTCACCCTTGCTGGAGGAATCATCAAAAGAGACATTGAGAAGCTGTGATTTCTGGTTATTGGCAACACTACTTGCGGGAGTGACGGGAAGAAGAGTCGCATTTTCTGTTGCGGAGGAAACGGCCGGTTTCTTAGCTGGCCCCGGCAGAGATACTACAGAAGGTGCCGGCGTTTCATTCACAGGCTTGATTGCGACCTCCTCGGTGGTTTTAGTTTGGGGTATGGCAACTTTCTGAGTGGCCGGTGAAACAGGAGGGGTTTCCTTCTGCGGCCCCACCTGGGAATCAGAGTAAAGATCGACCGTGAAAGTACCATCCACTTCGGAATATTTATTAGTGTAGCGTACGGGTATCAGCTTGGCAAGATCCACGACTACTCTGGTCTTCTTTTCAGGGGACTGATGAATGGCTGTGCGAATCGCTGTGGCTAATTTGCTTTCGGCGAGAGAAATAACGCCTTTGCCCGCATATGTAGTGTCGGGGAAATCGATGACCAGACGGGGATTGTCGCCTTTAATCGTGAAAATGTTCGGCACTACCTGGGCACTCAACTTGAAAGTCAACTTCTCCTTGCCCTCAAGCCCAACATTATGCGAAATCGATTCAATCGACACTGCTGCCGATGATGCCGCGAAGATTGGAGACGAAAATGCAACAATCAATCCAGCAAAAGCAACAAGAAACCATGCAGGCCATTTCATCAGACTGATCCTTTTTTACATATTAAAACGAATGGTTATCGAAAACACCTTAGTAGTATAATATTGAATACATCATACTGACTTGAAAAGTCAACAAAATTTCAGTAAATGGTGGGCTGAAGAATTAATATAATCCAAGTATTTTGCGCTCTCGCGGCTTTTTCCAACCGGCAATCTTCCCTAGGAATCCAATGACCGATCAAACACATTTTGCCTCTATCTCCAAACCCGGCCGCTATCTTGGTCATGAATATAATACAGGAAAAAAGAACTGGGATTCCATGAAAATCCGTTTTGCCTTGGTTTTTCCCGATCTCTATGAGATCGGCATGTCGCATCACGGACTGCAAATCCTTTATCATTTATTGAATCTACAAGCCGATTTCGCGGCGGAAAGATGTTATTGCCCCGACATCGACATTGAACAAATTTTACGCCAGAAAAAACAGGTCCTCACCAGTCTCGAATCGTCCCGCCCATTGCGAGAATTTGATATAATTGGAATTACACTACCCTACGAGCTCTGCTACACCAACATCCTGACGATCCTCAATCTATCCGCCATTCCCTTGTATTCTCGAGACAGGGACAGCTCTTTTCCCTTGCTCCTTGGCGGTGGCGCCGGGTCCTTCAACCCGGAACCGGTCGCTGATTTTTTCGATGCCATACTGCTTGGCGACGGCGAGGAGGCAGTTATCGAAATTGGCCACATCGTTGCAGAGCATAAGGCATCCGGCATGACGAAAACCGATCTCCTTGACCGGCTCGCTGAGATTGACGGAATATATATCCCTGCACATTTTCAGACAGACTATGACAGCACCGGCAAGCTCCAGGCGATCCGCCATAAGAGTGGTCAAAAGGGGTTGATTCGTCGCCGAATTCTCCGAGATCTGAATAAGATCGAGCATCTTAAAAACCCCATAGTCCCCAATGCTAAAATAGTCCATGACCGATTGGGGATAGAGATTGCCCGCGGTTGCACCAGGGGCTGCAGGTTTTGCCAGGCTGGTATCACCTACCGGCCTGTGCGCGAACGGAGCCCTGAGCAAATAATGGAACTGGCGGAATGTGGCATCGACAACTCGGGCTTTGAGGAGCTCGCCTTGTTATCTCTTTCCACTGGTGACTACAGCTGCCTGGAACAAGTTCTTCCAGCCCTCATGGACAAATTCGCACCCAGGTTCATTTCCATCGCCATGCCTTCCATGCGGGTCGGAACTCTCTCCCCTACTATCATGGAGCAGGTGAAAAGGGTTCGCAAAACCGGCTTTACTCTCGCGCCCGAGGCCGGCAGCGAAAGGTTGCGACGGGTCATCAACAAGGGAATTTCCGAAGAAGATCTTCTTGCCACCTGTAATGACGCCTTTAGCGCCGGCTGGCAAAGCATCAAGCTCTACTTCATGATAGGCCTCCCCACTGAGGCCGATGAGGATATCACCGCCATTGTCGACCTGGCCAAAAAAATTCTCGCCGATAGCAGCCGAGGTGGGGGGCGAGGGAAAAGGCAGATTACCATCAGTGTCGGTACCTTTATCCCCAAACCGCACACACCCTTCCAATGGGAAAGACAGCTCAGCATGGAAGAGGGCATGAACCGTATTGGGCAGATTAAAAGATCCCTGCCCGGCAAAGGCTGCAATCTCAGATACCATAGCCCCCGTCAGAGTTTTCTTGAAGGTGTATTCTCCCGTGGTGACCGGCGTCTTGCACAACTTATTGAAAAGGCCTGGAGTGACGGAGCGCGCTTAGATGGCTGGGACGAGTATTTTGATCTTGCCCGCTGGCAAAAAGCGGCCGAGAGCTGCCAGCTGTCCTTGGAGTCCTATTTGCAAACTCGGCAAGCCGATGAGATCCTGCCATGGCAGCACCTCTCTACTGGGGTAAGTCCGCAGTTTCTCCTCGATGAATTGGTAAAAGCGCACACCGAGGAATACACTCCCGACTGTCGTTATCACGCCTGCCAAAAATGCGGCCTTTGTGATTTCAAAACCCTCTTGCCGATAGTCTGCAACCGTGCCCAAACTCCTTTGCCACAGTCAGTGCCGGTCTCTGGGCCGAACAAATCTGAAGTTTTGGGGAAAGGAGCAACGCCTGGCCACTTTAAGTATATCGTCCACTACACCCGTCTGGGAAATATCTGCTATCTCGGTCACCTGGAGATACTGCAGGGAATTTTTCGCACCCTCCGCCGGGCAGAAATAAAGACCAACTTCAGCCAGGGCTTCAATCCCTCACCCAAGATCTCTTTTGGACCCGCCTTGGCTTCGGGAACCGAGAGTCTCTCTGAGTTTTTTATCATGGATCTTCCCGCACCTCTGAGAAATTGTGCAGCCACGGCTGCCAAACTTAACGAAAAACTTGTCCCGGGCCTAAGCATAGTGAAAATCGAAGCCCATTCCGGCAAAGTACCGCAAAGTCTTCTTACTTCGTATACTCTCACTCTTGCAAGAGACCTCACCGAACAGGAGAAAGAGCGAGTGGTGAAATTCCAGAGCAGTGAACATTACCCTGTTACCAAGACCAGAAAAGGGAAAATCAGCGAAATCGACATCCGTCCCTTGATTCCCTCGCTGAACATCTCTGGGTCTGCTTCGATCCAACTTGATTTGCTTGGAGTAAGTACCCAACCGGGGATCAAGCCAATCGAGGCTCTAGGGCAGATCCTCGGTCTTGCCAAGGAGGAGACTCTGGCTATAAAAATCCTGAAAACCGCCTGGCGGACTATGGATCTCGACTAATTGCCTTCATTTTCTACAATCTATGGACAATTTTCTCAGTTTGCGCTTCATGACGACAGCTATTTCCGGCATATCGTCATTTTACCGATTTCTCTTGCTCTGCTGTATTCTCAGCGCGGTTTGCCAACAGCCCGCCTATGCCCAGGATGATGTGCAGCGCCTGATCAATAACGGCGGGTATATTGTTGAAGACGGCAGTGGCCGTCTCCAATACCGGGAAAATGAGCGATTTGTGCCCGCCTCGACCCTGAAAATTCTCACAAGCCTGGTTGCCCTGGATTTCCTCGGCCCGGAGTATCGTTTTGAAACCCACATTTTCCTTGATGGGCAAGGGAATCTTTATGTTAAGGGATACGGCGATCCTCTTCTAACCTCGGAGATTTTGCTGGAGATCGCCGGAAAGCTTTCAGAAATGGGCATTCGTCGGCTGTCGTCAATATGCCTTGACGACAGCGCCTTCGACCTGCGAGGTGAGACGGCAAGCGAAGAAAATTCGGCAAAAAGCTATGATGCGCCCAACGGCGCTCTGGCCGTTAATTTTAATGCGGTTTCGTTAGTTGTCAGCAAAAAGGGGAAAATAAGCTCAGGCGAATCCCAGACCCCACTCCTCCCCCTCATGCGAGAAATCGGCGCCAACCTCGCACCCGGAGCACATCGCCTTAACATTAATATGCTCCCGGCTCAACCTGGGAAAACATCAGCTCTACGCTATGTTGGCGAGCTTTTCACGGCTCAGCTGCAAAAGGTTGGTATTACCATACGCCGTCCGTGGAAAATTCAAAGGACGCCAGTCCATCTGAAACCCATTCTTATCCACCGGAGCCGGGCCAACCTTGAGGAAATCATCAAAGATTGTCTCAAATATTCCAACAATTTCATTGCCAACCAGCTCTTTCTGACATGCGGCATACACACTCACGGTCTGCCCGCGACATGGGAGAAGTCCCGGCAAGCCTTTAGCAATTATCTGGCAACTACCCTCGGCCTTCCCAAGGGTCTCGTTGTCATGATGGAAGGAGCCGGATTATCGAGGCAAAACCGAATCAGTCCGGCCATTTTCATCAAAGTACTGAATCGCTTCAAGCCGTACGCCTCTCTCCTCAGTCTCCGGGAAACAATCCCGGTGAAAAGCGGCACCCTCACCGGAGTCTACTGTTTTGTTGGATACTTCCCGACAGGGGAAACACTCATCCCCTTTGCCATTCTCCTTAATCAACCGGAAAACACCAGAAAGGAACTGCTCAAGGAACTGCACTTCATTGCTGTTGGAGCTACCAGCTTCTCTCAATAATGAAATTCTCCAGTCCTGTCGCCAATTGTTCTCCAAGGAATACTCCCCCTGCTATACCCCAAACCTGTGCAAAAGATCACAAAATTGTTCTTGCCATTTGATATCTCTCCTCTTACCATGCGAATTAGTAATCATCTCCCCGCGCCATCTCCATAAATAACCTTATCATCAAGGAGAGTTGCATGCCACCTGCCAGTCGCGCCAAAATCTTCGCTTTCTTTGTTCTTTTTCTCTTCCTCCTGGCGGCCCTTTCGGCTTGCGGAACCACTCCCCCCGGCAATGCTGAAAACGGGGAGAAATGGTACAAGATGAACAACTGCAACGCCTGCCACGGCGAGAAGGGCAATGGCGGTCGTGGCCCCAATATTACCGGCATAGACATGGGATTTGGCAGCTTTATTAAAAAACTGAGAAAAAAAGATGCCCCAATCATGCCGCCATTTCCTGAGTCAAAAATCTCCGAACAGGATACAGCAGATATTTATGCCTATTTGAAGAAGGTGAAGTAATACACTCCTCACCTAACCCCGATAAATGGGATATGTCACTTATTGAAAAATCTTCACAAAAAACGCGTAACGTTTTTGTGAGTGACCAAAAAACTAGCCCAAAGAAAAAAACATGGTCAGTAAAATGCTTTCGCTTCTTAAGGAGGAATGATTACTATTATTTTTCAAACCAGCAAAGAGGATCTTCCGTCGTCTCTATAAATGGACGACATCATGATTAGCATAAAGGAGCATTCTATGAATTCAATGGTTGAAAACCTCTATTCATTTCTGGCATCCGTTGGCTTTACCCACCCTCTTCATCCGATGCTCACTCATATTCCGATGGGTATGATTATCGGTATGGTAGTTTTTTCCCTTCTCGGTCTCATATGGAAAAGCGACAAGTTGGCCGAGACGGCTTATCATTGTTCTGTGCTTGCCCTGGTATTTGTAGGCCCGGTCATTGCCGCCGGAATCCTTGATTGGCTGCACTTGCAGCAAGGTGAATGGAATAAGTATATCATTATTAAAATGATCCTTGGCGCCGTGCTGACGGTTCTCTTGGCTGTATCGGTGATATTGAAAAATAAAGGGGCGAGCCCGGCTAAAATGCTGCTCTTCTATTTTCTGTGCCTGGCGTGTGGTGGAGGTTTAGGGTATTCTGGCGGTCAACTGGTGTATGGTTGAAAAGGTTACTGCCTTTTCAAACCCTCCCGAAAAATCTTACAGCTCTTGAGTCTTGATAACTCTTGAAAGCTGTAAGATTTTTAATCGATAGTTGCTTTTCCCCGTCCCAAATAAACCTAGATGGTGAGCTTCTGGTGCAGGTTCTTTGCGAGGACATCAAGAAATTCCTCGGTTTCAAGATAATGCTCTGCCTTGAGATTCTTACCGTGGATGCAAAGCGCCAAGTCCTTGGTCATTTTGCCGCTCTCGACAGTTTCAACACAAACAGCCTCAAGTTTCTCACAGAAGTCGATAAGCGGTTGATTATCATCAAGCTCACCCCGGAAAGCCAGACCTCGGGTCCAAGCGAAGATCGAGGCAATGGGATTGGTGGATGTCGGCCTGCCCTGTTGATATTCTCGAAAATGGCGAGTGACGGTACCATGGGCCGCTTCAGCCTCCATGGTTTTACCATCCGGTGTCACCAGGGTTGAGGTCATCAGCCCGAGGGATCCAAAGCCCTGCGCCAGGGTATCGGACTGGACATCCCCGTCATAGTTTTTGCAAGCCCAAACAAATCCTCCCTCCCATTTCAGAGCCGAAGCCACCATGTCGTCGATCAGCCGATGTTCATAGACTATGCCCAGTGCATCCATCCGCTGTTTATAGGTAGTTTCGTACAAATCGGCAAAGATATCTTTGAACCTGCCGTCATATTTTTTAAGAATGGTGTTTTTCGTAGAGAGGTACAGGGGCCACTTTTTGTGAATAGCCTGGTTAAAACAGGAATGGGCAAAACCGGTGATCGATGCATCGGTATTGTACATGGTCATGGCTACCCCACCACCCTGAAAGTCGTACACCTCATAGTGCTGAAGATCTCCACCATCAGTCGGAGTAAAGGTAACCGTCAGTTTTCCCGGTCCCTTGACGACAAAATCGGTGGCTTCATACTGATCACCGAAGGCATGACGCCCAATACAGATTGGTTTCTTCCAGGTGTTTACCAAGCCGTGAATATTCTTAACTATTATCGGCTCACGAAAAACTGTCCCGCCAAGGATATTACGAATGGTACCGTTCGGCGATTTATACATTTTTTTCAGTTTGAACTCTTCGACCCGTCCTTCATCGGGGGTTATCGTCGCACACTTGATGCCAACGCCGATGGCCTTGATGGCGTTGGCTGCATCGATGGTCACCTGATCATCAGTGGCATCCCTTGCCTCAAGCCCCAGATCAAAATAGCGGATATCCAGATCAATGTAGGGTAAGATAAGCTTATCCTTAATGAATTTCCAGATAATGCGGGTCATCTCATCACCATCCAGTTCCACAACTGGGTGCGTCACTTGTATTTTTTTCATCTTTATATCTTCAAATTGAGAGTTGATGAATCAACCAATGTGTCCGAACGTAACAAAGGGGTATAAGTCCAAATAGTGCTTCAAATCAAAATATTGCATGTTCGAATTGAAAAAAGAGAAGCTCCAAAACACCGCGCTATCATACCTAAAAACGCATAAAGTTGCCACTCTCCAATACCACAACTCTGTCTTCCCAATTTTGTGCTCTGATGAATGCACTTCATCCTCTAGACAAATCCAGCATAAATTGTAAGATAGTCCGTAGTAGTCATCAGGGATTGATAATAGAAAAGCTTACTACCATGAGCCTGCTAATGTACATTGAGGTCGACAGCCATACCCACACAATCGCCAGCGGTCACGCCTACAGCTCGTTGGGTGAAAATGTTGCAGCAGCGGCGGCAGAAGGAATAAAGCTCCTCGCCATAACCGACCATGGTCCAGCTATGCCGGGCAGCCCACATATCTGGTTTTTCATGAATATGCGGGTAATTCCCAGGATCATGGACGGGGTAAAAATCCTGCGGGGCATTGAAGCAAACATCGTAAACGGTGAAGGCGAGCTTGATATCGATGATTCCCTGCATGCTCATCTCGATATCGTTCTCGCCAGTCTCCATGAGCCGGTTTTTAAACCCTCCACCAGGAGCACACACACTGACACAGTCATCAAAGCCATGTCCTCCGGAAAAATAGATGTCTTTGCCCACGGTGGCAACCCAATTTTCCCAATCGATGTAAATGAAGTCGCCAAAGCTGCCAAAGCCTATAACGTGCTTGTGGAAATCAACAATTCTTCGTTCACTACCTCCCGGCTAGGCAGTGAGAAGAATTGTACTTCCCTCGCGGAGGCCGTGGGTCGCCACGATGGAAGACTGACTTTTGGCAGTGATGCGCACATTGCTTGCAATGTTGGGCGCTTTGCCGAATGCTTAGCTTTTGTTGCCAGGATCGGCTTTCCTACGGAACGAATTCTCAGCACCAGCTGCCAGAGTTTTCTTGCTTTCCTTAAGGAAAAGGGCAAAAAGAATCTCGAGATGCTTATCGATACACCAACCTCTCTGGACACAACCGGCTTTTCCTGATCAAAATTGCCCAAATCCCAAACAGAATAGTATACGGCCACGTACTCGCTGTTGTATGTTTCCTGCAGATTTCAAGCATGAGACGAAGGGCAAAGAAAGGGTGGCTAGGATTGGTAAACTTCGGCATTTCGAAAGGCCGCCCCAGCCGTATCCTTTGGTGAGAGGACGGGCGCTTCAGATATCGGCCAGTCAATTTTAAGATCAGGGTCATTCCAGACAATGCAACGCTCATGCTCGGGTGCATAATAGTCGGTGGTGCGATAGAGAAATTCTGCGGTCTCCGAAAGGACGACAAAGCCATGACCGAATCCTTCCGGAACCCACAATTGTTTTTTGTTGTCGGCTGACAGAATTGCCCCCACCCACTTCCCAAAAGTGGCTGATGCGCGCCGCAGATCTACCGCCACATCAAATACTTCACCGACAACCACCCGAACCAGTTTGCCTTGAGGTTGACGGATTTGATAGTGCACTCCGCGCAGGACCCCCTTGTCGGACCGCGAATGATTATCCTGAACGAAAACACGGTCAATACCGGTCTTTTCCTGCCACTGGCGCAGGTTAAAGCTTTCAAAGAAAAAACCTCGGGCGTCACCGAACACTTTTGGCTCGATGAGTAAAACTTCCGGAATTGCTGTAGGTGTAACTTTCATTGTCACTCTTTGCTTATAATTCTTGCTCTGAGGCAGACTCTCATCAAAAACTAGAGTTGATACATTTCATCGTAATATTTCTGATATGAACCTCTGACGATATCGGTAATCCAAAGTCTATTGGCAAGGTACCAATCAATCGTTCTTTCAATTCCTTCAGCGAAGGTCACCCGCGGTTCCCAACCCAGCTGCATTCTGATTTTCGTTGCGTCGATGGCATAACGACGGTCATGCCCCAAACGATCCGGCACAAAAGTAATACGTGATCGACGCGGTTTTCCCGACTCGGCCAAGCCAAGTTTTTTATCAAGGAGATCACAGATGAGGGTGACCACCTCAATATTCTGTTTCTCGTTATTGCCGCCGATATTGTAACACTGCCCATCCTGGCCTTTTTCCAAAACCTCGACAATAGCTTCGCAATGATCCTGAACATAGAGCCAATCGCGAACATTCCTGCCATCGCCGTAGACTGGCAGAGGCTTACTGTTCAAGGCATTGTTGAACACCAAGGGAATCAGTTTCTCAGGAAATTGATAGGGCCCGTAGTTATTGGAACAGTTGGTTATACGAACCGGCAATCCATAGGTATGAAAATAGGCGCTCACCAGATGGTCGGAAGATGCTTTCGATGCCGAGTAAGGCGATCGCGGGTCATAGGGTGTGGTTTCAGTAAAATACCCCGTCTGCCCCAGGGAGCCGTAGACTTCATCGGTGCTGACGTGCAGAAAACAGGGCTGTGCCCCTTTGGTGTTGTCTGCAAGCCCACCTCTTTGTGCAGCCTCCAAAAGGGTGAAGGTACCTTCAATATTGGTCCTGATAAATTCCCCAGGTCCGGTGATCGAACGATCGACATGGGATTCGGCAGCAAAGTGGACCACGGTATCAAAGCATTCCTCGGCAAAAAGCTGGGAAACCAGCGCTGCATCGCAGATATCACCGCGAACAAAACGATAATTGTTGCCTTCCACTATTCCTTCGAGGTTTTTTAAGTTACCGGCATAGGTCAGTTTATCGAGGTTAACTACTCGCCAATCGGTGTATTTACCCTGCAGCAACCGGACAAAGTTCGCGCCGATGAAACCACAACCGCCGGTCACCAGGAGTGTACGTTTATTTCTCATTCTGTCAGTTTTCTGTTTGCATTATCGGAAAAAGAACATATCCTACTCACTTTTTTTCTGGTTGTTCTTATAATAAGTTCATCCCATAAATCAAAGTCATATTTTCATCAGCCATGAGCAAACAACAGAACCTGGAAATTGCAAAACGACGGACCTTCGGGATCATCAGCCATCCCGATGCCGGGAAGACGACGCTTACCGAGAAATTACTCCTTTTCGGTGGGGCCATCAATATGGCCGGAGCTGTCAAATCAAGGAAGATCGATAAGCACGCCACCAGCGACTGGATGGCCATCGAGCAGGAACGCGGCATCTCCGTGACCACCTCGGTGATGAAGTTCACCTATCGGGACTTTGAAATAAATCTTCTTGACACACCAGGTCACCAGGATTTTTCCGAGGATACCTATCGGGTTCTCACTGCAGTCGATTCGGCCGTGATGGTCATCGACAGCGCCAAAGGTGTTGAAGCTCAGACTGAGAAATTGATGGAGGTGTGCCGGATGCGCAACACCCCGATCATGACTTTTATCAACAAACTTGACCGCGAAGGCAGATCCCCCCTTGATCTCATGGCCGAAATCGAGGAAAAGCTGCAAATTGAATGTACTCCCTTATCCTGGCCCATCGGCATGGGCAAAACCTTTAAGGGAGTGTACAGCATTTACCACAAAGCGCTCCAACTCTTCACCCCCGGACAGAATACCCGGGATATTCAAGGTTATGTCGTTGAAGACCTGAACGACCCAAAGGTTGATGAACTCCTGGGGCGCCAGGCCGATGACCTGCGGCAGGACCTCGAACTCCTGGCTGGAGCTGCCAATCCTTTCGAGTATGATGAATATCTGAAAGCCGGTCAGACTCCGGTGTTTTTCGGCAGCGCCATTAATAATTTCGGCATTCGGGAAATGCTTGATTGCTTTGTCGAAATGGCTCCACCACCGGGTCCACGCCAGGCAGTCAGTCGCCAAGTCCATCCGGAAGAGGAGGACTTTTCCGGTTTCGTTTTTAAAATTCAAGCCAACATGAACCCGGCACACCGGGACCGTATTGCCTTCTTCCGCATATGTTCCGGCCAATTCACCAAGGGAATGAAGGTCAGACACCATCGTCTGGGAAAAGACATCACCCTCGCCAATGCCACTATCTTCATGGCCCAGGAACGTTCCAACGTTGAGGAGGCCTGGCCTGGAGATATTATCGGCCTACATAACCATGGAACCATTAAAATCGGCGACACCTTCTCACCCAAAGAGCCCTTAAAATTTACCGGTATTCCCAATTTTGCTCCCGAACATTTCCGTCGTGTGCTGCTGAAGGATCCCTTGAAAATGAAAGCGTTGCAGAAGGGTCTCATGCAATTGGCCGAGGAAGGGGCCATCCAGGTCTTTCGTCCCCTTATCGGCTCTGACTACATCATGGGGGCGGTGGGAGTGTTGCAGTTTGAAGTGACCATGGCTAGGCTTAAGAATGAATACAGTGTTAAAGCAATCTACGAACCGGTCGATTACCAGGCAGCGCGTTGGGTCCAGTGTGATGATAGAAAGGCCTTCGAGGAATTCGAACGAAAAAATCAAGGGGCTTTAGCCCGTGACACGGAAGGCTTTCTCACCTATCTTGCGCAAAGTGAATGGATGCTGAGATATTTCATGGAAAAATGGCCGGGGATCACCTTTAACAAGACCCGAGAAAATATCTGAGGCTTGTTGCAACCCATTGGCGATATTGCTTTTAAAATACGACTTAGAGCTTTTCCACTTCGTCGACAAACACCAGGGCATGGCCTCCGGTCAATGCCTCTGCGGTTTTTTGCCTTGCTATGGTAATAATGCGTTGAATCGTGCCGCGGGACACTCCCATGCTCTTTCCCGCCTCTTCCTGGGTAAGGCCCTCTTTGTCGCAGAGCCTTAAAACCTCCAGTTCATCGTGGTGCAGAGGGATCTGTTTAAGATAGACGAGTGCTGTACCGGTCGGCTTAAAGGCATTGCCACAAAACTGGCCTTGACACTTTCTGATCTTTTTGGGTCTTGGTGACATACATCTCTCCAGGGCTCATCAGCAATATGATGAGCAAGCATCTTGCTCTCAGGCATTGTTTACTCAGTCCAAGCGGGAGAAGTAACCTCAGACCGCTGAATCTTTCATACGAATGGGAAACAGAGAGGACGCTGCCAACCGGCAGCGTCCAGTTAAGCAAGTTTATAATGGTTGTATAAAGAAAAATCAATCTATCAATACTGACAATTATCACCAGATACGCGAAATCACCGCCCGTTATTGCAAATAGAAGTGCGGAACAAGCCATGGACAACTCTGCTAAGATCAGGTAGATTACCAGCAGGCTGGACTTCTCAACTGTTGCGACAACTCTTCACACAGGGCAAATCCCCCGACAGTGAAGCGGACCTCAATCTATTTTTGCGACACATATTTTATAGACAAGACAACCTTTACCTAACACATATAACTGCCTGAGCACCGACTCTATTACAGCCAGCCATGCCCCTAAAATTGATAGCGTTTTTCATCCTTTCCCAACTCATTTGGCTAAGCGCAGCCAATTTCGGATCGGCAGCCGAAGCGCAGCGCATGGCTACATTCAGAGAGGTGGCAGTCACTACCTCCGACACGCATCTCCTGGTTTTTGCCACACTGAACTATAGCTTCACTCCCGAAATGACTGCAATACTGCACAGCGGTATTGCACTTAGGTTTTCGTTTTTTATCGAACTCTATAAAACTGCGAAAAACTGGCCGGACGAACAGATTGTCACCCGCACTTTTCAGCACATCATGAGCTACAATATGCTGAAAGAAAACTATCGAATCACTCTAGAAGAGGACAACAACATCGTCTTGTCCTTTAAATCCATGGCTGAGGCCCAAAATGTGCTCAATGAATTGAACGGCACCAAGATCGTCAACCTCAAGCAACTCATTCCCGACAATCATTACAAACTCAGGATTCGAGCAGAACTCTACCAGAAAACCCTGCCCCTCAGTCTCCATAATGCGTTGCCCTTTCTCTCTTGGTGGGATGTGGCAACGGATTGGCATTCGATTGAATTTCAATACTGACAGCTGAAATGGAATCCTCTTCCCAGGAAAAAATGCCTGAAAACACGGGGCAATATGATGCTCGAAATATCCGCCAGAAGCTCATCCGCCGGGTAATTTTCTTTTGCCTTCTCCTCATCCCCTTGTTTGTCTGGCTGCAAAGCCGTTTTTTGACAGGCGAAGTAGCAGTTCCTGTGGCCAACAACATTCTTATCTTCGCCCTCATTAATATCAATGTCCTGTTAGTGCTGTTCGTCCTCTTCCTGGTGCTCCGCAACCTGGCTGAGCTTTTGTTTGAACGGCGCACGAATAGGCTCGGGAATAAGCTCAAAACCAAACTGATAGTCTCCTTCCTCTCCCTGTCTCTTATCCCAACCATTCTCCTCTTCTTCGTCGCCCTGCAGTTCATTTCGACCAGCATGGATTACTGGTTCAATGCGAGTATTGAGGATTCTTTGACCGAATCCCTGAAACTCGCCCAGTCCTTACTCCATGAGAAGGAAGACCAGGTTACCTTAATGAGCAAAGGGATTGAAGAGAGACTGAAGAATCTTGACATAACTGCCTACACCCCCGATGACATCAGCAAAACATTGGAAAACATCCTCACATTTAATCCCATTAACGGTCCAGACAGTCTCGGCCTAATCACAAACGATAATAATCTTGAAATTAGCGTTCGAGGTCCCCAATTGCGCAGCACCATTCTTCCTAAGGTGTCCATTGAAGTACAGGAACGGGTACGCTCGGAAAATGTCCGTGAGACCCTCATTCAGGAGCTAAAACCCGGAGATCTCGTGAGTTGCATCGCCGAAATTCAACTCGGCAACGGGCAACTCGGCAAGGCAATTCTGGTTACTTCTCTCCTGGTGAAAAGCGAACAGTTAGCTCGTATGACCAATATCTCCCAAGGGATTGCCGGATACAGGCAGTTGAAGCACTTCAAGGATCCCTTCAAGTTCTGGCTCCTCATCATCCTGCTTATCGTTACCCTTCTGGTTATCTTCGCCGCCATCTGGTTCGGTCTCTATATTTCCAGAGGTATCACCGACCCCTTGGAAAAACTCGTTCTGGCTACCCGGCGGGTGGCTGACGGCGATCTTGAGTTTGTAATGGAACGAGATGCCAAGGATGAGATGGGCCTTCTCGTCGACTCCTTCAACCAGATGACCATCAATCTCAACTCCAGCAACAAAAAACTTGGCGAGGCTCATACGGCCCTCCAGCAAAGCTCCCAAGAATCAGAGCAGCGACGACGCTATACGGAAATCATTCTCCAGAACGTTTCCGCCGGCGTAATATCTCTTGATCAGGGCGGCAAAATCACTACTATCAATCGTTTTGCCGAAAAACTCCTCAACATCGACAAACTCCTTTTCCTCGGACTCAACTTCCATGACGTCCTGCCACCCTACCAGGCCTCAATCGTCGACGACTTTATAGAGGAACTCCAGGTTACTGGAAAAATCACCGTTGAACAGCACCTCAAGCTCAACGTACTGGGTAAAACCTATTCCCTTCTGGTTAACTTCACTCGACTCGAAGATGAAGTCGGGAAACCTGTCGGCTTTGTTCTTGTTTTTGATAACCTGACAAAGCTGGAAAAAATGCAGCGAATGGCAGCCTGGCGCGAAGTGGCAAGAAGAATTGCTCACGAGATCAAAAACCCACTCACTCCCATCCAACTCTCCGCTCAACGTTTACGTCGACGTTATCCAGAGATCCTCGTCGAAGAGAACAGCATCTTTGATCAGTGTACAAGCACCATCATCACCCAGGTTGATGAGTTAAAAAGATTAGTCAGCGAATTCTCACAGTTTGCCCGTATGCCAAAGGTTCAAAAATCTCCCGACGATCTTGTCAAGCTGGCAAAGAACACCTTGTTTCTCTACCAGGAGGGCCATAAAAATATCACCTTTACCTGTCAGGAAAAAGAACCTATTCCAATCTTTAGTTTTGACGCTGAACAGATTAAACGATCTTTAATCAACCTCCTGGACAATGCTGTTGCGGTTTTACCGAATGGCGGTAATATAGATATTGAGCTTTCTCTCGACCAGGAAAAGGACAACGTTTTTCTCAAGGTATTTGACAATGGTCCTGGCATTTCGAAGGAAAACAAGCTGAAGCTTTTTGAACCCTATTTTTCTACCAAAAAAACCGGGACTGGTCTGGGACTAGCAATCGTTTCGACTATTATTGCCGATCACAATGGGTATATCCGAGTGCAGGACAATACACCCTGCGGATCGGTTTTCATTATTGAACTCCCACTCCTTCGACAGACTTGAAAATACCAGCCGGTTATGAAACTCCACCCCAGGTGGATATCAGCACAAATAATTAACCCCGGGAATCTGCACTACTACACGCGGAATGAATAAACGTATCCTCATAATCGATGATGAAATAAGCATCCGCGAAACACTTGCCGGAGTTCTCGACGATGAAGGCTTTTCTGCAATCGCCGCCTCCTCAGCCGAGGAAGGGCTCGATCTCCTTGAATCGATGATCATCGACCTGGTACTCCTCGACATTTGGTTGGGGGACAGCATGGACGGCATGACTGCCCTTGAAAAGATTCGCGAGCGCTTTGCGATACCGGTCATCATGATCTCCGGTCATGGAACCATCGAAACCGCTGTTCAGGCGACACGCAAAGGCGCCTTCGATTTCATTGAAAAACCACTATCTTACGACAAAATCATCCTGGCCATCACCAATGGTCTGCGTTTTGCTAGACTTGAACAGGAAAATCGTCTGCTTCGCCAGGGCTCCCCCGAGAAACCAATTCTAACCGGGGAATCCTCATCAATCCGGGCTTTAAAAAATCAGATCACAATGGTTGCCCCAACCGATGCCTGGGTTTTAATCAGGGGAGACCATGGGACAGGCAAAGAACTCGTCGCCCAGTCAATACACCGGGCTTCCAAATCGAGCGACCAGGCAATGATCGAGGTAAACTGCGCTGCCATCCCCGAAGAATTGATCGAGTCCGAACTCTTTGGCCATGAGAAAGGGTCTTTTACCGGTGCCCATGCCAGCAAAAGAGGGAAATTTGATCAGGCCGATGGCGGCATCCTATTTCTCGACGAAATTGGTGATATGAGCCTTAACACCCAGGCCAAAATCCTACGTATCCTGCAGGAGCAGAAATTTGAGCGAGTCGGCGGCAGCAAGACCATAAAAGTCAATGTCAGGGTTCTGGCTGCCACCAATAAAAATCTGGAAGAGGATATCGAGGCAGGCAAGTTCCGAGCCGATCTTTTCTGGCGCCTCAATGTTGTACCGATTCACGTACCCCAACTGAAAGACCGTTTAGAGGATATTCCCTTTCTAGTTGCTGCCCTTATGAAAGAGCTGACTAATAAGGGCTTGAAAAGCAAGGAGTTTACCCCAGATGCCTTTCAGACAATGATGGCGCATCATTGGCCGGGAAATGTTCGGGAACTTCGTAATTTCATCGAACGGCTCGCGATCATGTGCCAGGAACCAATTATTACCGCCAACCATATCCGTCTCTTTCTTAATCCCAGCCAGGCTGGTGTGCCGAACGACAATAACGCCAACCTCAGTTCCCTCTTATCGGTTGACTACAAAACGGCAAAAAGGCTGTTTGAAAAAGAATATCTGCTCAATAAACTCCTGCAGAACGACAACAATATCTCAAAAACAGCGGAACAGGTGGGTCTCGAACGGAGCCACCTTCACAAGAAACTAAAATCATTCGACATTGTTCAATAACCTATAGTTGCCCTCAACAAACCCCAATCAAGACAGGAGTACCCCATGGTTTTCCCAGAATACAGACCGAGAAGGCTTCGCAAGAATAGTGCGTTTCGTGCCCTGATACGGGAGACGCAGCTCTCCTCTGGCCAATTCATTTATCCCCTTTTTGTCATGCCCGGGAAAAACAGACGCGAGGAAATTTCTTCCATGCCAGGGGTATTTCGACTGTCAATCGACCAGTTGGCAAGTGAGGCTAAGGACTGTTTGCGCCTTGGCGTACATTCCGTCATCCTCTTTGGACTGCCGGAAAAAAAAGACGGCGTCGGATCGGGAGCCCATGCAAAAAACGGTATTATTCAGACGGCAATTAAAGAACTGAAGAACAAGGTTCCTGAATTGCTCGTTGTTACCGATGTTTGCCTGTGCGAATACACTGACCACGGCCATTGCGGCTGCCTGATTAATAGCGTTGTCGACAATGACACTACTCTCGAAATTCTTGCTAAAACTGCTCTCTCCCATGCTGAAGCCGGGGCGGACATGGTCGCCCCATCAGACATGATGGACGGCAGGGTGGCGGAAATCAGATCTGCTCTTGATGAAAACAATCATGAGTCGGTACCCATCATGTCCTATGCAGTGAAATATGCCTCGGCTTTTTACGGCCCCTTTCGGGATGCTGCCGACTGTGCCCCGCAGTTTGGTGACCGCAAGAGTTATCAAATGGATCCCGCCAATAGCCGGGAGGCCCTTCGTGAAGCAACCCTTGATGTCGACGAAGGCGCGGATATCCTTATAGTCAAACCGGCTGTCGCTTATCTGGATATTGTCTCGCGCCTTCGAGATGAATTCGACCTGCCGATCGCCGCATATCACGTTAGCGGTGAATACGCAATGATCAAGGCTGCAGCAGAAAAAGGCTGGATCGATGGAGAAAAAGTGATGGAAGAGACGCTGTTGTCGATAAAGAGGGCAGGGGCTGATATCATTATCACCTATTTTGCCAAAGAGATGGCCACAATTCTACAGAACCGATAATATCTTTTTGGACAAAGAATCAAGATGACCCGGAAGCTCTCAGCTTCCCAGGATTTCCCCTGGGCTGATTTCTCCGCGCTCTTGACCAAAACAGACAGACCAGTATGGCACCACAAACGTCGGCCAGAACATCCCAGCCGCTGGGAGACCTGCCTGGAACAAAAGACTGATGAAATTCGTCTGAGATACCATAGCACAGGCAGAAAATCGGAGTCACCACCATTACCACCCGAGGTCTCATTTCTTTATACTTCCGGCTGAAGGCAAAAATGAGCGTAGCCGCCAACGCTCCGTAGACCGCCAAGTGGGCGAGTTTATCTATACCAAACAGCGGTGGAAGATAGAGGGTGTCACCGGGTTGTTCGGAAAGCATGAAAATAGCTCCCATGACTATAAACATTGGAACCAGCCTGGGAAGCAGTTTCCTGCTCATGATCCTGTGGAATTCTCAGGATGCGGTAGATGAACTTTTTGCAACTGATTGCTGGAAAAGTTCTTCCTGACACGACGTATGGCGGCGTTTAATTCGCGGGTCGGAGCATCCGCCAGGACCTGAGTGGTTTTGTCTAGGTAGGCAGTGATTGTCAGTTGTTTACTTTCCAAGGCAAATGTATGGCTATAATTGATTTCAATTGTCTCGGTGTTTTCTACGATTGGAGTCTCTAAGGAGACTCCCTCCCGAGCCACTTGGATGCAATCGCATTCGGTCATTTCCAAAAGCCATGCATCTCCCTGGGTTGTGGAAAAGAAAAAAAAGACGCCCAGTTCTCGACATACGGCTCTTTTGTCCTTGGCATCATTTTGGATTGACTTCACCCCACTCATTAGGGTGACAGTTACCAACTGTTTCCGAACATTTTCTTGCTCGCTTATTGCACAACAATGCTTGTATTTTTTCCCACTACGACAAGGACATTTGTCATTTCTGCCGATCTTTGCCATCTATCGTCACCCCCCACACACACTTATTTATATATCTTATGAACACTTGCTATACCCACACTCGTAACAGGTTTCACACCCTTCTTCAAAGCGAAGCATACCCGAGCACTCAGGACAAGTTGAGGAAAACCCTTTCTGGGTTCCAGCTAAAAATGATTTAAAGAGTTTACCGAGTTGCGCCGGAAGATCTAGCATGTGGCCGCTTGACCTGTCAAGTTGTTTGATAATTTCATCCATCGGCACATTAAACCTCAATGCCAAAGAAACAAGGCGGCAGGTTGTTGTCCACATAGTCGATTTGTCTTTCAAATCAACACGATTATCAAAGGGGAATTTAGCAAAGACCTCCATAGGTTTTTCATTTTCATCAAAACAGACAATGATGTAAACCGATTTCTGGTACTGATCCTTGACTCGATAACGTTTTGCATTGAGAGTGTCGGGCAGGATCTGTTTCACCGGTCCACGTTCCGAAACAACAGCTGTCTTTTCCTTGACCACATCCGAGGTATTAAGTACCTGGTTATCCCTTGACCCATCGCGGTAGACGGTTAATCCCTTGCAACCAAGCCTATAGCCGGTGATATAGGCAAGTTTGACTTCCTCTTTAGTGGCATTGGTAGGAAGGTTGATGGTTTTTGAAATTGAGCTATCGACCCCATTTTGCTGCAAACATCCTTGCATTCTGATATGATCTTCAGGAGCTATATCCTGTGCTGTTCGGAAGATTTCCTGCCAGCGCAAGGGTATCTCTTCGTGCCCTATAACAGTCCCGCTGTCCGCGACCTTACTCATTACCTCAGCCGAATAAAACCCCTCTTCCCTGGCCACTTTCTCAAAATATTTATTCACCAGGATCAACCGATCTCCATCCATGACATTTTTCACCATCACGATAGAAAAATAAGGCTCACAGCCTGAAGCACAATCGGCGATCATCGAGACCGTTCCTGTTGGTTGAATAGAAGTGAGTGCGGCATTACGACGAGTCCGATACGTGTTCACTTCTGGGTCATAGGCAGGGAACGACCCTTTTTCTGCGGCCAACTCAAAAGATCGCTCTTCTGCAGTGTCCCGGATAAATCGCATAACTTGGCCTGCCATGAGACGGCCTTCTTCACTGGCGTAAGGGATTTCCATCTGAATAAGCATATCATGCAGTCCCATGATCCCCATGCCAATCTTCCTGGTTTTTAAGGTCATTGCCTCAATCTCCGGAATGGGGAAACGATTACAGTCGATAACATTATCAAGAAATACCGTAGCAATGCGAACCACCATTCTCAATCTATCATAATCGACGGCACCTTTATTTACGAAATTTGCGAGATTAACCGAGCCAAGATTGCAGCTTTCATATGGCAGCAGCCACTGTTCTCCACAGGGGTTGGTCGCTTCGAAATCGCCAAGCTGCGGTGTCATATTATCGCGGTTTGCGGTGTCTATAAAGAGGACACCTGGTTCGCCGTTGTGCCAAGCCAGATCTATTATCCTATCAAAGACCATCCTGGCACTCAACCGCTTGACTGCCTCTTGAGTGGAAGGTTCGACCAAGTCATAATCAGAATCCTCCTCAACCGCTTTCATGAAGAGATCCGTTATACCAACACTGAAATTAAAGTTGTTGAATCGGGTTTGATCAGCCTTTGCAACTATAAAATCCATGATATCCGGATGATCGATCTGCAAAACTCCCATATTCGCCCCACGCCTTTTGCCACCTTGCTTGATGGTTTCCGTTGCAGCATCAAAGACGGCGGCAAAGGACAGTGGTCCCGAAGCTACACCCTGGGTTGAGCGTACCGATGCGTTTTTTGAACGGAGACGAGAAAATGAATATCCTGTTCCACCACCGGTCTTATGCACTAATGCGCCGTTGCGGATAGCAGAAAAAATACCATCCATCGAATCTTCAATTGGCAAAACAAAACATGCGGAAAGTTGTCCAAGATCTGTTCCGGCATTCATCAAACAGGGTGAATTGGGGAGGAAATCTAGCCGATAAATGATACTAAAAAAATCATCCCGGAGTTGTTTATATTGCTTTTGTTGACGATCAACGTCAGCAACCGCATTTGCCACACGACGGGCCAATGTTTCCCAGGATTCGGTAACATTACCGTCGGCATCTTTCAGGTAGTATCGTCTTGCTAAAACCGTTTCTGCAGTAGTAGTCAAACCCTGTTTGGTCAAGTCGGGAGTCATACAGAACCTCTTGTCAAGATAAAGTGGAAATAAGTGAAGAGTGATTTGGCACTCAGAGAAATGTGCTCGAAAACGCTTTACGAAGAGAGCCTTCGAAAAATCGTTCTAATATTCAGCTAGGAGTGCTGCACACAGAGAGTTTATACCCCACATTTATGGCTTGCTCAACACCAATCTACAACATATGGTGGTTTTTTCAAAAACCTTAATAAATGAGGAGGTTCACAGAAATGAAGCTATTTCAAGAAAAAAATGGGGATTTTTGGGATATTTTATTACCGCCAAGGCTTGAGGCAAACAACGATATGGGGTCCTGTCACCACAGGAACTAACGCAACCATTATTTATAATTTGATCAAGGCAAGGAGAAAGATTTCCGCTCCCCTGCCTTGTCATCCGTATGCAGGAAGGAACCTGCACTCAGGAATCGCCATGCAATTACTATTTCTCCTGGTTTGTCATGGTATTTAAGCCAATAGCTATTTACCTGCTTTTTCCATTCTAGAGCGAGCACCTTCAACCAAGCGAGTTGTTACGACGATGGCCCGAGTATGCTTGCCATTCGCAACCTTCCCGGCACGATCAAACACCTCAACCTCAAATTGGTAAATCTTGCCCTCGATACCAAGAAATGTAGCTACTGCTTTAACCTCCTCGCCCACCGGTGTCGGTGCAAAATGGTTAATCTCCACACTCACTCCAACCGAGAGCTGCCCAGCTTTTAACAACGGTCTCATTAACCTTGCCGCAGAAATCTCCATCAGGGCGATCACTCTTGAGGTGGCAAGAACTTCGGGAAAATTGTCTTCAGGGCTAATTGCCACCTCACTAGCCAGGTCTTTTTCCTGTACGATATAGATACATACCCCTTGAGCCCCTGTTTCCATATTTCCTCCCATGGCAAAAATTAATGGTGATAACACAATGGCTATCACTGCAATGTTATAAGACACGGATGGATTACCATCCATCTCCTCACTGACAAAAACAATATTTTAAACAAAAAAACGGATATGCCGACAACTCTCTCATTGTCGGCATATCCGTGAACTGACGTTACTTAAAACCTTGATCACTGATTAGAGCAAACATTCCAGTGAGGGGTTAAAACCGAAAGCGCACCCCAGCTCCGAACCGACCATATCTTCCCAACTCATCCATCTCGTCGAAAGCAGAGCGAGCTTCAACAAATAAAGAAGCATTGAATTTCTCTGGTTCTCCAAATACCCTTGCACCAAATCCTGCAATCATATCGAGTTGGCTGTTTTCGCCCGGTAAATCGTTGTCACCGTTGGTAATCCATCCCCCAACACCGAGATCAACGAAGTACCTGGAAAAGCTGTATTCTGCAAGTAAATCTGCGAGAAATGTAGAAGCTCCGTCATGGCCATGCACTTCAGGAGCCCAACCAATCAGTCCTAACAATGCAAACTGATCAGTGAACTTGTATTCCATACCCACTCTGCCGAACACATAATTTGATGGATCAAACTGCCGATAATAACCGAGATCGCCAACAAAACGTACTCTTTTAACACCAGTAACTTGTACAGTACAGGCTGGTGAACTGGCTTCCATTCCCTTATTATCGGCAACAGTTACTTTGAGAGTATTAGTACCACATGGCACAGCAACCTCATTCATAAGGGTTTTCCCCTCAACTACTTTCTGACTAATATTTTTGCCGCTTTCATCCACAAAAGCTATGGTCATCTTAGCAACCTCACCATCTGGATCGGATGAAGTACGTGCATCAACAGTGACATTTTGACCACAGAAAGCTTTGACCGGAGTAACAGTCATCCCACACTGCGGTGGCTTGTTCGGTGGTGGTGCAACAACAACTTCAGGAATTTTGCTTTCTCCCATCAAAGCCACATTTCCACAACCAAGCGGAATGACAAAAGTGTAACGAATCCCGTCCTTATCAATAACAAACTGGAAACCTGGGAATGGCTTATCATTCCCCCAAATAACGTCCTTGACAATGCGGACAGTTCCTTTGCCTTTTTTCTTGTAGAACATCCACTCAAACTGTGATCCTTTCGGAAATTGAACGAGGTCAATTTTCGTTTTTGTCACCTGATCCATGAAAACTTCGTAAAGGTCACTTCGACCAGCCAAGGCAAAACCTTTGGCAACCTCAGGATTTTTTGCCTTGAGCATTTTAACTAGCTCTTCTTTATTCTTCAGCGGTGGCTGATGAAACGGACTCCTCCCTATTTCGACTAGGGTCGTTGTTGCATTTGCAACACTCACAGTGACAAGCAACAATGCCATGATGCAAAATGAAAATAATTTTTGTTTCAATTTCCCCCCTCCTCATCGTAACTGATGACAGTAACTAGATAAATTCGAAAGTCTATTTTACATATGTGTACAAAATTTTGAACCTTTAAGTATTGTAATTTGTATTATACCTCGAATAACCTCATTTTCCTAGGAAACTTTTTATAAGGCGACTGATTTCCAACTCAGACTTTATACATTCATCCTGTCGTTTTATATTTTTTTTCATCTTCCTATGCCATTGACAGAAATATTGCCTGGATTTTCGACAAAACCAGTTCCCGTTATCACAATTTAGGCTGACAAGATATTCACAGACGGTGAGACCCTTCAATGCTTCGCGCATTTTTGAGTCGCGTTGCATCGAAGCTTCTGGTAGGATTCCAACCTATTGTAGATGAACTAACTGCAAAATCTCGGCATTTTTCAGAGTCAGAATAATTTTCACCTGCGAGGGATCCATGATAGAAATAAAACCCGTTGTAAAAGTGGATGCTGAAATAGAAGTACCCGGCTCCAAGAGTCTTACCCAGAGAGCTCTCATTGTAGCAGCCTTGGCAGAAGGAGAAAGCAAGCTCATTGGACCGCTCGCAAGCGACGATACTGCTTATTCCTCCCAGGCCTTAGAGCAGATGGGAGTAGTCATAAAAAAAGACATTGCATGGCTGGTACAAGGAAATGGCGGCTTAATTAAACCATCTTCCACGCCAATATTTCTTGGAAATAATGGAACAGCCACTCGGTTTCTCACTTCTGTTGCCGCTCTCGGCATGACACAGTATACCATCGATGGTGATTCTCGCATGCACCAGAGACCTATCGGGCCACTCCTAACTGCCCTGCAAGGATGGGGTGTAGATATAAAGTCAATACCGGGAACCGATTGTCCTCCTCTGCATATCAACGGCAGTGGCTTGATCGGTGGGACGACGATTTTACCGGAGGGAAAAAGCAGCCAGTACCTTTCCTCCCTGCTTCTGGTTGCACCGTATTCTAAAAAACCGGCGACATTGAAGGTTGAGGGGCAAATTTTCTCAAAACCATACATCGCGATGACTCTCGCAGTGATGGCTGATTTCGGCATTTTTGTTGAAGGTGAAAGTGATTTCAGCTCGTTTTCAGTACCACAGGGATGCTATCAGGGAAGGGAGTATCAGATTGAAGGAGATGCATCAAATGCCTCATATTTTTGGGCAGCGGCTGCGGTCACCGGCGGCCGTGTGACAGTAACCAATGTTCCCGTTCCATCAATACAGGGTGACGCCATGCTGGTGCCTTTACTCGGCCGCATGGGGTGTCATGTTGAAAAAACCGGTGGCGGAATAACCTTGCAGGGTGTTGACCGACTAGAAGGAATACACGTGGATATGGGCAATATGCCGGACGTGGTCCCAACCTTGGCGGTTGTTGCCGCCTTTGCGCACGGGACGACAGTTATCGAGAATATTTCTCACCTCCGTATTAAAGAGTGTGATCGTTTAACAGCGGTGGCGACCGAGCTCAGCAAATTAGGGGCGAAGGTGGAGGAACGGGAATCAGCCTTAATTATTCATGGCGATGGTGGGCGTAGACTTAAAGGGGCAGAAATTAATACCTACGCCGATCATAGAATGGCGATGTGTTTTGCAGTGGCAGGCCTAAAAATTCCTGGAGTGAAAATTAATGGAGAAGAGTGTGTTAGGAAATCCTTCCCCGACTTCTGGCAGCGTTTTGCACTCCTGACAGGACAGTAAGGAATACAACAGGAAAAAAATGACGGAAAATTACATAGGCTCCATAAGCCAAAAAGCGCTTACAACCATCCGGCTGTAAGCGCTAAATATTTACTGGTACACCAGGACGGATTCGAACCGCCGACCCTCTGATTCGTAGTCAGATACTCTATCCAGCTGAGCTACTGGTGCTTTGACGATCTGCTATATACCCCACATTGACTGCTAACTCAAGCTAGTTTTTTTCTTTTGTCTCTTTTTCCGCCTTATGAAAGAGAAGCTCGTTATCCATGGGTTTCATGTCCGGACGAGCATTGATGACAATTTCGATTTCGTATCTTTTCTCCATTTCGTGGAGTTCAGATCTTTTATTATTAAGAAGATATGAGGCCACATCTATTGGAAAATGACATTCGATTTGCCCTATACCCTTTCGGCTCGCTCCGGTCTGAATCCGTCTCAGATAATACAAAGAGAGAGTCTCAACTGATCTTACAGTTCCCCTCCCTTTACAATGCTCGCAACGTCGATAATTCCCTGCTTCAATAGGAGCGCCAAGCTTTTGCCGGGAAATTTGCATCAATCCGAATTTCGATATTCTGCTGAAATCGACCTTAGCTTTATCTTTCTTCATCGAATCTTTCACCTTTTTTTCAACAGCCATGGTGTGTTTGCGATTACGCATATCGATGAAATCAACAACAATCAGGCCTCCCAGGTCCCTCAGTCGAAGTTGCCTGGCGAGTTCTGCTGCCGCCTCCATATTTGCCTGAAAAATAGATGCCTCAAAGTTTTTCCCTTTGGATGTCGAACCGGAATTGACGTCAATTGCAACCAGAGCCTCCGTTGGATTAATTACAATTGAACCTCCAGAAGGCAGACTGACCTGGGGCTGGTAAATTGACTCTATCTGGTCTTCAACACTGTACTGATTGAAGATCGGCCGAGCCCCTTGATGCAGACGAACCTTTACGTTTCTTTGTTTCTCCGGCAACATCTCTATAAACGTTTTAACCTGCTCAAGGGCAGTTTTATCGTCTACCAGTATTTCCTCAATGGACGGGTCAAAATGCTCCCGCAGGAATCTGAGTACACTCTCCTGATCTTCATAGACCAGACCGACGCCATTAAGCTCCTGCCCCTTCCTTTTAATCTCTTCCCAAAGGTTCATGAGATATTTGACATCGCGGGAGAGGGCTTCTTCGTTGATATCAATACTGGCGGTACGGACGATCCAACCAATTCCCTCCGGCAAATCAATGGAGTTCATTGCTCCCCGCAATTGGGATCTTTTTTCCTCGCCGGAAATCCTCCTTGAGATTCCTGAGGAATCCGAACCCGGCATCAAAACAACACACCGACCGGGGATGGAAAGATAGGTGGTCATATTGGCCCCTTTTTTCCCCACCTCTTCTTTAACCACCTGGGCTAAAATCTCCTGCCCTTTTTCTATCACCTCAACAATGCTGAGCTTCTTCCATTGGTGGGTTTCAACCAGATGGCGTATGTCGCTGCTGAGTTCCTGTTTATAATATTCGGGATGAATTTCGCTAAAGGGAAGAAACCCATTCTTCTCCGTTCCGTAGTCGACGAACGCCGCCTGAAGGCTTGGTTCAATTGCTACTATCCGAGCCTTGTAAATATTATTTTTGGTCTGGGTTCTGGAAATTGTCGAAACATGGATGGATTCAAGTCTTCCATCTTCAAGGAGTGCCAATCGACATTCTTCCGGTTCCTCGGCATTGATCAAGAGCTTACAGACTCTCTTCACTTCTTCATGGGGCTCTTCCTCAGCAGTTTCCTCTTCTTCCGGCTCCTCATTTATTAAATCGTCTTCATCGTATGATTCAGCATCCTGGTCTTCTTCCACAGCATAGTTCTGCTCATTGCTTTCCGAAACGACAAGAAAATCAGCTGTGCCGTTCCCACCGGCATCCTCAGCCATTCCTAGACTTCCATCCTCAGATAATACCTGTTTTTTCCCGCCTCTCCTGCCTCTTCGTCCGCGACCGCTCTTTGCTTTTCGCCGATCCTGTTGGCTTTGTCCTTCCTCTTCTTGGGTGGCAATGTCAACCGCTTCAATTCCTTCGACAACTCTTGCGTCGAGGTTGTCTTCTTGAGGACGATCATGCCTTTCCTCGGGATTGGAGCTTTTTGCCCCTTTCCTTTTTCTCGGAGGTCTCTTTCTGGCGGATTTGACCGGCAAGAGTCCTTCCACCTTTTCCTGCCCACTCGTTTGGTCGTCACCGACCATCACTTCCTTAACAGCTATTGGTGAGACCGGTTCGTTTGTCTCTGACTCTTGCAAAGACGGCGATTTCCGGCGAGGAGATCTTTTCCGAGCTGTTGCTTTTTTCGGCTCGGGTGTTTCTTCCGTCGCTGGAGAGGCATCTACTGTCGTTTTACTCTTCCACCATGCACCGGTTGTAGCTTTTATCTGAACAATCTTTTTCTCTGTATCATCATCTTTATTTTCTGCCATATTCACCTCTTCTCCGTTATCAACATTACCCAATAGATATTCGGAACGTTTTCGTTGTAATTATGCACATTGCAGGCGAACCAATTGGCTCAGCAATACATACTAATCACCGCTTTTTCTTTTTTCACAATTCTGCCGGCACGTATCCCGCAAGGTCAAATTCAGCCGGTGACTGCAGGAAACAACTGCAGGTCACAACTCTTTCAATGTATTAACAGGCTAAAAATGCTTAAACTTGCTGAAAACATACCTCCATTTTGACTTTAGGAATGATCAGGATCTGCGCCACAACCCGGCGGAAAATACCCTGAATTTCCCGATATGCTGGATTTTATCACAGCAGGAATCCATCTAGTCTCCCCGAAACACTAGTAACGTCAAATACGGTGAAACACAAATACTATTTGATTTCGCTGGCTATTCGACAGGTGTGTTTTCCTCGCAATATTTTACCACTACAGATGGATACCACAATATAGCTTAAATATTAGCCACTTAACGAACATTGCCAGTGAGCATCACCTTATCTCCATAGGGCAGACTCGATCTTCCACAGGTTGTGCTTTCCCTAATTATATAACAAAGATGTTTGATAATAGAGAGAGCAGCCTCACGACTTTAAACTTGACAGTGTTCGCCAAGGACCGTACATTCCGAATTATAATGCCTCTCAATTATTGGCTTTAAGCTTTGCCTTCTTCGGCTCGCTTACATACCGATATGAATTTTCACCAGGAATTATTATGTCGATCCTCTTTTCGGTAGCCCGAAAGATATTTTTTAACACCACTATAACCTCTCCCAAGGAGTCTATTGTGTCCTTCCGCCTGCTTCAATTATCCGGTTCGCACTTGGTCTTTCTCCTTCTCTCCACCCAATTAGTGGTCGGTTTCTCTCAAAATGTATTTGCTGAAAAGGTCAGTACTGAAAAGTGGAATATTTCTGCCGATAAAGTTATCCGCTATGAGAAGCCACGTAGTATTGTTGCCCAGGGGAATGTCATTCTCGAGAAAAATGAACAAGTCGTAGCAAAACCAGCGAAAGCACTTGCAACTACTGCTTGGGCTGAACTTCTCGAAGAACAAGTCAATCCACCTGTACTGAATGCCAACCAAACTGAGAAAGTCAATACTCCCGAATACCATGTAACGACCACAATAAAAGCCGACTGGATGGTTTATGATATGGAGCTTCAATCCATAAAGGCCAAAGGCAATGCTCAGATAATAACCAAATCAGAACAGCTTTTTGCCAAGGAATTGACACTTAACCTTGCTAAGGAAACCGGAGTTTTTACTGATGCAACAGTCTTGCGTAATGAGCTTTCGCTTCATCTGGAGGGAAAAACAATCGAAAAGACCGGGTTTGACACCTATCGCATTGATGATGGCTGGGTGATTACCTGTAAACTCGCGGAAGGAGAGACTCCTCCCTGGAGTTTCTCCAGTTCAAATACCGATATCAGGCAGGGTGGTTATGCAGTACTTACGCATGCAAGATTTAATATCAAGGATGTGCCTATATTCTATACACCGTATATGATCTTACCGGCAAAAAACACTCGCCAGAGCGGTTTCCTCTACCCCTATTTTTCCACTTCATCAAACAGTGGGATCGGCCTCAACCTTCCATTTTTTCTTAATATCTCCGATTCGGCAGATGCCACCTTTTTCCCCGAGTACTATTCCAAACGTGGTTTCATGCCAGGGGCCGAATTTCGTTATGCCTCAAGTGCCACAAATAAAGGCATGTTCTCCGCGAGTTTTCTTCAGGACCAACTCTCAGACCAGTCGGAGACCAGCTACTACGATAGAACCGGATACACCCACGACAACAGCGACAGGTACTGGATTCGTGGAAAAGCCAACCATACCTTTGGAGACGGATGGCAAACCCGTCTTGACCTGGATATAGTTTCTGACGAGGATTATCTGAACGAATTTAATTCCGGTGCCACCGGTTTCAGGGCAACGTACGACAATTATCTCAGTACATTTGGCCGTGCCTTCCAAAACCAGTCTGATACCAATCGTCAAAATTCGTTTAAAACACTTCGCAGTTTTAAAGGTATGTCCCTTGAGGCAAATCTACTAGCGATCAACGAATCATATACCCAATCCAGTGGCACTGACACACCACTCTGGAAATTGCCCGGCGTCAATTTTTCCGGCACCTTGCCGCTTGGAGAAACCAAAAATTATTTCATCTGGAATACCTCCTATGTTGACTACTGGCGTGAAGATGGTACCGGTGGACAACGAATAGATCTCAAACCCGCCATTTCAGCTCCGATCTCTCTCACGCCTTACCTGGAAACGCTGGCTCAAGTTGCTCTCCGTGATACTTTTTATTATGTCCAAACCTATGGAGATGCTGTTTGGGATGATGACAATGTTCAAAATAGATTTATACCAGAATACAAAATTGAAACAGCAACCACTCTCGAGCGAGACTTTTTCACCGGAGATGGTAAACTTGAAGGTTTCACACATCAGGTTCGGCCATTTATCAAATATAACCATATCCCGAGTGTTGATCAGACAAATTTACCTCAATGGGACGACGTCGATACGGTCACATCAAAAAACACCATCATCTATGGTATGGACAACACTTTAAATCCTTTATCCTCTGACGATTCCAAAAAAAGCGCTGTGTGGGATGCCGCCACTCTGCGAGTGGAACAAGCTTGGGATCTGCACCAAGACCCATCTGACGAACCTCTATCAGCAATTTTTTCAAAATTTGGCTGGGCTCCAATCCCTTCGACAAAGATTAACTATAGAACCGCATATGATGTTTACGAAAGCAATTTCACCTACCATTCCTTCGGTGGTGAATACCGGGATAGCCGTGGAGACCAACTTCTTATCGACTATAGTTTCAAGGACAAAGGTTACAAGGACATGGAAGAATTCAAATCATTCGGTTTGGATTCGGAAATACAGCAGATTAATGCTACTATTCGTTCACCCTTACCATTCTTCAGCAGCTGGATCGTCGGAGGAAGGATTGAACATTCCTTGTCACAGGATGAAACTATAAAAGCCGACGGCACCCTTACCTACAGGGCGAATTGCTGGTCGCTGACCTTTGAGGCGCAACATACACCCGCCGACACCTCGTTTGTCATGTTATTCAATCTGGCAAACATTGGATCTCCGTTTGGAATTCCAATCTATTAAGGAATTTCGGACGCTGGTTCCTATCTTGGCAGGTATTTGCATCGTCAAGTGGTTTTTGGTGAGGAGATTTCCATTGCATGCACTATGACATCTTCAACGGCGATGCTGACGGGATTTTCTCACTCCATCAGTATCGCTTGTATAAGCCTTCACTCGAGTCGCATTTACTCACTGGGGTTAAAAGGGATATCTGTTTACTTTCGCACCTTGAAAATCTCCGCAACTGTTCCCTTACCGTATTCGACATATCCTTCGACAGTAATCGAGGGTCACTCCTGAGGCTTTTGCAGCAGGACAATAAGGTTACCTATTTTGACCATCATTTTTCCGGAAACCTCATAAACTCTAAGGCGCTGCAGGTGCATATCGATACAAATCCGGCGATCTGCACCTCACTTATCGTCAACAATTTTCTTGACAACCGATACGGTCTTTGGGCCATCTGCGGGGCCTTTGGCGATAATCTCCACGAGCCCGCAATGCTACTGGCTAAGGCTTTTCACCTGAGTGAACATCAAATCAGTCAATTGTGTCAACTGGGTGAGTTGTACAATTATAATAGCTACGGATCAACCATTGAAGACCTCCTCTACCATCCCCGAGAACTCTATGAGGCGATCCTCCCATATGCCGACCCCTTAGAATATCTCGAAAATTCTCAGCACATAGATAAAATGCAAGCGGCATACCAGTCGGACATAACCTTGGCGATGCAAGAGAAGGAGCTGGAAACAGCAGGGATAAACAGGGTCTACCTCCTACCTAATGCACCGTGGGCTCGGCGTATTGTCGGTGTTTTCTCAAACATCAGGGCAAGAGAGCGGACAGCTGCTGCTCACGCCATCATAACCGAAAACCAGGATGGATCTCTACGAATCAGCGTCCGTGCCCCACTTGAAGATCGCCGCAATGCCGATGCCCTCTGCAAACTCTTTCCCACTGGTGGCGGCCGTACAGCTGCTGCCGGAATCAATAGCCTGCCGCAAGGTTTGCTCAATCAGTTTCTCAAATCGTTTCAATCGTTTTACTCTTAAAAATGACTATTCGTTTTCGTGACCACTTTGCCGGATGTCTTCCTTGTTTCGGCCAATACCAGCAATATTTATTATATATACTCTTTTTTTTAATACTCCTAAGTTTTAGCTTCTCCTGCGTCATCTGCCGCGCTGAAGCTACGTCTCAAGCCGCCGATCTTGTTACCGATGGTCAACCCATTGATATTGCCGGTACACAGTACCAGAGTCTTTTTAGCGAACTGCAGGAACAGTATCATTTTACAAAACCCCAGCTGCATCTGCTCTTTGCCGACCTCTGCGTCGACCGAAAGGTACTTCAGCTCATGGACCGACAGGGAGAGGCAAAGCCCTACTATCAATATCGATCTCTTTTTATTACCCCCATGATTATCGCCATCGGCAAACAGCACCTGACCATATATCAGGAGCTCTTTGATCGCATTGAAGCTAAATTTCAGGTCGATCGGGAAGTCGTTGTGTCAATATGGGCAATCGAGTCAAGATTCGGCACCAATCAGGGCAGTTTCAACCTATTCCAGACACTCAACACCCTTTTCGCTGCCTACCCGCGAAGATCACCATTTTATCGCGAAGAACTGATCAATTTTCTTATCCTCTGCCGAGATAACGGCCTCGACCCACTGATCATCAAAGGCTCCTATGCAGGCGCTTTCGGACAAGCCCAATTCATGCCATCCAGCTTCAACAAGTATGCGGTGGATTTTGACGGTGATCAGCACCCTGATATTATCAATTCACTTCCCGACATTTTTGCCTCAATCGCGCATTATCTCAGTATGAATGGATGGATCTTTAAAGCGCCATTATACGCTGAATTAGGTGCTGAACTGCAATCCGAAGTCCTGGTACAGGTTTATAATGAAGGAAGAAAAGGAAGAGTTGACTGGCACCAATTATCATCTCTTCAAAAGGTCACCCTTCCCCGACCACCGAAAGATGAACCGCTCTCCATCATCGGGCTGGAAATGACAGCGCAAGAAAGGGGAGGGATGCGTTTCTTTGCCGGATATCCTAATATGCAGGCAATTAATGAGTATAATCATAGCAGCAAATATTCCATGGTCGTTGCCGAAATGGTGGAAGCATTTAAAAACTAGCCGATAGTTACCAATGGTTCAAAAATTACCCTTCCACTCCATCATCTTGTTTTTTTCCCTTATTGCGACAAGTTGCCTGCTGATCTTTTTTTTTCTCTATAAAGAGAGTTACCAGCCTCTTCACAGCCTGTGGCAAATTGAATCCCCTTCCTTTAACGATGATCTGGACCGTGCCTCGTTGATCGAATGTACTCACCGTCACATATCCTTTCTAAAAAAACTGGACCCGGAGAAACTCATCACTTTCGGCCCCGATACTTACAGTAATAGCTGGCTTCTTCATTCCGTCGAAACATTCCTGGAAAAGCTCAAGCAAAATCCCACTATAACTGAACTAAGAGGATTTCTCTCCGACAATTATCTGGTTTACCAAGCCGGTGGCCGAAAGGACCAAGGCCGTCGACGCATGCTGGTCACCGGTTACTATGAACCGATTTTCGAAGGCAATCTCACTCAAGAAGCTCCCTTTCTTACACCCATTTATACTCCCCCGCCCTCGTTGGTTACTCTTTCTGGAGAAAACGGTGAGCGCCAAATAGGGCGTTACAATCATGACCACCAACTGACGGCCTATTGGAGTCGCGAGGAAATTGAAACTAATGCGGGATTGTTACAGAACAACGAGCTCGTCTTTCTCAAAGATCCTTTCGATGCCTTTCTTCTTCACGTCCAAGGATCCGGTAGAATCCAATTCCCCGACAAATCGATCCGAACAGTCCGCTTCGCCGCCTCCAACGGTCTTGAATATAAAAGCATTGGGAAATTACTGGTGGATGAAAAAATAATGGCTCTCGACGAGGTCACTATACCGGCGATCAGAAGCTATCTGCGACAACACCCGGAACAACAACAACGTATCCTGCGCCACAACCCCCGCTACATTTTCTTTAACTGGGGGAGAGATGAACTCGACCCCAAAGGGAGCAGTGGAGAAGTCCTCACCCCTGGACGGTCTATTGCTATTGATGGCTCCGCTCTGCCGCAAGGATCTCTTGGCTATCTAGTATCTCGAGCCCCTATAGCCGGAGAGGACGGACAGATTGCCGGTTGGAAGCCATTGACACGGTTCGTCTTTCCTCAGGATTCCGGGGCAGCTATTAAGGGCACAGGTCGAGTCGATGTTTTCTTTGGTCGCGGAAAAGATGCCGAATTTGCAGCCAACCATATAAAGGAAAAAGGCAAGCTCTATTTCCTGGTAAAAAAACAACCCTGAGAAATCTGAATAAAGGGTTCAGAAAGAAATATTTGATATTTTCCTGTTTGTGGCTAAACTTAAAATCAAATAGAGTTGTGCTGTGTCACTCTGCGCACGTTCAATGAACGTAGAAATTTTGACGAGGTTTGCCATCTTCCGTATTCAGGTTACAGAATAGTAGTTCAAGCAAGAGGATACACTACCATGAATTTCAAGATCGGACTTGCTCTCATCATATTTTCTTCCGCAGTACTCACTCCACAGTTTGCTTCTTCTTTTTCCTTTTCGGAAGACGAACAAAAAGAAATTACCGGTGAATCAACAGACACGGGTAATGCTCTTGCGACATTGCATTGCCCAAAGTCACTTAAATCCGCAAAAATCGCGACAATGATAGGCGAAATTCACAAAAATAGCCGAACAGGGAGCAATGGGTTCTATGGGTCTTTTATGACTCCTGATTCCCCGGATTGGGACAAAAGATTTGACAGCAAAAAGTCGGTGTACGGCAATTTGGTCGATGAGCTCAATGGTGGTTTTCGGCAGCTTGGTTTGAAGACCTATACGACTGCCGAAATTAACGCCCAGATTGCCAGGGTCGAGCAAGAGGCAGTTTTGAATAATAACCTTGATGCGGCAGTATCGGCAGCCGATCGGCTGAGCGCAAATTTTATGCTCAAGGGCATTATTTCCACGCGCAGCCAAGTCAATAGAGTCATCAATATCGATGAGGTATTTGTAACAATCACTCTTTCCCTACTTGATCGTAGCGGCAACCTTATCTCAAGCGCTGTGATAAATGAGACAGCCTTTTCCGACGCCGATATCCTCGCCACTATCCAAAAGCTTGTGAAAAAACAATCCCGGGAAATTACCTATCAGCTTTTCAAAGAGTACTGCAAGGGAGGCAATTGATCAGATGAACACCAGCACGCGAATAATTTTTACCCACTTCTACCAGGCATTCTGTCTACTCCTTGTAGGCATACTCCTCATTATTCCAAGCCTTGGCAGCACTGCAGAAAAGGCAGAAACCATTATTGTTACTGCCGAAGGACTGGCGGACCCAAATGCCGACGTCTATAAAAAAGACAAAGGATTGATGATTGATGACCTGCGTCGTGATGCACAGCGGCAAGCAGTAGAAAAGGCTGTTGGTGTTTATGTTGATAGTAGTACCCTGGTCGAAAACTACCTCCTCATAGAAGACAAGGTTCTTTCTAAATCCAAAGGGCTGATAAAACAGATACTCGAACAATCCTCTCCAAGACTTGGTGAAGACGGATTGATGCATATGCAAATGAAGGCGGAAGTCTTTATCTCCGACGTAAAAACCGCCCTCCAGAACCTGTCCCGCGAAAGCCGACTGAGTCTCATCAAGGAACATGGCAACCCTACCATCTCGGTTGCCGTTATTGTTAGAGACGCCAAGCGTAGTTCGGAAGACATTCCCGAGAATTCTTCAATCGCCGACAATATTCTCAAGGAGCACTTTGTTAATTTTGGCTATCGGGTCTGGTCGGAAGCATATACAAAACTTCTGCAACAGGATGCCGGTGCTGTCAAAACCAATCGTCGAGTCGCCGACTTTTCGGTCATAGGCGAAGCTAAATTCAAACAGACATCGATCACCCTCAAGGCTTCAGGCATCCAGGTGACCAAACACGTACTTACCTCATGGACTGTAAAATGCATCAACAACCATACAGGGGAAGAAATCTATTTTAACAATAAGGTTCCGAAGAACAAGGCATGGGCGGACGAAGACCAAGCCCTAGAAGACATCGGCAAACTCATAGGTGAAGAGTTTTCAAAAGACTTTTTTGAATCCCAGCTTTTAAAACCTTCCCAGAGATACCAGATTCAACTTGCCGGATTGCCTGATTATGATACTGCTCTTCTTTTCAAGGATGAGTTTATCGGGCTTCGGAACATCCTTAATGCCGAACTCCTTAATTTTGAGACAAACGGCCTCAGCCAGTTTGAGGTGGAATGCACCAGCGGCGGTGGAAATTTCGCCCAGATAGTTAACAACACCATTCTCAAACCGTTGAATGCCAAACTGAATGGACCTTTACTGAAACTCATGTCGCAGCATGGCAATGTGGTCCGGATTGCCCTTGATGCCGGCTTCCAACCAGGCTTAATTGGAAAAGCAATGCAGGATAGCCCTCCGGCTTCTCTTGCTACAGCTTCTCCAGGACGTATTGACAAGCTCATACAGGATAAAGATTTACGTGCCAAGGTCAGCAGAATGAATCCTGGAATTAAGGATGGTGATGCCGGCCAGAGCAACTAAAACAGCTATAGTTCATGTTTCAGGCCCTCATACGGCAATCAAGCTATTTTTATATTGCTGTATGGATTAATTCCCTCAAACAATCAGGAGGATCGTATTATGAAGAGCCTTTTTAAGGTTATGTTTTTCCTTACCCTTTGTAACTTTGCCGTCTTTCTTACGAGTTGTGTTCCAACCAGTACCGGCACCGGTGGGGCTGCATCTCAACAGGCCAATAAGGTCGCCGATGACAATATGTATCAACCGGTTGAATATGTTAACGCCGGCAAGAAAGGACCAACGGTTATTGTCCTTCCAGGCAATATTAAAAGCAGTAGTGCTACTTTTACCCAGAAAGTGACACCAAATAATATTGCCGATTTTGCTGAAATTGAACTGTCCAATGCCAATTTCAAGGTACTTGAACGTTCTGATTTGGGACCAATGCTTAAGGAGATCGAGCTGGCAGTTAACATGGGCTCCCCTGAGGCTCTTAAAAAATTTAAGAAGGGCAAATTCAGTTCAACCAAATGGTTTATCAAATTGGACATTTTAAAGGCTGAAGAAGTCGCTGAAGCCGGGCAAGGCTTTGACGGTAACGCCATTGGCTCAATCGTCGGTACCGTTGTCGGCGGGAGAGCCGGAGCGATCAGTGACACCGCTATTTCCTCAAGTCACGCCAGTGAGCAAGCTGCCGTATGGCTCGTCGGCCTGCGGTATAAAATAATGGATGCTTCAACCTCCGAGCAGGTATCCACCGGCTATGTGGAGAAGAAGATGGAGACGGGACGTAAGGCCCAGTCCATCCTCGGTATGTCCGGCCACGCCTCCCAATTGGTCACCTTGGATACCGTGGTTCAACGTTTAGTACAGGAAGCTGTAGTGAAAATAGACCAGCAGAAGTAGATATGCAGCAGATGTTCTAAAAACCCAGGAGAAGAGCAGGCAAAAACATTATGTGAAAGAAACAGGGTCGATTCGGCGATCACCTCAAACCTTTCTTCAAAACATAACGGCCTGGACAGAAATACATTCATCCAGCGATAAATACGCGGGAACGGCGGCACAAAATCGTGCAGCAATTTCTCCGACACAACTTATAAACAATGAAGGGGTTGCAAGCAAAAACCCGCAACCCCTTAACATTGGTACCCTCGGCGCGAATCGAACGCGCGACTCCAGGATTAGGAATCCTGTGCTCTATCCCCTGAGCTACGAGGGCAATTGGCTTTTTCAATCAGGCGGAATAATACCCAAGTTTTTCCAAAGCGCAACCATTATTAGATAAGCCGCGGATGAATCTATGCCGAACTTCCTCATATTCTGCTAATCTACTGTTACGACATGTCTTTATTTAAGACCGATTCACCGTCGTCAAGAACATTCCCCGCAAAAAAGGACTCCGACACACCACTTTCAATAACGCAATTCCGGCCTATTTTTTGTTCCGGCGGAACTCTTGCCCCCTTACCGACAAGTGTAATTCCTGTATAAAGATGGCTTGGTTTCCGTCGATTAGCGCAGGTATGATTTTCTCCACTACCGATAATTGCATTCACGCCCACTTTAACTCGTTTGTCCAAAATAGCCAGATCGACCTTGGCCCCTCTACCGACGACGCAGTCTTCAAAGAGAATGGAATCTTTAACGACCGCACCTTCCTCAACAACTACCCCAGGTGACAACACCGAATTGATGACTGTCCCTTGGATATGGCTGCCGGATGAGATCATACAGTTTTGTACACGGCAGTCCATACCGAAGCGAGCTGGGGCACGATCTGCTGCACGACCCTCTGTGTCAATATTTGTTCTAATCTGCCATTTCTGGGGAGAAATACCGCTATCTTTTTTGAGGACATCCATATTGGCTTCCCAATATGCCTGGATTGTCCCGACATCACGCCAATATCCATAGAATGGATAGGCAAAGACATTGTCCACTGCAATTGCCCGTGACAAAATATGTATACCAAAATCGTGTTCGGCCTTGTTCCAGGCTAATGTTTTCAACAGATATGTGTAATCAAACACATAAATTCCCATGGAGGCCAAATTTGTCTTCGGCTCCTTGGGCTTTTCTTCCCAATCGACAATCCTATCGTTCCTATCGACTATTCCAGCCCCAAACTGATGCATCTGACTCCTTGGAACCGCCATCATCGCCACCGTCACATCGGCCTTCTTCGAGCGATGGAATTCAATCATGGCGTCAAAATCCATATGATAGATATGATCGCCTGAGAGAATCACAACTTCCTCAGCGGGATTGTGCATCATAAAATCAATATTTCTGCGCACCGCATCGGCGGTTCCATGATACCAATCAGATTCTTTTTCACCAGTTCGTGGGGGGAGGATTTTTATCCCTCTACTTCTGCCGGTAAGATCCCAGGCCTCGCCCGATCCGAGATGACTCATCAGGGAGAGTGGTTTATACTGAGTAAGCACCCCAACTTTTTTCAGCCCACTATTCATTACATTACTGAGGCTAAAATCAATAATTCGGTAAATTCCGGCAAAAGGCACTGCAGGTTTGGCACGCTTCTGCACTAGAATGTTCAAACGACTGCCGACGCCACCAGCAAGGAGAAGAACCAGTGCTTCCTTTGTCCTTTTCATCTCAGCACCTCCCCTGACTGCACACAAGTAGGCCAGCTTTTTGAAGCAAGATTGGGATAGACCGTTGCGCCCTCACCGATTATAGTCTTGTCCGGCACCTGATTGTTCCAGCCAATAACGGTAACCTCGGTTTTTGTATCGCACACTTCAGGGCCAATCACAACGTTCCTGCCATAAACGGTGTTGACATCGGCAACGACCTTGTTCAAGCGGCAGCCCTCGCCAACCAGATTGTTAAAGAATAATACGGAATTTTCTACAATTGCCCCTTTCTTCACATGGACACCTGGGAACAGAATGGAATTCTTGACTGTTCCATCGATCTTGCAACCATTATAGACCAGACTATTCTGCACCACTGCATTGTCGGTCATCAACACCGGTTCGAAGTCACGAATACCCCTATGGTCAAGATTGGTCCGAAACACCCATTTTTCCAGATCAATACGCGGTTCAGGTCCAAGCAAATCCATATTCGATTGCCAGTATTCATTGATGGTTCTGGTATACCCCCAATACCCACAGAATTTGTAACCGTACACGCGACAATTTTGTTTAAGCAAGACGGGAATAATGTCTTTACCAAAGTGATAGGAATCCTCCGCCTGGTTTTTTTCCAGGGCCTGATAAAGAACCTCGGGTTTAAAACAGAGTATCGTCATCGATGCCCAGTCCGATTCGGGGTGATCCGGTTTCTCCCAATAATTAACCACTCGTCCGCCACGATCACCATCTTCATCGTTAAGTACTGCAATGCCGAAGCGATTCGCTCCCTTTAAGGGCACCCGGGTAAAAGCAATGGTGAGATCAGCATTTTTGGCGGTATGATAATCAATCATATCTTGGTAATCCATCTTATAAATATGATCACCGGAAAGAATTAAAATCTCCTCCGGTTGATGGTGATGAATATAATCGATATTCTTGTAGATGGCATCTGCCGGTCCGCGATACCAGTCGGCTGCTTCGGAGCCGTGAAATGGTGGGAGGATGGAAATCTGCCGATAGCGCCCGATCATGTCCCAGGCGGCACCTGTACCAATGTGATTGATAAGTGAGTAACTCCGGTACTGGCTGAGAATCGCCACCTGCTCAATGCCGGAGTTCATAAGATTACTGAGGGAGAAATCAATAACCCTCCCGAGTCCGCCAAACGGGACGGCCGACTTGGGACGGTAATAGGTCAGGACATTGAGTTCATCAACCCGACTCCCCGCTAGGATCATAGCCAACGTAGTTGGTTTCAGCATGGGGCACCTCAAAAACGGTTAGCCAACAAAAGAAAGCAATGGGAACTACCAGCTCCACGCCATCCTCACCCGACAACTTCACCATATGGTAAAGGATATCAAGGCCATGCGCAACCATTCAGGTTATAAATTTGAAAAAATCGTCAAATATGGTGCATTATAAAGCGTTTAAGAGTGTCTGAAGAAAACTCCTTTTCGCCGAGTTGCAGATTTTTCACCGGCACTTCAGCCCTGGCGGCGCCTTTATGGCCCCCTGCCGACCCTAATGAGCCAAAAATTCGTTCGGCAAGTTTCCCAGCGTTCTTACGATAGCCATCACAACGAAAAATAACTACCAATTTTTCGCCGTGGATCCCCGACACGAAAGCCCAATCTATCTCCCCGACATGGTTAAGGAAATCAGCAACAATAACGAGAACATCGGGACTACGCACTCGGCCAAGGTGGGTGAAATAGCGCCCTTTTGAGTATTTCAGCTCAGCCAGCGCCGAGGCAAAGTACTTCAGTTCCGAGCGCCGCAGGTCAGTCAGCTCAAACTTCCGAACCAAATCTCGGTTGGCACTATTGAAGAGATATCGAAAAGAAATACCATCGGCCAGAACGGATTTTTGCTCAAAATCGTGGGTATCGACCTTTATGCCATAAAACAAAGCCGTGGCCAATGCCACTGAAGGTTTCATCCCGGCGGCTCGTAGATATTCGACAGCCATCGAGGAGGTCGCTCCGTACTCAGGACGAATGTCAACAAACTCAACCTCCCCAATATAACCGACGGGGTGGTGATCGATGACTGCGTGAATCTTGATTTTTTCAAAACATGGGAGATGATCCGGTTGAGAATCAACCATCACTCTCTTACTGTAATTTTCTACTTTAACGTCTTTCAAGCGTTCAAGGGGAATTTTCAACCTCGCAACCATCGCCATGTTGCTGAGGCGTCTTATCTCATTGGGATGGGTAATTGTGACACTTTTCACCTTATAACGCAGCAGTCTCCTGAAAGCCAGGGCTGTTGCCAATGCATCGGGATCGGCATTGATAATGATAAGAACGTCATCTTCTTTTACAAAAAGACTCCAGAAGGCCTGCAACCGATCCGAGGCGGTATTCTTAAACAGCTGTTTACACAGAAGAGGATCTTTTTTCTTTCGTTTGTGCGCCATATACAGTAACAGTGGTATCGGGTTGAAATCGTAAATAGTGCGGCTACAGCCTCAGATCAAATGTCTCTAAAATGGCTTTCCGCAACTAAACATCGCTGCAATCGGCACTCTCCTCCGGAATCTTCTACCGGAAAGACAGAAAACGTCGATTGCACCCCTGAAAACCAGCCACCTCCTGTTGAAATACGCCCTGTTCAATTTCCTCAAAATTGTGCGAACAGAACAGTTTAGCCTCACCAAATATCTTGTAAATCCAATAGTTCCAGGCCATATCAAGGTTCACAACAAGATTCGACTATACCACACAGAATATGTGCAATGCAAGACCCTGAAAAAATTGTCTTGTTACAGATAAGCCAATATTGACGCCGGTCTGTGATAATGTTACCTACAATTGAATCATTAAAACAAAACTCAATATTCTTTAACTTCGAAGTATTTTCTCAACCTAACGTGACCCCATGTATATTTTTTCAGTGATTCACTGTTTCGCCTGTAGAGGTTTTGCGTGAATCTGCTCAATCGTTATCTGCTCAACCAATTTGTCAAATATTTCTTAACCGTTAACAGTGGTTTTGTCGCCATCTACCTTCTAGTTGATTTTTTTGAGAAATATGACGACTTCGTGAACGCCGGTAAACCCCTCAAACTGGCCATTGAGTACTTTCTACTGACGATTCCCTTTATTGTCGACCAATTGGGGCCGGTTTTTATTCTGCTTGCCGGAGTTATTACCCTGGGCATTCTCAATCATTCCAACGAACTCACCGCACTGAAGGCCGGTGGTGTTCCTCTCCGTTTGATCGTTCGCCCTATTATTACTGGCTCGCTATTGTTTACCCTGCTCTTTTTAGCCGCCGCCCAATGGCTTTTGCCAATTACCATTGGTAAAACCAATAATATTTGGTTCGAACAGCTGAAAGGTAAGATCCCATTGGGAATTCTGCGTAATAATCGATATTACTATAGAGGCGTTGATGGTTTCTACTCCTTCAGCTGGCCCAACCCAAAACTCTATGTTTTTAAGGATTTTTCTTATTCTCGCTGGACCAAAGACTATAATATTGATTCTCTAATAACTGCAAACCCTGCCAATTGGAACGAACTCAACAATCACTGGATCCTTCAAAACGGCCAACTTCAACAGCAACAGGAGAACGGCCATTACACCATCAGTAATTTTCCTGTTAGCGAATTTGAGTTCCCGGAAAAACCTGAAGATTTTCTAATCCCGATCAACAAGTCGGCGGAACAATCTTTGACAGGTTTGTATCGGGAAATAGAGCGGGCAGATGTGGAACACGAGTTGCGGGCAGCCTGGACGGCGTTTCTCCTCCGTATTTCATACATCCTCCTCGGCATTCCCCTGCTCCTCCTCGGCCTACCTATTCTCCTTTATTCCTACCGTAAATGGGGCCGTGATCTATCGGTAGCCATTCCAGCCAGCTGCGGACTGGCCTTTGTCGCCTGGGGCCTTTGGGGAGCGCTGCAATCTCTTGCCAATGCCGGCTATGTTTCCCCCTTCATCGCCGCGGCCAGCATCCATATCATTTTTGCCTGCACCGGCATCATTCTCCTTATGCAAAATGATCGATGAAAATAAAAAAGGCCATCCGCGATATGCTTTCGGACGGCCTTTGGTACCTTAGAAATTTTTCTTGTTCCTGTGAGAGAATCTATTTAGCTTGAGCTGTCGAGAGCATCTCCACATCAAAAATGAGAACTGAATTGGGTTCGATCATCGGAGCTGCCCCATTCTCGCCATAGGCCAGGTCGGCTGGAATGACCAGGTGCAGCTTTGAGCCGGCATTCATCAATTGCAACGCCTCGCTCCATCCCTTTATCACCTGATCTACCTGAAACTCAGCAGGCGCTCCATGTTTTGTAGTGCTGTCAAACTCAGTACCGTCTGTCAACTTGCCGACGTATTCGACTTTCACCGTGTCGGTCGGGGCAGCATTTTTGCCTTCGCCCTTCTTGACAACCTCATACTGCAAGCCACTGGCTGTAACTTTGACACCCTTTTTCTTCTTATTTTCTGCAAGATATGCTTCGCCGGCAGTCTTGTTTTTGGCCTTCATCTCATCCAGTTTAGCAGTTTGTCGTGCCTGCATTTTGGCGGCAAATTCCTTTTTGACCGCCAGCATTTCGTCCGCAGTCAACGTCGGCTGAGCCCCTTTAAAAGCATCTTCAATGCCGATAAGGAGAAATTCCTTCTGGATATCCCCGCCGGCACTTTTAAAATAGTTCCCCACCTCAAAACCCATACTATAGCTGAGCTTATCTTCAAAGCTTGCCGGGGGTGCAGATTGAGAAAGACAGGGAACCGTGAGACAGATTCCCAACACCGCCGACATGAAAGTTTTTTTCATCAGTAATTCCTCCCTAGAGGTTATTTTGCTTAAATAGTTTACGATAGACAAATCGCATTATATTGTTGCTGCTAAAAACATGTTATCTTACATTGTGCTCAATCACAAAATCACCAAAGTGATACCTTGATTACCCTGGTTGAGATTTCTATCTCGGGTCAGCTGAGAATATCGTTGCAAGAGCATCCTTACCCTCCCCGATCTTTTGTGGAACTCCTCCCCAGCGACATAATCGCTGATAATTCTTTTACTCTTCATATAATCAAGAATCTTTCTGCACTCTGATCTGATCGCCCCACCTTTGCCACTCGAACCATAACCATGGATGAATGTAATTACGTTAATTTTGTTCAATATTGCGTCGTCAATGACCTCTCGGCACCGATTTATGGCCACCTCCACCACCGGTCGTCCTGCCTCGAGATTGACCGTTTTATGAACAAATGTTCTCGATTTTTGCTCAGTCTGCTCTTCAGAAACACCGCCACAATAAGGACAAACCACGCTTGAGGCAACAGACCTCTCATTGCCGCAGATTTGGCAAATCATATTTCCTTTGCCCCCGACTATAATCTCCTGACTGCAATCACGGCCGGCAACTGCCGCAAGTGCTGCATCAGTGTGTGGAGATGATCGAGGTGCCCAACCTCCAGGGAAATTGTCATCTCTGCTCGATCTGTTGCTGTTGTGTGAGCGGAGATATCAACGATATTGGCATTATCCGAACTGATAGTGCCGCTGATTTCCGCAAAAATACCTTTCTGGTTTTCCGCGCTGATATGTATACCGACCTTGTAGGACTTTTCAGCAATACCACTCCAAGAAACGTCGATCCATCGTTTAGGGTCGGAACTAAGCAAATTAATGCAATCGGATTTATGGATTGAAACACCTCGACCCATGGTGATAAAACCGACAATCGAATCCCCTGGCAAGGGTTGACAGCATTGGCTGATCTTGACAAGCATCCCATCGATACCGTCAATTTTGATACCGGATTTTCCGTGCTCCGCCTCACTTGCCTGCTGGCTCACCATGAGATGAGCCAATTCTTCGGCCGACATCTCACTACTCGTCGATATTTCCTGCTCTTTTCTGAGCTCGACCGGCTGCAACCCTTTGATGAGGTTTTGTACAGTGATTGCTCCACTGCCGACTTTGGCGAGCAAATCGTCAAGGGAGTTGCACCTCAGTTGCTTGAGGAGCAACCGGATATGGCCGCTCTTAATGATCTTCTTCAGAGAGGTATCGTGTTTTCGGATTTCCCGCTCGCAAATTTCCCGACCGAGTTTGAGGGCCCTTTCCTTTTCTTCACGCCGCAACCAGGAACGTATCCTGGTTCTCGCTCGACTGGTTTTTACAAGGTCGAGCCACCCTTGCCTGGGAATCTGGGTTGCAGAAGTGATAATTTCTATGATATCACCTGTTTGCAACTGATATTTAAGAGGTACCTGACGACCATTAACTTTTGCGCCCACACAACGATCACCAATCTCGGTGTGGATAGAGTAGGCAAAATCAATTGGGCAACTTCCAAGGGGGAACTCCTTGACCTCCCCCGTCGGAGTAAGGGCGTAGACTTCAGGGTCATACAACTCACCGACGACACTGTCGAGAAATTCACGAGGATCTTCAACCTCCTGCAGAGACGCGACAAGCTTTTTCAGTTCACGGAAGAGTTTGGCATCCTTTTTGTTGATCTTTTGCCCTTCTTTGTATGCCCAATGCGCAGCAACACCTTCCTGGGCAACACGGTCCATTTCTTCAGTGCGGATCTGAATCTCAATGAAATGCTCTCTGGGACCGACAACTGTTGTGTGCATCGACTGATAGTTGTTTGCCTTGGGAACAGAGATAAAATCCTTAATCCGGCCGTGCACAGGTGACCAGTTAGCATGGATAGTGCCAAGCGCCTCATAGCACTCATTGACGGTACCCACAATTATCCGGAAAGCGACCATATCATAGACCCGTTCGAGGGGAATATTTTGGGCTACTAGTTTTTTGTAGATGGAATAGAGGTGTTTAGGTCGACCAATGATGCGCAGAGGTTTGATCGCGCTCTGTTTAAGTTTTTCGTAGAGAATCTTGATGACTTCGTCAACATATGCCTGCCGTTCATCAAGGGAACTTTCAAGCTTATGGGACAATTCATAGTGCTCTTCGGGGTACAGAAATTTAAAGGAATGATCTTCAAGCTCTCTTTTCAGCCAGTCAATGCCAAGACGACTCGCCAGGGGGGCATAGACATCCATGGTTTCCCTAGCAATTTCCAGCTGCTGTTCCCTGTCGACCATATCGAGCAAGAACATATCCAGCAGCCGATTAACGAGCTTAACCAGCAACACCCGGATATCGGCAGCCATGGCCAGGAGCATTTTCCGGAGATTTTCCGCCTGACTCGCCAACTTGCTATTATATTGAACGTGGGTAATGCGGGTTGAACCCTCGACAATTGCTGCGACATCCTTACCAAATTTCTCGGCCAGCTCTTCAACGCTCACGCCCTCTTCTTTACCACCGTCACTCTCCTTCAGTACCCCGTGCAACAGACCGGCGAGGATAGTATCCAGATCAAGATGCATGGAAGCGAGGGTTGACGCCACCTCGAGAAGATGAATGACGTACAGCTCACCGGAGAAATGGCGCCGTCCCTTATGCACCCGGGTTACAATTTCCCAGGCCTTGTCAATCCGAGACAGATCAACGCCCTGCAGGTATGTGGCCGCCAGGATTTTGAGCCCGTGCGGATTTATTGTCATTTCGTTTGCCATCGATGCCCTAACTCCGATTATCGGAACTCCCTGCAGTAACCCTTAATCCCGACAAGCGGGCTTCCTTACGATATCCCTCGAGGAATACAAATCACTTAACAATAGCTTTTTCACAAAAGGATGTATGCCGTTTGCCGAGGATAAAGACTAGAACTTTATTCTCCAAGTTCTTTAATAATCCGCTCATACAAATAGCTCACAACCTCATCCAGAGACATCTCCAAGGTATCCCCATCCCGACGCCGCCGAACTTCTACCCTGCCGCTTTTGGCATAGCTCTTTCCAATCGTCAACCTGTAGGGGATACCAAGCAGATCGGCGTCCTTAAATTTGAGCCCCGGTCTTTCATCACGATCATCGATCAGGACTTCCAGACCTGCTGTCTGCAGATCTTTGTAGAGTTTTTCGGCAACAGCAGTCAGTTGTTCGTCTTTGCCTCCGAGGTTGAGAACAATGACCGTATACGGTGCCAGAGGAACTGGAAAGATAATCCCATTTTCATCATGATTTTGCTCGAT
>JAZDOW010000015.1:0-37118 GCA_043798185.1 Pseudomonadota bacterium | reverse complement strand
TATTAATTTCTCTAAGTATGGAGAAAAATGAAAACTACTCGCTTTTATTTTTCTGCTTATAATCTCGATGTGTTGCGATTTATTTTCAATAAAGTAGGGTATGCTAATGCCATCTATCCCACGCGTAAATCGCAGCGACACATTGTTTTTGAAAATATTTTCTAGGTACTCAATCTCAAAGAAATCATCAAGCATACTGATTATCTCGTTAGCACTAATATTTTTAATTATCAATCGCGGTGTCCGGTCAAGCACCTTGTTCCGGCGCAAGGCGACGGGACAAGGTGCTTGACGAAGTCAGCACCGCGATTCCTGGCGACGCAGTCGCCAGGAACAAGTTCTTCTGCTGATCTGTATATTACCCCAACCTGTAGGGAATGTTGTATGTTGTCCTATACCAACAAACTCAGACTGCTTGCGTGACCGGCTCCTAGAGTTTTTGCAATTTACCAATATTTCAAATAATATTCTTGAAATATTTGCAATAACCGAATGTGCGCTTTTCTGCATATCACCCGGATTGGAAGGGTTCACAACTTTTGGTGAGCTTTAAAGAGTCAAGATCCATCTGATCGCTTCCGAATCATTCACTTTGCCGAGATATCTCTTTGTAGTCGCCTTCCTCAGTTCTAAGACAAATTTCGATGAATAGTGATGCGCTCCGCCGACTTACCGTAAAAGTGATAGCCAGAACCGGCCTCGGCAAGGGTGTCCAGCAACAGATCGGCATTGGTAACCATGATGCCGCCGATGGCCTCGATACCCCGCTCAAAGAAACTATCCGGCAACATACTTGCCGTAGGTCCGACCAGAATAGCCCGCGCCCCTTTCTTCAAACGTGCCAGGATGCCCTCCAGGGTATTGGTCAACAATGTCGTGCCGGTTATAATGATCAGATCGACTTCGGCAAGGCAGGCGTCAGCCTGCTCTGATGCACAGTAATAGCGCATCTCTTCTTCCTTCAGCGTTCGCGGGTCCATCTCAAGAATGAAAAGAGGATTGCCTCGCTGTTTCAGCATTTTGATATACGGCACCAGTGCACCGACCACTGCCACCACGGCGTCACTGGGAATTATGGTTTCATCCACCGGATCGGCACCAAGTTTGAGCTGATAGTCCCGCGGAGGCTGCTTCTGCCAGCAGGTTGCCGATAGGGCGTTCAACACGGCGATGCTCAAAGCCCGTTGCAGCGGGCCACCGTTTGTCAATCGGTTGATGTATGTCTCCGCGGACTCACCGGCCAATTTACCGGAATGGGGCATGGCTCGCGCCGAGCTGGGACAACAGACCGCCTCGGGAATCGCCTTTATCGGCGTAAAACAGATGCCGCCCATGCCGTTTGACAGCTTGACGCCGCTAAAGAAGATACCGACAACCGCTCTTTCCACCGTCAGGTTTTTTAGTTCATCACCAAGAACATCGCCTATCCGTACCACCGTTTCCTGTAAAATTGCATCTCCCATCCATAATGCCGTCATCATCCCATCTCCTCCATTTTTCTCCTTTCAACAACTGCAACAGGAACAGCTTTGCGGCTGATCTTTAACCAATTCCCGTCCATCTTTTTTGACGGCCATGATGAGACGTGACGGGCCGAAGGGGGTCGGCACAATCTGCATTGCAAGCGGGTCCATGCCATTGGCTGCAAGGAGCCTGGAGAATTCGTCCTCATGACAGAGGGGGTGGCCGAAACTCTGCAAGGCCTTCGCCAGTTCGGTGACGGAATTTTTTTCCGGTATACAGCCGCTTGCGCAAAACCAGTGATTGGTCACCAACAGTCCCCCAGGATTGAGGCACTCCCGGACCTTTTCGAAAATAGGTTCAAGGTTTTTGCGGAACTTATAGAGAAGATGCGAAATCAAGACGATATCGTAGCCATTACCGTAATTTCCGGTGCAGACGTCGCCTTCCATCAAGGCAAACCTGTCCTGCATACGAAAGTGCTCGATGTTCCGCGCCGTGACCTTGAGCACGTTATTTTTGTCGAAGACCGTGGCATGCAGACCGGAATTTTTCTGACAAAGGGCAATGGCGTACAAGCCGTGTCCACCGCCAATATCGAGCATCTTTGCGGCCGAAGAAAAACCCTGCCATGCGGCGATCTTTTGCACGACCGCTTGCAGTTCGCCGCGCAAGGCGCGCTGGCCTAGTGCATCAATAAACGACGCGCTTGGGCCATCACCGGCGCCGGTCGCGGATTTTTTCGGTTCCGTCCTCTGCATTGCGGCGGCCAGATCGCTCCAATGCGAACTTTGTTTGATATTGCGAAGCCACTCTCCCTGATATAATGGACTATCGACCAGGAGAAAATTTTCTGCGATCTCGCCGTTGCAATACTGTTCATTGTCCAGATGCAACAACTCCATATCGATCAGACAGGACAGAAAAGGTCGTAAGAACATCCCTTGTATCGAACAGCCTTCGGCTATCTTTTCGCGATTACAAGGACCGTGCTTTGCAAGAAAGGCGAATATTCCCAGAGTTAATGCCGCCTCAAGAACCGTGAATTTCTGGAATCCTTCCGCGAAATTGTTCAGTTTTTCGATTCCCGTCGGAACCTCCAGGCTCATCAAGCTTTGGTTGGCTCCAATCATATTGTTTTCTAACATAATTTTCCCTATCGTAATGTTTCTATTTATGTCACTGCCAGTCAAAAGGCAGCACCTCTATCTGATCGCCTGGTTGCAGCGGATTACCGCTGGGGGTAATGGTGAGCGCGTTGGCATTAGCAACGGAGGCAAGATCACCCATTGGAGCCGAACCGTTGAGATCGACGCTGTAGCCGCCATTGCAGGGCTGCAGCCTGGACCAACGGACAAAGGGAAATGGCATTGCCCTTGGGAGATCCCCTGTCAGCACCGCTGTAACTGTCGGATGATCAAGCGTGGCCAGGCCACGCATTTTCAACAAAGCCGGACGCAGCAGGGTTTCCAGATTGACCAGGCAACCAACCGGTGGACCGGACAACGAAAAAACAGGGATCATACCGGAGCACTCTCCCTGTTTTGCAGGCTTTTTAATCATGGCAAAGGTCACCGATGCGCCTGGTCCCATTTTGATGCGGGAAAAGACTATATGGCCGCGTCTGGCCAATACCAGCCGCACCATGTCGTAATCACCCTTAGAGACACCGCCGCTGGTGATAATGGCGTCGACACCCAACGCGCGATCAATTTTGGCGTGGAGCGCCCCTTCCTTATCGCGCGCAATGCCAAGATTTTTTGTTTTGCCTCCATACTGTTGCACATAGGCAATAATTGCCGGACCATTGCTATCGTATACCTTGCCGACGGTTAGGGGTCGCCCTGGTTTGATCAACTCGTCGCCGGTCGGGATGACCGCAATCACCGGCCGCCGTATCACTTTCAGGCTGGTGACGCCAATAGATGACAGGGAGGAAATATGGTGTGGAGCGATAAACGTTCCTTTCGGCAACAGCAGATTGCCTTCCTTAATCCCGCTGCCCCGCGGACGGATGCCCTCCCCGATACAGCCGGCCTTGAAAATTTTTACCTCCTTCGGATTGTGAGGATTAGGGCCATTTTTATCGACCGGCTCGTCGGTATCCTCAAAACGTATCACACAATCAGCACCATCGGGCAACACCGAACCAGTCATAATGCGTATAGCCGTTTTCACCATTACCCGCTGTTTCGCCGGACACCCCGCCCTGGAGGCGCCGATAATATGTAACACCACCGGTTTTTCGGGCGTGGCTCCGGCAATATCCTCGGCACGCACGGCATAACCATCCGGCATGCCGATCGGGGTCATCGGCAAGGTCAGCTGAGAGCAGACATCCTCGGCCAACACCTGACCAAGGCACTGTGATAAGGGCTGAAGTTCTTCCTCCATTGCCATAATATTTTCCAGGATCAATCGTACTGCTTCGTCCAACAAAGGTGCCATCTCTCCCCCCATTGACATTTTACCTGCCTTTCATTGTGTGTTTATCGTCGTCCCAACGATTTTCTTCCTTGACAGAACGACGAGTTGTTTCCGTCACCGCTTATTCTACAAACGACTCATATTCTTCATCCGTCAAGCTGTACCGATAGAATTTTCGATAAAACTCCTTACTTTCGCGCCGCATATCCACATCGGCAAAGAAGTTGGGATAGAGGATCCGCGCCAGCCACAGAATTCCTAAAACCGCCTCGGGCGAAGGTCTGTCCCACCAAAACGCGCCAATTGGACAAGAGTGAACAGCACCGTTCCGCACTGCTGTAAGTGACTTTAGCTTCGTAATTTCCTCCATCCTGTCGCCCTGAGAACCGATTTTTTTGATGCCCGTCACGATTACATCCGGATTCCACAACATCAGCAGTTCCGCAGTCACTATTCCGTCATTCTTCATCGCCGCCGCGACATTGTTCCCACCGGCGGCAATGATAAAGTTCTCTCCCCAACCGAGATTACCCTCGTTTTTCACGACACTGCCCTCGGTTTTCATGGGCGATCCCGCCGAACAGTAATAGACCTTTTTTCGTTGTGCCTCTGTCAAATGAGCGGTACGCCGCTGGATCAGATCAAGCCTGTCGCGCCAAAAGGCAATAAGTTCGGCGGCTCGGGCTTCGGCGCCGAGCACCTCCCCCATCATGGCAAATTCCTGCAACAGCAATTCAACGTTAGTCCGTCCGGTGCCGACTGTTACTACCGGAATACCGAGGTTTTTTATCCTCTCGTTCGTGCGCGTGGAGGTCACGCTCGCCACCACCAAATCGGGTTTCAATGTCATGGCAAACTCGATATTGACATTGTCGAAAGACCCAGCATCTGGTTTACCGACAAGCCCCGGAAAAATTTTGAGCAAAAGGGGGAATCTGTCCATCGATGGATGTCCGATAATTCTCGCGGCCCCGCCGAGGAGAGCAATTTCGTGACTCGCCCCGCCATAGCAGGTGACAAGGATTCGATCCCGGCGGTCCGGCAAAGCAACCTGAGACCCGCTTCTGTCGATCACCTTTGCAACTGTTGTCGCATATACCTCGGCCCGGCAAAAACCAAAAACCAGGAAACATAAGACAGGCAGCAGAACCGTTCTCACCATATTCCGGGGATAAATCATGTCACTTCCTCTCAGAGCTCGAACTGTATCGTGGCGTAAATCGTTCTCGGTGCACCGGCGGTAAAGGACAGACCGGAAATTTCCGTGGTTTGGTCGCCGGCCGAAGACGTCGCGATATACTCCTTGTCAAAGAGATTCGTCGCCGCGATTTTCAGGGTTATATCATGATTTTCCTTTTTCACGAGTTTCCAGGCTATGTCCAGGTTGACCAGGTAAAAATCGTCCAGCTTGTATGTATTCTCGACATCGGCATAGCGAGTTCCCAAGTATCTCAGCATTGGAGTAATGGTGAAATCGCCGATATTCCAGAGCAAGGACATATTCGCCATGAATTCGGGTGTCTCAGGGATCTGATTGCCTTCGGCATTAATGGTTTTGATGCCGTTTGCGGCAAGAAAGTCTTCGGTAAACTCGCCACGATTGTAAGTCAGTGCAAAGTTGCTCTTCAACGATTCACTCATCTGGTAGCCAAACATCATTTCGATACCGTAGGATTGCGACTCACCCGCATTCTGGGTGTAGGCCTCACCCAGTTCCTGGTCATAATAGGTGCCCGAGGTATTCTTCGTCAGCGAATAAAACAAGGCGGTATCCCACGAGAATTTGCCGAAATCAAACTTCACGCCGAAATCAACATTGTCCGATTCCTCAGGTTTGATCATGTCCTCCCACATATTTTGTAATTCCGCCTGGGTCTTGCCCTTCTTGTAATAACCGGACAGTGTACTGCCAACGCTGTATTGCGGCGTGTTATAGTTTCTGCCGTATGAGGCATTAAGCGAGACCGTATCGTTTATGAAGTAATTGCCATCGATCTTGGGCAGAAAAAGGCTGTAGGTGTCGCCGTCAACGTGGAAATCCTCCTTGGTGGCCTGGTCAAGCGCCTGCTTGTAGCTGACATCGCCAATGCCCTTCGTGTTAAGGAACGACAAACTGGGCGTGGTCCACCACAGTTGGCGGACGCCGGGAGTAATGGTGAAATGATCGAACTTAAATTCCGAACCGAGGAAGGGACTGTTGAAGTGGCTGTTGTCCGTCACCCTCACGAGCCTTTCCCATGCATTGAAGGAGAGCGTGCCATCGGCATTGATGGTGCGGGTTTTCCGCGAGGTCGGCGGTCCCGGAGGCTCGTCCTCACCGTACCAGTAACCTGTCTTGATATTGGCGATGCCTATCTTTTGTTCATATTTGAGTACTCCGCCGAAAGTGTCATGCTCCACCAGCCAATCGGTTACCGTCGTCCCGCTGCCGGAGTAGCTGTATCCCTCATCGTGCAGGAAATAGGGTTTAAAAGACAGCTTGCCATCACCCATCAGCGAAACCGGCGTTTCGATCTTGCCGATCAGCGTCCAAGTGGTGAAATCGGAGTAGTTGTAACCGTAATAGGCGGAATCCTTTGCCGGAACCCCGGTGAGGGTTTCATTGTAGTCGTAGTCGCGATAACGGGAGAGATTCTGCGACTGCGCATAGGTCAATGCCCGGTAACTGTAGCCTTTTTGATCGTTGTAAACACCGTTGATGCTCCACTTGACATCGTGATCATCCGGGCTTGCCAGACCAAAGGCGGTATTTGTCTTGCCCGCGGGCGAATCTCCCGCTCCTTTCCATTTATCGGCGTCGGTATAGGAGCCGGAGACAAAGAGCTTTGCCACATCGTTCATGGTCCCCGTATCAACGCGGAGAAAACTGCGTGTAAAATCTTCGGTGCCGAATACCTGTTTGGCAAGCATGCCCCAATGTTCTTTTGGCTGGAGAATATGCATGTCAACCATGCCGTTATCGCTACCATAGCCCAGGCCACGGTCCACGTCGACCGCGCCCTTTTCAACCGTGATCGATTTGAGATTCTCAAAATCCATCATGGTACTCAGTCCACCGCCTGGACCGATTCCCTTGAGCGGTAATCCCTCCAGGACTTCACCGATATTTCTATCCGCCTTGCCCCTGATGCGGTGCGTTGTCTCCATACCGTAGCCGTCTCCGGATCTGATGTCGACACCTGGCAACATCGAAATGGCGGAATAGATGTTAAACTGCGAAGCGCCACCGTAGATGTCGAGGCCATCCTTGTCGACCTCATTAACGCCGGCCCTGATCGCTTCCTCCTCGACCAGCAGCGAAGGGAGCATAAGAGTATCGGCTTCTACGGTCTGCTGGTTTTCAACTTTCAGTGTGTCACTCTTATTGATTGTTGTGTTTGCGGCCAGAACACTCTGACTATTAGCAACCAATGTGCCAACGCACACCATCGCGACAATCGTGGCGGCTTTACAGTTTTTCCCTTTCTCTCTCATGTCTTTTCCCATCAAAAAAAGTTTGTGCAACGCCCGTCGCGCTATCGATATATTTCAAATAACATATCGATAGCCATAGACCTAGCGTAATATAACGGCCACGGCAAAGGAGATAACACCGAAAAAATCTTTAAATTCGTTCTGTTTCAGCACATTTCCTTCCCAATTGAGGGTTGTTTCGCTTTTTTTGAGTTTGTAGGATGGCAAAGCCTCCTACGTTGACAGACGAAGTGTATGTTGATTCTTCTCAACCAAGCGATGTTTCCTCGAACCATCCAAAACATTCGGCATAGCACCCGTCAAATCCAGCGACAAAGGCTTTAATTTCGAGAACCGGCGTTTGGTCCAGGATATTTATGCCTTCAACGATCATCAATGATCCGAGGATACCTTTCAAGCGCAATACCGAAAGGGCTGGGGGCTTTATTTGTTCCGACGAATGAACTTCCATGCTGTTGTTACTTTCAGTCGCCTCGGAAAATGTAACAACACGCGTCATTTCTGCGTTTTCATGGGGCTGATGCATGACCGTAATATAAGGATATTCCTTAATATCTTCGAGTATTGCCTTGTGCTGTGGGGATACATCTATGACAATTTCGATACCCGACCCATCAGCCTCCAGAGGAATTTGTTCAGGGGTTTTAAAAGGCGTAACAAACATGCCGATCGGCGTGGCGGATATGTTCATAAATGCACCTTATAGAACTATGGTTCTTATCGTTTGGATAGAGTTGGAAAGTCGAGTATTAAAACCCGAAAGAACAGGAAAACGACTGCTTTCCTCTTTTTCCCCGCCCCGTTATTTTTTCCTCAAAACGATCAATACGTCTGGCATCGAGCTGGTACCATTCGGCAAGAAATGTTTGCCGCAATTTCAACAACCATCTCGCCTGCTTACCATCTTTGTCGCAAAGAGCCTGGTAAAGATTATCATGCTCTTCAAGAATCCTCTTGATCTGCTCTTCCTGCGGTTGTTTGTCATGCAATCGCAGATAGAGTTTTCGGCAAATATGTCGATAGCCATTGGAAAGAACCGGGTTGTCGGCCAAATCGAGTATATCCGTATGAAAGAGAATATCGAGGAGGAACAGTTTTCGATCTGTGTGACTCACAGCGGTTTTTGCGTAATCGTCCTTACATATCTTGAGTTTCAGCTTATTTGCTGCGGTGATATTGCTGATTACCTGGTCGATGAAACCGATCTCCAGCACTTCTTGGATCCCACGCAGATGTTTCGCCTCTTTCGCTGTCAACTTATGCACGGTGTAACCCCGGTTGGGCGTGAAATCAAGATAGCCATCCTGCGCCAGGAGACTCAAGGCATTGTTGACTGGGGTTCGGCTGACTACAAACTGTTTGGCCAAATCAATGAAGGTCAGTTTCTGGCCTGGAGTAATTTCGCCGTTGACCATCAGTTCAAGAATTTGATTACAGACTTTTTCCGTGAGATTAGCGTATTTTTTCATATTCATTCCTGCAGTTCAGCTGGGAGTAGCATCGTATCTACTTATTTTACTATCGAAATACCCATTTTAATTATGATAAAAGCAGTACTCTTTCTTTTGATTATGGTCTTATGCTTGCTTGTTTTTCGATGTATACGTAAATATATATCGAAAAACACTCAATTGCAATATGTATCGTTAACCATTTTTTTTCAATTCCCGGCAGGCCCCTTCGCCCACCCTATAATAAAAGGAGTAAGACAGTGAGCAGCCGCGACACAGGGCTCAATGCCCACAGTGACAATATTGTTCCAGGCCGTTGATATAGGCAAGTCCTGATACCGTCACCCCGTAAAAGACTATTGGACGGCTGCCGATCAAGGATTGCAGGGAATCGTTGACCGCGGTTGATCCCGTGGCCAAAATGATATCACTCCACTCGATCATTTCCGCGGTGTTGGCAGGGGGGTCAACAACGACACTCGCAAAGCGTTTGCCGATATTATCCTGATCGAGGTCGACGACCCGCATTTCATAGACTTGACAGAGTTCCGCCACCATCCCCGGCTGCAGGCCGATAAAGGCGATTTTCGGGTTACCGAAGCGTTCCCTGACATAGTGAACTAATTGTTTCGCACAAACACCGGGTTCTTTGTCGCGACAATGAATGGTCTTGTCGATTTTTCCAAGTGACCGTAAAACCGCATTTGTCGTGGCAACGAACACCGCCCGTTCAAAATTATTTACAGGGGTATGCTCCAAGATTTTCCTCAGGGTGCCACTCAAGGTACCGGGTTGATCGGTAAATGCCTGGCCCTTAAAACCCTTGAACGTCGCTTCGACCATAACTTCTCGACCTTTCTGTATGGGATAGTCCGATCTTTCGGGGGCGCCGATAGCCTCATTTGCCGAGAGCGTTCTGGCGTTGACCACGCTGACAAGTTCTTCACCCAATTCCTTCTCTTGCATAAGATCAACGAGAGTTTTTTGTGTCATTGTCATAACATCCATAGCATTACCTCTTTCAAAGTGTATTTAATTGATTGACGTTTTCCCGAGCGTGAAAGGAAACAGCCTTTAATGGCAGCAAATCGATCCGACAAAAATGATGATTGATAAGCTGTTATTCTTTTGCAAGCCGACGGGTGAGATAGATGAGCAGGAGAGTAATCGTCCCAAGCAAAAAGACAAGGACAAATGCCCGGTCGTATTCACCCGTAAAAACCGCATTATATACCTCAAGGGAGATGGTGCTGGTCTTGCCCGAAATATTTCCGCCGAGCATCAGGGTTATACCAACCTCGCCCAGCGATCGGGCAAAGGCCAAAGAGAGTCCAATAGCTATACTCTTGCGGATTGACGGGAGAACTACCCTGAAAAAGGTTGTGCTCGGAGATTTTCCAAGGACATAGGAGGCCTCAATCAGGCGGTTGGTCTCACCCCGAATTGCCGCCTGCACCTGTTTGACAATGAGCGGCATCCCGGCAATAAAGGCCGCAAGGACGATACTCCAGAAGCTGAAAATCATTTCCAGCCCGAGCACATTGTGGAGAAAACTGCCGACCATACTGCGGCGGCCAAGGAGCATCAGCAACAAAAACCCGGTGGCAATCGGGGGAAAGATCAGCGGCAAGGTCACGATAAAATCAAGAACGGAAATCCACCGCCCCTGCCCTCGGCCGAGTATATACCCCAAGGCGACACCGCAAACCGCCAGCAAGGGCATTACCACACAAGCGGTATACGCACTGAGACGAATGCATGCCAGAGTGTCCGGCTGTAAAAAAATGTCGAGCACCCTTGGCCAAAATGCCATCACAAGCCCTGTTTCTTAAGGAGCGTTTGTGCTTGTTCGGATTGCAGAAAGGCCACAAGCGAGGCGCCAGCTTCGATATTGGTGCTTTGCTGCAATTGTTTGGCGACAATGAGGATCGGACTATAGAGTTTTTCATCTATGGTAAAGAGAATTTCCACCTTGTCCTTGATGGCAAGCGCCTCGGTAAGGTTGATAAATCCGATATCGATTTCACCGGTCAGCAGGTAGGCGGTAACCTGCGGGACAGTGCCCACTACAAGTAATTTCGGCTGAATCTGTTGCCATATACCCCTCGCCGTAAGAAATTCCCTAGCGGCGTGCCCGTAGATGGCTTTTTCCGAATCGGCAATGGCTATCCTTTGCACACTGCTCTCGGTTAACGCATCGAGATTTTTAATCTTTGTCCCTTTTGCCGCGGCAGCTACAAGCTTACCCCGGCCGAGAATCAATTCTTCAGCAAACAATAATTTACTCGAATCAAGGTATGTTTTATCACCCATGATGAAATCAATCGCCCCGCTTTCCTGGGCCTGGGCGGTGATCTGGCCCATATTACCGAACACCTTATTAACCGGCACCCCGGTTTTATTGGTGTAGGACGTACAAAGCTCCTCGACGAGACGCTTATACCCTGCGCCTGCGGCTATGGTAAGCCTTTGCTCAGCCCGTACAGCCGCTGGAGCGACGAGTAAAAAAATCGTTACCAGGAATGAAAGACACCGAATGCAACGCAAATTTGTGCGCATATTAACCTCCATAATCTTGAGTAAAGTACGAGTTGCCGCCTTATACGGCAAGTGGTTTGACGGTGAACTCCCGGCGCAGCAGTTCCATGTCCCGGGCCATAAACTCCTTCTGCTTCTCCAGCCAGGTTGTGTCTTCTCTGCCTTCCTGCAAGGAAATGACATGTGTCGACACAGCCAGGGCCTCGACAAGATCGTGAGTTATCTGAATAATCGGCAATGTCCACTGCTTCTGAATGGTCAGAAGCGTTTGCCGAAGGGCATGACGATTCTCAATATCCAGGGCGGAAAACGGTTCATCCAACAGGAGCAATCTCGGCCGGCGGGCCAAGGTCTGGCAAAGAGCCGCCCTTTGCCGTTCGCCCCCCGATATCTCCTGCGGATATTTGTTATGAAGATGGCCTATACCCATGGAATCAAGAAGGCCCCGCGGATTTTCAGGGTGACGCATGGCGAAGAGAACATTCTCCGCCAGGGTCATATGGGGAAACAAAGCATAGTCCTGCGACAGAAATCCCACTTCACGGGACTGGGGCGTCGCCCGAACTCCTGTTGTTGCATTGTTCCAGCACCTTCCCTGGAAGTATACCTGCCCCTCGTCAAATCCCTCAAGTCCTGCCAGACAGCGGAGAATGGTTGTCTTTCCCGAACCGGAGGGACCTGTGATAACAACCGTTTCGCCTGGGAGGCAGTTTATCGATACCGACAAGGTATAGGAAGAGAGCTTTTTTATCAGTGTTGCGTGAAGACCGTCTTGAAACATAGTTGCCAATGCCGATAAAAGTAAACTGTTGAGGAACCGAACTTGCCTGCGATACTCTCAAAACTTGAAAGTAATATTGCCGTAGACTCCCAAAGGCGCCCCGGTCTGATACGTTGCCGCAGTATTTGTAGCCGCCAGAGCATCATCCGCCGTATTGATTGCCGAGATGTATTCTTCGTTAAACAAGTTCGTGGCGGTAATGCGAAATTGTACGGACTTTGCGCCAAGCACTTTTTTTATTTCGTACGAAACATCAAGATCGACGATTGTCGATGCATCTATTTTTTCTTTATTGAGGACGTCTCCGTATCTCTCCGACAGATATTTTATCGATGGGGTAATGACAAAATCGGCTATCGTGTACGACATGGCCGCTTTTGCCATATACATAGGCGCATCGGGAACCTGTTTGTCTTTTGATGCGATGGTGGTGTTGGACCCTGTTTTCAGATCCTCCGTAAAGAAGTACTCGTTATATGACAGCCCCACGAAAAAGACCAAATCCTTTAGTAATGCACCGCTTGCCGTTAACTCGGCGCCATAGGCCATGGCGTCCGCCGCATTGTAGGGATAGGTGACGTTATACGTGGCATCATAAATCCTTGCCTGTTTGTTTTTGACAACGGAACAAAAAGCATTGGGATTCAAATAGATATCACCTATTTTATATTTAATTCCGAAGTCGAAGTTTTCCGCTATCTCTAAATCCAGCTTGTCCCACAGCTCCTGGAGGGTCACGCCTTTGGCGACGAAATTCGCCCGTTGTTGAGAATACGTGGGAAAGAGATTGACATCCAGACCATATGTCCTCGTATAATCGGCATAAATAACTGCATCTTCGCTCACATTGTAGCCGAGGTACGCACTGGGCAGCCACTCCTTGAAGTCTTTTTCATCGACACTCGCCCACGGATCCAGGATACCGCCAGCAATGGCGGTATCGTAGTCCTGACTTGTGGCGGCATTCGTGCCGTTGGTGTAGCTTTTTATCTCACCCAACTGAAAATCCAGATACCTCACCCCCGTTGCGTATGCAAATTTACCCAGCTGCCCGCTTACCTCGGTAAATGGTGAGTTGAAATCATGATAATCGTTGTCGGCAAGCACCGCATACCCGGCATACGTCAGACCATTTGCGCCGACCGTGTATTTCTTTTGGGCTGAGGGCGGTCCTGGTGGAAGCTGTCTATGCGCCCAATATCCCAATTTTGTGTTTATCTTTTTGGAAAAGTTCTTTTCGTATTCAAGGATCGCGCCGAAAAGCTCATGATCGATATCCCATTTGATGACGTTTACTCCCGATGCATATGAGTATTCGCCCTTGTCATTGAGATAATAGGGTTTGAAAATTATTTTGGAATCCGAGGTAAGTACGCCTTCGATATTGGCGACGAGAGCGGTATCTTCAAAGTTTTGCTTATTGTAATCATAATAATTGGCGCTGGTCTTATCGGTACTGAAGTCTTTTTCGAAGTTTTTCCCCAAATTCTGCGTTTCGCCATAGGTGAGATTGTAATAATTGTGATGCTCGTCTGTGTTATGTGAGACAAAGAATTCCGCCTTGATCTTGTCGTTTGGCTGCGCTGTTACGCCAAAGGCCCCGTTATTCCGCTCCAAATCACCTTTGCCTTTATTCTTATCGCTTGTCGTATTGGAAAAAGAAGCAAAGACAGCGGTGTTGGCAAACTCTCCGGAATCCAGACGTAAAAAACTTCTATACAAATTGTCGCTGCCGATTGTCTGGGAGAGCTCCGCGCCGAAAACTTGTTCAGGCCTACGTATATGCAAATCAACTTTTCCGATCAGATTTGAAAACCCGAGCCCTTTATCTACCGGGAGATACCCTTTGTACACATCCACTCGGTCAATATTTTCCAGGTCGAATATCGTTTTTCCCCCTCCCGGATTACCGCTGATCGGTACACCCTCATAATTCTTGACGCTCCCCGGTCCCGTCTGTTTTTTGCCTCGTATCCGCATTGAATCGTGGAATCCGTTTTCATTGGTACCGAGGGCATCAACTGCAGTGTAGTTAACCGACGGCGACAATTCAATTATCTTGAACACATTAACATTGCCTTGCCTGCCGAATATTTCAACGTCTTTCGAGGCGTAACTCTCCTGGTGCAACGGGGCCGATATATTCGAGGGAGCTACAAATTGCCCCTCTTCAGCTACCGCACCATACACGGTAATCGGCTCGAGTTTTAATGATGGGGCAGGATTGTTTTGTGGCTCCGCGGCTGTTGCCGACACATACGATTCGACAACCAAAATTACTGAGATACAACCTATGCTGATCAATTTACTACACTTGGAATTCATCTCTATCTCTCCTCCCTCTTGATACGTAATTCACCGGATCTCCTGATCTGGTTTTGGTTTGCATACTTCCGCTTTTTCAAGCCATTGCGCGACATCATCTCGATGTTCTTTCATCTTTCCGCACCCTGCCTGCCGTTGTATAATTATAAATATATCGTTAGTAAACAAAAATTATTGGAAAAATGAAAGCAGATCCTGACCGGACGCCACTTGGATCATAATTGCTTGGCAAAGCTCTAAAGGACAGGTGACCATGGGACAGTGGCCGGAATTGATCGTTTGCAAAGACCAACCATGCCGTCGCGCCTTGCCGGCCATTTCCCGGATAAATGGACTACCCGTTTCCCGGCAGGAAATGTAACTTGTCGGCACGGGGCGAGGATCGAATATACCCGGAAAGGGCGTGTGAAAGGCCTTGTAGGAAAAGGGGCGCAGGCGAGGTTCAAACCAGGCAGCCGCAGATTCAGTCACTCCAAAAACCTGGAGGGGCCAGGGTCTAACCGCACCATCCTGCCCGCGATGTTTTTCCAGCATCAGCTGAAAGGGTTCGCCAGCCATATCCGCAAAGGATCGCTGAGGTTCCGGAATTACGGCATCGACAAAAACGGCCTGGCGGATTCGCTCGGGGATTTGCATCATCAGCGCCCCACAGACCATACCGGAAAAGCTGTGTGCTATAAGAATTATCTCGCCTAAATCCTCGAATTCGATGTAACTGCGGATGTCGGCAATAAAGACTCCCAGATCGCTTTCCTGGTGAACAGCCTTGGCCAGATAACCGCAACCGGAAAGGGTCGGGGTATGAACGTCATGACCTCTGCTGTGCAATAAATCAGCCACCCTTCCCCAGACCCAACCGCCCTGAAAAGCCCCGTGCACCAATACAAATGTTGCCATGCTCAATCTCCTTTACGACCGATTAAACGGCAAATCGCTCGTCGCTGCGGTGATGTGTCGCATTACCTGATTTTCCCTCGAACCAGCCGAACCGATCGGCATTGCACCGGTCAAAATCGGCGACATAAGGCTTGATATCAACCACCGGCGTCCGGTCGAGAACATCGATTCCCTTGAGAAAGACATTAAAACCCGACACCTCTTTCAACTGCATGATCGAAAGACCGATGGGATTGGGCCGTTTTGGCGAACGGGTGGCGAAAACACCATGTCGTTTGGTATCAAGAAATGGCTGTATCATAAGTTCGTACCCTTGTATCCGATGCAGGTGGTAGAGGACAAAGACATGGGAAAATCCTTCAAGATCTTTGAGACCTGCACTGAACTCCGGTAAAACTTCGATATACCCTTCAACATTTTCAGCACCGATGGGCTGGATCGGCATACCTCTGACTTCGGTGTAGGGACTTCTGAAATATCCTATCGGCGAGTATGAAATGTTCATGTTATGTCTCCGGTAAAAGTTATCTATCTCGTTATTTTATTTACGTGTAACGCATTGACTTTGCGTTTATTCATCACAATTGTAGAATGACGATCAAGTGATGAACCCATCACTACTTATAAAAATTCTCTATGGAGGTTTCCCATGGCACTTAGCGCACGCAATGCATTGAAAGGCAAAGTCAAGGATATTAAAAAAGGACAAGTCATGGCCGAGGTTGTTCTCGAGGTTGCACCCGGCGTGGATGTCGTCTCAGTTATCACCACAAACTCAGTAGATAGATTGAAACTGGTCATCGGCAAAGAGGTTGTGGTAATTGTCAAAGCGACCAGCGTCATGATAGATGCCTAAATCTTTCCCGCCTTTTATTTCCTTGAGAGGGGGCCAAGCCCTCTCTCGAAGCGAGGTGATAATCGCTTCGAGTTTCTGTAATTTGCTTGCATGGTCGCACGTATTTCGATATATAATACAAAACATATCGTCTGCCAAAAAATAATGCGTGGGGTATTTCCCTTTACGCCATAATCGCTTTCACCTTGCTTCAATAATGCCTGCTTCGTTCATCAACAATGGAGAGCCATACTGGTTCAAATTGCCGCCAATACGACCGGGCGACCTCTTCTCCCTTGGCAGTCAGTTGCACCATGTCGCAATCATTGGGATTGCCGTGAAAGATAATGAGAGGCTGAGAAAAATCTTGATTCATCTCAAAAACTATGTCCCGTGCATGATCCGTATCCATGCGGGAAGTCCTGGCAGCCTTTTCAATGGATCCCAATGCACTGATTTCGTTCAGCAAGACTGCCTTTCTGTAACCGAGGGATACCCCTTGTTCCATTTCAATAACCACACAACATTCCGGTGGCGTTATCCAACCCTTTTTCATAGCGGCTTCTCCTTTCAAGCGTTATTATGAATACGAATAACGATTAGCAACCTTATTGAAAAACTGATTAGCAAGAACCGGGCCTGATATTTTTTTTACTGTATCTACACGAAACAACAGATTATATTTCTGAGACCCTTCTTACATGCCAACCTCAGGACAACTGTGGGAAAAATACAATTTTGCAGGGAGAGACTACACCGAGCGACAATTTTGTATTGAGGGCGCAGAACTCCCGACCTTTCCATTGCATGGAAGATACGGGCAAAAAACCATGCCGGATAGAGTAACAAGAGTCATATTACGACTCTTCTTCATGCAAAATTGCCGACCCCACCAAGATGGTACGCAATTTGCTAATTCAAGAATAATTTCTCGTCTATAGCGTTATTCCAATCCATGATAACGCCATGGGCGAAAGTCAAAACCCAAAAGAGGACGGACATGTCTCCAATATCCAAAACCCTGCAACATGTGCTCGGCTGGTCGGGAGGGGAAAACCAAGCCATACGTCTTTTGGAAAGCATCGCCTCCTGTGGTTCGATCAACCGGGCGGCCAAGGAGGTCGGCCTGAGTTACAAGGGGGCCTGGGAAAAGATCGAAAACCTCAACAACCTCTCCGACGAACCCCTGGTCACCCGCCAGGTTGGCGGCAGCGGCGGCGGCGGTACGGTTCTGACTGACGAAGGCCGGGAATTGTTGCAAAAGGTAGCTGTGCTGCGGCGGGAATTTGCCGCTTTTGTCGGTTTCTTTGGCGAAAGGCCCGAGGATGCCCTGAATGCTTTGAAAATGCTGAGGAGGTTTGAGATGAAGGTGAGTGCACGTAATGTGTGGGCCGGAGCAGTTGCGAAAATCGAAAAAGGTGCCGTCAACAGTGTGGTGACCATTGCCCTCAAAGGTGGCGACACTGTGGTAGCGGTCATTACCGATAACAGTGTCATCCGTCTCGGACTCGAACCGGGCACCGAGGTCCTGGCGATGGTCAAGGCCCCATCGGTGATGCTGGGTCGTGATATCAAAAGGGAGAGCCTGTCGGCTCGCAACATCCTGATGGGAAGAGTTGCCCGCATAGTCCCCGGAGTGGTCAACGACGAGGTGATTATCGATCTGCCCGGTGGCAGCACGGTAACCGCCATCAATACCAGTGAAAGCGTCCGTCGCATGGACCTTGCCCCGGGCATCGAGGTGGCGGCGATCTTCAAGGCGTCGAGTGTTCTCTTGGCGGTTGTCTGAAGTATACTGGGCTATTTATTATTATTTCAATGAAAAGGAGTATGACAATGAAAATGAGAAGGATGCTGTTTACCGTAATTTTAGTGGTTTGTTCCCTGGCAACCATTCCTGTTTATGCCGGTGATGTCAGTTTGTCGGCGGCAGCAAGCACCAAGGATGCCATGAATGCCATCATTGAAGGTTTTAAAAAGGTTCACCCGGATGTCAACGTGCTTACCAACTATGGGGCCTCCGGTGCCCTGGCCAAACAAACGGTTCAAGGTGCGCCGACGGATATTTTTCTCTCCGCCAATGACAAGTGGCTTGACTATGTAGTGAAAGAAGGCAAGGCCGAGGTGAAAGACAAAACCTTTTTTGCTTATAACAAGCTGGTCTTTGCCGGCAAGAAAGACCTTGCCGTCAAGTCTCTTGCCGACCTGAAATCACTGCAACGTGTCGCCATCGGCACCCCGGCCAGTGTGCCGGCCGGTCAATACGCCGAACAGGCCATGCGTGGAGCTGGTATTTACGAGGAATTGGAAAAGGACAAAAAACTGGTGATGGCCCAAGATGTTCGCCAGGCTTTGCTCTATGCTGATCGGGGTGAAGTGGATGGCGCCTTTGTCTATCAGACCGATGCCTTGCTGGCCAAGGAAGCAGTCATCCTTATGGATGTCCCTGAAAATCTGTATGATCGTGTTTCATATCCCATGGTCATAACAACAACCGGCCTGGCAAAGGCTGAAGCAAAGGAATTCTACAATTACCTTGCCGGCCCTGAAGCCCAGGAAATTTTGAAAAAATTCGGGTTTGTCACAGCGAAATAGAGCGTAGATATTAGTCTTTTGTGCATGATGGACACATTTCTCAACCTCACTCCCCATGACACCCATGCCATTTGGCTTTCGATCAAGGTGGCCTGTGGTGCCACCTTGATTGCTACCCCCTTTGGTTTCGCCATGGCTTATGTCCTGGCTTTTTCCCGAATGCCCGGCAAAGCACTTCTTGAGGGGCTGGTGAATCTCCCCCTCGTGCTGCCGCCGGTAGTGGTCGGCTATCTCCTTTTACTGCTCTTTGGCCGGTCGGGTTTTCTCGGGCCACTGCTGCAACACCTGGGCATCAGGATTATTTTTACCCTGTCCGGTGCAATTATTGCTTCGGCTGTGGTCGGCTTCCCTCTTCTGGTCCGGGCTATCCGTATCGGCATGGAGGAAATCGACCGAAACTCCCTACAAGCGGCGCGCACCCTGGGAGCAGGCTGGTGGGACGCCCTTCTGACCATCACCTTGCCGCTGTCCGGGCGCGCGGTTCTCGCCGGCATGACCATGATGTTCGCCCGCAGCCTTGGCGAATTCGGGGCGACCATCATCCTTGCCGGTAATATTCCCGGCATAACCCAGACCATCCCTCTGGCAATCTACGAGTACACCAATACCCCAGGCGGCGACTCGATGGCCCTGAACCTCTGCCTGGTGTCGATCATTTTGTCTTTTGCCGTGCTTCTCCTAAGCGAAGCTGCCACTCGGACCTTGAAGAGGAAATGAGACCATGGAACTCGATGTAGATATCGAAAAACAGAACGGCGGCTTCCATTTTTCCGCCACTTTCTCCTTGTCCTCCAACCGTTGCGGCATCTTCGGCCCATCCGGCAGCGGCAAATCGACACTCATGCACTTGCTAGCCGGTTTGCAGAACCCAGACCGCGGGAAAATTCTTCTCGACGGAAAAATGCTCTTCGACAGTGCTGCCGGGATCAATAGAGCCCCGGAAGAACGTCGGATCGGTGTGGTCTTCCAGCACGCCCATCTCTTCCCCCACATGGATGTGAAGCGCAACCTTTTCTATGGCTGGAAAAGGACAGCAGCTGAACAACGGCGGATTACCCCGGAAGCCTTGATTGAGGTCCTCAATCTCGACCACCTGCTGGACCGTGGTATCGCCAGACTTTCCGGCGGTGAACGGCAAAGGGTGGCCCTTGGCCGCACAGTCCTCGCCTGCCCGCAACTCATCCTCATGGACGAGCCCTTGACCGGTCTTGATGAGGAGCTGAAATACCAAATTATCCCCTACCTCAAAAAGGTTTTTGCGGAATTCGACATTCCCCTGCTCTTTATCAGCCATTCCCTGTCGGAGATGCGTCTGATGACCGACGATGTCCTGGTCTTCAAGGAAGGGAGTCTGCAGGGAAAGATGGCCACCGAGGAACTGTCCCGCAGCAGCATGGCCACAGGCAGGGCAGGATACGCCAACATGCTCGAACTCGGAAAGCCTGAGCCGGCCGGTGATTTGTGGGCCTACCATTGGGGTGAGAGCAAATTAATCCTCACCGAACCGGGGGAAAACAAGGAAAACCTTTTTGAGCTTAATGCCAGGGATATCGTCCTTTTCAAACAACATCCAGTAGCTACTAGTGCTCGCAATCTTCTCACCTGCCGCGTCATCAATATCTTTGGAGCAAAAAATCGAATTGGCGTGGAGCTCCTCTGCGGCAATCGCCGCCTGGTCGCGCAAATTGTCCCCGATTCGGTGCGTGAACTGGGTATCGTCGCCGGCGCCGAGGTAATCGCGATGATCAAAGCCTCTTCCTTTAGAAAGCTTGGTTGAACGTTGTGCAGCGAGACGATCAAGTCTTGCAAAATCCAGATATTACGGTGGGAACAGTCAGCAAAGATCATGTGAATATCAAGCACCCCAATCTTCTATCATGCCGCGTCATCGACATCTTTGGAGCAAAAAAACCGAGCCCTGATCTTACGGTTTTCACTCACAGGCTTTGATTACATCTTGCAGATATTCACGAATGATACTACTTAGCGAGAAGTTGGTTGTCGTCAGATCAAACATCATACCTGACAATATCGTGGGCAATCATGGCAAACAACCTGAGCCTGAGATCTTATTGGGCCAAGGTAATGATAAGTGTAAGCAGGAACTATGAGGATAAAAAAAAGACTGCAAATAAATGTCGCCGTATCGGTGATGATTGCTGTTGTCATTACCATCGTGCTGTTACAGTCACTTAATCAACTCAACAGTGCCAACAATACAGGCAAAATAGTCGGCGAGCTCATGATCAGCGCGCTTGAAAGGGACACGCTCAAAAACGATTATATTCGGAATAATAGCACCAAGGCAAAAGAGCAGTTGTTTGCCAAGCATGAACAGATCGGTAACCTCCTGAAGTCGGTTTCGAAAAATTTTCGGGATAGCGAAAACCTCAAAGGTATCGCCGATTTGATTGAAAATCATGAATCGATCGGGAAGATCTTCTCGGCTATCGTGGCCAACCGGGAGAATTACGCCTTGCCTCCAGATGCATCCACCCTTTCGAGTGAGGTTGAGGAGAAGCTGCTCGACCAGTTGAACATGAGGGTTTATGATATGGTCATTCGTGGTCGTGAATTGCGGGAATCGAGCATTGAAACCCGCGTTTCCGCCCTCAGGCTGGCGGGAGGAGGTGTCATCTTTGCACTTCTGATCTTAATCACGACGGCGATACTCAGTTCAGGGGTAATGAACCGGGCGATCACCGATCGCGTCGGTCGCTTGCGCCACGGCGCCTCGCTGATCGGCGGCGGAGATCTGGAGTATAGAATCGATGTCGAAGGGGATGACGAGTTCGCCGAGCTCTCCGAGTCATTCAATGCAATGACCGCCAAATTATCCGGCTCTTACCGGAATCTTATAACCGAGATCCAGGAGCGTCAGCGGGCGGAGGCGGCGCTGCAAAAGTTGAACGAAGAGTTGGAAATACGGATCGCTGAGCGGACAGGAGCGCTGCACGCGTCCATGGAGGGCTTACATCAGGAAATCGACAGCCATAAGAGGACGGAGGAGCAACTGCAGGCATCACTTGCAAACCTTGAGCGCTCCAACAAAGAACTTGAGCAGTTCGCCTATGTTGCTTCGCACGACCTGCAGGAACCGTTGAGGATGGTATCGAGCTATACACAGCTCCTTGCCCAGCGATACGAGGGGCAACTCGACGACAAAGCTAAAAAATTCATCGGCTACGCCGTCGACGGCGCGGTTCGCATGCAAAGACTCATCAACGACCTGTTGGCATACTCGCGAGTGAGCACACAGGGAGAAACCATTGAGATCGTCGACTCGCACGCAGTTCTCGGCGAGGCCCTCCGAAACCTGGCTGCAGCCATTAAGGAAAACCTGGCTCTCGTTATCAACGACGATCTGCCCACCGTGCGCGCCGACGCTACTCAATTGAGCCAACTATTCCAGAACCTGATCGGCAATGGCATCAAGTTTCGAAGCGCCGATTCGCCGCGTATCCACGTTTCGGCCTGTGATCTTGGCAGTGAGTGGCGCTTCTCAGTCAAGGACAACGGCATCGGCATCGACACTCAGTATGCGGAAAAGGTGTTTGTGATCTTCCAGCGCCTGCACACCAGGCTGGAATATCCGGGTACCGGCATCGGCCTGGCAGTATGCAAACGAATCGTGGAGCGCCATGGCGGCAGGATATGGTTTGAGTCCGAACCCGGCAAGGGTTCAACCTTCTACTTTACGCTACCCAAATGAAAGGAGACACCTTAATGAGAAGCCATCAACTGGTCAAGCCTATTAATATCCTGCTGGTTGAGGATAATCCGGGTGATGCCGATCTGGCCCGCGAAGCACTGGATAACAGCAAACTCAACAACGCACTGCATGTGGTTGACGACGGCGAAAAGGCCATGTCCTTTCTTCGCCAGGAAGGCTCGTATGTCGATGCGCCGCTGCCCGACCTGATTCTGCTTGATCTGAACCTTCCTAAAAAGGACGGCAGGCAGGTTTTAGCTGAAATCAAGGCGGACCACGACCTCAAACGGATTCCGGTGGTCATCCTCACCACCTCACAGGCAGAGGAAGACGTCATTAAGACCTATAATCTGCATGCCAATTGCTACATCACCAAACCCATTGACCTTAACCAGTTTCTGCATGTGGTCAGGTCAATCGAGGATTTCTGGCTGAGCATTGTTGTATTGCCGCCAAAGGGAGCCAAGAAATGAGTGATCGGTTGCGAATTCTGCTGGTAGAGGACAACCCGGGCGACGCTGATCTGATGGTAGAGTTGTTGTCCATAAACGGTCCCGTAGTATTCGAAATCAATTGTGTGACGCGGCTTTCGGAGGCGCTTAAAAGTGTCGGTACGAGACACCGATTCGATATCGTTCTCCTTGATCTCGGACTGCCTGACAGCGACGGACTGGAAACGCTGTATTCCTTGCGGCGGCAAGCTGCCGAACTACCCATCGTCGTGCTGACCGGAAACAACGACGAACGAACGGGGTTGGCCGCCATCCGCGGAGGCTCCCAGGACTATCTTATTAAAGGTCAGATAAATAAGAACCTGCTCACCCGGTCAATTTACTATGCCGTTGAACGGAAGCAGGCGGAAAATGCCCTCAAGGAGTTGAACGACACCCTTGAGGAGCGGATTGTCGAAAGAACCGCAGCGCTGTCAAAAGAGGTTGCAGAGCGTAAGCGATATGGGCAGGAAAGAGACAAAGTGATTGCTGAACTTCAAGAAGCAAATCGCCATATAGAGACGCTGACCGGATTGCTTCCCATCTGTGCTTCCTGCAAAAATATAAAGAATTCCGAAGGCGATTGGGAACCGATGGAATCCTATATTCAAAAACATTCCAGCGCCACATTCTCTCATGGATTATGTCATGAATGTGCGAAGAAATTATATCCTGAATTTTACGACAAGTGCTTACGACAAGATCAGACATAATCAAGACGATATGGACCAAGAGACAAGAAAAAACCCATTACGTCTCGTCGGGTATGAGATTAAAGGCATACGGTACAGAGTTTCCTCAGATTGTTTCGATCTGACCGCGAGCAAATTGCCTTCATTTACAAGCTCCATCGGATCGGCGTGGTCTTCCAGCACGCCCACCTCTCCCCCCACATGGATGTAAGGTGCAATCTCTTCTACGGCTGGAAAAGGACACCGGCCGAACAGCGGCGAATCACCCCGGAGGCCTTGATCGAGGTACTCAACCTTTAGAAAGCCTGGCACACCCCCATCCATATCAATGACATTGCAAATTTGCACAGTCTCACCAGCTTACAGAGATGGCTCAGAGCATCTGGGCAACTTGCCTCTGCTAAGTTGAACTTTCTGAACATTTTTTTGAACGTTATCGGGCCAAGGTGAGACTCATGTTTAAGGAGTTGTCCATAAACTGTCAGTCGTTGACGGTGATATTCGCCGAGAAAAAAATTATGCCTTCTCAAGCGTGACAGCGTGCTTTTTACGATTATCATCTCATTAATATGATTCAGTTCCACTTAAGCTTGCTGACGAATCTGCTTAACTTTTTTCTGCCTCATCTGATGAGGACAGGATGGAGTGATAGATTTTTTTTGCAAGTCGGGGAGAAGATAGGCTACAATCAAGTTAAGCGTTAGCAGGGAAAAAAAGAAAACCCTGTTTTCGCTGGTTGGGGGGAAGCAATATTTGCCGAAATGTAGCGACACTTTTGAAGTGTGGCCGGACTTTTAGCACCTTAGAACTTCATTTCTTGTTTTTTAAGAATGAATTTCGTGAAGGTACTTATCCCCTCATCTACACTTGGAGAAGATTATAGCTCTTGGGTTGCGGGCGGCAGCCCGCATGAGATAGAGCCCGAATATGCCGGCATAGCCCGGGAGGCTAGGGACGTTTGGCGAGATAATATTGGAAGAGTATCAGTAACGTCTCGCGTAATGTGCAAATAATATGGGAGGTGACCAATGAAAAGACCGCTGCTCATGGCTTTAGGGATTCTTCTGCTGAGCTCATCGCAGGGACTGGCAGCATCAAAAGTTGACGGGGTGGTGCTAAACGACGCCAAGGTTGAACAGGCAGCTAACGTGGCTATCGGTGAGGACAACAAGGCTACCGTTGGCACGCTGGGTTTGAAAAATAGTGACGTTAAAGGAGTGCTAGTTAACAAGGCCGAGGTCAAACAGGCTGCGAACGTGGCCATCGGTGAGAAGAATACCGCTAATATGGGATCGCTCCAGGCAGAAGGCTCGAATATTCAGGGAGCGGTGCTCAATACCGCCAAGGTGGAGCAGGCCGCTAACGTGGCTATCGGCAAAAACAACACTGCCAATATGGCCTCCACACAAATGAAGGATTCGGAGATAAAGGGTGCTGTCATAAACATGGGCACGGTCAAGCAGGCTGCCAATGTGGCCATCGGCGAAAACAACACTGCCAATATGGCCTCCACCCAGATGAAGGGAAGTAACATCAAAGGTGCTGTCATCAATATGGGAAAAGTTGAACAGGCTGCCAATGTGGCCATCGGCAAGGACTCCACAGCCAATATGAGTTCGACCCAGCTGACAGACTCCAAGGTACAGGGTGCAGTCGTTAACGTCGGGACCACCAAGCAGGCCGCCAATGTGGCAATCGGCGAAAAAGCAACGGCAAATATGGGCTCTACCCAGCTGAAAGGCAGCGATGTGAAGGGTGCGGTGGTCAACGTCGGTACGACGGAGCAGGCAGCCAATGTGGCAATAGGCAAGGATGTCACGGCAAATATGGGCTCCACCCAATTGACCGACTCAAAGGTACAAGGTGCTGTAGTGAATGTCGGCACCACTAAGCAAGCCGCTAATGTAGCAATCGGCGAAAAAGCAACGGCAAACATGGGCTCCACCCAAATGAAGGGCAGCGACGTGAAAGGCGCAGTCGTGAACATCGGCACGACCAACCAGGCCGCAAACGTGGCGATCGGTAAGGATGTCACGGCAAATATGGGCTCCACCCAGTTGACCGACACCAAGGTACAGGGTGCGGTGGTGAACGTCGGTACTTCAGTTCAGGCTGCAAACGTAGCGATCGGTGAAAAGACAACGGCGAATATGGGTTCAACCCAGCTCAAAGGCAGTGAGGTGAAAGGTGCGGCGGTGAACGTCGGCACCTCCGTGCAAGCCGCTAACGTGGCAATCGGCAAAGACACCACGGCCAACATGGGTTCGACCCAGCTGACCGACTCCAAGGTGAACGGCGCGGTGGTGAACGTCGGCACCTCTGTTCAGGCGGCAAACGTCGCCATCGGCGACAAAACAACGGCGAACATGGGGTCAACCCAGCTCAAAGGCAGTGAGGTGAAAGGTGCGGCGGTGAATGTCGGCACCTCCGTACAAGCAGCTAACGTGGCAATCGGCAAAGACACCACGGCCAACATGGGTTCGACCCAGCTGACCGACTCCAAGGTGAACGGCGCGGTGGTGAACGTCGGCACCTCTGTTCAGGCGGCAAACGTGGCGATCGGCGACAAGGCGACGGCAAACATGGGATCAACCCAACTTAAAGGCAGCGAGGTGAAGGGTGCGGTTGTCAATGTCGGCACCTCCGTGCAGTCAGCAAACGTGGCGATTGGCAAAGACTCCACGGCGAACATGGGTTCAACACAGCTGAAGGATTCCAAGGTGGACGGATCGGTAGTCAACGTTGGTACGAGCTGGGCCACTGCCAACGTCGCGATCGGTGATAACGCTACCGCTAATGCGGGCTCAACGCAACTCAAAGGCAGTGAGGTGAAAGGTTCAGTGGTTAATGTCGGTACCACCGCCGGGGCAGCGAATGTGGCCATCGGCAAGGACTCCACGGCGAACATGGGTTCCACCCAGCTGAAAAATTCAAAAATCGATGGTTCGGTGGTCAATGTCGGCACCACCGCCGGAGCGGCGAATGTGGCCATCGGCAAGAATTCCGAGGCCAATATGGGCTCTACCCAAATTGCCGGTTCCACGGTGAAGGGCTCCGTCACCAATGTAGGTACAACCATCGGTGGAGCAAACGTTGCAATCGGCCAAAACACCGCTGCTAACCTCGGGTCGACCCAAATCAAAGATTCCACCGTCAAAGGTTCTGTGACCAATGTCGGTACCAGCGCGGGGATCGCCAACGTGGCCATCGGTTCCAACGCCAATGCCAACGCAGTTTCCACTCAGCTTAAAAACTCCAATGTTGACGGCAAGATCGTCAATACCAGCAATGCCGGTGCGGCCGCCAACATTGCTATCGGCAAGAACAGCAGTGCCAACCTCGGCTCGGTACAGATGAGCGACTCGACCATCAAAGGCAATATCACCAACAAGGCCAACGTCGGGGCTGCCGCAAACCTTGCTATCGGCTCAGGCACCAGTGCCAATCTTGGTTCGGTTCAGATGAAAAACGCAACCGCCAAAGGCAATATCACTAACAAGGCCAATGTCGGGGCTGCCGCAAACCTTGCTATCGGCAAAAACAGCGATGCCAACATGGCTTCTGTTCAGATGAAAAACGCAACCGTCAAAGGTGATATCACCAACAAGGCTAACGTCGGGGCTGCCGCAAACCTTGCTATCGGCAAAAACAGCAGCGCCAATATGGGCTCTGTCCAGGTAAAAGACAGCTCGGTCGGTGGCAATATTTCCAACTCGGCCAATGTCGGGTTGTCGGTTAACTTGGCTATCGGCTCAGGCGCCACCTCGGATACTTCCTCGGTCTCTTCGGATTAATCAATAAGATTGATAAATCAATGAAGAATAAAAAAACGGGTAAATCATACAATGATTACCCGTTTTTTTAATTTTGTATCATTATGTGAAACCCGTCTGCACAATCGGCTTACCATTCGGTTGCAACATGCGCAATGCGAGTGACAATGGCCAGACATTTTATAGCGGCCCCTAATCAACACGTATACGAATTCTATTCTTTCCATAACATTTCCCAGGCATTCTACTTTCAGGTGCTGCTGCGGCAATAAAATTGACAGAGTCTCACTCCTCTCCCATGGAAATGAGATTTTTCATGACACCCTCCATGGGAGGTACACTCTAAGAGCAGTTTTTCTGAGAGACCGAAAAATCCGAAAACTGCCCCAACGAATGGCATGCTATCGATTCGCATAAAAATCTCTATTCCTCTGCTTTTTCTCGCTTTTATGGGCAGAAGCCTCTATCCATTAGCTTCCAAGGCGCAATCACTGCCCATTGAGGGTTCTTTCCGCACTGCTTACCTCTGGCGTCTCGACTTCACAGGTTTATCGACCGCGGTACGAAAAGATCTTACGAACTTTGGATTTGAGCTGGAACACCAGATGGCAGCCGGGTAAACATTAAAAAAAGAAGGTGCCATGTTTTCAATTGAACAGGTAGTGACCGAACATTACCCCGCACTGAACCAGCGAAAAATCAGTGGTCCCATCTTCAAATCGCTGTTGCGCCTGCTGCTGCGGGAGGAGGTCTTTCAAGACTTTGCCGAACGTTATCCGCATTTGCGAGGTATTGAATTTATCGAGCAGGCCCTTGATTATTTCCACCTCAGTTTTGCCGTATCCGATAGCGAGAGAGAAAATATTCCGGCCTCCGGCAGGGTGATGATCATCGCCAACCACCCCATAGGTTCCCTCGATGGCCTGGCCCTGTTAAAACTTGTGCACGAAATACGTTCCGATGTAAAGATCGTCGCCAACGATCTGTTAATGATGATCGAGCCCCTTCGCCCCCTGCTTCTACCCGTACAGAATATGACCGGCAGAAGCCGAAGAAAGCAAATTGAACAAATCAGCGAAGCCCTGGCAAGCGAGCAGGCGGTAATCATGTTTCCAGCCGGCGAGGTCAGCAGACTCAGTCTCCGGGGAATCAAGGACAGCCACTGGTACCGGGGTTTTCTCAAGATAGCCGAAAATGCCAAGGCCGCCATCCTGCCCATCCATATCGCCGGGCACAATTCGATCCCCTTCTATCTCGCCTCAATCCTTGCAAAACCGCTGTCGACTATGATGCTGGTCGGCGAGATGTTTCGTCAGGAAAAAAAACAGCTCCGCATGACTGTGGGCGCCATTATCCCTTACCAGGCCTACAGCGCAATGACTCTCCGCAGAAGCGACAAGGTTAAACTGTTCAAAAAGCATCTGTACTGCATTGGCCAGGGCAAAAAACCCCTCTTCTCCACCGTTTCGGCCATCGCCCGCCCCGAGCGCAAGGCCGACTTGAAAAAGACGATACGCCAGGGTGAGAGACTTGGCAGGACCCCCGACGGCAAAACCATGTACCTCTTTGAGCCGGTTGATTCATCACCGGTGATGCGCGAGATCGGCAGATTGCGTGAACAAACATTTCGGGCGGTGGGTGAAGGCTGCGGCAAACGCCGAGATCTCGACCAGTTCGACTGGTATTACCAACACCTCATTCTCTGGGACGAGGAGGATCTGGAAATCGCCGGGGCCTACCGCTTTGTCGATGCCGGAGCGATTATCGGCGACAAAGGCCCCGAGGGACTCTATTCCGCCTCTCTTTTTAAGTTTGATGCGGAAAAATCGTCCTTTCTGCAAAACGGCCTGGAACTCGGCCGCAGTTTTGTCCAGCAACGTTATTGGGGAAAACGCAGTCTTGACTATCTGTGGTACGGGATCGGCGCCTATCTTGCGAAAAACCCACAGTACCGCTACCTCTTCGGCCCGGTCAGTATCAGCAACGCCATGCCCCTCCTGGCCAGGGAACTTCTTGTCTATTTTTACAAACTCTACTTCACCACCACCGACACCTCGTCCTGTTCCCGCAATCCCTTCAGTTTCTCTCTTCCACCTGCAACCCTCGCGGGAGAATTCACCGGTGGTGATTATCGAGGCGATTTGCGCAGGCTCAAGTCACTGCTTGCCAATCTCGGCACAGCAATACCGCCTCTTTATAAACAATACGCGGAGCTCTGCGAACCGGGTGGCGTGGCATTCCTTGATTTCAACATTGATCCTTCCTTCAACGACTGCGTCGATGGTCTGGTGATCGTCGATGTCGATAAGCTCAAAGAGACTAAAAGAAAACGTTATATCGAGGAGACTATTCTTGAATAAAAAAGCAAAGTTGGATTCTAAATCAGACAGCTGCGCCATTCGCACCGAGCCTATTTTCAAGGTGTGTGCAACGCACCCTACAAAAGGCCATAACAACGTGTTGAAAAAGAAAAAAATCTTCATACTCGACACCAATGTCATCCTGCACGACAGTTCCTGTATTTACAATTTCGAGGAACATGACATTATCATTCCCATTCCGGTCCTTGAGGAGCTCGATCAGTTCAAGAAGGGTACGCAAATCATCAACCATCACGCCCGGCAGTTCGTCCGGGATCTCGACAAGCTGAGTACCGGCAAACTTTTCAACGGCAATATGACGTTGGGAGAAGGCAAGGGAGTGCTGGCTATCCGTCTCGATAAAGAAATGCACCCCGACCTAGTGTTGATTTTTCCCAATGCCGACAAAAAGGATCACCGCATCCTCAATATCGCCTACCACATTTCCCTGAAACACAAAAATCACGCAGTGGTCCTGGTCAGCAAAGATGTCAATCTGCGGATGAAGGCCCGGTCCCTGAGACTGATGGCAGAGGACTACACCACCGACTATGTTCGCGATCCAGCTCACCTTTATAGCGGATGCCACTATGCAGAAAATATTTGTGTCGACCTCATTGAAAAACTAGGGGAGCCGGAAGGAAAACTCACCAGCCGTGACTATTCACCCGCCACGCAGCTTAATGCCAATGAGTATCTGATCCTTCGGAACGGCAAGAAATCAGTGCTCGCCACTTATTTTGCCGACGAAGAAAATGAAAACGAATTTATTATTAAGCGCATAGACAAGGCAAAAGTCTACGGCATAAGCCCTCGTAATGCCGAACAGATTTTTGCCGTCAACGCCCTGCTCAACCCCTATATCAAGCTGGTAACCATCACCGGCAAGGCGGGTACCGGAAAGACCCTGCTCGCCTTGGCGGCAGCCCTTGAGAGCCGGAGTGAATACCGCCAGATTCTCCTGACCCGCCCCATCGTTCCCCTATCCAACAAGGATCTCGGCTTTCTTCCAGGAGATATCACTGCAAAGATCAAACCCTCCATGCAACCGCTCTATGACAATCTCGCGGTTATCAGCGGACAGTTTCCTGAAAAGAGCGAAATGTTTCAACGACTGCGGGCGATGCTTGACGGCGACAAACTGGCAATAGAACCGCTGGCCTATATTCGTGGGCGTAGTCTTGTGAAGATGTTCATGATCGTCGACGAGGCTCAGAACCTTACGCCCCATGAGGTCAAAACCATCATAACTCGCGCCGGCGAAGGTACGAAAATTGTCCTGACCGGAGATATCAATCAGATAGACCATCCCTATCTCGGTATTCACTCAAACGGGCTCCACACCCTCATCGATAAAATGCAGGGGCAAAAAATCTATGCCCATATCGACCTGCGCAAAGGTGAACGTTCGGAGTTGGCGGAACTGGCCAGCAATATTCTCTGAGCCGTCTGGAAAAATGCTTGGCAACAGAAACTTAACCACAATCTCACCCTCCTTTAATCTTTCTTTTTTACAAGGAACTGAACGGCTGCATACGGCAATCGGATACCACCTTTCGATTCCCCACCAAACCGAGGGAGAAAATGAAAAAGACCGACAGTGATGATGCTGGATTTTTTGGCGTTCTCAGCGATATCAGCCTGGAGGATTATATCCAGCTGATCTGCATGAACAATACAACAAAGGCCATCCGCGTTACTCAGCAGGACGAGAAAGGATTGATTTTCATCGATCAAGGCAAAATAATTTATTCTTCTCAAGACAAACTTCTGGGCATTGACGCCTTCCGTCGCATTCTTTCCTGGAAAAAAGGTTCGTTCCGAGAGGTTAAAATCAAGAAACTGCCGCAACCAAATATCAACAAGGACTATCGCACTCTCCTTCTTGAAACGGTTGACCCAACCGCAGGAGCTCCCGCCAAAGCCACAACTTCAGTTAAGAAAGTCGACTTGCAAGCCGCCGATACCTTAAGCAAACAGGGCAAAACCAGATCACCCGTCCATAAGGACATGTCAGAGACAAAGCCGCTGCAACTCGTCAATCCGGACAGAACATCCCCAGCCGGGATGCCGCTAAAGAGAAAGCGGGCGATTTTTGTAATTTCGGCAATTTTGCCGATTTGCCTCATTACTTTATTTTTGCAGGTTTTCAATTTCAGCAGCAAATCGACTGCCCCGGCTTTTGCCGTCACTCCAAGCAAAACACTACAAGCATCATCGGTGGCCGAGCAAAACCCAGCCAATCCCAAAGCAATTGCAAGTGCCCAGGTCGGCAGCAAACCCCCCGACGTGACCAACCAATCCATTTCCATCAGCCCGCTCGTGAAAGCCGTGGGAAAAAGTGACTTGCCGAAAGAAAACATCCTTCGTCTGCACGGTTCAAACACCATCGGAGCGCGGCTCGCCCCCGCCCTGGTCAGCGGCTACCTTATCACCATCCTTGGAGCGGAAAAAGTTGAACAGCTTCCTGGAAAACGAGACAATGAGGTCATTCTCAAGGCGCAGTTCAAAGATACAATTAAGACGGTTGAGATTCATGCCCATGGATCAACCACCGGCTTCAAGGATCTCATGGCAGAACAATGCGATATCGGCATGGCCTCCAGGAAAATCAAAGATAAGGAAGTTGTCGAACTGAGCAGATTCGGTGTGATGACCGCGCCAACCAACGAGCACGTCATCGCCCTTGACGGTATTGCGGTTATCGTCAATAAGAGTAACAAAATCAATACACTCAATATGCAGGAACTTGCAGATATCTTCTCCGGAAAAACCGCCAACTGGAGCCAGTTGGGAGGTGAATCTGGCGAGATAAAGGTTTATGCAAGGGATGAAAATTCCGGGACCTTCGACACCTTCAAGACTTTAGTCCTCGATAAATTAGAGCTCAAACAGGGTATCAAAAGATTTGAATCGAATCTAGAACTGTCGGATCAGGTCTCCGACGATCCCTTCGCCATAGGTTTCACCAGTTTGCCGAATATCCGGAAAGCAAAGGCCATAGCCATTGCCGACACCGGGGCCAAACCGATTTTCCCGAGCTTCTTTACCGTGGCTACAGAAGATTATCCAATAGCCAGACGGTTGTATCTCTACACGGCAACGAACCCGACAAACAACCACGTCCGCGATTTTATCGAGTTCGTTCAATCGAAACAAGGTCAAGAAATAACAGGTAAAAGTGATCTCGTGGATATGAACATTAAAACCTTTTATAGCGAAAAGATCGATCAGTCCCAGATTAAAAACATCGGGATGGTCCAGGATTACCTGAAGGCCACCGATAATGCCCAGCGCCTCTCCCTCAATTTCCGCTTTAACTCCGGCAAGGTGGCCCTTGACAACAGAGGTGAGCGAGATCTCAACAGGGTTATTGATTTTCTGAAAGAAAGATTTGATCGGAAGATCGTTCTGGCAGGTTTTACCGACAACGCCGGCGACTATGATGCCAATTTAAAACTGGCAAAATTCCGTGCTGAAGCGGTTGCCGAACAATTACGGGCTCGGGGGGTTGCCGTCAATCACGTGGCAAGTGGCGGCGAAGAGCTGCCGGTTGCAACCAATCTATCCGCTGCCGGAAAAGATAAAAACCGCAGAGTCGAAGTATGGCTCAAGTAGTTAAGAAAAACAACTTCTTATCCATAGGAGGACATTATGCCGAATTACCAACCAGCTCAAGACGCAAGATATTCATCTTCTGAAAATGAAGAGCAATTGACTCCAACCCAGTTGGCCTTCTTTGAAAGGAAACTGCGGCAATGGCGCCAGGAATTGATTGGAGCATCTCTTTTGGTAAAAAATGACCTGAAAGATACCTGCTTTGGAGTTCCTGACTTATATGATGTTGCCTCGGCCCAAACAGAAATTCACGTTGAGCTTGAAGGGCTTAAAAGAAATCGCTTGCAGATCACCATGATTGATAAAGCGCTGGCCAGGATCAAGGATGGCAGTTATGGCTATTGTGAACTGACCGGCGAAAAAATTGGTCTGAAACGCCTGGAAATACAACCTACGGCAACACTTTGCGTGGAGGCGCAGGAGATGGTTGAACGGGCTGAACGAGGCTCGCGATATTCACAGTTAGCCGCTTGCCGATTCTGACAGGAAGATCGACAGAGAACGCAAAAACTGTACATTTTTGATTGATAGGACATCGCTCTATGGCAGGAATCTCTTTGCTTTGGAACTTCCTGCCATAAACCACATGGGCTCCAATGCGTCGGCAACTGCACTGAGTTTGACAACGTCTTTTTTAATCTGGTGGTAACAAACCGGAATATTCGCCATACCATACAATATCCCGAAAATTGACCGGATCGGTCGCCCCTTCCATATTGAATAGCAGTACCTTCGACTCTGGACCTAAAGCCAATTCCTCCTTTAATTGGCGAAACGCTTTATGGTTGACAAGGAGGACGAAGCAGACCGAGGCCGACGGCACCCGATTCTCCTGCCTCAACCGGGAGATCGGCATCTATCCGCCATGGCAGATCGCCGCAAAGATCTTGCCTTCCGCATGGAAATCACGAATCACGAATCATAAGCTCCCAAACAATTGAGCGCCGTTGAGCCGTTCTGCGCTGCGGGACGTTTATCGATCTTAAAAATCTTCGCTCAGTTTTGAAGAAGTGCCCTTGTTGATATTTTTATAGCCACCTTTCCCGCTGGTATTCCCAGGGTTTTCGATATAGGAGTTGATGATGGAATTATTGATTGCGCCTGGAGTTGGATTGATATCTTTCATCGGTCGGGGGACGAGTTTGGATTTGCCAATTGTTCCCGCCGGCAGGTTATTCTCGCTTGTTATGTTGGAATTAATTACCGTTTTCCCTACTGTTCCAGAAGTATTTCCCAGTGGGTCCGTATGAGAACTTATCTTTGCGCTGCCGATAGTTCCCTTTGAATTTCCATATTGGTCAGTGTGAATCTTCACTTTCTTACCATCAATTGTACCGGTAGTGTTTCCGCTATCGTCGGTGATGAGATTTGATTGGGCTAAAACTGTAGATGAAGACAAAATGACGAAGAACGCAGCAAGGATATGTTTTTTCATTGTTTCTTGCACCTCAACTCCATTTTAATTGTTGGTATTTTTTCCAACCTCAGAGCGTATTTCTCGCCGGAGATAAGACCCATTATAGATGCTTATCCGGACTGTTCTCATAACACAGCCTCAACCAGAGCTAAAAAATCCATTACCTTCACGCTACCTTTTTGCATAAACTTTGACAAATAGATTTTTTTTCGCCACTAGCCCCTTGCTGAAAACCTAGGAATTCCCTTTATTTTTCAGATTTTTATTTTTATAGTAAGGACACAAGAACATACAAGGAAGCTCATTGAGAGGAAAGCATGGTTGTTTGCTAGAGCGATATTTGTTCTACCTGTGCATGGGAACCAATGATTGCACAGGTAGATTCCTCCCATTTTGGCAATAGTATTTTCGGTATTTCCATGAAAAATGTTTCCGTCACTTATACTGTCAATAGGCAAATTCCTGGTCAAAGATACTGTCACTTCTTTGCGATGTTAGCTATAACTTTTCTCCTGCTCGGCCTGACCAACAAGTTAGCTTTTGCTGTCGCATTTTCCAGGCAGGCCTTTGCCGAACAACGCAAGGCTATCGCCGCAAGTCCTGCATATAATCCCTATGATCTGCAAATCAAGGAAGTGGAGGGAGTGGAGGAAGCAAAAAAACTCTGGAACAAAAAGCGTTTTGACGATGCGTACAAACGACTCTTCAGTTTGCTCGATGCTTTTCCGGCAAGTATCCTTGCCGTGCAATCGTTAAAGATAATCAGCGATTCACAGGCCCGGCACGATAACAATCCGATTAAAAAAAAGAAAGCTGTCCTGTTGAGTGCAGAATCTTTTACAAAGGAAGTGTTTTTACGCGACGCCATCCTTGCTTCAGGGGACGGCAAAAGTCCCACCACCGCTTATTGGGTGCTGACCATCAACGAAGAGTACTATCTCCTCAGGTATCTGGGGTACAAATGCAAGCAACAATCCTTAATCCTGCTCGGCGACAAGAAATTCGATGAATTGAAGACCATAGGCGAAAAAGGTGATGCTCGTACCTTTTATTTTAACGTGACTCATTTCTCCAAAAATTCCGCCGGAGGTGCGAAACAAACATCGCCTGCCGACCTGTCGCCACCCCCCCAAAAACAAAAAACCGAGATCTTCAATGTGCATCCTTTTCGCCCTCGTGAAACACAGCACGCTAAAGTTCGGACAGACAACAATCAACCCTGAGTCCCTTTATTATGCGAAAAATTAAGAAATGAGTGATTAAGTGCCGAATTAGGTATACGCTGACCACGATGTTAACTATTCACATACAACATTAACAGGAGATTTACCATGGGTGACAAAGGCGGAAAAAAAGACAAGCAAAAAAGCCAGAAACAGTCTGATGTAAAACATAAACAAAGCGACAAGAAAAAGGCTGACAAACAACCTGTCAAAAAAGCTTAGGTACCGTTATGAGGAGCTAGGCCGCTAGAATCGTTGTTAATGTCTTAAGGCAGAGTTGCAGAACATGAAAAAAGTAGAATACCGCGAACAGGCGTTGAAAATCCTTCCTTGGGTCTGTGCAAATTGTGGTCGTGATTTTACCGGCAAGAAATTGCGTGAGTTAACGGTTCATCATAAAGACCATAATTATAAGAATAATCCACCCGACGGAAGTAATTGGGAACTCTTGTGCATCTACTGCCATGACAATGAGCACTCCCGCTCACTCGACGCCGAATGGTTGCCTACTGAAAATTCGGACAACGCGAAGGGGGTAACGATTACCCACTCCCCCTTCGCTCAGCTCAAGAAGCTGCTGGATAAGCCTCAGGAAGATAACGAAAAGAGCTGATTGTATTTTTTCTCTCGTTTCATTGATGCAATGCCAGTGGCACATCCTCTCCAACCTGCCCTTGGCACAGGTTGAGTATTAAGCCATTGCAGTTGATTTTTTTCTGATAGAACTTCTTTTACACAGGATGATTTCAACCACTTGCTTTTTCAAGTCCCGTATTTATTTTCCCCAATTCGCACCTTATTTTATTTGTAAATTGCCGGTCTGCACAAATCACCGCCACCGCTTCCACCAACATGGTAAAGAGGACACAGCGCAGGAGATAAAAGCTAAGAAGTCCGTGGGGAAATGTGGTTCATCCGGCTCAAGCGTACTTTCCAAATCAAAATGTGGACATACTACTTCCTTTATAGTGATCCCCATCAACTAATAAAGGAGGTGACAGTATGTCCACGAGCATATTGTATCATGGTTTCGGTATTCATGGCTATC
>JAZDOW010000063.1:0-11848 GCA_043798185.1 Pseudomonadota bacterium | reverse complement strand
TGACAAAATTATATCAACCGTATCGACCACTACACTACCGAGAAACGACCGCCAGAGTCTCCCTGGCAATCGCCAGTTCTTCATTGGTGGGGATGCCCCAGACCTGGATCCGGCTATCCGCATTACTGAGCAGGGTCGGTTTACTGATGCGCTGGTTATTGGCTTCCCTGTCAAGGCTTATGCCGAACGGATCCAATCCCGCAAGGCTCATAGCCCGCACCACCGCATCGTTTTCGCCGATACCGGCGGTAAAAATAATGGCATCTACCCGACCGAGAACCGCCATAAAGGCGCCGATATATTTTTTATTGCGATAGGTCTGCACCGCCAGGGCAAGTTTTGCCCGCTCGTTGCCGGCGGCTATGGCCGCGTGGATATCGCGCATATCGTTCATGCCGCAGAGTCCCTTCAGGCCGGACTCCTTGTTGAGAAGCGCATCGATGGCCTCGATATCCATGTTGCAGTTACGGGCGAGGAAGGCATGGATGGCCGGATCGACATCGCCGCTTCGGGTGCCCATGACCAGGCCTTCGAGCGGGGTGAAGCCGAGGCTGGTATCGACGCTCTTGCCGTTCTCCACGGCGGTCATGGAGCAGCCATTACCCAGGTGGATGGTGATGAGATTGAGTTCTTGCAGGGGTCGCCCCATGACCCTGGCGCACTCGCCGGCGACAAATTTATGGGAGGTGCCGTGAAATCCGTAGCGGCGTATTCGCTCTTTCTCGTACAACTCGTAGGGCAGGGCATAGTGATAGGCATGGGGCGGGATGGTTTGATGAAAGGCGGTGTCGAAAATCGCCACCTGCACCACCCCGGCGAAGAGCTCCTGCGCCACGCGAATGCCGTCCAGGTTGGCCGGATTGTGTAAAGGGGCAAGCGGAATATTATTGTCAATCGCCGTCAATATCTCGGCGGTAATGACCGTCGGCTGGTGAAAATCCTCGCCGCCGTGAACGACCCGGTGGCCGATGGCGCCGACATCGCTCTTGTCGGCAATGACTCCGTGGTCCTTATCGGTGAGGACATCCACCGCCAACCGCATGCCGCTGGTATGATCGGCGATACACTCCGTTTTCTTGACCACTTGTTCATCTTTACTTCCCGGCCGGAGGGTGCACTTGACAAGGCCCTGCGGTTCGCCAATCCTTTCGACCAGTCCCGATGCCAGTACCGCTTCGTGCGCCATATCGAGGAGCTGAAATTTTATTGAGGAGCTCCCTGAATTGATGACGAGTATTTTCATTTTTTACCATTCCCTCTGTTACGTGTTGTTGCCTGCTTATAAAATTGCCGTTCGCTTCTGCCAGGCCTCGAAACCCTGGGTATGACCTGACTTAAATACCCCGGCAAAAAGCCTTCGGCAATAACAAAATTATGTCGCTCGAACCAGGCGGCATGGCTTTTAAAAAGCCATACCCCCAAGAACATATAAGTCATTTATATTATTTTCAATATCAAAATCGTGGAATATTTATCCGCAATTTTGGGGCAATACATTCTTTTTTCTTATGCAATTCGCCACCGATATTTTATAGTGGGCCCGAGAAATATAATTGGTCCTACCATTATATTGCAAAAATATGTACTCAATGCAGCGACCCGCTGCAAATATCCTGCAAGTCGAAAAATTACATGAACATCCCAGGGGTTTCTATGCGATACGCCATCCTTCTCGCCGCAGTGCTCATGCAGATGTGCCTTGGCGCCACCTACTCCTGGAGCGTCTTTGTCCAACCGCTCAAAGCCCTGACCGGTCTGCAGCAGGGGCCGGTGCAGATCCCCTTCACCGTCTTTTATTTTGTCTTTCCTTTAACCATGATGCTCGTCGGCACACTGCTGCCGCGAATTGTCCCGAGGGTCGGCGCCATTATCGGCGGACTCTGTTTCGGCGGGGGCTGGCTGGTGGCGAGCCTCGGTGCGCAGAGCTTTGTATTCACCATCCTCGGTATCGGTCTCTTCGCCGGAATCGGAGCAGGCTTTGCCTACATTGTCCCGATCACCGTCTGTATCCGTTGGTTTCCACAGAGTAAAGGGCTGGTAACCGGTATAGCGGTAGCAGGCTTTGGCGGTGGAGCCGCCCTGGTCAGCAAAATCGGCGGCTGGCTTATGGTGGGTATAGGCAGAACGCCCTTCGAGGTCTTTTCCATCTTCGGCCTGCTCTTTCTGATTACCGTGGTCTCGGCCGGAGCGATCATGCACTTCCCGCAACCACAGACCGACACCCCAACCTCCCCCAAAAAAACAACCGGCATCCTCACCCATCCTGGCTTCCATCTCCTCTATTGTGCCATGTTTCTGGGACTTGCCGCCGGTTTTGCCGTCAACGCCAATCTTAAGGAACTCTACCGAGGGACAGGCAATGCAGCTGAGATCGGCATCACCGCCGTGTCGCTTTTTGCCCTGGCCAATGCCACTGGTCGGGTGGTCTGGGGTCTTATCTTCGACCGAGTTCAGTCGGCTACCGCAGTGCAGGCCAACCTGGTTTTTCAGGCCCTGGTTCTTCTGGCGGCTCCGGCCATGCTGACGTCCGCATGGGGATTCTGGGCAGTGGCTCTTCTCACCGGCTTTAATTATGGCGGTGTCCTGGTTATCTATGTGTCTTCAACCTCACGCCATTGGGGAACAGGACGAGTGGGACAGATCTACAGCTGGCTGTTTTCAAGCAATATTCCGGCCTCTCTTTCCCCAATTATCGCCGGCATGATATTCGACACCTTTCACACTTTCACCCCCGCTCTTTCAGGCCTTGCCGCGCTCCTCATCCTGTATGCATTCATAATGTACCGTTGCCGGACGGTAGTCAACGGCCGTGAAGAATGAGGTCCCTGGGCATCAGTCTCAAGGGAAAAGTCGGTGCAGCATAGCTACCAGTTGTGTCATTTCCACCGGCTTGGCGAGATAATCATCCATGCCGGCCGCCATAAATCTTTCCCTGTCACCCTTCATGGCATGGGCGGTCAAGGCAATGATCGGGATTTGCCGATCATCATTACCACCATGTGCGGCACGGATAGCCCTAGTGGTTTCCACCCCGTCCATTTCCGGCATCTGAATATCCATAAAGATGCAATCAAAAGGCACCTCACTCATTTTTTTCAGTGCCAGCCGTCCATTGGCTGCCAATTCGACGTCATGACCGAGTTTTTCAAGCATGGCGGAAATCACCATGGCATTGATCTTTTCATCCTCAACCACCAGCACCCGTAAAGGAGGCACCTGACGGGTGCCCTTCGCTATACGCCCCTTGGAGATATCGTCAAGAGTATCGGCGACACCGGTAAGTATCCGAAAGGTGACCGTCGTCCCCTGCCCGGCAACACTCTCCAGCTCTACTTGCCCATCCATCATCTCCACCAGATTTTTAACAATGCTCAGGCCAAGGCCCGTGCCACCGAATTTGCGACGGAAGCTGCCGTCTTCCTGAATAAATGGCTCGAACAAGCGGTCGATCATCTGCTTTTTAACCCCGACCCCGGTATCCCTGATGACAAATTCCAGAGCTACTTTGGAATCTGCCGCCACCGACGCCAGTTTGAGCCCAATGGCAATCTCTCCCTGACTGGTAAACTTCACGGCATTGCCGATAAGATTGTAGAATATCTGTTTCAACCTTGATTCGTCGGCGATTATTACCGGAGGCACGTCATCGTCCACCGATACCCTGATCGTTACTTTGCTGTTGTCTATCATACTGCCAAACGAATCGGCAACCGCTCGGAGCAGCGGCTCGATAGCCAGGGGAGCGTTGATTAGTTGAACCTTGCCCGCCTCGATTTTTGAAAAATCAAGAATATCGCTGATAAGCTTTAAAAGACTGGTACCGGATGCCAGGGCGGTATCGACATATTTTCTTTGGATTTTGTCAAGGGGGGTGTCTTTGAGCAATTGCAGAACTCCCAAAACCCCGTTCATGGGAGTACGAATCTCATGGCTCATATTTGCCAGGAATTCCGATTTGGTCTTACTGGCGACAAGGGCTTCCTCCTTTGCCTGTTCGAGCTCCTTTTGTTCGTGAATTCGCTTGGTTGTGTCGCGAATCACGCCGATGAATCCCTGCAAAATATGGTCATCGGTGAAAAAGGGTGTGGTTATAATTTCCACCCAGTAGGAGACGCCGCTTTTGTGCAAACATTCACATATAAAAAAACTTGGAGAAATTTTATCATTGTTTCGCAAGAGCCGGTCCATCGATCTACGGAGACTGACGTACCTTTTCTGTGACTCGAAGGTCATATGTTGTTCAATCGGCATGGCTAAAAATTCGTCCTGGCTATAACCCGACATAACAAGCACCGAGGGGGTAACATACACAGGATTAAAGTCGCTGTCCGACACCCAGATAACGTCGCGAATATTTTCGGCCAACAAGCGATACCTTTTTTCACTTTCCTCAAGAGCCTTACGATTAGCCATCTCGACGGTGATGTCTCGACCGGCACCAACTATGCCGATGAGATTGCCGTCATCATCAATCAAAGGCGCCTTGCACACATCAAAGGCGACATACGTGCCGCGGACCAGCCCATCTTCGAGAAAGCGACCGGCCTCACAGCTGTTCTTGATTATCTGGTCGGAATTGACGCAAACCTTTCCGAAGGTATTGTGATGCCCATCGCTTTGTTCCCGCTCGGCAAAAAATTGGTCATTTTTACCGATAGGGTCTTCAAACTCCTTGCACATCAAGAATTTTTCGCGAATAGCCTTGTTGGCAAAAATGTAGCGATCCTCAAGATCTTTGGCCCAGAGCATATCCGGAACGGTATCGGCCATGAGCTTCATCATCCGGTACATCCCCTGATAACGAACCTCACTCTCAGACAGGGCCTGGTCGGCCTTCTTCCAGTTGGTGATATCAGCAAACACGCTGTAGAGCGCCCGCCTGCCACGATATTTGATTTTTTGGGAAGAGAGGAGCGCAAATTTTCTCTCTCCCGATGCAGTCAATAACTCAGCCTCGAAGTCATGGATCTGATCGCATTCCTTTACGGCCTGAATATATTCTGCGCGTCGCTCAGGATAAACCCAGAAGTCTGGTGCTTTTCTGCCGATTGCTTCCTCCAGGGTAAGTCCAAAATACTGGGCAGCAAACCTATTGGCATAGACGACACAGTCATTTTCGAGATCAGCGATTATAATAGGAAACAGGGCATCATCGATCAAGATACGATCACCCAGGTTCTCGTCGGCAGAATGACTGGATTTTGCAGAGATCTGTTGCAGCCGCGCCCGAAGCGAGGCATTTTCCGCCATCAATTCTTCACAGCTTTTCATATCCCCTCCAAAGAAGCCTCCCCAATCGTCCTTACAGAAGAGTAAAAAAGAAACCTTTTGGGTGTCCTGTTTTTCAAGGTCTTTGCCTATCAAGCCCCGTGAAGACTTATTGCTTCGGCTTCGTTCCAGTTCTTTCTTTTTGATACTCTTCATAACTGACATTCACCTGCTGCAGGCACATTTCCTGGTCGGGATAGGTCAGACTATAACAATCTTCGGCTCTGAGTAACTTAGACCCCTCGTACAGCCCCTTACATCCGGAGAGCAGACAGAGACAAGTACCTATAACAATAAGCATAGAGCGTTTCAAGGTTTCCCCCTTTGCACTGTTGGTTGCACTACCTGAAAATAGTTCCTTGCCAGGCTTCTCATTAAAGGCAAGAATCTCTGAAAAATACTACCGACATATCCCATATGCAAGATTTTTCTGACAAAATCAGGGAGCCTTAACGATGACACATATCACGTAACAGCACTTACCCCCCAAAAAGGGAGACAAGTATCTTCATGAAATTATTTCTTAAAAAGAAAAGAATCTACAAGATGTTAAAAAACCAGCGGCTGACTTTTTTTCAACTCGGCAAGGGCATAAAACTGGCCTCGCCAGGTAATACCACCGTTTTTCCAGACGACAATTGCCGATCTGCAAATGATGAAGAGGGAAAGATAGGGCGCGAACAGTCCCCCCAGCAGATACCATGTCGGCAATCCTTGGCGGCGAAGACCGAAGAAAAAACCGAGCATCTTCAGGATAATCGTCAGCATCCAGAGAAACCTTGCCGCAGCCGAAAAGAAGATCACCCCCCAGAGCGGCAAGATGTTCACCACAAAGAGAAAGACAATAATCAGGGGGAGGGAGTACAACCGGTAATGGACAAAGGCAAAGGTATTTTTCTCCAGGCCACCGATCATCGCCCACACCGAATCATACCAGGGAACGGCGACAAAGCCATGAGCCAGGAGACAATCCTGGTGAAAACCGTGTTTTTTCAGGATTTTGCCGAGCATCAGGTCGTCTATGGGATGCATGCGGATACTTTTATGGCCGCCGACTGCCGCATAGGCGGTTGTTTTCACCAGGTTAAAGGCGCCTATACCGATAAACTCATGACTCCCCTGCAACCTGACACGCCACGGCCTGAAGAAGAGCAACAGGCCCAATGCCATTTCAAGGATCAGGCAATTAAGTAGCCAGCTCCCGCCGATATTTTTAAAAATGAGCGACAGATGGTCAAGGCCATTATCAAGCATATGACGTATGGCACGGCTAATGGCGCTTGGCTCCATGATCACATCGGCATCGGTAAAGAGAAGATAATCGCCGGTGGCAAGGGCTGCCCCTTGGGCAAGGGCATGGCTTTTACCCATCCAGCCGGGTGGCAGTTCGGTTATCTCATGAATAAAGAGACGCGGGTGGGATGCCTGCAAGCGTTGCAACACCTGGCTAGTGGTGTCGACGGAACGATCATTGACTACAAGAATTTCAAGATTGGTATACGTTTGGGAGAGAAGCGACAACACCGCCTTTTCAATATTGTCCTCTTCGTTACAAGCCGGGACAATAATGGAAACCCGAGGCTCAGGGGAGGTGCTGTCGGCTGCGATGTCCTCAAGCCGGCGCAGCTTGCGTACCCCGAAGGCCAGTACCAATGAGGAAAAAAAAATTACGGCAAAGGAAAAAACGGCCAAAGAAAGAGTAAACGACATGGCAGGCTCCGCGGATTTTTGCATAAGCTGTTCGGTTTCTCGACCATTTCCCGGACAAATCTGCTCCTCACACCAGCGTGCCAACCAAGTGCGGACGAACAGGATATTAATCGAGTTCAACCTTAATACCCTGATTATGAAGGGCTTTTGGACATTTGAACACTTGTTGACTGTGCTCTGGAGTGTCGTGGCTGTAGCCGATAAATACGGTTTTCGCGACTCATAGGTGCCGAAACTTGGGCGAAGAAAAAAACCAACCTGATTCCGTTTCGATCATGGTCGCATATTTTCACTTGCCCTGGTGAACAAAGTGCTTGAAATATATCGTTACTCCATAATATAGACAAGTATAAACCGGCAGAAATCCAAATATAAGAGGCAATTGATCTTCCGAAAACCGAGGGCTTTCCGAGATGCTCGGTCCGAAATTTTTCAAAGGCTCTCCTCCCAAACCGAGGTATGCTGCCGCTTGCTTTTACCGAGAGAATCACCACAAAAATCTGGTAAAAATCATCAGAGATGGTAAAAAGACAGCTTTGGTAGTTTTCTCTTTCCCCTGGATACTAGCGGCACCACGAAAAAGAGTAGTTTTTTCCTCCTTCCGATCACTCAGCTATTACTGCCCTCTCTATGAACACAAAGAATTATCGCGAAATACCCTATAATTTTACCTCCGCCGACGATAAACTGATCATCAACCTGCTCTTTGGCGCAGAGGTGTGGGAGGACCTTGAGGAATTGCGCAGTCAGAGGCTTACCGGCCGTTCGGCCCGGTTAGTTATGCGCTTTATGGGCGATCTCTTCATCCTCAGGCGTAACCCTTTTCTCTTCCAGGAATTGCTTGATTTGCCGCGCAAGCGGCATCGATTTTTAGATACCGCCGGCGAAGACCTGACGATTATTGAGGAGGCGGCGCGCATCGGCAGGATTGGTAAGGAGCGCAGCGCCAAGGTGCTCCGTCTGGTTGCTATCTGCCGCAGGCGACTGGCTGAGCTAAAAAAAGAAATCCACGACGCACCTGCGCTCCGCGGGCAAATGCAGAAAAAGCTCGGCGCGGTCATCGGCAAGGAAAACGTCCGGTTCGACCCCTTCACCCTCATCAGCCATGCCACCGACGCCACCGACTGGCGCCTCTTCCTGCCTCTGGCGGTACTTCGACCGGCAACCGAGGAGCAGGTGCCGGGACTGATGCAGGCTGTGGCCGAGCTGGGGCTGAAGATCATCCCCCGCGGCGGCGGTACCGGCCTTACCGGCGGCAGCGTTCCGGTGACCAACAACTGCGTGATTTTCAACACTGAGAAACTGACCAAGATCCACGACATTGTCTACAAGGACTTCCCCCATCTCGGTCAAGGCGTCAAAATTCCGGTCTTAAAGGTCGAGGCCGGAGTCGTCACCTCCGACGCCATGGCCCATGCGGCAAAGGACAACCTAGTCTTTGCCACCGATCCGACCAGCGCCTGGGCCTCGACCATCGGCGGCAATATCGCCGAAAACGCCGGCGGTAAGACCGCTGTCCTCTGGGGCACGGCCATCGACAACATCCTCTCATACACCATCGCCATGCCCGGTCGAGGTCTCTTGACCGTGCGACGGGTGAACCATCCGATGCGCAAGATCCTCCCCGACGACGGGATCTATTTCCAGGTTCTTGAACCGAGCGGCCGGGTCCTCCGCGACGTACACCTGACCGGCACCGAAATCCGCAAAAAGGGATTGTGGAAAGACATCACCAATAAAGCCTTGAAAGGCTTGCCCGGTTTCCAGAAAGAGGGCACCGACGGCGTCATCACCTCCGGTGAATTTGTTTTATATAAGGCCTACGAGAAAAAGATCACCTTTTGCCTGGAATTTTTCGGCGATGATATGGATGAGGCCAGCCGGGTCATTGTCGAGATCTCCGAGGAGTTCGTCAACCGCGGCGAAGAGGCACTCATGGCCCTTGAGCACTTTGACGAGGAATATATCCGGGCCATTAAATATAAATTCAAGGCGGCGCGAAGCGAACACCCGAAAGCGGTGCTCCTCATCGACATGGTCGGCCATACCAGCGCCCAGGTTCTGCGTGGCAAGGAGCGGTTGGAAAAGCTTCTCCTGCCCTATAAAAATACCGAGCTTTTTACCGCCCAGGACGCCGATGAGGCGACCCGCTTCTGGCGCGACCGCAAGCGACTCGGGGCAATTGCCGCCCGCACCAATGCCTTCAAGCTCAACGAGGATATCGTCCTGCCCCTGCCGGCGCTTGCCGAATTTGCCCGTTTTGTCGACGCCTATAATTTCGAGGAGGATATCCACAATAAGATCCAGGTCATTCATCGTATCGTCGATTATCTTGAGACCGCCGACCCCCTGGAAGATCCCGACTGGCTTGAGGCAAAAATACCGAAGGCCAACGACCTGTGCCGGGAAACCTTGGACAAGTTGCGGCTGCACAGCAAGGAATCGATGCGCCAGGGGGTTGATATTAAAAAACTCCTGGCCGATCTCCTTGAGCTTCTCAGCGGCTACAAGAAGGTCAGCGCCGCAATCGAAACAATTTATGCCGAAGTCCGGGCCAGACGAATTATCATCGCCACCCATATGCATGCCGGTGACGGCAATATCCATGTCAACATTCCGGTGTTCTCCAACGACCGCAGCATGATGAAGCGGGCGGAAAAAACCGCCGAGGAGATCATGGCCAAAGCGGTCGAACTGGGTGGGGTGGTGAGCGGTGAACACGGTATCGGTATCACCAAGATGAAATTTCTGGAAAAATCCCGCCTCGACGAGTTGCGCCGCTATCGGCAGGAGGTCGATCCGCAGGGCATCATGAATCCGGGTATGCTCAACGACCCGGCAATTATCGACAAAGTCTATACCCCATCGTTCAACCTTCTGGAACTGGAGGCAAAAATCCTCCAGTACGGGTCGCTGGCCAAGCTTTCCTCGATGATCTCGAAATGCATCCGCTGCGGCAAATGCATGCCGGTGTGCTGCGTCTACCATCCGGGGAGCAATATCTTTTTTCATCCGCGCAACAAGAACATGGTCATCGGCTCGCTCATCGAGGCCCTGCTCTACGATATGCAGCGATCCCACCTGCCGCGCTTCAACCAGCTGAAAAATCTCGAAGAAATTGCCGACCACTGCACTATGTGCCATAAATGTTTGGCGCCCTGCCCCGTTGATATCGATACCGCCGAGGTTTCCCTTCTTGAGCGGGAGATTCTCAGCGATCTCAGCTACAAGCATACCGCCCCGGCTACCCTGATGTCTCTTTACTACCTGAAAATCAGAAACCGCAGTTTCAACCGGGTCTTTCGCAAGGGGATTCTCGAATGGGGCGGGGCCGCACAACGTCTGGCGGCAGCAGCATACAAAAAAGCGCCGGCAGCACTCACTGAAAAAAAATGGCGCTTTTTGAATATGTTCAAATCGCCGATGATGCCGGCGTCGAAGACCAGCCTCGGGGCGAGACTCCCCTATTTCTCGGAACGCGATGCGCTGATGATCAGCCCCGAAGGACCGGTGCAGAAAACGGTCTTCTACTTCCCCGGCTGCGGCTCGGAGCGGCTGTATGCCGACATCGCCACGGCCGCCATCTATCTGCTGATCAAGAACAACGTCCGGGTCATCATCCCACCGCTTTCTCAATGCTGCGGCTTTCCAGCCAAGGTCAACGCCAAGAAGAGGATGGCGGCGATCATCGGCCTGCGCGATACCATCATTCTCACCCAGATCCGTGATATGCTCGGCCATCTGGTATTCGACGCCTTTCTCATCAGTTGCGGCACCTGCCGGGAGGCTCTGCACGAGATGGGGGTAAGCGAGATATTCGGCTGCGCCATGACCGATATCTCACAATTCGTCATGGAAAACGCCAATGGTCGGTTCGTCAATCGGCGCCCTGAGGCAATACTCTACCATACCCCCTGCCACGACTCCTTTGACGGCAACGGTCCACAGCTTCTCGGCCGGCTCTTCACCAACGTCAAGAGTGTCGCCAACTGCTGCTCCGAAGCCGGAACACTTGCCGTCTCCAGGCCGGACATCGCCCATGCCATGCTCGAACGGAAGCGTGAATCGCTGGCCAAGGCCCAGATCGGCTGCGATGCCGCCATCATCGCCACCAACTGCCCCTCCTGCCTGTCCGGCCTCGGCCGCAACCGGGAGATGGGCATTACCCCAAAACATATGACGGTTGTTCTGGCCGAGACCTTGGGCGGACAAAACTGGATGAGCGACTTTACGCGCCTGGTAGCCGGGGCGGAGAAGGTTACTTTTTAACTGGTTGACCCATTCATAACCAAAGGCAATTTCCGGCAATTTATCCCAGGCAGGGAGTTCGGTGTTCGCGAGCTTTCAGGACTCCCTGCCTGCCGATTCATTGCCCTGGAATCAAGAGGCAATGAGAAAATCCTCGGCCTTGATCGCCGGTTTGTTGGTCAGCGTCGCAAATTCTATTGCCACCCCTTGGCCGTTGCCGTCGAAGTCGTAAAGCAGGGCCCCTGATGTGGTACAGTAGAGAAGGTAGTCGTTGTCGTCTCCGGCTACTCCGCTTGCGGAAGACTTGAAATACTGGGATAAAAGCGTTCCCTCTTCCGGCAGAGCCGTGAAGATATCCCTATCGAGCTGGATTTTATCCTGTGTAAGGGTAAAGTCGGCAAGAGTATCCTTGTTAGTTGCCTGATCGAGGAAGGAGTTGAAGACAAAAATGTCATCGCCGGCGCCGCCGAATAAGGTGTCCGCCCCTTCGCCGCCATTGAGGGTGTCCGCGCCGCCATAGCCGGATAAAGCGTCATTGCCGGCACCACCTAGTATAATATCCCGGCCTTCATGGCCTTGGAGGCTGTCGGCGGCGGCTGTACCAATATTGTACACCGGCTTT